>JAYTDC010000191.1:0-118082 GCA_043736115.1 Segetibacter sp. | reverse complement strand
ACCTTCATAGTATCCGCCACGGTCTTCTACACCCAATTGTTCTGTAACAGAAATCTGCACATGTTGTATATAACTTCTGTTCCAAAGTGGTTCAAGTATAGAGTTAGCAAAGCGAAAAGCCATAATATTCTGCACCGTTTCTTTGCCCAAATAATGGTCTATACGGTAGATTTGTTTTTCGCTAAAAATATTGGAGAGCAATTTGTTCAGCTCTTTAGATGTTTCCAGGTCGTGGCCAAAAGGCTTTTCAATTACAATGCGTGTTTTTTCTGTATCACTTATCAGTCCTGCTTTTGAAATGTTTTCAGCAATTACAGGAAACAAGTCAGGTGCTACAGCAAGGTAATAGATAACATTTACCTTGGCATTCCATTGGGCGTTGTATGAGTCAATCTTAGTTCCAAAGTTTTTAAATGAGTCAGCATTTTTTATATCGGCAACCTGATAAGTTAAGTGTTGTGCAAATGCATCCCATTTGCTGTCATCTGCTTTTCCGCTTCGCGAAAATTGATTGACACCTTCCTTCATTTTTTCACGAAATGCTTCATCAGTATAGCTTGTACGTCCGGTGCCAATCATCGCAAATTCTTCGGGCAACCAACCGTCTAAAAATAAATTGTATAGGGCAGGAGCAAGTTTGCGAAAATTAAGGTCGCCGGTAGCACCAAAGATTACAAATATTGTAGGGTCACATTTTTGAACGGGCATAGTTTATTTTTGATTGTTTGTTCTTTAGCGTCTACCAATTATCCATTTCTTTTTCTAAATCTTCTTGTGTTATGTAGTTGCCTGATTCTATTTCCTTTTCAGAAGTTTCCAGTTCTTTGTTGTACTCTTCTACTGATATTCTTGGATCAGGATGTATGCTTGTTTGAAAGAAAGTGTTTATCATATTTATGTCAATCATTTTCTTCGTATTATTTAGAAGCCTGTTATTGATTCGCAATATTAAATTTATAGGTTTTCCAATTTTCTTTGTTTATAAAGTTGCTGTTTAAAATTCAAAACCATTCTATTTAATAAATATTCTCTGTGTGTCTTTGTGATGCTGCTTTGTGGCACTTTGTGGTTTTAGAAGCTATTTTAACCACAGAGGACACAGAGAAAGGCAACACAGAGAGCACAAAGCGTTTTGTTTTATTCAATTTAATCTGCAAAAAATATTGAGATGCAAATCACCCCTGCCATTCCGTATGAAAAACACCTTCTTTACCAATCAATTCATACGTATGTGCGCCAAAATAATCCCGCTGTGCCTGTATCAGGTTAGAAGGCATTTTTTCGCTGCGCAATGTATCAAAATAGGTGAGGGCAGAAGCATAACAGGAGACACCAATGCCTGCCTCAATTGATTTGGAAACAATGTTTCTTGCTCCCGGCAATGTTTCGGTAATGATGCCTTGAACATCTTTATCTAACAACAAATGTTGCAGGTTGTTGTCATTGCTGTAAGCTTTATAAATATCATTCAAAAACAACGAACGGATGATACAGCCACCTCGCCAAATTTTAGCAATTTCGGCAAGGTTAAGATTGTAACTGTAATCTTTGGAAGCCTTTGACAACAGGTGCATACCCTGTGCATAGGTTATAACCATGCTGCAATAAAAAGCCTGTTCCAATGCTGTAAGCAAAGCAGCCTTATCACCCTGCAACGCTATGTTTGAAGGATACAATGCAGCCATTTCTGTACGCAAGGTTTTATACTTAGATAAATCACGTAGTGCAACTGCGGTGTCTATTACCTGCAACGGCATTTCCAAATCCATAGCCACCTGCGATGTCCATTTGCCGGTACCTTTTGACCGTGCTTCATCTTTTATAGCATCCAACAGCAACTCATTTTCTCCGGGTGCTTTGTAGGCAAAAATATCTTTGGTTATATCAAGCAGAAAAGATTGCAGCCGGCCTTCGTTCCATTGGGTAAAGACCTGACCGATTGCTGCATTGTCCATTTGCAGGCCTTTCTTCATTATCTCGTAAGTCTCGGCTATCAGTTGCATAATGGCGTACTCAATACCGTTGTGTACCATCTTAACAAAATGACCTGCCGAACCCGGACCAATATAGGTAACACAAGGCGCACCATCTACTTTAGCCGCAATGGATTCAAAGACAGGTTGCATGATTTCATAAGCCGCCTTATCGCCACCGGGCATCATGCTTGGGCCACGACGTGCCCCTTCTTCTCCGCCTGAAATGCCCATGCCGAAGAAGTGAAAACCTTTAGCCTCCAACTGTTCTACCCGGCGGTTGGTATCTGTAAAGTGAGAGTTGCCGCCATCTATAATAATATCGCCTTTGTCTAACAGGGGAGTGAGTTCATCTATAACTGCATCTACTATTTTGCCCGCAGGCACCAACATAATAATAGAACGGGGCGTTTGCAGGCTTTGCACAAAAGCAGTAATAGTAGTAAACGATTGTACTTTTTTGCCAACACCTTCTTTGTCTAACAGGGCAGCTTTAGCAGCATCTTTATCGTACCCCGCCACGGCAAAGTTGTGGTCAGCCATATTAAGCAACAGGTTGCGCCCCATAGTGCCAAGCCCTATCATACCAAAAGTGTATTTATTGGTCTGTTGATCCATAGATTATTTTTTGATAAAGGTATTGGATAAATGGGAGAGGGGAAACCCGAGAAATTCATGTTTTAATGAAATAAATAATAATTGAGAGTATAATTTGTTATTACAAATAAGTTTACTTTAGCATAATTAGGATACTATAAATAATAGTGTAATGACAATAAAAAAATAAACTAATTATTTTTCGGAAAATAATTTTAAGCAATACATGTAATAATATGTTATAAAAATTTTATCATTAATATTATTTGATATATTACAACTTTTAATAAGAAAAGGAAACTAAAACTATCAATATTTAACAACATGAACGAAATCATCTGCCCAAATTGTAAGAAAGCTTTTAAAGTTGACGAAGCAGGTTTTGCTGACATACTTAAACAAGTTCGTGACCATCAATTTGAAGAAGAATTACAGACACGACTAAATCTTGCCGACAAAGAGAAAGAAAGTGCTGTAAAATTAGCCGAAGCAAATGTTAGGAATTCTGTGCAAGAACAACTCACAAAGAAAGACAAGGAATTGACTGAACTCAAGGCTGAAAAGGAAACTGAACTATTGCAACTAAAATCAAAACTTGACAATGCAGAAGTTGAGAAAAAACTTGCTATTAATGAAGCCACCCAAAAAGCTGAAAAGGAACGTGATAATTTGGCTAACGATTTAAAAATAAAAGACACCGAAAAACAACTGCTCGAAAAATCACTAAGTGAAAAATATTCGGCTGAATTAAAGGAGAAAGATGTCATCATTAAGCACAAGGACGAGGAGATTGCACTTAGAAAGGATATGAAGTTGAAACTATCAACAAAAATGATAGGCGAAACACTTGAACAACATTGCGAAACCGAGTTTAACAAACTTCGTGCTACAGCTTTTCAAAGAGCATATTTTGAAAAAGACAACGACTCAAAATCTGGTAGTAAAGGCGATTTTATTTACAGGGAAACTGACGAAGCAGGAAATGAAATCATTTCAATTATGTTTGAAATGAAAAATGAGGGTGACGAAACAGCTACAAAAAAAAGGAATGAAGATTTCTTAAAAGAACTTGACAAAGACCGCACAGAGAAGAAATGCGAATACGCTGTTCTTGTTTCCCTTTTAGAACCAGAAAGTGAATTTTATAATACTGGAATAGTTGATATATCGCATAAATACAACAAAATGTATGTTGTGCGACCTCAATTTTTCATTCCCATAATTACACTACTGCGCAATGCTGCAATGAATTCTATGCAATACAAAGCAGCACTTGCTTTAGAAAGGAATCAAAATATTGACATAACTAATTTTGAGGAAAAGATAAATACTTTCAAAGAGGGTTTTGCAAGAAATTACGACTTAGCAAGTCGTAAATTTAAAACAGCAATTGAAGAAATAGATAAAACTATTGACCATCTTCAAAAAACCAAGGACGCTTTACTATCATCTGATAACAATCTTCGCCTTGCAAATCAAAAAGCGGAAGATTTAACCATCAAAAAACTAACGCAAGGCAACCCTACAATGCAAGCAAAATTTGATGAACTTTAATAGAAAAAAATAAGTAATGCAAGAACAAGCAACTCTCAAAATAAATAAGCAGACACTGCCATTTTTAAACATCTCTTTGTATCTGAACGATATTAAACCCATTCAGTCATTGACGATTGAAAATACTTCTGAAACAGATTATGCTCAACTTGAAATAAAGATAACTGCTGACCTCCCATGCATTGAGCCATTTAATTACAGTGTTTCAATTGTTCCTGCAAAAAAGGACGTAAAAATTCCGTTAGAAAATTTAAAAGTAAACCGTGAATTTCTTAACAAGCTATCCGAAACTGAAAAGGGCAACATTACTATTGAAGTATGCGAAAAAGAAGTTTCAATACTTAAAGAAACGATTGCGATAAACATTCAACCATTAGAAAATTTTGGCGGGTTTCAGGTATTGCCCGAACTCATAGCAGCTTATGTTACTCCCAATCATCCTTACATATACCACATTAAAAGGAAGGCGATTGAAATATTAGAAAAGCAAGGATTAAAAACGGCTTTTGAAGGTTATCAGAGCTACGACCCTGAACGTGTATTGCAAATTATTTCAGCGATTTATTCCGCCATTCAAAGCGAGGAAATTATTTACAGTTCTTTGCCTCCAGGTTATGAAGAAATGGGACAAAGGTTACGTTTGCTTAATACCATTCAACAAGAAAAATTCGGAAACTGCATTGACATCAGTTTGTTGTTTGCCGCTTGTTTAGAAGCAGTTGACCTAAATCCAATTTTAATTATTGTTCGTGGTCACGCTTTTGTTGGTTGCTGGTTACAGGACGACAAATTTTCTGAAGTAATAAATGATGATAAAACTGCAATTACGAAACGCCTTTCTAAAGGAATACGTGAAATGGCAGCCGTTGAAGCAACAAGTGTATGCAAGGGGAATAATATTAAGTTCAGTGATGCACTTAATGCAGGCGAAGCACAGTTAGTTCAAAAAGAAGAATTTTTGCTATCAGTAGATATAAAACGTGCAAGAACTCTCCGCATTCGTCCATTGCCTTTGCTAACAAACGCTACAGGAACGCAGTTAGATGAAGAAGCAATAAAGCAAACGGAAAAGGAAACGGCTTCTATGGAAAACCGTTTTGAGATTGGAACTATTTATCAAGACGAATTATTGCAAGGCAAACAACCAAAAACCAAGCAAAAAATATGGGAACGTAAACTGTTGGATTTATCACTTCGCAACAATTTGCTTAATCTGCATATCACCCGTAATATGTTGCAATTGGTAGATATTGACATCAGTAATTTAGAGGACACATTATCGGATGGGAAAAGTTTTTCTATTATGCCCAACCCGAATGCAGAGGTTTTGAGAAAATATAATTTATTCTCACAGCCGCTTCATCAATCTTCTCCACTATATCAATTAGGGAATGACGAGTTAAAGCACAATCGTTTATTAACTCACTATCATCAACAGGATTTAGATAACATTCTCGTTTATATTCATAAAAATGCAAAACAAGCTATTGAAGAAAATGGCTCAAGCACTTTGTATTTAGCAGTTGGACTACTTAAATGGTTTGACAGAAAAACTCCCGAACAACCACGCTACTCTCCAATTCTTTTGTTGCCTGTAGAAATTAGTCGCAGGTCTGTAAACAGCAAGTTTACTTTGAAAAGCCGCGAAGAAGAAACAATGATAAACATTACACTGGTGGAATTTCTTCGGCAAGAGTATGAACTAAATTTAGGAGCATTAGAACAACTTCCAACAGACGAAAAAGGAGTTGATGTAGCTAAAGTGATGGGATTACTTCGGCAAGCAATAAAGCAGTTGAGAGGTTGGGATGTGATGGAGCAGTTAGTCTTAGGGAATTTTTCATTCAGCAAACTTATTCTTTGGAAAGACATTGTAGTGCATCAAGAAGAAATGCTGAAAAGCGATATGGTGCGTAGTTTGGTAGATGGTAAATTAGTATTCAATGAAAATCACGAACCCTATTCTGCCAACGATTTTGACAATGTTCATTCACAGTCTATCGTCCTTCCCATATCAACCGATGTTTCGCAAATGGAGGCGGTGCTTGCAGCACAGCAAGGGCGTAGTTTTGTTTTGCACGGACCTCCCGGAACAGGAAAATCTCAAACCATTACCAACATTATCGCAGATGCTTTGTATCGTGGAAAAAGAGTGTTGTTTGTAGCAGCAAAAAAAGCAGCGTTAGATGTTGTTCATAAACGATTGGAGCAAATCGGACTTGCACCATTTACATTGGAACTACACTCCAATAAATCGAAAAAGTCTGATGTGTTGCAGCAAATGGCAAAATCAATTGAAACGGCAAAACTTGCACGAACAGCCGATTTTCAGCAAGAAGCAGAGCGGTTAGACATTGCCAAGAAAGCTATCAGCAATTATGTAAATGTATTGCACCAAAAACAACAAGTTGGTTGGAGTTTATACGATAGCATAACTGCTTTAGAAAATTATAGCGAAAATATTTTTCCTAAAAATTTCATTTCAGAAACTGTTCTACAACAACTAAACCCAACACTTTGGCAACAATGGACAGATTGGCTTCCACAATTTGAATCAATAACAAAACTACTTATTCACCCGTCTGAAAATTCATTGACTGCTTTGAATTTACCGCAGTATTCACCCTCGGTAAGTGATGATATTTCAACACAAACACAAAAACTATTGAACCTTTTGCCCGATGTGCAAAGCAAATCGCAATCGCTGGCTAAGTCTATACATTTTCCGTTTCCCATACAATTTAAAACGGAATGGGAACAATTTGTTCAGGTAATAAATGCCTTACAAAATTTGCCTGACATTCCTTTGGAACTTATACGCTATTTGTCAGACAAAGAAAATTACAATGAGTATGAAGAATGGAGTAAGGCATATCGTCAATATCTGTCAGTTTTAAACAGTATTTTAAAAGATTACAATCGCAACGTATTATCCACAAATATTGCAGCAACAGAAATTGAATGGAAACAAGCACAACAAAGTTGGTTCTTGCCCAAATGGTTACAAACAAGAAAAATAAAAAAGCAGTTAGCCGTTTTTAGAAATGCTCCTTTTAATAATGACACCGAATTAGAGCAACTTTTTTCCTATAACAATCAGTTACAAGAGGTGAAAAGTCTTCTGCAACAAAGCCGCTTTGGTGTTGTGCAGCAGTCATTGAAAAATTTATTCAAAGACGAACAAACCGATTTGTCAGATATTGACAATAAAGTGTCATTGATTCAGCAACTAAGCAGTATAACAAATAATTGGGAGCGTAATGGGCTTGGCAAATGGGTTCTGATTTGGCAAGAAAAAAACTTGCAGTATTCTGATGAAATTAAGAAAAGTAATCTTACTTCCATTTTAGAGTTTATTCAACTAACATCAATTTTCAACGAGCAAAAGAAAAATTATGAAACACTTACAGGGATTAATTTCCTACAAAAAGAAAACTGGATAAATGAAACCATAACACAACTTCAAAAAATACAAACACATCTTCCGCAATTAAGAAATTGGATGAACTATGTTCAACTTCGCAATCAAGGCGAGGTTTTGAGTTTGCAATGGATGATAAGTGATTATGAAAACAATTTGTGTAACTCTGAAAACATCGCTGATTACTTTAATTACACCGTTCACGCTTCCATTGCACAACGCATTATCTCACAACACGAATCATTAAGTTTATTCAATGTCGGCTTGTTTGAAAGTAAAATTGAACAGTATAAAAATATTGCAAAAGACTTTCAAAATCTCACCATTCAAGAATTGCGAGTGAAGTTAGCGGCACAATTGCCGAACACTACAACAGAAGCAATGCAAAGTTCGGAAATTGGAATTTTACAACGAGCCATCAAAAATAGAGGCAGGGGTTTGAGTATTAGAAAACTATTTGACCAAATTCCTGCATTACTTCCACGCATTGCTCCTTGTATGCTGATGAGTCCGATTTCAGTAGCACAGTATTTTGATGTAAACACAAAACATTTTGATATTTTAATTTTTGACGAGGCATCGCAGTTGCCAACTTGCGAAGCAGTAAGTGCCTTGGCAAGAGCTAAACAAGCTATTATTGTTGGTGACCCAAAACAAATGCCACCTACCTCATTTTTCAGCACCGTAAAGTTGGACGAAGAAAATATGGACGTGGAAGATTTGGAAAGCATTTTAGATGATTGTTTGTCGTTGTCCGTGCCTTCAAAATATTTGTTGCGACATTATCGCAGTAAACACGAAAGTCTAATTGCTTTCAGCAATGTAAATTATTACGAAAACAAACTTCTAACATTCCCTTCATTTGATGATCTGAACCGTAAAGTAAAGCATCATCCAGTAAAAGGATTTTATGATAAAGGTAAAACACGGACTAATAAATTTGAAGCTGATGAGATTGTGCAATACATTAAAACACATTACAGCGATTCACAAAAACGGAAATTGAGTGTAGGTGTTGTTACATTCAGTCAAACACAACAGAATCTCATAGAAGACAAACTTCAAAAGCTCTTTATGTCTGACCCAAAATTGGAAGAATTTGCCAATGAAAGTAACGAGCCATTGTTTATAAAAAACTTAGAAAATGTCCAAGGTGATGAACGTGATATTATTCTATTTTCAGTGTGCTATGCACCCGATGAGGAAGGTAAAATGAGTATGAATTTTGGGCCATTAAATCGTGATGGTGGCTGGCGTAGATTAAATGTAGCAGTAACTCGTGCCCGTTATGAAATGCACATTTTCGTTACATTGCAAACAGACCAAATTGATTTAAGCCGCACAGCAGCCGAAGGTGTGGCAGGATTGAAAGCATTTTTGCAATTTGCAGAAAAGGGACATTTGAGCGTTCGTCCTGAAGATGTTCAAGAAACCTTTAACAAGCAACACTTATCAGCATCAATTAGCAAAAAATTACAGGAAAAAGGATTAAATGTAAAGTGTAATATTGGCACTTCTGGTTTTAAAGTGGACATTGGTATTGTTCATCCCGACAAACCGCAACAATATATTTTGGGAATTGTGGTTGACGGTCATTACTACTATAATGCCCACACCACCAACGACAGAGAAATGGTAATGCCTTCCGTGCTGAAAGCATTAGGTTGGAATATTCATCGCATTTGGACAATTGACTGGCGTGAAAACTCTGATACAATTATTGATACAATAATTGAGAAAGTAAAGCAACTTCAAACACAGCCCGAAGTTAAAACAGAAAGTATTGCCGAACCAATTGTTGAACCAGCATTTGAATCTATTAAAGCAATGCCAGAAGAGATTTTACCAATCAATTTTGTAACCAAACAAAAGCCTTATACTTTCCATACCCTAACATCTATTTCTAATGCTAACAGTGAAACGATGTATGAGTTTCAAAACCGCAATACCATAAAGCAGCAGATACAATCCTTGGTAGACACAGAGGCTCCTATCAGCAAAAGTTTATTGTATAAAAAAGTATTGCAAGCGTGGAATACCAGTCGTGTAGGGGCAAGGTTAGACAAGCATTTGGAAGGAATAATCAAAGAGATGAATCTTGTGCAGACGACACATCATCAGCCATTTTATTGGAGTAACAACACGACTTTAGACTACTACCGCAGAAACGACATTGAAAAACGAAATATGGAGGACATTGCACCCGAAGAAGTTTTAGTTGCTTTACAGGAAGTTGTAACAAACAATTTGAGCATAGAGGAAGCTGAACTGCTTCGTTATTTGGCTCGGACTTTTGGTTTTGCCAAAGTAGGCAATCAGATTGACGCAATTTTACGTTACGTCATTGACACAGCAGTTCAACAAGGTAAGGTGAAAAGAGAAAATGACAGAATAAAATTGACTTACAAATGAACAACTCCAATATCATTTTAATCAAAGCGAAACTTAAATGTAGCATTAAAAGCAAGACTCCCGACTGAAGTGCGGGACACGGTTCGTCCGGTAAGCAATAGAGTGCTTTTTTGCCTTTGAGTTTTAGAATAAAGAAGCACGAAAACAATGCTGTAGTCCCATAAAATGCCGGATTAATTCATCTGTAACATACAACAACACCTGCCTAACAAAATAAATTTATCTTCCCGTAGATTCACCAGCTAGAATAAGTGTTCGTTGTACTCGTTTAAGTTTAAGCGAAGCGTAACTTAAATGAAGCATGAAAAGCAGAGCTCCATCCGGTAAGCAAAAAGAGTGATTGAGTAAGGGTTTGTTGGCTGTTGCTCGTGGAGTTCAAGATAAGCCTGAATTAATTTCACCTGTAACAAACAACATAGCATAAGCTGTTGGTGAATCTCTTTCGTCCCGTTGGGGTCTCCTGTAAGGGACCCCAACGTTCGCTCCGGACAATAAATCCGCACCACCTATAGTTTACCACCCAAGCTACTTTATGACTGAGCGAAGCGGTAACTTAAATTTAAAATGAAATCCGGAACTCCCGACTAAAGTGCGGGACACAGTGTGTCCGGTAAGCAATAGAGTGTTTTTTGCCTTTGGGTTTTAGCATAAAGAAGCACGAAAACAATGCTGTAGTCCCATAAAATGCCGGATTAAGTCATTTGCCACATACAACAACACCTGCCTAACAAAATAAAGTTATCTTCCCGTAGATTCACCTATATCTATTCAGATAAAAAGCCTTTCACGTTTTACCTGAACATATCTTAAGCATATTGACGTAACACGAAAAACAAGAAATAAGATATTTTTTACAGCAAAAATGTCTTATTTACAATTATTTCGTAAAATAAGGTTTTATTTTAAACCTTATTTGTTATATTTGTGTCTTTTATGGCATTATCCCCTTTTTCAGAAGAGCAAATTATAGCAAGGCTCCAATTTGAAAATCCCTGGTGGGCAACTGGTGATTTAGATAGTTATTATCAAGCGTTTTCACCGCGGCTCTATTTCAATTTATTCTACGCACTGGTTAAGAACACTACAGTGCACAGGGCAACTGTATTAATGGGGCCAAGACGTGTAGGAAAAACTGTTATGCTTTACCACACCATTCAACAATTAATTTCCGAAGGGGTACCTCCTCAAAAAATTTTGTATGCATCCATCGAAACGCCGATTTATAACAACATTCCGCTTGATGAACTATTTACCATGGCTAAAAAGGCAACTGGCAACATGGACACAAATGGCTGGTACATCTTTTTTGACGAAATACAATATCTAAAAGAATGGGAAGTTCATTTAAAGACATTGGTTGATGTTTACCATCATACAAAATTTATTGCAAGTGGTTCTGCTGCTGCGGCTTTAAAACTAAAAAGCAATGAGAGTGGGGCCGGTAGATTTACTGACTTTATGCTGCCGCCATTAACATTTTATGAATTCATCCACCTTAAAAACTTAGGCGCCTTAATTAAGGCTGATACTATCAATTGGAAAGGAAACATTGCCATTTTTTCATCAACAACCAACATCACAGAATTAAACAAACACTTTATTAATTATGTAAATTTTGGTGGATACCCTGAAGTGATTTTCAACCAGGAAATACAAAGCAACCCCGAAAGGTTTATGAGGGCGGATATAATTGACAAAGTATTGCTTAGGGATTTGCCGGGTTTGTATGGGATACAGGATGTTCAGGAACTAAATTCACTTTTTACCACAATAGCGTGGAATAGCGGACACGAATGCAGCATAGATGCATTAAGCAAAAGCAGTGGCGTAAAAAAGGTTACGCTACGACAGTATTTATCCTATTTAGAAGCAGCATTTTTAGTTCATATAGTAAAACGTGTTGACCAAAAAGCAGGTCGTTTTCAGCGGGAAAACTTCTTTAAAATTTATCTGACAAATCCAAGTTTAAGAAGTGCCTTGTTCGCACCGCTGACAGCCGAATCTGATGGTATGGGGGCAATAGTTGAAACAGCCATTTTTAGCCAATGGATGCAGCGGACCTCATTCATTCCATACTATGCAAGATGGAAAAACGGAGAAGTAGACCTGGTGAACATAAGTAGAAAAACAAACAAGGCAGATTGGGCGGTTGAAATAAAATGGAGCAACAGATATTTTGAAGCCCCGAATGAATTGAAAAGCCTTGCTTCGTTCTGTGAAGAAAATAAACTAAATCAGGCATTGGTTACATCAATTGACAAATCAGGAATAAAGGAATACAATAACATACAAATTCAATATTTGCCGGCAGCCGTTTATGCTTACAATGTTGGAAAGAATACACTTGAGAGCCAGAAATGATAATAAATAGAACAGTGAACCATGAACATGGAATAATGAACAATAAAACCAAATACCTTTATTCAAACTATTATTATTGCCACCTTTAGTTACCAATCTAAAAATTATCAGCAGCCTTTCTATTGAAACAGAATTTGAAAATGACGGTTTCCGTATTTTTTTGAAAAATAGGAAAAGTGTAGAAGTTGATACAGTTGTGCCTAGCTAGAATAAGTGTTCGGTGTTTTTGTTGAAGTTTAGCGAAGCGTAACTTTAATACAACATGAAATGCAGGACTTTGACCGGTAAGCAAAGGAGTGATTGACTATAAGTTTGTTTGCTGTTGCATGGTGAGTTCCCGATAGGCCTGCTTTAAGAATGAAACACCCCACTATGTGATTAGTGAGGTGTAATTATATTTCCTGAAATCTATTTTGCAGGTTGCAATCCCTTAGTTAAGATAGATTTTATAATTGGCAAATGTTCTTCAGTAAGGCCTATATATGGGCTGGTAAGAATCAAATTTTCTTTTAAGAAATCAGGAAGTTCATTTAAAGATGTATCATCGTCAATAATCACAAAATTTTCATCTACACTATTGAAATTAAACCAATTGACAAGTTCATCTTTCCTACTTAAATTCTTGAAATTTTCAGGTAAGGATTTTATATTTTCAATGTTAATACCTCTATTCTTGAAAATGTTCCTCCATTCCTCAATACTGAACTTTGACTTATGTGAAGTTGTAAGCATAACCGTAACCTCGTCAGAAATAAAATTCTGAAGTGTACTTGTTGCTTTACCACTAAAGGCAGGAAAACCATCATCCAGTATTTCAGGACTTTTCCAACCTTTGGCAGGTACCATAACGCCATCTATGTCTAAGAAGCATAACATAATAAGCAAATTTAAACCTTATTTCAGCAATTCAACGATTTTCTCAATTGAGATATTGTTATATGCTGCATCTTGCTCATTTAGCATATTTATTTTCGCTGGTGTATCCCATTCTTCGTCCTCAAAAGTGACTGATTCCCAATGAACTAGTTCAGTAGCAGAAGTTATGTTTCCTGGAATTCTCTCTAGTGGAAAATTTGCTAATATTGATGCTATATATCTATGATGGCCATCACAAATTAAATTATTTTCAACTTTTATACCCGAGAACTTAATCCCGGCAGACATTTTTTTGAATATCCTGTTTATAACAGGCAGACACAATCTTGTATGTGTAGAGTTTAATTCAACTTCATTTCTACGAATAAATTCAATTATTATTTCCTTAGTAATTCTTTCCAATCTATTTCATTTTTATGAAGTCAAAAATACTATAGTTGAAATAGAAATTAACCACATATTTTACTCAAATCGAAACTTAAGTGCAACATGAAAAGCAGGACTCCCGACTGAAGTGCGGGACACGGTTCGTCCCGTAAGCAAAAAGAGTGATTGAGTAACTGTTCGTTGCTGTTGCATGTGGAGTTCCCTATAAGTCTGAACTAATTTCACCTGCATCAAACAACATAGCATAAGTTGTTGTGAATCTCTAATCTTGTTATTCGGGAAACACCAACAGCGGAAAAATTTTCAAAACATTTCAAAAAAATAGTCAGAATTATACCTCATTCATTTACTTTCTTTTTATTATTAAGCAGCCAAGCACTTTGTACTATTTTATATCATCCCGTATCACTTTTGTATTACTTTGTATCACTTTGTAGTATCTTGTATCATTTTGTAGCAATTTATGACATCACCAATGGGGAATTCAGTATATAATTTTATCCTACAGTTAGATTGGCAAATAATCTCTTTGATAAGTCATATTGATAGATTCGATGCATCTTGGACTTCAATAGAAAGGCGTGAAAAACAAAGTTTAAAACAACTCAAATCAATTGCAACAGTTAGAAGCGTAGGGGCATCTACCCGAATAGAAGGTTCGAAACTAAGTGACGAAGAAGTAAATGTGCTTCTTAAAAATATTGACATCTCTAAGCTCGAAGATAGAGATTCTCAAGAAGTGGTAGGTTATTTTGAAGCTTTGGATATAATATCTGATTCATACAACGATATACAAATCGCAGAAGGAGATATTAAAAACTTGCATAACATTTTGATGAAATATAGTACAAAAGATGAATGGCATAAAGGCAATTATAAACAGCACAGTAATGCAGTTGAAGCAAAATATCCTGATGGAACAAGTCAATTAATATTCCAAACTACAGAGCCTGGAATTGATACTGAGTCTGCAATGAATAATTTAATCGAATGGTATAACAATGAAAGTTCAATTCATCCACTTGTGAAATGTTCCATATTTACGTATGAGTTTCTAAGCATACATCCCTTTCAAGATGGTAATGGTAGATTAAGCAGACTAATATCTTCATTGCTACTATTAAAAAACGGATATAAGTGGATTGTGTATGTAAGCTTCGAGCATGAAATAGAAAGTAGAAAACTTGAATATTACCGGGTACTAAGAAGTTGTCAAGCCCAACGACCAAATGAAAACATTAGTGATTGGGTAAATTTCTTTTTCGATTCCTTAAAAAATATTCAAGAACTATTAATGCAAAAGCTGCAAATTAATCAAGCAGAAGGAGAGCAATTGCTTCCTCGTGAAAAACTCGTAGTTAGTTTTATACAGAATCATCCCGGCTGTAAATCCAGTGAAATAGTAAAAGGATTAGGAATTTCCAGAATGATTATTATAAGACTACTCTCAACTTTAATAGACAAAAATCTTATTGAAAAGCATGCTAGTGGTTCAGCGACACAATACACAATCAAATAACGGCGGGGATTTTGCCTTTGTCTGTGTTTGCTAAAAAAGAAAGATTAAAACGTCGTTGCAAGGTGTTCTTTCCAGCTAGGGTTAAAATACTGTAAAAAAGGGTGATTTAACGGGTGGTAAAAAGAAAGCTGGTGGGTAATTTTGTGGAATATAATATTTCATTTTTACCCGTAATCATTACTATTCAATTAAAAAAAAATATATTATGCAAAAACTTAAGTTTCTCTTCCTCACAGCGATAGCAACATTACTAATTGCAGTCTCATGTAAAAAAGATGATACTGCTTCTACCCCGTCCATAATTGGCAAATGGAAAATGTCAGGTTACCGGCACAATGGTGCCAATGTTTTTGGCACTGCCGTAGGCAGTTGTATCATAGACAATATCATTACATTTACCAGCACTCAGCTATCTGTAGATGAAGGTGCTACTAAATGTAGCGCATCGGATCCGCAAACCATAACCGGTACATATTCTTTAAATGCGGCTAAGACTCAGCTGACAACTTCCATTGATAGCTCTTCTGAAATCAATGACATTTTACTACTCGATGCAGCCACCCTAAAGCTAAGACAAACCAGCAATGCAGACACCATTACATACAGCCGACAGCCATAGCATCATAACAACAGATAAAAAAACTAAGTAGGTTTTGAGGGCATTTTGTCGTTAGCCTTTGAAGATGATTTTCACATTCAAACACAACAGAAAAACTCTTACCAATAAACCCGTTTTATTTGCCCGTTTTGTCCACCTAAGGTTTCCCAGCTAGAATAAGTGTTCGTTATGTTTGTAGAAGGTTAGCGAAGCGTAACTTCATTACAACTTGAAAAGCAGGACTTCGTCCGGTAAACAAAATCGTGTTTGGGTAATGATTCGTTGGCTTTCAATTTGGAGTTCCCTATCAACCGGAACCAATCACACCTACATCCAACAACACAACATAAGCTGTTTTTGAGTGTCTAATCAAGTTGTTAGGTAAACACCAACAGCGGTAAAAAAGAGTCCGTCTTGAACAGGCCTGCATTATGTACAAGTTTGCAGGTGAAGAACACCTGCAAAGGCAAAAAATAGATGAATCGTTTGAAGAGTTTATTATTGGCGAGGATTATTTGGGCTTCTTAGTAACAAGAAAAAATAAAAATATTAATTTATGAAAATTGATGATTTAAATAAAGCAAAAGTACCAATTGTGAAAATTGATATAAGCCTTGAACGTTTTAGGGGCAAAGTGTTATTCCCTGAAAAATTAGCTTTAGCTAATAAAATGCTTACTAATGCCAAATTACCAAAATAACCCACAACAAAATAGAGCAAAGAAGCTTTATTACCCTAATAGTTTCCGTTTTATCGTAACTAAAATCAAGCTTGCAAAGCTTTCGCATTTAGCGTTTACAATAAACCTTTATTAAATGTCACCCGAAACAAAGCCAAGGTTTTTTAAGTATAATACCTTCCAGTTTTTTCACGTCGTATAGTTAATGGTTAGATATTTTACCTATTCCTTTTAACTTCTGCTTTATTATTTTGTTTAAAAAAAAGTATAATTTTAGAAACTTAAACTTAATCAATAAATAAAGGAAACTATGGCAACAGTAAATGTCTATCTCACTTTTAATGGCAATTGTGAAGAAGCTTTTGGTTTTTATAAGTCAGTTTTTGGTGGAGAATTTCCATACATAGGTCGCTATAAGGACATGCCACCACAAGAAAATTGCGCATCCATCTCTGAAGCGGAGGGAAATAGGATAATGCATGTTTCACTACCCATAAGTAAAGAAACCATTTTAATGGGTAGTGATACAGGTGGAGGTTGGGGTGATAATTATCAACAAGGGAATAATTATTCAATATCTATAAACGCCGGGAGCAAAGATGAGGCGGATAAACTATTTAATGGGCTTTCCGCAGGCGGACAAATTACTATGCCTATGGAGAAAACGTTTTGGGGCGCCTACTTTGGAATGTTTGTAGACAAATTTGGTGTTAATTGGATGGTTAATTTTGATGAAAACCATATGAAATAATATTGAACTTGTGTATTTAAGTTTAGTGAAGCGAAACTTCAATACAACGTGAAATGCAGGACTCCCGACTGAAGTGCGGGACACGGTTCGTCCGGTAAGCAAAAGAGTGTTTGAGTAGTGATTCGTGGGCTTACAATTTGGAGTTCCATATAAACCTGAACTAATCACACCTACATCAAACAACACAAAATAAGTTGTTGCTGAAAATACTAACAGCAGCGAAACCCAACCAACGATTATTAACCTAAACGAATCAAATGATTTCAAGACGTGTTGAAGTCGTATTTTAATTTGAGTTAAGGCACGACATCAAACGCTAACCATTTTATTCTTAACTTCAACTAATTGTTTTCAATCAACAGCAGATTTAAGTTAGCGGCATATTATTTTCTTAAATCCGCAAATCCATATTTCTTAGCAGTTATTGTAAAATGAAAACACTGTCAATTAGTTCAGAGCAGCAAAACGCCGACATATGAAAGCTTCAGGTAAAACAGTAACAGAAATTTTAATCAACCTTCCGCAGGAGAGAGTTGAACCTTTTAACAAACTACATGAAGTGATTGTGAAGAACCTGCCCAAAGGTTTTGAAGCAGCCATTAGTTATGGTGGTTTGGGTTATGTAGTTCCGCACACACTTTATCCCGCAGGTTACCATTGTAAACCAAGCGAACCACTACCATTTGCAGGAATTGCTTCGCAAAAGCAATCTATCAATTTTTACCACATGGGTATTTATGCGGATCCGGCTTTATTAAAATGGTTTGTAACTGAATATCCAAAGCACAGCAAGCAAAAACTGGATATGGGAAAAAGCTGCATCCGCTTTAAGAAGTTGGAGGAGATACCCTACGAACTCATAGGCGAATTAATGAAAAAGATGAGTGTAAAACAGTGGATTGACATTTATGAAACAAATATGAAAAAATAGACAACACAAAAAACAATTAAGATGGCTGAAAAAAAATCAAAACTGGCAGAAATAAAAACAAAACAAACTTCCGATAGCGTGGAGGATTTTATCAATACAGTTAAAGATGAACAAAAGCGAAACGACAGTCTTGTGCTTTTGGAAATGATGAAAAAGGCAAGCGGAGAAGATGCTAAAATGTGGGGAGGTTCAATAATTGGCTTTGGAAACAAAAGATACAAAAGTCCAACAAGTGGTAGAGAAGTTGATTGGTTCCTGTTGGGTTTTTCTCCCCGGAAAGCAAATCTAACATTATACCTTATGATTAACCATAAAGAATATGAGGAGTCACTCAAAAAATTAGGCAAATACAAAACTGCAGGCGGATGTATCTATGTCAACAAGCTGGAAGATATTGATTTGAAAATTCTAAGTAAAATGTTTGATGCAGCTTTAGTACAAGGCAAAAGCCAATAAATAAAAATGATTCTGTCCAAAAGAAATATAAAAATCATTGTACAAATTATTTTTCTCACAACTTTATTGACATTGTTTTTCTATGTTCACGAAACTTTGCCAAAGCCAATAAGGGCTGCTACCGCACTAATTGAAACGCCGGTTGCAATTGCCTCCGGAGTTTCACATTATTTAAATACCGGAGTAAAAGTGTATGAAACCCCGTGGGCAATTATTTTGACAAACTTTTTATTCTCGGTTTTATTGGTGTTTTTAGTTGACTGGTTTTTCAATAAATTCAAATCTAAACAGGCATTGTAAATGGAAACAATAAACAATGTGGAGGATTTTTTATCACAGTATGATGAGCAGATTAATAAAAGTGCCAAAACGCTCCGGAGTGTAATTATTGCCACACTTCCAAATATAACTGAGCAGTTAGATATGCCTGCAAAAATGATTGCATATTGTTACGGACAAAAATATTCTGAATTAATTTGCACCATTATTCCTTCCAAAAAGGGATTGAAGCTTGGTTTCAATTGGGGAACAGAATTACCGGACCCTGACCTTTTACTTCAAGGCAAAGGAAAGATATCACGGTATGTAGAAATAAAATCTGAAGAGCAGGCAAAATTAAAAGTCATTAAGGATTTTCTTAAAAGTGTTTTGAGTATTTATAAACAGAAATCTTCTACAAAAAAATAAAATGTGGATCTGCCCCAAATGCAATCATAAATTTTACAACACTAATCAATCGCACTCTTGTGGCAATTTCACTATAGATGATTTTTTAAATGATAAGACTCAAAATATGATTGACCTATTCAATTACTTTATTTCAGAGTACAAAAAAATTGGCGAGTTTGATATTCATCCTTTAAAGACACGGGTTGCATTGTTGACTATGATGCGTTTTTGTTCAATTAACAAAATCGGTGCTGATTTCATAAACGTTCATTTCGTTTTTACAAAACCCTATACTGAAAGTCAATGTTTTTATAAAATTGATAACTTAGATAATCGGTTTTACGTTCATCACTTCAAAATTCAAAACAAAACAGACATCAATAAAGAAGTGAGAGCATATATGTCCAGGGGTATGACATCGGTAACCGTAATCACGTAAAAACAAAATCTATTAAAGACTTGATAAAATGAAAAGCAAAATGGAACAAAAAATACAACTTCAACATCCTGCAGGCAAAAAAGCCATAAGTATGAGTAAAGACAAATACAGCATTATAGAAAAATCGCTTTTGAATTGTCTTAAAGGAAAAGCACAATTAACTCATAAAGAAATATTGTCCACAATAACCGAGGACTTTAAAAAGAACAACATAAATTTTGAAGGTTCTTTTGAGTGGTATATGGAATGGGTAAAACTGGATTTGGAGGCAAAAAAGAAAATCATAAGACTTTCCGATACTACACCCGTTAAATTCAAAATTGCATAGCAAAACAACGAAACCTTTTACAAATGTCCTTTTTCTTCATCTCACAAAAAATTGTAGGGTTTCTACCATAAACCAAAGTAGTTTTAGCCATCAAACTGGTTCCATGAAAAAAACTATTGTAACAATGCTCCTTTCATTGGTGGTGTATTGTGCTACTGCACAGACCGCTGCCACCTACAACCCTATAGTGTTTGTACATGGCATGTTGGGTAGCGGCGATACCTACACCCAACCCATACAACGCTTTATGGAACAGGGCTACAGCCCATTGCAACTGATAACTGTGGACTGGAACACGGTGGCATTTGGCAACAACAAGGCATCCCTACAGCTAGACTCTATCATTAATATTGTGTTGAACAAAACCGGTGCATCACAAGTGAATTTGGTGGGTCATTCTGCCGGTGGCGGGTTGTGCTATGGCTACCTGAAAGACAGCATTCATGCGGCTAAGGTGGCTCACTATGTACACATAGGCAGTGGTCGACTAAGCAAGCCTGCAACCGTGCCCACCATGAACATTTACTCAAAAGATGACCTGGTGAGTGGCGGTGCAGATGTGGCAGGTGCCACCAACATTTCACTTAGTGGTAAAGACCACTATGAAGTAGCCACTTGCAGCGAGACCTTTGCTGCCATGTTTGCGTTTTTCAATGGTACCAATGCAGCTACCAAAGTGAGCCAACACAAACTGCCTATAATGGTGAGCGGCCGTGCTGTTACTTTTGGTGAAAACAAAGCAGAGGCTAATGCAACCATAATCATTTATGAAATGGACAACAAAACCGGTAAGCGTAAAACCACCTCACCACAGTTTGAAACTACCACTGACAAAATGGGTTACTGGGGCGGCTTTGAGGCCAAGGACGGGGAGTATTATGAAATGGTGGTCTTGTCTGCCGACACGGCTAAAAGGCCTGTACACTACTTTCGGGAACCGTTTGCAATAAGTAATCCTGTAGTATATCTGCGCACACTTGGTAATCAAGGCATTACAGCCATGCTAAGCAATGCACTACCCACAAGCCATGAGCAATCTGTATTGGCTGTATTTAGTTCATCTAAAGCGGTTATAAGCGGAAGGGATAGCCTGACGGTAAATGGGTTAGCACTGTCTGCCAAAATCTATTCAGCAGCGGAAAAGACTTGTATTGCTTACTTCCTGTTTGATAATGGAGATAATGTCACAGGGGGTAACAAACTCTCACTGTTTAGTATGATGCCGTTTATGAATGCTGTTGACATGATGATACCCGCTAACAGCAAACCAATAAACCTGTACTACAACGGAAGAACCATGAATGTGCCGTCTATGCCCGCTTCTGAAGGTGTTATGGTGGCTGTGTTTGATTAGTAAGGAGCAAAGGTGGTAAAAAAGCTTACTATGTAGCACAGACCTCTAGACGTGCGACGCCATGATGCTCCATGGAAAAACAAATGCTTGTTTTAAAAATACAGCACAACATTGGCAATGGCCAAATGGGCCAAGTCCATTTTGAAATTTTCCCCCTTAGCTATTGGTATATTTAATTATTATTCAATTGCTGAACAGAGAAGGTAAGGGTAGATTATCAAGTATCCTTTAGTATGTTAATGGTTGCATTTATCACTATTGTATTATACCTTACTTGAAAAGTAATAACTACTGTTGCTGAATTTTAACACTATGGCAAAAAGATATTAAGCACTAATTTATAACATTGGGTATATCTGAATTATGCATTATTCCCCTACCTTTATTTAAACCATTTTATTTGCAACCCTTAGTAACCGACCTTACTCTTATTGAAAATCTTGCCCATGAAAGAGAATATGAAAATGATAGTTTCCGTATTTTTTTAAAACAACAGGATGTTGCTGCGGTAGATAAGGCTGTGCATGAAATCAATGATAGCATTACTCCCCAAATAGATTGTACGCAGTGTGGTAATTGTTGCAAGTCGTTAATGATTAATATTACTCCTGCAGAAGCTGATAACCTTGCTTTACAACTTGATATAAGTTTGCCGATACTGAAGAAAAAATACATAGAAGAAAGTAGTCAGGGGCAATTGATTATGAATACTATTCCATGCCATTTTTTAGCAGATACAAGTTGCTCTATTTATGAAAACAGGTTTACCGAATGTCGTGAATTTCCGCACCTGCACAAAGACAATTTCAACAGCAGATTATTTGGTACCCTACAGTACTATGCTATGTGTCCCATCATATTTAATGTTGTTGAGGAATTGAAAGGCAGGTTAGGTTTTAAAAAAGAAGAAGGTACGTTAACTTAATTATAGAATTTTGTGCTTCAATAGAATTTGCTTTTTCCAATAATTGATTATTTGCCACATACAAACTTCCGGTTTACATTTAGTTTTAAAATATAGTAAGTGCCAACACAGATTAATTCCAAACCACATTACCCCATATTAGATGGATTGCGGGGCGTTGCAGCCATTATGGTGGTAGCATTTCATCTTTGTGAGGCACATGCTGTCAATCGTTTTGAACAGCTAATCAATCACGGATATTTGGCTGTTGATTTTTTCTTTCTTCTTTCGGGTTTCGTTATAGGTTATGCTTACGATGACCGTTGGGTCACTATGAGCGTTGGCAGTTTCTTAAAACGCAGGCTTATTCGTTTGCAGCCAATGGTGGTTATGGGTATGATAGTAGGAGCGGTGTGTTTCTATTTTCAGGATTCTGTATTGTGGCCGGGTATACATGCTGTTCCTGTATGGAAAATGTTGTTGGTTATGCTTATTGGGTTTACGCTTATACCTGTAACAACTTCATTAGACATAAGGGGTTGGCAGGAAATGCATCCGCTTGATGGCCCGGGGTGGTCGCTTTTTTTTGAGTACATTGCCAACATTCTTTATGCACTTTTTGTAAGAAGATTTTCAAAGTTTTTGCTAGGTATATTGGTAATGTTGTCTGGTGGTTTTCTTATTTATTATTTAGTAGCCGGACCTAACGGCGATGTTATTGGTGGTTGGTCGCTGGAATCTCCACAATTTCGAATTGGATTTACAAGGGTTATGTATCATTTCTTTGCCGGTTTACTTTTGTTTCGTGATGCAAAAGTAACAGTAGTGAAAAACGCATTTTTTTGGAGCAGTCTTCTTCTCATCATTGTATTTTCTTTGCCAAGATTTGGCGATAGCAATCACCTTTGGTGGAATGGTTTGTATGAATCTGTTAGTATTATTTTAGTTTTTCCATTCATTGTTTATTTAGGTGCAAGTGGAAATTTACATAGTAAGTTCTCGGCTAAGATTTGCAAATTCCTCGGAGAAATTTCTTACCCCATTTATATAACTCATTATCCACTTATATACATTTATACAGGTTGGGTAGCCAACAATAAATTATCCATTAGTCAGGCTTATCCTTATGCTATTTTGGTACTTGTTGGTACTATAGGTCTTGCCTATGCCTGTCTTAAATTGTATGATGAACCAATAAGACGGTGGCTAACAAAGAAAATTTTTGTTAGAAATAGAGTTAATTAAAATTGAATCGTTTGATTACAAGAAAAATTGAACTTACAAAATTCCATTTACTTAACGCCATTATTAATTTGGAATAACGGAAACTAATCTTATTGAAAATATTTCATCCCATTTATGATTTGATTAATTATGAAATCATGGTACCATCGTCAACAAACTCCAATATATCGCCGGGTTGACAGTTGAGTGCTTCGCAAATAGCCTCTAATGTACTAAAACGTATGGCCTTTGCTTTACCGGTTTTTAATATGGATAAGTTTGATAGGGTAAGATCAACTTTTGCAGAAAGTTCGTTAAGAGACATCTTGCGTTTAGCCATCATTACATCCAGGTTTACTATTATAGACATAGATTATACAGTTAAATCGTTTTCGTTTTGTAATTCAATTCCTTTCCTGAAAATCTGTGCTATTACATATACTACTGCAGCCATTAAAATAAATGCCTGACTGTCCCCCCAAAATTGGTTTAGGTTGTCAACGTTATAACCATAATGTTGTAAACTTTTTGCTATTTGTCGGGCTATATAGCTGAAAAGCCCAATGGAAAATGTGCAGTAAGCTATATTAGTTATTTGTTCAGAAACAAAGGTGTTGAATGGGTTTGATAAATCTAACTTGAGCATTAGTTTGACAACTATATAAAACATGTATGCTTTTAAAAGGGCAATTACCAAAATGAAACCATACATTCCGAAGTAGGTCCATTTGTTTAGATTATACATTTCACTTAAGTCCAGTTTTTGATACAGGTGAGGGACAATTTCAGGTTTGTAAATACTTATAACAAAATTGACAATTAATCCACCGGCCTCAATGCATAAGCCTACAAAGATGACCCAGGCAACAATTTGCAAGACAATAAATACGATTTTGTTTTTCTTTGACATGATTTTTAAGTTTTGATTTGATAAGGCAAAAATAATAAATAATTATTGATAAACAGTAAATATTTGCCTTTTATGGAAAAATATTTTCTAAATAATCCATCAAACCAAATATTGATGATAAAAACACCCACTAAATATTTCTTTCAAAATATAGAAGTAAAAAATCCTTGTAATATCTTACTTGTTATGTTCAGACGATTTTTTTGTATTTAGATTTGATAGTATTTTAAAACATTTCAGCTATGACACACCCTGCCAAATCTGTAAGGG
Source organism: Segetibacter sp. (assembly GCA_043736115.1). Taxonomy (GTDB): domain Bacteria; phylum Bacteroidota; class Bacteroidia; order Chitinophagales; family Chitinophagaceae; genus Segetibacter. The sequence continues at coordinate 93,469 of JAYTDC010000191.1, read as the reverse complement.
CTTTTATAGGCTCAAAAGATTATAATGAATCCCGACAATTTTATAATGATTTGGGTTTTGAAGAAGTAATTCTTTCAAAAAATATGTCACTCTTTAAAATCACTCCACACCTTGGATTCTATTTGCAGGATGCTTATGTAAAAGAATGGGTGGACAATACTATGATGTTTCTTGAAGTTGAAAATGTAAGTGAGTATTGGAATGAGTTGCTAAAACTTGGTCTTGATAAAAAGTATGCTAGAGTAAAACTAAAACCTATAATAGAACTTGAATGGGGTAAAGAGTTTTTTGTACACGACCCTGCAGGTGTACTTTGGCATATTGGAGAATTTAATTAGTAAGCTGATATCCATTTACTTCATTAGTTGCAATAGAAATTTTCCAAAGAAAAATATTGTGGTCTAATAAAACCACCTACTTTTGCTTTTTGAAACCGAAAGGTTTCATCCCGGGGTGCTTGTAAACATTGGTTGCAGGCTGAGATTACACCCGTAGAACCTGAACAGGATAATGCCTGCGAAGGGAAGGTGAAGACTTATTTTATTGCTCCCTCCTCTGTTGCATTCTTATTTCTGTTCACAATTTTTATTAAAAAAATAGTGCAACATGAAACAGTTTCTCATTACATTTTTAGCCATAGCCTTAGCTTTTTATTCTAATGCTCAATACACTATCAAGGGTAAGGTATTACAACAAAACAAACAACCTGTTGAGGCAGCATCAATTAGTCTTGAGAAAGATGGAGAGATCATTGCAAGTGCTATTTCTTCAATAGAAGGTCTCTTTGAAATAAATGGAATAAGTAAAGTGGGTAAATACAAATTGCTGGTAGAACAGATAAGCATTAAAAAGCAAAGTATAGTTATAGAGGTTAATGATAAACTTACTGAAACTGTAATAGAAACGCAGTCTTATGCTTATTTTTTAGAACCACTTGAGTTAAAATCATTGAGGGCTTCTGATAAAGCACCTTTTGCAAAGACTAACATTACTAAAACAGAAATTGAGCAAAATAACCTTGGGCAGGATTTACCATTCATTCTCAATCAAACACCTTCTGTTGTTGTTAATTCAGATGCAGGTAACGGCATTGGTTATACAGGCATACGCATAAGGGGTAGCGATGCTACAAGAATAAATGTAACCATGAACGGCATACCCTACAACGATGCAGAAAGTCAGGGTACTTATTTTGTTGACATGCCCGATATTGCATCTTCTATTAACAGCATTCAAGTACAACGTGGAGTAGGCACAAGCAGCAATGGTACAGGGGCATTTGGTGCAAGTATTAATCTTAGTACAAATGAATTTAACGAAAAAGCCTACGGCGAAATGAACAACAGTTACGGATCATTTAATTCGTGGAAGAATACTTTTAAAGTTGGCTCTGGTTTACTCAACAATCATTTTACTGTAGATGCCCGGTTGAGCCGAATTGTTAGTGATGGATTTATAGACCGTGCAGCAACAGATTTAAAGGCGGCATATTTGTCTGCGGCTTATGTAGCAGCAAAAAGCACCATTCGATTCAATTTTATTTCAGGAAAAGAAAAAACATATCAGGCTTGGAATGGTGTGCCGGAAAATAGTTTAATAAATGACCGAACCTACAACAGCGCAGGAACAGAAAAGCCCGGTGAGCCTTATAACAATGAAACAGACAATTATTGGCAGGATCATTATCAGTTATTTTTTAATCACTCTTTCAGTAATAAAGTTGCTTTTAACACCGGATTTTTCCTTAGCAAGGGTAGGGGATATTATGAGCAATATAAAGCAGAAGCAGCCTACAATGATTATGCAATGACAAACCCAATAATCGGTGGTGATACACTCACAACTACAGATCTTGTAAGACAACTATGGTTGGATAATAGTTATTATGGGCAAATCTTTTCTCTTTTGTATAAGCAAAATGCTGATCAGGTAACGATTGGCGGAGGTTGGACAAGGTATGAAGGTAATCATTTAGGAAAAGTTATTTGGGCACAAACCGCTATAGCAAAGGATTATGAATATTATAGACTAGATGCGCTTAAAACAGATTATAATCTTTACGCAAAATGGCAAAAAGCTGTAACCCAAAAGATTGATCTATATACTGATTTACAATACAGGCATGTTGGGTATAGTATGAACGGGTTTCGCAACAACCCTACTATAAAAGTGAGCAGAGCATTTAATTTTATAAATCCCAAGGCAGGAATTAGTTTCAGCAACAAAGGCTATAAAGTATTTGTAAGTTATGCTCTTGCAAACAAAGAACCCAACAGAGACGATTTTGAAGCAGGTATAATACAACAGCCAAAACATGAAACCCTTCACGATTTTGAGTTAGGGATAGAAAAGCGTTATAGCCGTTATAGCTGGGGTGCAACTGCTTATTATATGCTCTATCAAAATCAATTGATCCTTACAGGAAAAGTAAATGATGTTGGGGCTTACACACGTGTAAATGTACCCAATAGTTATAGGGCAGGAATAGAATTGCAAGGGAAGGTAAACATTGCAAATTGGATAAATGTTGCCGCTAATATGGCTTACAGCAGAAATAAAATTAAAACGGCAGATGAATTTTTAGATGATTATGATAATGGCGGGCAAGTGAAAATTCAGCACAACAATGCTGCTATTGCATTTTCTCCCGATGTGGTAGGTGGGGCAACTGTTAGTATTGTTCCTGTAAAGAATGTAGTTGTAAGCCTTACTGAAAAGTTTGTAAGCAAGCAGTATCTAGATAATACTCAAAATGATAGACGTAGCCTGAATGACTACTTTGTGCAGGATTGCAAAGCATCTTACAAAGTGAATACAACTCTGTTAAGCCAATTAGAAGTAGTTGCAGCAGTTTATAATTTTTTAAACAGGAAGTATGAACCCAATGGCTATACCTATAGTTATATTTACGAAGGGAAAACAACTACTGAAAATTTCTATTACCCAATGGCCGGTAGAAATTTTATGGTAGGATTGAATGTTAAGTTTTGATTAATGAAGTAGTACAGGTTTCTTTTAAGAAATTGTAACTTTAATGAATGTGGTTTATATTTCAGCAAACTCTTTGCATTATTTGTTGTTGATATATAGTAATAATAACCCAATGCTGATGTAAGTATTTAAAAAGCTAACTAAAGTCATCTTTTTATACTTTATTCAAAGTTTACTTCGCAGCGTTAAAGTACTACATAAATTATGAATCACCCGTATAAGTATTTGACTGCAAAAGAAGCTTTAGTTGTTGTAAAAAGTGGTCACCGCATTTTTGTGCAAGGCAGTGCATGCACTCCGCTTCATTTGCTACGTGCACTTGCTTTAGAAAAAGATCGGTTGCAGAATGTTGAAATCATTGCCATCACCTTACAAGGTGAAATAGAATTGGCAAAGCCAGGTTATGAAGATTCGTTTCACATCAATTCGCTGTTTGTGTCAGAGCCTGTACGCAAAGCTGTTTTTGAAGGCAGGGCTGATTTTATTCCTGCTTTTCTAAGCGATATACCGGATATGATGCGTACAGTTTTGCCCGTTGATGTTGCATTAGTACATGTATCTCCGCCTGATGTGCACGGTTATTGTTCGTTGGGTGTGTCGGTTGATGTAGCGCGGACTGCTGTGAACTGTGCCAAACATATTATAGCGCAGGTGAACCCGCAAATGCCCCGCACACATGGCGATGGCATGATACACACCGATCGTTTTACTGCTATGGTGTATCATGATGAAGCATTGCCCGAGATAGATTATGGTGCCAAAGTTGGCTCTATAGAACTTAAAATAGGGGAGAATGTTGCAGCACTTATTGACGATGGCAGCACACTACAAGTGGGCATCGGCACCATACCCGATGCGGTATTGAAATCGTTGTTTGGTCACAAGAATCTGGGCATGCACTCGGAAATGTTTAGCGATGGTATCATCCCACTATTTGAGAAGGATGTGATCAACAACAAGATGAAGAAAATTCATCCCAACAAGATGGTGACAGCTTTTGCATTTGGCACACGAAAATTGTATGACTATGTGAATGATAACCCGGCCGTTGCTTTCCTTGATATAGACTATGTAAACGATCCGCATGTAATTAGGCGCAACCCTAAAGTAATAGCTATCAACAGTGCGGTGGAGGTGGACATTACCGGACAAATATGTGCAGACAGCATTGGCACCTATCAATACAGCGGCATAGGTGGGCAAATGGATTTTATGCGGGGTGCGGCACTAAGCGAGGGCGGCAAGCCCATTATAGCCATTACCAGCCGCACCAACAAAGGTATATCTCGTATTGTACCTTATCTTCAGCAGGGTGCAGGCGTGGTGACTACACGGGGGCATGTACACTACGTGGTCACCGAATATGGCGTGGCCTATCTCTACGGTAGAAACCTGAGGCAACGAGCAAAAGACCTCATCAGGATAGCACACCCCGACGACCGTGAAATGCTAACCCGGCAATGCTTTGAGCGATTTAAGTTGTTTGTCTAGGTTGGTAATAATACTGTTAGCCTTGTTCATCAATGATCCTTTTTTTAAAATTTTGTAGCCAACATAGATCAATCGAGTGTATTAGTTTATAATACTCAACTCCAAACGAAATTTGTGGAGATTGTCTTGAAATTATGTTACGAATATGTGATGCCTACAGAGTTGTGTAAAACTTGTATTTCAAATCCTTGAGTATTCATTAATCTAGTCCTATCAGGTTTTTAATTTTAAATCTACTACGGAGTTAATCTTTGTCCTTTTATAAATTTCCAAAAGGGTTGAGGAGAAATTTATTGTTATTTGTTTTTCAAGTATCCGTATGAATTGCAATATTATAAGTATTTCATTATAAAAACCACTCTTTTCCGGGTTCTAATTTTACAAAGACTTCATCTCCATTTTTCCAATTTCTTTTTTGTGTACTGCACATAATTGTTATCCCATCAGCCATTATCTCTACATCACTGCAACTACCTCTAAATGTTGTTTTGACAACCACCCCTTTTACACCTTCAGTAGTTGTTATGCTGAAATGCTCAGGCCGTACAATCATACTTTTCCCTTTTACTGCAAGACCTTTAGTGTTTAAAAAAAGTTCGACCTGTTCTGGACTTATCATGTTAAAACTGCCAAACATACCTGCTACATATTCATTCTCGGGTTGGTAATAAATTTCTTCCGGTGAACCTTGCTGCACGATTTGTCCATCTTGCATTACCAATATTTCATCGGCCCACGGCAATGTATCATCAGGGTCGTGGGAGGTAAGCAAACAGGTGATTTGCAAACGTTCTGCAACATCTTCCAACACCGTTTTTAAAGTGTTTGTAAGGATGGGATCAAGATTAGAAAACGGTTCATCCAACACCAGTATCTTCGGCGACTTGACCAACAACATGCACAACGCAATACGTTGTTTTTCTCCACCTGATAGTTGGTCCGTCCTGCGCTGCAACAAGTCACTGATTCTGCATATTTCAAAGATTGCAGCGGCTTCATTTGTTTTCAGCTTGTTTTCAAACCAAATCATTTCCTCCACACGGTAGTTGTTCAATAGCTCATAATGCTGCGACAAATATGCAATCTGCGGATGACCCGGCATCAGCTTGTCAAGCGGACCGATGACTTTTTGTCCATCAAAGAAAATGCTGCCACTGTCGGCCTGCACCAACCCTGCAATCATTTTAAGTAAAGTAGTTTTACCTGCTCCAGATGCCCCGGCAATTACTAATTTTTGCAAAGGCTGCTGACTAAAATTTATGTTTTTAATCTCCAATCCACCAGACAACAGTTTACACATGTTTTGAACCTGTAATAGCGGCATAATTTCCCATTAATTTTTTATAGTTCAAATTCACTTTTAATATTATTTTATAATTAGTTTTTACCTGAATAAAAAACCCCACTTTATTATTAGTGGGGAATCTTTTTAAAACTGTAGTATTCTATCGTTTTATTTTGGGTCAGAACTTTTTTTGATTTGCTTATTTTTCAAACTTTTCAGTCCATTCTGTTATTCCTCCAACAAGGCTTTTTGTGTTGGTAAAGCCCATATGTTCAAGCATTAAACAGGCCATCTGACTTCTATTGCCAACCCTGCAATAACATATCACTTCTTCATCTTTCAGGTCTTCAATATCTTCAATAGCTTGTTCCTGAATGCGGCGCAATCTAAAGTGTATGCCGCCTATATTATGGTTGGCATGTTCATCATCTTCCCTTACGTCCAGCAGGTTTAGTTTTTCACCTGCATCCATTCTTTTTTTTAGTTCTTCAACAGTAATATTTTCCATGTTTTTTTTATTAAGGTTCTTTTGGCAGCGACAGGTCTGTACTTACATTTGTGCTGTCAGGAACATATGGTTTTACACTTAAGTAAACGTCTATATTTTGCCCGGGTTTTATAATGTTATAATGTTTTTCTCCATCAGCTGAAGGGCCAAATTTTTCAGGTCTTTGTCGGTAAACAAAGGCATTGGCAGAGTCCCTTACATCAGCATCAAATACGGCTGTTAAGTTCAGGCTTTTTTCTGTAAGCAATTGCTTTGCTATACTGAAGGTTTTGCCAAGTATATCGGGTACCTGCATTTCTTCGTCGCCTACTCCATTTCCCAAAACAAAAGAGATGGTACTGCCCATGTATATTTTGGTGCCCGCAGGTACAATATTGCCATTGTACAATTGCTCAAGCACTGCATTTTTAGCAATGTCGGGCCTGAATGTTGTATCCCCCATCCTTAGCCCTAAATTCTCCAGGTACATCTGTGCATTGCGTATAGAAAACCCCACCAGATTAGGCATTTCTACCAGTGGCGGTTGTGACCTGTTTATAGTAAGATAAATGGTTCGGTTTACCTTAACGGTGGCATTGCTTTCAGGAGATTGGCGTGTAACAGATAATCTTGGAAAACTGTCAATGTAAATACTGTCAAGAATCTCTACTTCAAAACCTTTGGCCTCTAATATTTTGGTTGCTTCATTTACATTTTTACCAACTACTGCAGGTACTTTTTCGTACTGACCGTGTTTAGTAAGCGTATCAAGTGAACCAAAAAACAGTAACACCATTAATGTTGCCAGAACTATGACAACCAAAACATTTATCCAAAGCGGTTTTTGCGTTATAAATTTAAACACTTTGTGGTTTTAAGAAAATTGAAAATAAACTATTAATTAAAACATTCATCAATCATAGCCGAATAAAATTCCTTCAAACTCCAGCCCATAGCCCTTACCTGTTGTGGAACAATGCTTGCTTCGCTTTGTCCGGGTACAGTATTTACCTCCAGCATGTAAGGTTCACCCTTGGCCTCATTGTAAATAAAATCTATCCGTACAATTCCTCTGCAGTTTAAAATGGTATAAATTTTTTCAGCAGCGTTACGTATTTTATTAGCTATTACTTCGTCCACAATAGCAGGTGTAACCTCGTCACTTTTGCCGGCAACATATTTTGCTTCGTAATCAAAAAAATCATTCTTGCTTATGATCTCTGTTATGGGCATTGTAATGATTCTACCGTTGTGTTTAAACACTCCAATAGAAAACTCTCTTCCGCTAATGAATTCTTCCACCAACACCTGATCATCTTCTCTGAAAGCCTTTTCTATAGACGCTCCCAGCTCTTCGGTGGGTTGGTTTACTTTGCTCATACCTATGCTGCTGCCACCATTGTTTGGCTTTACAAATACAGGAAACTGAAGCGTTGAAACTATTTCGTCAGGATTGGTAAAATTGTTCTTTATAAGCCAAGCCGATTTGGCAACATGAATACCACCAAAAGCTACAGTTGCAACAGTATATCTTTTATTAAAAGTAAGTGCCGATGCAGCTACATTGCAACCTGTGTATGGTATCTTCAGCATATCAAAATAGCCTTGCAGTTTTCCATCTTCGCCGGGTGTACCGTGTATGCCAATTAATACAGCATCAAAAGTAACTTTTTGCCCATCAAGCGTTAGTGAAAAGTCATTTTTATCAACAGCAATTTTTTCACCACCTGCTGTTTCAAACCACCAACCTGTTGGGTTAATGTCTATTTTGTAATAGTTGTATTTTGAAGTATCAATATTGTTTTCAATTGTTATGGCGCTTTTGTAGCTGATAACCGCCTCGCCGCTATAACCGCCTGTTACAAATGCAATCGTTTTTTTACTCATTCGCCAATTTTTTTTGCGTAGCAAAGAAAGCGAAAAAAAGAGAATTGGCAGATATTGCGGCTAATAAAGGAATTATGGCTCAAACATTTGTTCTTTGTGGCACTTCTGTGGCAGCCAGTCCCGATTTTTCATCGGGATCGCAGTCCGTTCATCTTCGTTTGTTTGGTCAGCTTTATCCGAATGGGATTTTTTAATGGTTAATCTAAAAATTTCTTAATGAATTTATTATTTTGTGAGCAATTTTCATCTCAACATTGAATACCATTTTCAAATGCAAATTCAGGTGAAATGTCATAATCCCAAATTACTTTCTCGCCTTTGTAGTTTGTCGTAATAATTTTATCCCAAAGAATTTCGCCCATTTCCCCAACTCTTGCTTTTTTGAATGTTTCACTATCCATCAATTGTTCTATACCATTCAACTCTTTGTGATTTTGTATGAGCGGAAGAATATCAAGCTTCTTAAGTGAATTGTTATTAAAACGGCAAACCAAAAAATATGGCTCAATCGTTTCTATTGATAAAACCTTGGTCATTATTGTAACGGATTAATTTTATGAAAGTTCTTACTATCCCACATTTCCATCAACTCGTCTTTATGTATTTCCACCCATGCCTGAACTAACTTTAGTTTACCAATAGGCAAATCACCATTTAATACATTACCGTTCTCAATTAACACGTTGGCCTCAAATTCTCCATATTTTACTTTAAAATGTGGAGGTTTGTGGTCATTGAAAAACATATAAACGATTAATCCGTAAAATCTGCATATTTCGGGCATAAACTATAGTAATTAGTTTTAGCAAATTTAATAAATCGAACTCAAGTTCAAAACTTATAAAACAACAGGTTTAAACAAAAACAGGTAAAAGTCTAAAACTTTTACCTGAATTATCTTATAGAAACTAATAAACCAATTAACTAATAAACCAATCACAAATGCATCTTCTCCTTCTTAGCCAATAGTTCTTCCACCGTTTCCTTATACATTTCGTCAGGAACACAGCAGTCAACCGGGCAAACAGCAGCACATTGTGGCTCTTCATGAAAGCCCTGACATTCGGTGCATTTGTTGGGGGTAATATAATAGGTATCAACAGCAACAGGTGCCATACGTTGGTCTGCACTTACTACGGTACCATCAAGAAGGGTGAAACTGCCTTTGAGCGATGTGCCATCACTCATAGACCATTCAACTCCACCTTCATATATCGCATTGTTTGGACATTCAGGTTCGCAGGCTCCGCAGTTAATACATTCGTCGGTTATTTTAATTGCCATTATGTTTTAAATTTATTGGTGTTTTAATCCTTGTATTTTTGCACAGCAAAAATAAGGTTGAACAATGACTTTACAACAAAGAATAGATTTATTAGTTGCGTTGGGTAAATATATAAATAATAATAGTACCGAATGGCTAAGTATTAAAGAAGATGCAAACAGAGCTAATCCTTGGTTTGTGCCGGAATTTATAGAAATGGCTGCTTTCAATATGACTAATGAATTTTTACAAAAAGATAAATTGGAACAATGGGTAGCCGAATATAAAGTTCCCAATGAAAATGCCAAACCTGTAAGGGTAGGAGTAGTGATGGCCGGAAACTTGCCTATGGTGGGCTTTCATGATATGCTATGTGTGTTTATTGCAGGCCATAAACAGTTAATTAAGTTGTCGTCTAAAGATGAAATACTGATTAAACATTTAGTAATGGTTATGACAGATTTGCACCCGCCTTTAGTTGATTTAATTGCATTTGCTGATAACCTCAAAGGGTGCGATGCTTACATTGCTACCGGTAGCAATAATTCAGGTCGTTATTTTGATTATTATTTTGGAAAATATCCCAACATTATTCGTAGAAACAGAACAAGTATTGCTGTGTTGGATGGTTCTGAAAGTGCCGGTGAACTTGAACTGCTTGCAGATGATATGCAAACCTATTTCGGTTTGGGTTGCAGAAATGTTACAAAACTCTATGTGCCTGAAAATTACAATTTTGAACCCTTGTTAATGGCACTTAATAAATACGAACATTATGCAGATTTTCATAAATACAAACACAACTACGACTACCAATTGGCGCTGCTCATGATGGGTAATAAACTTTACATGACAAATGGTACTATTTTATTGTCAGAAAATGAGTCACTTTTCACGGCTGTAAGTCAGATTAATTACAACTATTATAAAAACGAAAATGAGTTTGAAGGTCTAAAGGAAAATATGGACATTCAATGCATTGTGGGTCATAATTATGTGCCATTTGGCAAAACACAAAAACCCGGACTTAATGATTATGCAGATGGTATTGATACCTTTCAATTCGCATTAGGTTTATAGTCTTTTTATTTGTGACATTTTGAACTATAACAGTAATATTTTGTCATGTTGTTAAATAATGTATGACTTTTTAACGTATCTACGACAACCTTCGTCAATAATTTGTTAAATGGGATAATTCAAAAACAATAGTTTAAACAGTTTTATAAGTTTGCTATGTGAAAGGCACATAATTTGAATAATAGAAAATAATAAACAGACAAAAAGAAAAAATTTAAAAAACAATGAAACTCAAAAACATTTTTCTGGTTGTACTTATAAGTGCAGCTACTTCTATTTTTAGTGTTTGGGGTTATAACCGTTGGGAAGGAAGCAAGACGGCCGGTATTCAGGAACCGGGAAAATTGCCTGTAAACTATGCCGGCTTTTTTGATGGAGCCAAAGCTACAGGTGCGGTGGACTTTACCGCTGCTTCAACATCCTCAACTCCTGCTGTGGTTCATATAAAAACAAAAACAAAGGCCCGTCAGGTTTCAAACAATTTGCCTCGTCAGCGCAATCCGTTTTCTGATCTTTTTGGTGACGGGTTTGATGATCTTTTTAATATGCCTCAAACTCAAACCATACCTGAACAGCGGGCAAGTGGCAGCGGTGTATTAATAAGTGATGATGGGTTTATTGTAACCAATAACCACGTTATTGACGGTGCAGATGAAATAAACATCACGCTCAACAACAAAAAATCTTATAAGGCAACTCTTGTAGGTTCTGACCCCAGCAGTGACTTGGCAGTTTTAAAAGTTGAAGGGAAAAATTTCCCCTATTTAGTTTATGGAAATAGCGACGATGTGAAATTGGGACAGTGGGTTTTAGCAGTTGGTTATCCGTTAACTTTAGATGTAACTGTTACAGCAGGAATCATTAGTGCAAAAGCCCGATCAATTGGAATAAACAGCAGACAAAGTAAAACACCTATTGAGAGCTTTTTACAGACAGATGCTGCAGTAAATCCTGGCAATAGCGGCGGGGCTCTTATCAATACTGATGGACAGCTTATTGGTATTAACTCTGCCATAGCCTCACCTACGGGTAGCTATGCAGGTTATAGTTATGCTATACCGGTAAATATTGTAAAGAAAATAGTGAACGATCTCATGAAGTTTGGAACTGTTCAAAGAGCATATCTCGGCATTCAATATTCTTCAGGCGATATGACAGATGAGCAGAAAAAAGAAATGGGTTATAAAGAAGGTGAAGGTGTGTATGTGACTGATGTACCAAGTGATGGTGCAGCAAGTATTGCCGGCATTAAAAAAGGCGACATTGTAACTAAGGTAAATGGTGTAGCTGTAACAAGTGGTCCTGAAATGGTTGAGCAGGTTACAAGATACAAACCGGGTGATAAAGTTACATTGAACTATCTGCGTGATGGTAAAGAGTACACTGCTAATCTTACTTTGAAAAATAAAGCTGGAAATACAGACATTGTAAAAGAAGCAGGTATTTTGGATATGTTAGGCGGACAGTTGGAGAATGTGGATAAGAAAACTGCAACCTTATATGAAATAGATGGGGGAGTAGTGGTGAAAAAAGTTGGTAGTGGCGCATTGAGCAAAACCAAAATGCAGGATGGTTTTGTAATAACAAGTGTAAATGGTCTGACCATAAAAAATAAAGACGACTTGAAAGTCGCTTTGGCTAAGGGTAAAGGAAGTACAGTAAAAATTGAAGGTATATATCCGGGTTATGAAGGTAATTATGGCTATCCGCTTAATCTTGGTGAGGAGTAATTATTTATAACACAAAAATTGAAATGGCTATCTGAAAAGATGGCCATTTTAGTTTTATTAAGTTTCTTATTCTTAACAACTTTGTTTTATTCATCTACCTAGAGTATTTTTTTAATATTGAAATTATAAAAGGAGTTTTTAATAACTCAATAAATCAGTTTAATTTGGGGCACTAATTTCAAAGCCGTATGAATAAAAAACTGCTTTTCTGGAGTATTGTAGTTGCTTTAGGCGGATTTCTTTTTGGATTTGATGTTGCCGTTATTTCTGGTGCAGAACAAAAAATACAGGAGGTTTGGCAATTAAGCGATTTGCTCCATGGACAGGCTATTGCAATTGCCTTGTATGGTACAGTTTTAGGATCTCTTTTTGGTGGAATTCCTGCCGAAAAATATGGCAGAAAGAAAACCCTTTTTGTAATTGGAATTTTGTATTTTATATCCTCAATAGGTTCTGCACTTTCTGATAATGTGTATGTTTTTATGATGTTCAGGTTGCTTGGCGGGCTGGGTGTGGGTGCATCCTCTGTAGTGGCACCTATGTACATTACAGAAATAGCTCCTGCTAAAACAAGAGGAAGATTTGTAGCTACATTTCAATTCAATATTGTTTTTGGAATATTGGTTGCTTATTTTTCAAACTACCTATTACACAACTTAGGTGACAATAGCTGGAGATGGATGTTGGGCATTATGGCTATTCCATCTCTTGTATATATGATTCTGATGTTTTTTGTTCCCGAAAGCCCACGTTGGCTAATAGTCCACAGAGGTGACTTTATTGGTTCAAGAAAAACGCTTGAAGTTTCTGACCCCGAAGGTGTCGATGAAGCTATTAGAGCAATTCAAAAGGCTATTGATGAAGACAAGCAAAAAGAAAGTCTTGCAGTTTTTTTCTCGGGTAAGTTTACCGTGCCTATTATGCTTGCTTTTTTTATCGCTTTGTTCAATCAATTGTCTGGAATTAATGCCATTATTTATTTTGCACCACGTGTATTTGAAATGGCAGGTATAGATCAATCGGCTGCATTTTTACAAAGTGCAGGTATAGGCCTTGTCAATCTTGTATTTACGCTCATTGGCTTAAACCTGATAGACAGGCTTGGTAGAAAAAAGCTCATGCTGATTGGCTCTGTCGGGTATATTTTATCACTAAGTGCCATTGCTGCTGCATTTTATTTTCAATTTTCAGGTGGAATAATTGTACCTGTTTTGGTATTTGTTTTTATAGCATCACATGCTATTGGACAAGGTGCGGTAATTTGGGTATTTATTTCAGAAGTTTTTCCAAACAATGTAAGGGCCTATGGGCAGTCTCTTGGTTGCTCGGTGCATTGGATATTGGCTGCAATTATTACAAGTGTCTTTCCGTTGTTGGCACACAGGTTTGGTGCAGCTCCATTGTTTTTGTTTTTTGCTTTGATGATGGTATTGCAACTTCTTTGGGTAATATTTAAAATGCCAGAAACAAAAGGTGTTTCACTGGAACAACTGGAGCAAAAGTTGGTGAGGGTTCATTAATAATAAATTTATTTTTATACTGGAAAGTTTCGGTTGATTAATTCTTAAGCATACAAATAATTGTTCTTTATGTATAGATTATTGGTGGTATCATTTTTCATTTCATTTATTATATCCTGTAAAGAAACGCCTGAACAGATTGCAATGATAGATTACAAACCTGCATATCATTTCTCCCCCGATTCCAATTGGATGAATGATCCCAATGGTTTAGTTTTTCATAATGGGGAATACCATTTGTTTTATCAATACAATCCTTTTGGAAATAAATGGGGGCATATGAGTTGGGCACATGCAGTAAGTAAAGACCTCTTGCATTGGAAAGGATTACCAATTGCCCTTTACGAAGAAAAGAATACAAAGGACAGTGATACCACCATGATATTTAGTGGCAGTGCAGTTATAGATTCAAATAATACAAGCGGTTTGGGTATAAATGGAAAAGGACCAATGGTTGCCATTTATACATCTCATGTTCATAATAATCTTTTACCTGTTGCACAACACCAAAGCATTGCGTATAGCAACGATAATGGGGTAACATGGACAAGGTATGCAGGAAACCCCGTCCTTGATATAAAATCCATAGAGTTTCGCGACCCCAAAGTGTTTTGGTATACTCCACAACAAAAATGGGTGATGGTAGTCTCTAAACCTGACGAACATGAAACCTGGTTTTATCAATCAAAAAATTTGAAAGAATGGTCGTTCATGAGTAAATGGGGTAAGAGTGGCGATACAGCCAGAGTTTGGGAATGTCCGGACCTGATAGAATTGCCTGTTGTTGGAACCAATGAAACCAAATGGATATTGTTTAGTTCAGCCGGCCATCCTCAAAAGCCCTATGTAGGAATGCAATATTTTGTAGGCGATTTTGATGGTACAAAATTTTCGCCTGATCATGAGTTTAAAGAGCCAGTTTATTTAGATTTTGGAAAAGATTTTTACGCAGCAGTGTCCTACAACAATGCACCAAACAATAGAAAAATAATAGTAGGTTGGCTTAACAATTGGGAGTATGCCAATGACATACCTACCGGTGATAAGTGGCGAGGTGCCTATGCAGTACCCCGTGAATTAAGTATTGTAAAAGATGAGAAAGGATATAGACTTATTCAAAAGCCTGTGTCTGAATTTGATGCTGCAAGGAAAGAGGTTTTCTCCTTGAGCAACAAAAATGTAGATTCAACATTTGACCTTACTTACAAAGGAGATTCGTATGAATTAGAGTTGACAATAGATCCAGGCAAAGCCAAAAATGCAGGAGTTAGGGTTTTAAAAAGTGAAGGAGAATCAACTATCATTAAATATGATGTTGGGCTAAATCAACTCTCATTAGACAGAACCCATTCGGGAAATGTTTCGTTTAATCCAAAGTTTCCTTCTATAGAAAAGGCAACTGTGATTCTTAAAAACGGCATGCTGCACTTAAGGATTTTGGTAGATAAATCGGTGGTAGAAATATTTGCAAACGGGGGGGAAACAACTATTACAGATTTGGTTTTTCCTACAAAGCAAATGGGGCTAATACAACTGTTTTCAGAAGGTGGCAATGCTACCTTTAAAGAAGTGAAAGTTTATACCATACAATAATTGATTTGTAAATTAATTTACTGACTTGTAAAAACCTTAAAATTCCAGGCATTAAGTTGCATATTATTTGAAGTTAAAATTTCGCTGCTAAATATTTCTTTTAAAGTCCTTTCTGTATGAAATCCATAGAGTTCAAAATTTTTATTTTCGTTTGAAAGGTTTAGTACCACCAATATTTCGCTATCCCTATTTTTTCTATGGAAACTCAAAATGTTCTCCTTCGCTGAATTGTCGATTATAATAGTTTCACTGTTTTCAGTTCCAGCCTTTAGTGCAGAATTAGTCTTTCGTAATGCTAGTAAAGTTTTATAAAAATGATCTAATTGGTTGTATCCGGGCCAATTTATCTCATCTTTTTCAAAAAACAACAATCGTTTGGAATTGGGTATTTCCTGTCCGCTATAAATCAATGGAATGCTGTTTTGCCATGTGGCACTTAATACAGCAAACGCCTTAGCACCATTGCCCATTCTTTCCCATTCGCTGCCACTGTGTGAGTTTTCGTCGTGATTACTGGTAAAAAGTAACCGTAGTCCGTCTTTTGAAAAGTGGTTTGCGTATTTATTAAGTACTTCCCTAAGCTGCGAAAAATTCAACTCTTTTCTGTACAATTGCTCCGTAGCATGAAGCAACTCCCAACCATAAGTGGCATCAAAAACATTATGGTATTCAGGGCTTTCTGTTTCTGCAACCCACAATAGCTTCCTTGGTATGTCAAGGTTAGTACGAACATACTGCCAAAAATCCAATGGCACTAAATGTGCCATATCGCATCTAAAGCCGTCAATATTGCATTCCACAACCCAAAAACGCATTGCACTTAGCATTGTATCCCACAAATGTTTATTGGAATAATCCAGATCTACTACGTCTTCCCAACCATGTGCATCATATAGTTCTCCGTTATTATTTTTTTTATAAAACTCCGGATGTTTTGCAATCCATTCATGGTCCCATCCGGTATGATTGGTAACCCAATCTATAATTACTTTAAAACCCATTTCATGCGCATTTATTACTAATGCTTTAAAGTTATCAAGATTCCCAAATTCAGGATTGACAGCGGTATAACTGCTGCATGCATAGTAACTACCCAATGTTCCCTTGCGGCCCAGGTGACTTATAGGTGTTATTGGCATAAACCACAAAATTTCAACTCCCATTTTTTGAAGACGGGGTAAGTGTTGTTGAAATGCACTAAATGTTCCTTCTCTTGTATATTGCCTTGTATTTACTTCGTAAATGTTAGACGCCAAAGCCCATTCTACTGTTTTCATTTTTATGTTACATTAATCTATTGAAACACAAACTACCTTTATGTTGGCTATAAAACTATAGAGATTTTTTTTCGTTAGAATAATTATTGACTTTAACTATTATATTTCTATATGCATTGTAAATAAAATGTTTAACAAAAATGCAGATAGGTGTTGGAAAATAATGGATGAATGTTAATAGTTGACGGGCTTGAAATTATATATTAAATATTATAGCTACTGGTTAATAGAATGTAGCATCCAATAATTTGGATTAGGTGAATGTAGCCTTCAGAAGTTATTCTATACTTATTCGGGAAAGCCGCTTTACTATTACAATCAAATACGGAAGACTCCCTAATATTAGGATTGCTGAAATCATTGTTTTTTAGGGAATATTATTTATATGGCTGAATTGGCCTTTACATGGTCGTACCTTTACCAAATGGATTTTTACGATTTAAAAGTTAGCAGAGAATTACTAGCCTGGCAAAACCAAATGATGAAGAAGCCTTCATGGGTCAATCGTCTATCGAAAAAGTGGCAAAATAAGCTAAATAGTTTTATACCTGAAAAAGCCCACGCTATCATTACAACTACTATTAAACAAATGTTTCGGGTTGTTCTTTTTGGATCGGAACTTACAACCTCAAAAACACAGGCAGAAGGTAATTTTCAATTGCGGGAGGCAGTTATTCTGGAAAAAATTAAAGCCTATAAAAAGACAGCCGCTGTAGAAGGAGGAATAACCGGTGCCGGCGGCATATTGCTGGGCCTGGCCGACTTTCCATTGTTTTTGGCTATTAAAATTAAGTTGCTTTTCGAAATAGGTGCCACCTATGGATTTGATATGTCTGATTATAAAGAAAGAGTATACCTGTTATCTATATTTCAACTTGCATACTCTAGTCAGGAAAAACGAACAGAGGTGTATATGAGGATAAAAGATTGGAAAACCTACAGTGCTAATTTACCTGATGATATCCATCAATTTGATTGGCGAACTTTTCAGCAGGAATATCGGGATTATATTGACATCGTCAAGATGGCACAGCTAATTCCAATAATTGGTGCTCCTGTAGGAATTATTGCCAATTATACGTTGGTTACCAAGTTGGGAAAAATGGCAATGAATGCCTACAGAATGAGATTGAAAGAAATGGAATTATTAGTGAATGGTTAACTGTACGTCTGCCTGGTGTTTCTTTCAAAAAGAACAGGCACTATGCATTGCCGGGTTTCATATAAAAATATTGAAGTTTTTAATAATTATTTATCTTAAGAAAATATTCATAGACGGATATTAGGAAGGGGATAGTTTAATTTTAAATAGCTTCCGGAGGTTGGTTTATTATTACAGATGGAAGATTTTTACCTTTCACAATGATTGTTTTACAAAAGACCACCCCCCCTTTCTAAATAAAACAATCCACTACCTATCTTTGTAGGTATAAACATCTATGAAGAAGTTCAACGTTCCAAATATATATCGCAGTCCACTTATTTCTGGCATTAAGGAAAAACGCAGATCTGCCGATAAGCTTAAAAAAGATTTTAGCCCCACACTGCTTGATTTTGGCACCGTTCAGATTTACCTTGCCCGACATTTTGGTTTTTGCTACGGAGTAGAAAATGCAATTGAAATTGCTTTCAGAACTATAGATGAAAATCCCGGTAAGCGTATTTATTTGTTAAGCGAAATGATCCACAATCCGCAGGTCAATGCAGATTTGACAGGCCGTGGCGTTCGTTTCTTGCAGGATACCAAAGGGAAACCCTTGGTCAGTTTTGATGAGTTAACCGCTGACGATATTGTAATGATACCGGCTTTTGGAACTACTCTCGCCATTGAAGCCCGGTTGCAGGCAATTGGTATTCAAATTGAAAAATACAATACTACCTGCCCTTTTGTGGAAAAGGTATGGAACCGAAGCGAACAAATAGCACAAAAAGGGTATAGCATTGTAGTGCATGGTAAACCAACCCACGAAGAAACCCGTGCTACATTTAGTCATAGTGCAGCAAACACTCCTACAGTAGTGGTAAACGATATGTCAGAAACTATTGAGCTTTCAAAATACATTACCGGCGAGAAGCCTGCGGAACAATTTTACAACGAGTTTGCAGGCCGTTATTCTGAAGGGTTTGATATTAAGATTGATCTGCAACGAATTGGTGTTGTAAACCAAACCACTATGTTGGCAAGCGATACACAGGCCATAAGTGATTATCTTAAACAAATAGTTTCCAATCATTATGGACTGAACGAAAATAGCATTGGTGAACGATTTGCAGACACAAGAGACACATTATGTTATGCTACCAACGATAATCAATCAGCAGTATATGGATTATTAGAAACAAAAGCTGATTTGGCCATTGTTGTAGGAGGTTATAACAGTAGCAATACTTCCCATTTGGTAGAACTATGTGAAGAAAAACTGGCAACTTATTATGTTGATTCTGCTGATAAAATAATTTCAAAAGAAGATATACTTCATTACAATTTTCATACTAAAAAAGAACTTCATACACACAGCTATTTACCACAACACACCCCTGTAAAGATTTTAATTACAAGTGGTGCAAGTTGCCCGGATGCAGTTGTAGAGTCTGTAATTGAAAAAATACTTTCTTATTTTAACAAAGAACAGGAATTGGATGTTATGGTAAATCAATTCAATAATTCCACTAAAACACTCAATTAATTTCTATTGACCTACGATTACATTATCTCCGGGTCGGGTGCAGCAGGTATGAGTTTACTATACCGTATGATGCAGCACACTTTTTTTAAGGATAAAAAAATTTTGGTAGTTGATAAAGAGCAAAAAAATTCCAATGATCATACTTGGTGCTTTTGGGAAAGCAAAAAAGGTGTTTTTGAAGAGATAGTACATCATCAATGGCAAGACGTACATTTCTATTCCAACTATTTTTCTGGTTTGCTTCATTTGGATCCTTATGTCTACAAGATGATACGGAGTATAGACCTTTATCAATTTGTAATGAATGAAGCTGCAAGGCATAACAATGTGACTTTCATCTATGGCCATATAACCGCTGTTTCTACTGAAGGTGAAAAAGCGGTATTATTGATCGATAATAAGCGGTATGAGGCATATTATATTTTCAACAGTATATTGTTTGAAAAATATAACGTACCTGATCGCAAGCATCATTTGCTACAACATTTCAAAGGACTTGTAATTGAAACTGTATTACCATTATTTAACGAGGCTGTAGCTACTTTAATGGATTTTAGAGTAAGTCAAAAACATGGTACCACTTTCATGTATGTATTACCTGTTGCTCATAATCGGGCATTGGTGGAATATACTTTGTTTACAGAAAAGCTTTTGCAGCAAGATGAATATACAGCAGCACTTCAGGAGTATATTCAGCAGGTTTTGCATATAGAATCATACAAAGTGATAGAGGAGGAATTTGGAGTAATTCCTATGACCAACATTCATTTTGAAAAACAGCAGGGTAGAGTTTTTAATGTGGGAACTGCGGGGGGAAATACAAAGCCAAGTACAGGATATACTTTTCAGTTTATCCAAAAACAATGCGATGAAATAATTGATGGGTTATTAAATGAAAAACTTTTTATAAAAAAATCTTTCACACAGAAAAAATTTCATTGGTACGATAGTGTGCTGCTCAATGTGTTAAGCAAAAACAGAATGGCCGGTGACCTTATCTTCTCAAAAATGTTTCAAAAAAATCAGCCCCATCAGGTTTTTAAATTTTTAGATAATGAAAGCAATTTGGCAGAGGATTTAAAGATTATTACTTCATTACCTTCATTACCTTTTTTAAAGGCAGGTTTACAGGAAATGACCCCATAAGCAGAAATGACTTTTTCATGCTGAAAGTTAATCATATCAATACAATGTTTGTATTGCTGTAACTTTTTACCTTTATTACCGTTCTACTTAAAAATTTACAAATGAAAAGTGTAGTTTTTCTATTTATTCTATTTTCAGCGTCAATGTGTACAAATGCACAAAATGTTGTGTATGACGAGAATGCTGAAGTAAGAACAGTTGCGGAGTTTACCGGTGTTGAGGTTTCCGGGACTGTTTCTCTTTATTTGAGTCAGGGTCCTACTCG
Organism: Segetibacter sp.; assembly: GCA_043736115.1. Taxonomy (GTDB): domain Bacteria; phylum Bacteroidota; class Bacteroidia; order Chitinophagales; family Chitinophagaceae; genus Segetibacter. The sequence continues at coordinate 72,766 of JAYTDC010000191.1, read as the reverse complement.
GGGTGTAGCTATAAGTGCCGGCGACCTTAAATACAATAATAAAATTAAGACTGAAGTAAAAAACGGGGTGCTGCATATATCAGTTGATGGGGGTATGTGGAATGGTTTTAATTGGACAAACAAAAAATTAAAAGCATATGTAACGGTAACTAATCTCAAAAGAATAGAAGCATCGGGTGCTACTTATGTCAGCACTTCCGGCATAATAAAGAGTGAAGATCTGAAATTGGAAATATCAGGTGCAAGTGAAATAAAAGGCGAATTAGATGTGGCAAAATTAAATGTAGATGTAAGTGGAGCTTCTGTAGCAAAACTTACCGGAAGAGCCGGTAATGCAAGAATTGATGCAACCGGTGCGGCAACAATCGGTGGTTACAATTTTGAAATAGATACATGTAGGGCTTCTACTTCAGGTGCATCAGGTGTTCGTGTTTTTGTGAAGGATCAGTTAATTGCAGATGCAAGCGGAGGGTCTTTTATTTATTTTAAAGGCGCTCCATTATCTACCAATCTCAATAGCAGTGCGGGTTCCACTATCAAAAACAAAACGGGGTCAGATTAGTTTTTCAATAATAAATTACAAATCATTTGGAGGGTAAACTTCCTGCCCTTACTTTTGCACTCAGATCGCGAAGTAGAGCAGCGGTAGCTCGTCGGGCTCATAACCCGAAGGTCGGAGGTTCGAACCCTCCCTTCGCAACAAGAACTAAATCAACCTCGATATTTCGGGGTTTTTTTATTTCTTTATATTGAGGAAAATATATTTAGGCTCATATCCGCCGGCTGGCGGACGGAGGTTTGAACCCTCCCTTCGCAACACTAGTATAAAAAGCCTCGAATTTTCGGGGTTTTTTTATGTGCCTTATTTCTATTGTTTTATTTTTTATTACAATGAACTAATATCTAGTTCAAACTTTTTAAGCAGTCTGATACTTTTTCCTCTATTTCTGTATCACTTAGTTGTTGGGAAACAAATTTTTGTCCAATAAGTTGTTCATATAATTCTATATAGCGGTTAGTAATTGTTTGAATCCATTCAGGACTCATTTCTGGCACACTTTGACCTTCTTTACCCATAAAATTTTTTGCTATTAGCCATTCCCTTACAAATTCTTTACTAAGTTGTTTTTGGGGTTCATTGTTTTTCAATCTTTCATCAAAACCCTTAGCATAAAAATACCTTGATGAATCAGGAGTATGTATTTCATCCATAAGATAAATTGTATCATCAATTTTTCCGAATTCATATTTTGTATCAACTAATATTAGACCTCTTTCTGCAGCTATTTCTTTTCCTCTGGAAAATAATGCCAAGGCATATTTTTCAAGTTGCAAATAGTCAGCTTCATTTACAATACCACGAGATATAATTTCTGCTTTTGAAATGTCTTCATCGTGCCCTTTTTCAGCTTTTGTGGTAGGGGTAATTATAGGGGATGAAAAATAGTCATTTTCTCTAAGTCCATTGGGTAAATCAATACCGCAAAGTGTTCGTATACCCTCTCTATAAGTTCTCCATGCATGCCCTGTAAGATTGCCACGAACCACAATTTCAACTTTGAATGGTTCACATTTCAGGCCAACTGAAACATTTGGTGCAGGTGTTGCTAATAACCAATTTGGGCATATGTCACTAGTTTTATCGAGCATATATGCTGCAATTTGGTTAAGTACCTGACCCTTAAATGGAATTGGTGATGGTAAAATAACATCAAATGCAGAAATACGGTTGCTGGCAATCATGACTAATAAGTTATGTCCTATAAAATATACATCTCTTACTTTGCCGCTGTAGAAATGGGTTTGTTTTGGAAATTGAAAAGTTGTCATATACCAAAGATAATAGCTTGATAATTCTAAAATAGAATGGAGCATAATCCATGGTTAAAAATAGAATTACTTTTGAACCAATATTTATGAAATGGAGATTAAATTTATTTACGAAAAAAATCAGGTTATACAAGCACTACGGCTACATTTTATAGGGCGAAATGAAGTTAGAATTTTAATAATTCTGGTAAATGTATTTGCCGTTTTAGCTGCAATACTTTTTTATTTTCAAAAGGTTTCCCCACTTGCTTTTTTGCTTAGTTCTTTATTATGGATATTTCTTATGGTTTCATTTTGGTTTATTCTTCCCAATTCGGTATATAAAAAGACAAATACTTTTAAAGATGCTTTCACAATAAAATTGAATAGTAGTGGCATTGTGCTCGAAAATCCTCGCGGTTATGTAGAATGGTCTTGGAGTAAATTTTCTCGTATGGTAGAAACCCCACATTTCTTTCACTTATATTTTGATAATAAATCGTTTTTTCTTTTGCCAAAAAATACTGACGAAAGTTCTATTTCTGTATCAGATGTCAGGTCTATATTAAGAAGTAAGATAAAGTAGTACTGAACAATTTCCTCGCAAATCAATTTATTGGAATGAAAATTGACCTTTTAGATTCATTAATTGATAAGTAAGAAGTAACTAAAACTATAGAACACTAAAATAAAAAACATTTCGTTACTTGTACAAAGCTTATGTTGATGCGTTAAAATACATTAAGTATAAATTTATAATGTAACAAGTAAAAGCATTTCTTATAGCAAAATAAAAACCTAATATGATTTATAATAAAATTCTCGAAAACATTGTATTTCCTATTGGAGACAAGGTTTTGCATACTCATTTTATCAAGAAAATGAAATATTGGAGAAATGTGGTTGATAAAAAAAGTGCCAATGAATTGCATCAAATGCAAAAAGAGGGATTGAAAAAAATATTGCAACATTCCGTAAAAAATATTCCTTTTTATAAGAATAAGAATATAGCGCTTACAGGCAATCCTTATGCTGATATTAAGCAATTCCCTATAATATATAAAAACGTTATAAAGCAAAACATTTCTGATATGTATTTGGGTGACAAAAACAAAATGGTCGTTGAGCGAAGCAGCGGTTCATCAGGTGTACAGGGTGAGGTTTATATGACCTTAGATGAAAATGTAGGCTATATGGCCATTCAAACTTATTTGTGGGAGTGGGGAGGTTATAAAGTAGGTACACCATTGTTGCAAACCGGAATTACACCCAACCGGGTAGGAATAAAGAAAATGAAAGACATGGCACTAAGAACATTCTACGTGCCTGCATTTAACCTATCTTATGATGTTACTTTATCTAATCTTTTAGAAGCCAAAAAGAAAGGATGTAAATATTTTGCGGGTTATGCTTCGTCATTAAATGTATATGCTGAAGTTGCGCTTAAAGAAGGGTTAGATATTAAGTTTGATGGTGTGATAAGTTGGGGTGATAAACTTTTTGATAGTTATAAAAATACAATCAACAAGGCATTTGGTAATCCATCTATAGCTGAAGTTTATGGCACTACAGAAGGATTTATGATGGCAGGTTTATGCCCTCAGGGCAATCACCATATACTTACCCCACATGTATATCTTGAGTTGTTAGATAAAGACGGTAACGAGGTTAAGCCAGGCGAATTGGGCTATGTTGTAGTCACGAGATTAGATGCTTATAGCTTTCCATTAGTCCGTTACTATCTTGGTGATATGGCTATAAAACAAAATGAAAATGAAACATGTGCCTGTGGCAGACACTACCCTATGTTAAAGAAAATTGTAGGAAGAGATACTGACATTGTACACACACCACAAGGCAAGGCACTTATTGTACATTTTTTTACCTATGTTTTTGAGCATCAGCCTACTATTCAGCAATTCAGGGTGATTCAAAGAATTCCGGGTAACATAGATATTGAATATATACCGGGTGCAGGTTTTACGCCTGATGTGTTAAATAAAATTTCAAGTATAATTTGTGAAAAAGCTGAGGAGGTTTTTCCAATAAAGTTTATAGAAGTAAAAGTGATTCATCCTACCGCATCGGGTAAGCCACAATTGGTACTCAATACTGTAGTTAAGAAAATGCAGGATGTTCCCCAATCTCAAAATCACTCTTCTGCCCAACTTAATAATGCTGATACAGATAGAGATATTATAAGAATGGTAAATGAAACAACCGATTACAGACCAAAATCAATTTCCAGCAATTAAATAATCAACGGATTTAATTAGACATTAAATCTGAAGTGGAGAATATCGCCATCTTCCACTAAATAATCTTTACCCTGTACAGCTAGTTTACCATTATCTCTACAGGCAGCCTCTGAACCAAATTTTATAAAGTCATCGTATTTTATAACTTCAGCTCGTATAAATCCTTTTTCAAAATCGCTATGAATAACACCGGCAGCTTGAGGTGCCAACATTCCTTTGGTAATTGTCCATGCCCTTACTTCCTGTACACCTGCCGTAAAATATGTTGCCAGGTTAAGTAATCTGTAGGTAAATGTGATAAGTCTTGCAACACCACTTTCCTTTAGACCCATATCTTCAAGAAATAATTGACGGTCATCATAGCTTTCCATTACTGCAATTTCACTTTCTATAGCCGCACTAATCAGCAGTATTTCAGCGTTTTCACCTTTTACTGAATCTTTTAGAGCTTCAGAAAATTTATTACCATTCACCACACTTTTTTCATCTACATTACATACATAAATTACAGGCTTCATTGTCAGTAAAAAAAGATCGTAGAGGTGTTTCTCTTTGTCTTCTGCACTTACTTCAAAACTACGGGCATTTTTCCCCTGCTCAACAAAGGTTTTTAATTCTTTCAGTAGTTCAAGACCACGAAGCAATTCTTTATCGCCTTGTTTAGCCATTTTTTCGCTTCGCGAAATTTTCTTATCTATACTATCAATATCTTTTAGCTGAAGTTCAGTATCAATGATTTCTTTGTCCCTTACAGGGTTTACGCTTCCATCTACGTGAATTATGTTGTCGTCTTCAAAACATCTTACCACATGTATAATAGCATCTGTATTTCTTATATTTCCCAAAAACTGATTACCAAGCCCTTCACCCTGACTAGCGCCTTTTACAAGCCCGGCTATGTCCACTATTTCCACTGTTGCAGGAACTACTCTTTGAGGTACAACAATTTTTTCTAATGCTATCAGCCGCTCATCGGGTACGGTTATTACGCCAATATTTGGCTCAATAGTACAAAATGGAAAATTAGCTGCAACGGCTTTTGCATTGCTTAGTGCGTTAAACAATGTTGATTTACCTACATTAGGCAACCCTACTATACCTGCTTGAAGACCCATGATTTATGTTTAAATGTGTTAGCTGTAAATTGTAAAGTTTAAAGGATAAGTGTAAATAGACTGGATTTTCGAATAAAAAAATTCCAGTACTAAATACGTTATTCCATCTTGCTACTTACTACTAAAATTTTTACAACTGTTATAAAATGGCGGCAAAAGTAAGTATTGGCTTTCAAAGTATAGGTGTATTATTGTAAAATGGTTTTTACAGAGGGTTGAATAATCCTTAGAACCGATATTTGTCGAGTTAACAAGTGGTAGAAAAAGACTTATAGCAGCACTATCCCCTAGACTTGTCCCGATGAAAAAATCGGGATTAGGATAACACAACAATGCCTCAGGGAACAACTGCTGATAAAAAAAATAACAACCAACAAATCTTTATTGGTATTTGACATACAATTAAAACCTAATCTCTAAACCCTAAACAAGAATACATGGCTTTAAACATAGTATGGGTTGCTTTCATTATTATAGCATTTTGTATAGCATTAATCAAAACACTCTTTTTAGGTGATACTGTCATTTTTAAAACTCTAGCCGACGGTCTGTTTGATGCCGCAAAGACATCGGTGACAGATGTTGCATTTCCTTTGGTAGGTACCATGGTTTTTTTTCTGGGTATTATGAATATTGCAGAAAAAGCCGGTGCGGTAGGATGGCTAGCCCGTAAGCTAAACCCATTTATGAAAAGGCTTTTTCCTGAAGTGCCAGATGGCCATCCGGCCATGGGTGAAATGGTCATGAACTTTAGTGCCAATTTATTAGGACTGGACAATGCTGCAACACCTTTTGGGTTGAAAGCTATGCAAAGCTTACAAACCCTTAATACTGATAAGGACAAGGCAACCAATTCGCAAATCATGTTTTTGGTGTTGCATACAAGTGGGCTTACTATTATTCCGCTCTCCATTATAACCTACCGTATTGCCGGCGGCAGCACACAGGCTACGAGCATTTTTATTCCTTGTGTGTTGGCTACGCTTTGCACAACATTAGCTTCCATTGTGGTGGTTAGTTTTATGCAAAAGGTAAAATGGGATATGGTGCTGATTGGTTCCCTTGCTATTATGTTATTGTTCATTGGAGGAACACTCTTTGCTGTCGCATCAATGGCCGAAGAACAACGGGCTTTGTTCAGCAATATAGTAGGAAATGCCTTGTTGCTTGCAATTGTAGTTGCCATTATTCTGGCTGGTGTTATAAAGAAGATTTCTGTTTTTGATGCATTTATGGAAGGTGCCAAAGATGGGTTTGGTGTGGTGCTAAAAATTATCCCTTATTTGGTTGGCTTCTTGGTGGCCATACGTTTATTCAGGGATAGTGGTGCACTTGGCTATATCACTGATGGAATAGCCTTCTTATTACAGAAGACAGGCATGAACACTGAATTTGTACCATCGTTGCCAGTTGCTATTATGAAACCATTTAGCGGCAGTGGTGCAAGGGGATTAATGTTAGACATCTTCAAAAATCCTGCTTATGGACCTGACAGTTTTGTTGGTAAAGTTTCGAGTATTTTTCAGGGAAGTGCAGATACTACATTTTATATTATTGCGCTCTACTTTGGAAGTGTAGGAATTAAAAAAGTGCGACACGCTGTATGGGCTGGGCTTTTAGCAGATGCTATAGGAGTGGTGGCTGCAATTTTTATTGGGTATTTTTTCTTTAAGGTTTAGGGGAGAGGTTTTAAGTTTTATTTTCATGAGCCTAGATTATCAGATCTATCACTTTTTGAATTCAGAGTTCAATATAAAAACAAATGATTTATTTTCTTTTAGTTTGCATTGTTACTTATATTTTGTAAGATGAATTATTGTAATGAGTTGATACTTATATTCACATTTTGGAGGTAGATTTTTTAATGTATTTAAGAAAAAACGCCATTAGGATTGTATAGGTTAGTAATAAAATTAATGATAAGACCCTGCTATAACTGTATTTGAAGTATGCAAATAATACAAAGTATTCAAAATAGAATTTACGAAGTAAGAGAAGAAAGAGTAATACTCGATTTTGATATTGCCTTGCTTTATGAGGTTGCAACCAAGGCATTAAACCAAGCAGTTAAACGAAATAGTAAACGTTTTCCAACGGATTTTATGTTTCGCCTTACCCAAGATGAATGGCAGACTATCCGGTCACAATCTGTTACCGCATCACAAAGTAAACGCAACACAAACATTACACCTTATGCTTTTACAGAACAAGGTGTTGCAATGTTAAGCGGGGTACTTAATAGCGACCGGGCTATAAATATGAACATTGCCATCATGAGAGCTTTTGTAGAAATAAGGAGAGTTTTACTACAGCAAACTGATCTAAAAGAGCAACTGAATCAAATAAAAGAAAGACTAGGCGAACATGATGTGCAACTAAACCAAATTTACGATGCCATGGAAAACCTTTTAGATGAAAAAGCTGCACAAAGAAAATGGGATGAAAGGGAGAGAATTGGATTTTCAAAATGATTCAAAATAGTTCGATTTCTTAAAGTAAAAATAAGGGTTGCGATATATTTAAAATATATAAGAACCATCCTGATATTTTAAATGCTTTAGACCCATATTTAAAATAATGACGACACAATATAAAGCAACTTTTTGGACGGATAATGACAATAAAGGTATAGTTCAAGAATTCAAAAAAATTGGTATTGAGTTAATTCCCGATAAATTGCAAACAATAGTATTTAATGATAGGGACAAGAAATTTAATGAAATGCGGTTTTTCGGAAATAAACCCTCACAAGAACAATCTATTTTGCCAACCCCCGAGCAATATTGGGGCTGTCGGGGTTTACACTAAATTTCAAAAGTTTTGGCTTTACAATCAAATCCCATATCTTCCATAGGTACGGCACCGAGTAATACTTCATTACCCATAATTATTGCTCCCACAAAACAACTTCTGTTTTCAAAACTTATCTTTACGGGTCCTGCATAAGGCACAGTGTGTGACCCACCATCTGCTGTAGTGGCTTCCCGGGTTTCTAATGTTACAAGCTGTAGTTGTGTGGCTACATGTTGGGGGAGTACTAAATATTTTGAAACTGTACCTACTAGGCATTTTGTTACCATTGTTCAATTCTGCCTTTATAGGATTAGAAAGTGTAATTTACGAATAGACTAAGCCCATAACTTTTTTATTAATTCAAAACTAAAATGTTTATTAATTAAGTTTAAGACAAAGCAATTGCGGAATATAAAAGGGTTTCGCATTCACCCCTAAACGCTAAACCCTAAACCCATTTACAATCCCTTCTCCATAACAATATGCGGAATGGTAACTTCTACAAATTCATCTCCAGATACAGTATAGCCTTGTTTTTCATAAAAACCAACAGCAGATTTTCTTGCATGCATGGTCATGAGTTTGTTGCCACGGTCACGGGCTATGTTTTCTGCAAATTGCATCAATACTTTACCTATTCCCTTGTGTTGTAACCCCGGTTTTACTGCCATTTGGCGAAGCCTTACTGTAGTGGGGTTAACTTGCGTAAGCATACAACAGCCAAGTATCTCATCATCTTCATAGGCTGCTATATGGATGTCGTTTTTTTCATTCTCAATATCTTCCTTAGAAAAGTCAAGCCCCAAAGGTTTGCGCAATATCTGCATCCGCAAATCAAGTATTTGCTTGTATTCTTTAGTGCCGTAGTCTATTATTTTTAGTGGCATAGATAGATTTAATGAAGAAATATACTTTGTACAAAAATAGAATTTAATGATTGTAAATCTCCTGTTATTTTTCGAAGTTATAAATATTAATATTTAATCAGTTTTTTAACAGGAAATGAAAATGGAGACTTATAAACTTCATTTATTAAAACTCTACATTTGTAAGCATTCAAAAATAAAAAATTTACTATGCTAAAAAGACTTTCCATTTCTATAACCCTTCTTCTTTTTATAACTGAACTTACTTTAAATGCTGCTGAAAATAAAATAGAATCAAAAGCTGAATTGAAATCTGTTACCGTTTATAAATTTGGTGCTGAATTATTACATTCTACACAAGCCAACCTTATAAAAGGAAATAATGAATTGGTAATAGAAAATATTGCCAATGCGGTTGATATCAACAGTATTCAGATAAAAACGTCATCTGCTGTAACCCTTATGGGCATTGAGTTTAGCAATAACTATATGCTTCCGGGTAAGAAATCTGTAAGAGTGAAAAATCTGGAAGACTCATTGGAGAAGTTACAGGTAAACTGGAACCGTCTGAATAACGGAATTACTAACAATGAAGAGTTGATGCAGGTGCTTAGAATGAACCGTGATTTGAAAGGTACACAAAGTGGTATGAGTGTTATTGAATTAACCAAACTGATGGACTACTACAAATCTAAAATGGAGGAGCTTCAGCTTGTGAAAACAACGCTTTCTGACAAAATCAATAAAGTAAATGAGCAAAAAGTAAAAATTCAAAGTCAGATAGATGAAGAAAACAGTAAGAATACAACATCGGCAGGTAGGTTAATCTTACAACTTTCTGTAGCTATTGCCGGAAAATATGATTTTGCCGTTTCGTATGTTTCCCCCAATGCAAGCTGGAACCCCTATTACGATGTACGGTTAGAAGATATTAAAAGCCCGATGAAGGTGGTAACAAAGGCCAAAATCTCACAGACAACAGGTATTGATTGGAAACAGGTAAAACTATCATTATCTACCTCCACCCCGGGTCAGTGGGGTAGTGCGCCACTTTTGAGTGCATGGTATTTAGGATATGTTAACCCGGTTTATGCTATGAAGCCTCAATCGAGAATGCAAAATTCAATTCAGGCTATGCCGGGACTTGTTGGTAAAGTGTCAGGTTTAGCTGTTGAGAATACTAATAGAGATAAAGTTGTTTTACGCGGGGCCGTTTCTATGAATGATAATAATGATCCGGTTTACATTGTAAATGGAAGTAAAATAAACAAAGAGGAATTCGGTAAAATTTCCCCAAATTCCATTAAAAAAGTAGATGTTTTAAAAGGGGAATCTGCAACATCCATGTATGGCGCTGATGCTGTTAATGGGGCAATCATTATTACACTAAAAGATGGATTAGATGATTATGTATCTGTTGCAGATAACACCCTCAATTTTACTTTTGATATAGATTTGCCCTACGATGTACCAACCAATGGTAAAGAGCAAACTGCTACCATTGCCGCTGCAGAAATAGCAGCTACCTACAAACATTATGCGGTTCCCAAATTGGATAAAGATGCCTATTTGCTGGCCGAAATTGCAGATTGGAACAAACTAAACCTGCTTCCCGGAGAGGCCAATATAATATTTGAAGGCACCTATGTAGGTAAATCTTTTATTGATCCGGCAAGTACAACAGATACACTTAATCTTACCCTTGGCCGAGATAAAAGGGTAGTGGTGAAAAGGGAAAAAATGATTGATTTCAGCAGTGTTAAGTTTTTGGGAGCAAATAAATTACAAAAATTCACCTACCAACTGACAGTAAAAAATACCAAAAACGAGCCTATTAATCTTTTGCTCAAAGACCAATATCCACTTACAACCAACAAGGAAATAGAAGTAGAACTATTGGATACTGATGGTGCAGAAGTTAATGGCGATAACGGTGTACTTAACTGGAAATTAGCCTTATTGCCTAATGAAACCAAAAAGATAAAGTTTAGCTACACTGTAAAATATCCAAAAGATAAACTGTTGAATCTAAATTAATAGCTATTCATTTTGGTTTTATGGGAGTAGTATAAATAAAGTAAAAATTGATACGACAAGATGCGTTAAAGCATTACACATAATCCATTAACTTCGGCGCTCAATTTTTTTGTTACCCCTTAGCTAACTTTCATCAATGAAAATTGCATTAATAACTGGTATTACAGGGCAGGATGGAGCATATCTCACCGAGCTTTTACTAAGTAAGGGATATATAGTTCATGGTATAAAACGTCGTGCTTCTATGTTTAATACTGATCGTATAGACCATCTATATCAGGATCCTCATGTGAGCCATCGTAATTTGATTTTGCATTACGGCGACCTTACCGATTCAACCAATTTAATAAGAATTATTCAGGAAGTACAGCCTGATGAAATTTACAATCTTGCTGCCATGAGTCATGTGCATGTAAGTTTTGAAGAACCTGAATACACAGCCAATGCAGATGGCATAGGTACGCTACGTATATTGGAAGCTGTGCGTCTTCTTGGGCTTGTAAAAAAGACAAAAGTTTATCAGGCTTCTACATCTGAATTATATGGTTTAGTGCAGGCTGTACCACAGAGTGAAACAACCCCATTTTATCCCCGTTCTCCTTATGCCGTAGCAAAACTGTACGCCTATTGGATTACCGTCAACTATCGTGAAGCATACAATATGTTTGCATGCAACGGTATTTTATTCAACCACGAATCACCCTTGCGTGGAGAAACATTTGTTACCAGAAAAATAACAAGAGCTGTAGCAAAAATCGTCCTTGGTATGCAGGATGTATTGTACCTGGGCAATCTTAATTCGCTTCGTGATTGGGGCCATGCTAAAGATTATGTAGAAGGTATGTGGCGCATATTACAACACGATGTGGCCGAAGATTTTGTATTGGCAACGGGTATTACCACTTCAATCCGCGATTTTGTAAAACTTGCTTTTAAGTATGCTGGAATAGAACTGGAGTTCAAAGGCAATGATGAAGAAGAAGTAGCTATAGTTGCTGCCTGTAACGGAGAATTTAAATTGCCTATAGGCAGTACCATTGTTAAGGTTGATCCACGCTATTATCGCCCTACCGAAGTTGAATTATTAATAGGGGATGCAAGCAAAGCAAAGCAAAAACTGGGTTGGGAACCAAAGTATAATCTTGAGCAACTTGCCGAAGAAATGGTAACCGCTGATATTGAATTATTCAAAAGCAATGTTTTACTTAAAGAGAGCGGTTTTAAAATCAAAAATCAGTTTGAATAATCCTCGTTCAAATTTTCAACTCAAAGCATAAGCAATTAATAGATTATTAGTTTCTTCAAAACTTGTAATCTAAAATGTTCAAGCATGGAAAAAGGAGCTAAAATATATATTGCAGGTCACCGTGGCATGGTAGGTAGTGCAATAACAAGAAAGTTACAATCTGAAGGTTATAACAATCTCTTGTTAAGATCATCAACTGAATTGGACTTAAGAAATCAGCAGGCGGTCAATCAATTCTTTGAGCAGGAAAAACCAGAATACATTTTTCTTGCTGCCGCAAAAGTTGGGGGCATACAAGCCAATAATGTTTATAGAGCAGATTTCATTTATGAAAATCTCATGATTGAGGCCAACATCATACATGCTGCTTATGTATATGGTGTAAAAAAGTTAATGTTCCTTGGTTCATCTTGCATTTATCCTAAAATGGCACCTCAACCATTAAAAGAGGAGTATTTACTTACAGGCCTACTTGAATATACCAACGAACCTTATGCTATTGCTAAAATAGCCGGCATAAAACTTTGCGAATCATACAGATTGCAATATGGCTGCAATTTCATTTCTGTAATGCCTACCAATTTGTATGGCCCCAATGACAATTATGATCTCAACAACAGTCATGTGTTGCCTGCATTGCTTCGTAAAATGATTACTGCTAAAAATGCAAATGAGCCATTTATCGAAATGTGGGGATCAGGGTCTCCGCTTCGCGAATTTCTTCATGCTGATGATCTGGCCGATGCGTGTTTCTTCCTCATGTTAAATTATAACGATGCCGGCTTTGTGAACATTGGAACGGGCACGGACATTTCTATAAAAGACCTTACATTGCTTATAAAAGACATTGTAGGTTATCAAGGAGAAATAAAGCATGACATTACAAAACCCGATGGTACTCCACGAAAACTAATGGATGTTTCCAAGCTTCATGCTTTAGGCTGGAAACATAAGCTATCATTGCCCGAAGGGATACAAAAAGTATATGAAGAGGTAAAGGGAAATGATTGGTAGACCTTATTTGGATTATTTTTCTTTCACATTATATTAAGGAATATTTTATGTCTTTTCCAATTTTATTAACATCATAATCAAGGGTTTGATTGTCTTGTAGCAAATTAAAATTTATGAAAAGAAAATTGATAATTACAAGTTTATGTCTCTTTGGTTTAATGTCTGCCAGTCAGGCGCAAATTAAGAAAAATGCAATATTGCTTGGTGGCGATCTGTCGTACGGTGTCCAGAAAAATGATTATATTAATGGAACAAATTTAAAATCAGGTAATATTGGATTTTCTGTAGGTAAATTTTTTACGGAAAGTAAAGTGTTTGGTATTATTGCTAATTATGGTTTTAACAGTCAGCGATGGAATAGTAATGATTCACTATTGTCAAAGTCAGATAATTACAATTTTGGAGTTTTCTGTAGGCATTACAAAGCCTTAGGAAAGGGATTTTATTTCTTTGGGCAAGGTGCAGCAACTTATGGTCAAAGTAAGCAGGAGCAGAAGCCTGTCACAACCAAGGGCACATCTTTTTCAATAAATTTAACACCCGGGGTTTCTTATCAGGTTTTTAGAAAATTGCAAATGGAAATATCCCTTCCATCTATTGCTTATTTAAATATTGGGTCTAACAATACCTTGATTAATAATGCTCCAAATAATAGTAATTCTAAAACAAATTTTTTCTCTATTGGTTCAAGCATAATAGGCAGTACACCGCTTAATAATCTTTCATTAGGTGTTCGTCTTATACTTTAATGCATCAACTCAACCCGGTGCAGTAATAAACTGCTGCGCCGGATTGAGTATTTTTTTCCAAAATATTCAATAAACAATCATTTTTTTATTCCCTGCACATTACTTTTTCATTTTATGGTGAATAATTATTAGGTATAAGTTCAATAATTCTGTAACTTTCATACAAAATGTATAAGTATGAAATTCTCATTTTGTATTATCTCCATTTTCTTTTGTCTTCAATTAACTGCTCAAAAAAGCGAAAGTGATTCACTCAAACAACGTATAGACCTGTTGGAGTCCCTGGTAAAAGAAAAAAACTATTCCCGCATTCCTATTGGAGATTTTGACAAAAGCCTGGAAGTTCGTGTGCAATCAGAGGTGTACAATGCATTTTATAAATATCTGGCTATTTTGGGTTTGTTCTTATTTGGTGGTGGTTTTGGATTGTATCGCAGCTTGCAGGGTGAACTTAAAAGTCAGGTAGAAACTGCAGTTAAGGAAAATCATGAAAATTATTTACGTCAGTTAAAAGAAATGACCGAAATCCAAAACCGTGAAAACGGCCGGCAGGATTTGTTGATAAAAGCGTTGACAGATAGCATTGATTCGCTTTCTAAAAAACAGGAATCTTTTTTGGCTGATGTATCTGTAAATATTGAGAAGAAAATATCAGAAGCTACAGGTATTATATGGAACGATATTGCTGATAATAAACTTCGCACTGCAAAGGAAGCTAAATACATTGGTGGTTCACTTGCAAAAGAGTTGAACGATTTTATAGACAATGATGCTGTAAAAGTAGGGATGGATAAAAAGCAAAGATTGGTAGATGCATTAATGCGAGGCCTTTATAACACCTCTGAAACAGATTTAAAGCAATATGGTTATGGTCCCAAATACGATGAGATGATTAAGCTGCTCAAAAAGCACGAAACCAATGTAGACCTATTGCCCGAAACTTATGTAAATGCTGCAATAGCCCTCAACAACAATTATGAATATTATCGCAATGCCGAGGATAAAAGACTTTGCCTCGATTGTTGTGATAAAGCATTACTTAAACTCAAAGACTATGGAATACCATTTATCCTAAAGCTTGAATTGTTTAGCATGGATTACAAACATGCCTACGATCAGCAGGAAAAAGATGAAAGCCTTGATCAGCTCCGTCGTTTATTTCATGTTATTAATAGTAACCAATCTGGACCGCTTTATTTTGAGGCCGTTGAGCGGTTACAGGTTGACAAAAGGGTTCCTTACTTAAAACCCTATCTTGAGTTACTAGATCAGGTTTGTCATGACGAACTACAAGTATTGAAGGAGAAGGCCATGAAATTTTTTGTGACAAGAGATGTGTTGAATGTAGATGTTTATAAAGACATCTTCTTCAATCTCCTCAAAGAAGAAAGTAAACCTAATGCTGCTTTAGATGGTAAATGGGTGACCCGTAAATCCGTAAAGGCGGGAGTTGAAACTGATGTTCAGGTTACTCCAACTGAACTTACGATTGATAAATATGTGTTTACCTTAAAAGAAGGTAATTCTGTTGAGTCCGGATATATACATTATTTAAATTTTAATCAAAACAAGGCAGTAAACCTTTATTTTTTTGATGCAGATAACAAATTTTTGCAAACAGCTTATTGCTTCAGCAAAATAGGGGAGGACGGTGCATGGGTAATTTGTTCAAACTATGTAAATGAAGAACGACCAACAGACTTTGCATCAACCCCTGAAAATAAATTTTATCTTGAAGAGTTTGTACGTGTTTAATTAACATAACCCAAAACTCCCAGCTCTTATTTCCATACAGTCAAACGTCCATTGAAAGCCAAATTAAGCTTTAGGGTTATCAAAATAATCACCTCCAAAACATAGTTTGCAGATCTGTAGATCATTATTTCACTTTTAGATAAAGAATCAAGTAGCTTTTTTGTTTCCTCTTTATTGTATCTGTGACAAGATAAAATGTATAGGTAATACAGCAATTAAAATAAGACCCGTGATTTCAGGGTATCTGTAACCATCAGTTTATGTTATTGGGTTTTAAAAAATAAATATATTTAATTATACAATTATATTAATAAATTTAAACTTGGTCTATTGTTTTACAAAACTGATTACCGTTTCACTTAACGATTGCCTGTCTATTAATTTTAAGAGATAAACTCCCTTGGCTATGTTTTTAATATTGATATTTAGTGAATTTCCGTTTTTTATTAAGTGTAAACCATATAGTAAAACTCTTCCGGTCATGTCCATGACTGAAAAATTTACGTCATCAATAATGTCTACAACAACATCCCCTAATGTTGGATTGGGATAGAGTTTCGGTTTTACAGAGCTACTACCTTTAGTAACCACATTTGAGTATACAATTGATCCATCTTTTAAAACCTGCTTAATACGGTAATAGATTTTTCCTATAAAAAATGGAATTCTTTGAATGTAATTATTCTCATTTGCAATTGGTACCCGTGGGTAAATCTTTCTAAAGGTATTATTATCATTACTTTCTTCAATATCAAAATAATTGATTTCGTTATTTAGAGTTGTGGTCCAATTCAACTGAATTAATCCGTTTGATATATTAATGTTTAAAACAATAGAATTTGAAGCAAATATTATATGAGAAGGGCATAAAGTCAGATTTGAACCCGAAATGAAATTTGCTTTTGCAGGTATAGTTCCGGAATTTAATGAGTTTGGAATTCCAATAGAGGGAAATCCTCTGGCGAAGTACCAAAAATAGGGTTCACCCATATAAAAATATGAACTGTCCATAAGACTATTTGTTCCTGTCGGAACAATTACACCTTGTAAATTATTGGCATATTCCAGATGTCCATTACCAGCAATAATGTATCTGCCATTTATTCCTACAATTTCGTTTCCCACAATATTGCTACTGTCTATACTACCTGAACTATAAAGTATTCCATATAACTCTGTTCTATTTCGGAAAAAGGTATTATTATGTCCGTTTTTATAATGCGAAAGATCAGAAACAATGTTTTGCACAATATTTCCTTCAAATAAGTTTGCATAGGGATAATTACCGTGCAAAACAATATCGCCTGATAAATTATTAGGTTGATTTTCACTTTTGTAAGGTTCTCTTGAATAATTTAGAGTAACAACATTACCATTAGCCCCTGATTGTACCAAAATAGAGTGTCTTAAATGACTGAATATGTTATTTTCTATCAAACATTCACCGGTCGTATTGTTTATGGCAACTCCATAACCTTGACCTCCGGGACCATATGCAAACGCTCCATGAAAATAGCAACCTGATACATCAATATTACTACTGTTGTTAATGTTTATATGTGCAAAATTTGCACTATCGCTTTCTACGCCTTTAACCCAACATTTGGAAGCGTAATTGAATAATATATTAGATTTTTGATTTGCCGAATCCAGCCTTCTTATTTTTAAGCATTCTATACCTACCCCGGTAATCATATTAAGTTTTCTGATGCTTGGGGAATCTGATATTAAATAATTTCTTCTAAGTGGGCTATTAAAGGTAATTGTATCAGCAACAACATTTGTTATATTAAGTATTTGTCCAACGCAATTATAAACATCAAATACCAGAGAAGAATCATTCTGAAATATTTTTACATGATCTCCTAAGTTGTAAAATGACCCGTTAGTTACAACAATTTGATTAGAGCCTTTTAAAGCTCCATCCGTTAAATGATGGGTTATACCAGAACGACTTCCATTTACTACAATTGTTTCATTGGAATCTGCAAGATTAAACTCAAGGGTAGTATTTGTTGATCCTGATCCCCTGATAACTAAACCGGTTCTTAGAGTAATAGGTAAACTAAAATTATAAACCCCAGGCGGAAAAAAAATTACTCCACTGTCTGTTCCAAGGCTGTTAATTGCATTAACCAATGCCTGATCATTTGGGGTTGTGCCATTACCAATTCCACCAAAAACAGAAATATCTGCTATTAATTGATAGTTGGGAGTCTGTTGTTGCAATCCTGCCAATTTCCAATCCACTCTTCTTTGAGCAATTATGATTTGTGAGAAACTATCAGAAGCTATAGTTATTATTATTATTATTAAAGCAAGGTGCTTCATAACTAAAAATTAAAAATTACGTGAATGTCTTTCATAATTACTATTCTCCCTAATAAAACTTGTAAAAATTTTTATCAATATATTTAAACTAAAAATACAATTAAACCCATTAAAATATTGATATTGAATTAAAATATATTAAATTTAGTATTTAATATATTTTAAAATATAAAAATTAGAGCCCTTGAAATTCAATTTTATTTAAGGGGTTTTTTGCAATATATTGGTATATAAGTCCACGTATATAGTCACTTTCGGGGTATTGTGTAATATGTTGTTTTACTTTTTCAATATGTGAATAGGAAGTATTTGATGGACCATAACCCATACCGTAAAAGCTACCTTTTTCCATTAAGATAATCCCATTCTGGAATTCATGTTCTGTACTTTCAAGTTTTTGAAGTACTACAAAAGTGGGGAGCGTATTTTTTAAATGCTCAATGGCTAATACCACTCTTGAGTTATATTCATCAGTAGTCAATTGTTCTGCCAATGTAATTCCCGGACTTTTATCAATAAAACACAATTTGGGACATAGTTCAAACCTCTCAATTAGTTTTTTTAATACTGAAAGACCTTCTAAAATAAGAGTGAAAGTATAAATTGGTATTAGGTTTTTCTTCTTTTTTTCTATTGCCAACCTAAAATAACCACGACTGTCTTCAAACATATACAATGCATACATTTGTTGAAAACCTTTCAAGCTTCTGTTATATAATGGCCATAACCTTTTAATTTCAATACTTTCAAGGATAAAAGCCATAAGTTCCGAACCACATACTTTATAAGAAATATTATATACTTCTCTTATAAATTCTTGTTTTTGTTTTCCCGGGTTATTGTTGCTAAAATGGCTTGTTACCCTTTTTTTAAGATCTTTAGCTTTACCAACATAAACAACTTTTCCCTTTTGATTATGAAAGTAGTAAACACCCGCCACTTCAGGTAAATTGGAAACTTGTTCTAGTGGTAAATTTGGTGGTAAAGATTGCTCTCCAGAGCGGCTTTTGACCATTTTTCTAATTTCCCCCATTTTATCCATTTCCAAAATCCTTTCAAATAATTGAACTGTAGCCATTACGTCTCCAAGTGCCCTATGCCTTTGTTCCACTTCAATATCCAGACTTTTACATAACCTTCCAAGGCTATAACTGGGAAAACCAGGTAGCATTTTCCGGGCTAATCTTACAGTACATAGCTTTTGGCTATCAAGTTCGTAACCTGCAGCTGCCAATTTGTGTTTTACAAAAGAATAATCAAAATTCACATTGTGAGCTATAAAAACTTTATCTACCAATAAATGGTAAATGGTAGATGCAACTTCTCCAAAAACGGGAGCCTGACTAACCATTGCATGATTTATTCCAGTTAGTGCCTGAATATATGGTGGAATAGGAACCTCGGGATTAATAAGTGTATGATATGTTTCAATTAATCTTGTACCATCATGTATAGCAATAGCAATATCAGTAATTCCATTACCACTTGCATGTCCCCCGGTTGTTTCTATATCTACAATTGCAAACACAAGTTGAAATTAATAAAGAAAGTTTAAAATCTTGTATAATTTGATAGAATAATGATACTCAATCTATTAGTTTTGGTAAAAAGCCTTAGAACCTATTTTTAAAAAGTTAAAACCAAAAACTTAGTTACAAAATAATTAGCCATTACTATATTCGTACAATACTTTTGTAACAACTAATTAAATTGGCTGAATGTACCGGTTTATAAAAATCCAAAAAATTTAAAAAAGGAATTATTACGGAATTTTATTTAAAATTAAATACTTAGTATAAATCATAATAATGTCAGAATCAATTGTTTCTCTTTCTAATGTCAAAATATTTCAAGGAGCAAGCCTTATATTACAAGATGTAAACATCAGAGTTAATAAAGGTGAGTTTGTTTATCTTGTAGGAAAAACGGGTACCGGAAAAAGTAGTTTATTAAAAACCTTATATGGCGATTTACCCTTGCGGGAGGGGGAGGGTATAGTGGCAGGTTATAATTTGAAAGATATGACATGGAAGAAAGTTCCATTTTTGCGTAGATCCTTAGGAGTGGTCTTTCAGGATTTTCAATTATTAACAGATAGAAATGTACATGAAAATCTGAAATTTGTACTTAAAGCTACAGGATGGAAAGATAATAAATTGATGGAAGAAAAAATAAATGATGTTTTAGATAAAGTAGGTCTTAAAAGTAAAGGTTTTAAAATGCCATTTGAAATGAGTGGCGGAGAACAACAACGTGTGGATATTGCCCGAGCATTATTAAATTCACCAAAACTTATTTTAGCAGATGAACCAACCGGTAATTTGGATCCAGAAACAAGTGATGAAATCATGCAATTGTTATTTCATATCGCAAAAGACTTTAATACAACGGTTATTATGGCAACACATGATTATATAGTCATAAACCGATACCCATCTAGAATGCTTAAAACAGAACGTGGACTTGTATACGATAGTGCCTCTGTTGGCACAAATCAGCAATAATTTAATGTATATTGTTTAATAAAAGTATTGTGAATTTTGTAAGACATTAAAAATTAAGCATTTTTATAATTTCACTAAGATATTTTTGATCAATTTTATCAAAAAAGTTAGAATATTCACTATCAACATCTAAAATTGCTACTACCTCATTTTCCTTCATCAGAGGTAACACAATTTCAGACTTTGATAAACTACTACATGCAATATGACCCGGAAATTTTTCAACATCAGGTACAATTATGACTTCTTTTTGCTTCCATGCATTTCCACATACACCTCTTCCTTTACTAATACGTGTACATGCCACCGGACCTTGAAAGGGACCAAGCACTAATTCATCCTTTTTAACTATATAAAAGCCAACCCAAAGCCATCCAAACTGTTCTTTAAGTGATGCAGATATATTACCCATATTTGCTATCAAATCATCCTCCCCTTGTAATAATCCCCTAATTTGCGGTATTAGGGCACTGTATTGGGCTACTTTGTCTCCCTTTGCAATAATTAAATCTTCGGCCATAAAATTTATTAATTTAATATTATGAATAACATATATTTTTATTGCAATTTACCAATAATATGCTCCTATTTGCAGTTTTGGTAGTTATTTATCCACATAAATACGAAACTTATCCACGATTTTTTTGGTTTGTAATTGCATACTCATATCTTTGCGCTCCGAAAAAATTATGTCAAAACAAGCGCTGATTAAACAAGATGGCTCCATTATTGAAGCTTTGTCCAATGCAATGTTCAGGGTAAAATTAGAAAATGGTCATGAAATCATAGCTACTATTAGCGGAAAAATGAGGATGAATTACATCCGTATTTTACCCGGAGATAAAGTTGGGGTGGAAATGAGTCCTTATGACTTAAGTAGGGGAAGGATAATTTTTAGGTATAAGTAAAGTTCGGAAATATTAGAAATTAAAATAAGCTGCAAAGCAAGATTTTGGATAATAAATAAAATTTAGTCATGAAAGTAAGAGCATCAATTAAAAAGCGTAGTGCTGATTGCAAAATTGTTAGGAGAAAAGGCATCCTTTATGTTGTAAACAAAAAAAATCCCCGTTTCAAACAACGTCAGGGATAATTTTTTTACTTTAATGATTCGTTCATCATTCATCAACAGATTTATAATTTAAATTAAAATATGGCTCGTATTGCCGGTATAGATATACCAAAAAATAAAAGAGGCGAAATAGGACTTACCTATATCTATGGTATAGGTCGTTCAACTGCACAGTACATTCTTGACAAAGCCGGTATTGATTTTAGTAAAAAAGTCAATCAATGGGATGATAAGGAACAGACTGATATTCGTAATATCATCAGCAATGAAATTAAAGTTGAGGGTGCTCTTCGTTCTGAAGTTCAAATGAACATTAAACGTTTAATGGACATTGCATCTTATCGTGGTTTACGTCATCGTAAAGGTTTACCGCTTCGTGGACAGCGTACCCGTACAAACAGTCGTACTAGAAAAGGTAAGCGTAAGACAGTAGCGGGAAAGAAAAAAGCACCTAAGAAATAAAATAGTTGCAATCTCTTTTATGAGTTGTATTATTTATACAAAAATCCTTGCTATTGCCGGATAGTCACTAATGTATTTATTGAAAGGAGGAGTGCAGGGTTCCGAAAATTTCGGATTAATCAAAAACAGAAGATTACCTACAAACAAAAATCATGGCGAAAGCACAACAAAGACAAGACAGCGCTAAGGCTGCTGCCAAAAAAAGAGTAGTAAAAGTTGAAGCCTACGGAGATGCTCACATCAATGCTACATTCAACAACATTATTGTAAGCCTTACCAATAAAAATGGTCAGGTTATTAGTTGGGGCAGTGCAGGTAAAATGGGATTTCGTGGATCTAAGAAAAACACCCCTTATGCTGCACAACTTGCTGCACAGGATGCTGCTAAAGTTGCAATGGATGCTGGTTTAAAGAAAATCGATGTATATGTTAAGGGGCCCGGTTCTGGCAGAGAAGGAGCAATTCGTGCCCTTGCTAACAGTGGTCTTGAAGTTACAATGATTAAGGATGTAACACCCATGCCACACAATGGTTGCCGTCCTCCAAAAAAGAGAAGAGTATAGTTTTTTACTAAAAACCGATTGCGGTTTTTAGCTAAATATTTTTTTAAAGCTGTTGCAGTTTAAATTTTAAGATTTTTACCGAACTGCAGCGGGAACTCAAAAATCTACAAAAAGATAATAACAACATGGCAAGGTACACTGGCCCCAAAACCAAAATTTGCAGGATATTTGGGGAGCCTATTTTAGGCAATGGTAAATGGTTAAGCAAAAACAGCAACCCTCCGGGTATGCATGGTGCCCAAAGAAAGCGTAAGCAATTGGGTGAATATGCTACACAGCTAAAAGAAAAGCAAAAAGCAAAATATACCTATGGTGTATTGGAGAAACAATTCCGTAACACTTTTACGGAAGCTGCTCGTCGTAAGGGTGTAACTGGTGAAAACCTTATTAAATTATTAGAAGCACGTTTAGATAATACAATTTATCGTTTAGGAATTTCTCCTAGTCGTCCTGCTGCACGTCAGTTGGTTTCTCACAAACATGTTACCGTAAATGGGCATGTAGTAAATATTCCATCTTATCAATTGCAACCCGGTGATATCATTGGTTTGAAAGAGAAGAGTGCAGGTAATACATCCGTAACAGGTAACCTAAGAGGTAAGAATCATAAGTTTAACTGGTTGGAGTGGTCAGAAAGTGAAATGAAAGGCACTTTTATTACTTATCCTGAAAGAGAAAGTGTTCCGGAAAACATTAGAGAACAACTGATAGTGGAATTATATAGTAAGTAATTCTTAGAAGAATTGTCTTACAAGAATAGAATCACAACTAACAGAGAAATATTAATTAAATCAACAAATCGTCAATAAATAATGGCTATTTTAAATTTCCAAAAGCCCGATAAAATCGTTTTACAAAAGACCAATGATTTTGAGGCGCAGTTTGAATTTCGCCCATTGGAACCAGGTTATGGCCTTACCATTGGTAATGCTCTTCGCAGAGTATTATTGAGTTCATTGGAAGGGTATGCTATTGTAGGAATTAAAGTAGAAGGTGCAGAGCATGAATTTGCTACGCTGAAAGGTATAACTGAAGATGTAACCGAGATTATTTTAAATCTTAAACAGGTACGTTTTAAAAAGAAGTTAGATGGAGATGTTCCTAATGAAAAAGTTACCTTAAGTATCAAAAATCAGACTGAATTTACAGCAGGTATGATTGGTGAAGCTACACAGGCTTTTGAAGTTATGAACCCATCGCTACTCATTTGTACTATGGATAATAGTGCAAAGCTTGATATTGAAATAACAATTGCAAAAGGTCGTGGTTATGTTCCTGCAGAAGATAATAGAATAAAAGATGCCGTTTTTGGATATATTCCAATAGATAGTATTCATACTCCAATCAAAAATGTTAGGTACACTATTGAAAATACCAGGGTTGAACAAAGAACTGACTTTGAAAAACTCCTGATGGAAGTAATGACTGACGGAACTATTCATCCTGAAGAGGCAGTAAAGCAGGCTTCGCGAATTCTTATTCAACATCTTATGATCATAAGTGATGAGAATATCACTTTCGATAGCAAAGAAGAGAAAAAAGAAGATATGGTGGACGAACAAACCCTCCAATTGCGTAAGGTACTGAAGACTCCACTTGAAGATCTTGATTTATCAGTTCGTGCTTTCAATTGTTTAAAAGCTGCTAAAATCAATAGCTTAAGCGAATTGGTTCAATACGAACAGGAAGACCTTATGAAATTTAGAAATTTTGGTCAAAAATCACTTAGTGAAATTGAGCAGGTTCTAAACGAAAGAGGCCTAGGTTTTGGAATGGATTTAGGTAAATTAGGAGTTGATAAAGACGATTATTAATTTAATTAATAGTCACCTTAAAACTTACTACCAACAAAAAATCAATTTAGTCTTGTAATTCCTGACACGGTACAAGATATCACATCTCTCAAGAATTATAACTTGGGAACTAAAGTCAAAATAAAATGCGTCACGGAGACAAAATCAACAATTTAGGCAGAACCGCAAGTCACAGAAGGGCTTTGCTAAGCAATCTTGCCTGTCAATTGATTCAACACAAAAGAATCACAACTACACTAGCTAAAGCCAAAGCTTTGAGGGTTTATGTAGAGCCCATGATTACTAAGGCCAAAGACAATACAACACATCAACGCCGTACTGTTTTTAGCAAATTGCAGGATAAAGAAGCTATCAAAGAACTTTTTGATGTTATTCGTCTTAAAATTGAAAGCCGCCCGGGTGGATACACTCGTGTAATAAAGTTGGGTGCACGTCATGGTGATAATGCTGAATTGGCTATGATTGAGTTAGTGGATTACAACGAAATTTATGGCAACGGTATTGGCGAGTCAAAAGATGCCACTGCTAAGAAAACACGTCGTGCAGGTAGCCGTAAAAAAGCAGCTACGACAGATGCAAATTCTACAGCAGTTGAAAGCGAAACTACTGCTGATACTGAAATTGTTGAACCTAAAACAGAAGATAAAGAATAATGTTATCATTCAAATAATATAGAAGGCAAGGTTGTAATGACCTTGCCTTTTTTATTTTATTTATTAATTAATATTACTACAAATTCGAAATTTAATGTGGAGTATAGAAGAACTACTATAAGTTTCTAAATTTATGAAAACACGGAAGTTTCTCTAAAATATATCCTATTTAAAATAATTATCATTTTCAAGAATGGGCCAATAAAATATCAACAATGTATCAAAATAAAACTGCTGTTCTTTTACTTGCTGATGGTTCGGTTTTTTATGGAAAATCATTTGGCAAAATTGGTACTACAACCGGTGAAGTCTGTTTTAATACCGGCATGACCGGCTATCAGGAAGTATTCACCGATCCAAGTTATTATGGTCAGGTGTTGATAATGAATAATGTTCATGTGGGAAATTATGGGGTTAATTTGACCGACATTGAAAGTGATTCTGTAAAAATTCAGGGTTTAATAGGCAGAAATCTTGAAGATCTATATAGCAGAAAGCAGGCAACCGGTTCCTTGAATGATTATCTTATACAAAACAATATTGTTAGTATAGAGGGTATAGATACCCGAACATTGGTAGCACATGTAAGGACAAAAGGAGCTATGAATTGTATTATTTCTTCCGAAACTGACAATGTAGAAGAACTCAAATCCCAACTAGACTTAGTACCTGGAATGGGCGGTTTGGAATTGGCTTCAAAAGTTAGTACTAAAGAAGCTTTTGAAGCAGGTGACAATAGCTCATCAATCAGGATTGCTGTCATAGACTTTGGTGTTAAACGAAATATTATTACCTGTATGACGGATCGGGGCGCTCATGTAAAAGTATTTCCGGCTACCTCTACAGTAACAGAACTGAACTCATTTAACCCTTCAGGATATTTTATTTCTAATGGCCCGGGAGACCCTTCAGCTATGGGGTATGCAATAAATACAGTGAAGGATATTTTGAAAGAAAATAAGCCTGTGTTTGGTATCTGTTTAGGGCATCAGTTACTGGCTTTGGCAAATGGAATTCCAACTTTTAAAATGCATCATGGCCACAGAGGGTTAAATCATCCGGTTAAAAATATTATTTCTGGCAAATGTGAAATTACAACTCAAAACCACGGATTTGGAGTTGATAAAAATAGTATGATGGAAAACTCAAACCTTGAGGTTACTCATATCAATTTAAATGATGGCAGTATAGAAGGAATAAGAATGAAAAATAAACCTGCTTTTAGTGTTCAATATCACCCTGAAAGCTTTCCGGGCCCGCATGATAGCAGATACTTATTTGACGAGTTTATTGATATGATGAAGCACTAAACTACATTTTCATAATGACTGTTCATTAAATTTTCTGATATTAAGTACGTTACAATTAACTCAAGCACATGAAAATTGCAATCATAAATGGACCCAATTTAAATCTCTTAGGCACAAGAGAACCGGAGATTTATGGATTGCAAACTTTTGATTCTTTTTTGGATGAATTGAAAATAAAATTTCACCAGGTAACATTTTCCTATTTCCAAAGTAATATTGAAGGGGAATTGATAGATAAAATACAGGAGTTTAGCTTTAGTTATGACGGTATAATACTAAATGCAGGAGGTTATACCCATACTTCTGTAGCTATAGGAGATGCTATTAGTTCCATAAAATCACCTGTAATTGAAGTGCATATCAGCAATATTGCCGCAAGAGAATCTTTTCGTTCTATTAATCACATTTCAGCTAAATGTATTGGTACTATTACGGGTTTAGGATTAAAAGGTTATGAATTGGCGGTAAATTGGTTTTTATTATCCCGAATGGCTCTCAACTAATTTACTTAAGAAATCATAATAATCACATTTTAATAGCTTCAATTATTATAAAAACAGTCTGTTTTGTATCTTTGCAAAATGGCTGTACTTCATAACAGAGTATCTCAAAAGGAGTTGAAAGACCGGTTGCATCAGGAAACCGAAAAACGTACCACCATTAGCTTTTATCAATATCATCCTATAGCAGACCCACAGCAATTTAGAGATGAATTATACATATTATTGAATCCCTTGAATGTTTTTGGGCGAATCTATGTTGCTAGCGAGGGTATTAATGCACAGATAAGTGTACCTGATTCTCAATTTACTGCAATGAAGGAAGCGCTGTATTCTTTTTCTTTTTTAAGGGGAATAAGATTAAATATAGCAGTAGATGATGACGGCAAATCATTTTGGGTACTTAAAATAAAACTACGTAATAAGATTGTAGCTGATGGTATTACAGACCCGGCTTTTAGTATGGAAAAAAAAGGACGCTATGTAGATGCTATTAAAATGAATGAATTGCTGAAAGATGAAAACACTATTGTAGTGGATATGCGTAACCACTACGAGTATGAAGTGGGTCATTTTGTAAAAGCAGTAGAAGTACCAAGTGATACATTTAGAGAGCAATTGCCTATGGCGGTAGATATGCTAAAAGATAAAAAGGAAAAGAATATAATAATGTATTGTACAGGCGGCATACGTTGTGAAAAAGCAAGTGCTTATATGCTACATAATGGGTTTAAAAATGTATTTCATTTAGAAGGTGGTATTATTAACTATGCTAAACAAATACAGGAGAATCATTTGGAAAGCAGGTTTATAGGAAAAAACTTTGTATTTGATGATAGGCTTGGGGAGAGAATAACGAACGATGTGATTGCCAAATGTCATCAATGCGGTAATCCTGCTGATACACACACCAATTGTAAAAATGATTCTTGTCATTTGCTTTTTATCCAATGCGATTATTGTAAGATGGAATATGATGGATGCTGCACCAAAGTATGTCAGGAAGTCTACAATTTACCAATGAATGAGCAACGTAAATTGCGGGAAGGAAAACAAAATGGGATAATGGTATTTAATAAATCCAGGCAAAGATTAAGGCCTAGGCTGAATGCAACCGATTTTTAACCAAGAGAGATAAATAAATTTTAAAAAATTGACTCCTATTTTTATATGGCATAATTTTGTTAATAGATAATTTAGCCTTTCGGTTTTATTAACAATTGTGGACATTGTAAGTAAAATGAACTTACTTTAGTATGAGTACTTTAAGTTTTAAAATATTGATATTAGCAAATCAAATTATTGTAAACTCAAACTTTTATTAAAACAAATCGCTTTCTTTGTATTCACTCAAACAATTACAGTTATGAAATTTTTTTTTACATTTCTTCTATTTGCCATCAGTTTTTCTGCTATGGCACAAACTCCTTTTTTGCCTGCCAGTGTTGTAGTTTATAGAGTAGGTGATGGTACAGCCTCCTTAAGAGGTGTATCTACCAAGGTATTTTTGGATGAATATTCTCCAACAGGTATCTTAATTCAGTCAATACCAATGCCAACCACTCCTTCTGGAAATAATCTAGCTTTAACTGCCTCGGGTAGTTCTACATCAGAAGGTTTAATGACCTTATCCACTGATGGTAATTATTTGGTTTTTGGTGGATACAATACCGATACCGGTTATTTAACACCAAACTCTGCTTCTGCATCATTACTTACAAGAGTTATTGGCAGAGTAGATGGTGCAGCATCAATTAATACTTCTACATCTTTAGGAACCACTGGTTTTAGTGGTAATAATATCAGAGGCGTTACTTCAACTGACGGAGTAAATTTTTATGTTTCAGGATCGGGCTCTGGTGTAAGACGTGTTGTATTTGGAGATACTACCAGTACACGAATAAGCTCATCTGCGGCGCTGTATGCTTCCAATTTCAGAGCAATATCCATATTCAATAACCAATTATATGTATCCTCTACTTCAGGTAATTCAAGAGGTTTGCTTGCTGTTGGTACAGGTCTACCTACAGATACAGGTAATGTTGTAACTGCTTTGCCGGGTATTCCTACAGCCGGATCACCTTATGGGTTTTTCTTTGCTGACCTTAGTTCCACCATACCGGGAGTAGATGTAGTTTATGTAGCTGATGATGGTGCAACAACAGGAGGTATAATGAAGTATTCTTTTGATGGAACCAATTGGGTATCTAACGGTGTTGCATTACCTGCAACAACAGGTACAAGAGGTTTAGCTGGTGTAGTTTCAGGAACAACAGTTGCATTGGTAACTACTGCTGGCGGATCTAAACTTTATTCATTAATTGATGCTTCTGGTTATAATCAACCTCTTACAGCTACTTTTACTGAAATGGCAACTGCAGGTACCAATATGGCATTCAGAGGTGTAGCATTAGCGCCTTCTGCTGGAATTATTCCATTGAAACTGACATCTTTCAAAGCTACACTTACAACTGAAGGTGCTAGCCTTAATTGGACATCAAGCAACGAATTTAATGTAAAGAATTTTACAATTGAGAGAAGTGCTGATGGAAAAATATTCGCTTCAATTGGAAATATAACAGCACAAAATAAAAATGAAGCTAGTTATACGTTTACTGATAAATCACTATTTGAAGGAGTTAATTATTATCGTTTAAAAATGACTGATAATAACGGGAGTTTTACTTACAGCAACATAGTTTCAATAATTAACCGTCGAAGTGTTAAAACAGAAGTTTTCCCTAATCCGGCATTAAATAATATTACTGTAACACATATTAAGGCTTTAGCAGGTGCAACAATTGTAATTACTAATGTTGATGGACAACAAGTAAAAACCCTTTCAGTTCAATCGGGAGCAATCCAAACTAATATTGCAGTAGATTATTTGCAAAGAGGTCATTATATTGTTGTATTTAACAATAATGGCGAAAAGACTATTGCCAGATTTATGAAGCAGTAAAAAACAATATTTATAATAAAAATGCCCTCTGCAAGGAGGGCTTTTTTATTTGTTACATTTACTTTTGAAATTTACTTTTATTAATGGTTTGTTGGTACAAGCCAATAAGATTATCCTAATAAATGATCAATTGCAACTGTTGTAAGACAGTTGTGAATGATTTATAATTATATATTAATTGTAATTCGTATAACCAATAGAATGATTGACTAATGAATCTTTTATACTTCCCAACCTGTCTACTGAAAGATTGAATTTGCGTCAATTAACTAAAGAGGATGTGTCAACCATATTTTTTCTTAGATCTGATGAAAGCATAAACAAATTTATCAATCGGCAAAGGATAAAACATATAGATGAAGCTTTGGATTTTATCTTGAAAATGAATAAAGGTTTTGAAGAAAGTAATTTGTTAGATTAAGTGATTACGTTTAAAGAAAATACAACTATGATAGGAAGGGTTTGTATTTGGAATTTTTCTGAAGACAATACAATTGCAGAACTTGGATATGAAATGAATTCCGCCAATCAAGGAAATGGGAATATGAATGATGCTATAAGATGTGTAATAGATTTTGCTTTTAATAGTATCTCACTCAAAACGATTGAAGCTTATGCTCACAATGAAAATGCACGCTATATAAAACTACTTAAGACATTAAGTTTTGTAATTAATACTGAAAGAGTTGATGAAGACAACCTGGCAAATTGTATTTATTCTTTGGATAGGGTAAGCTGATCCTGTTTTATTGTATTGATATGTTATTGGGTATTGGAATGATTGTTGGCTTCAAAGAATGAAACTATTGATTGTACTTTCTATCCCAAACTATTGCTTTTTTACACTAAAAAATTAACTCTTCCTGAATATGACAGACTTTGAATTACAACCGACGCTGGAAAGTGAGTTGTTGAAAATACAACCGCTGATGGCTGATGATTTCGAAGCCTTGTATAATATAGCATCAGATCCGTTTATTTGGGAACAGCACCCGAACAGAGATCGCTACAAAAGATCTGTTTTTGAAAACTTTTTTAAAGGTGCTATGGAGTCCGGAGCAGCTTTTTTAGTACTTGATAAAAAAACAGGTGAAACTATTGGTAGCTCTCGTTATTATGATTTGAATTTTTTAGAAAAATCAATCGCAATTGGCTATACCTTTTTGGCTAAAAGTCATTGGGGTGGTGCTTACAATAATGCACTTAAGGCACTGATGCTAAATCATGCCTTTACATTTTTTGATAGAGTAATACTGCACATTGGAGCAAATAATATCCGGTCTCAAAAAGCAACAGAAAAGCTGGGTGCAAAAAAGATTGGTGAAATAGAAATGGAATATTACGGTGAAGCAAGCAGGTTAAACTTTGTTTACCTTATAAATAAAGAAAAATGGAAAGAAATTTTTTAAAATTATATTCGCAATATTCCAACAAAGCAGCAAAAAATTGAAAATTCGAAACCTTACATTATTTCTTGTTTTCCTTTTCGTTGGTCATTCATTTTGTGTTTTTGCACAAAAGTACACTCTCTTTCCATCTATAGAAAATGGTGATACAGCAAGAGCAAATCTAAAAAATGTATCACCTTCCATTCGTGCTGTACCACTTGTTGATCTTACAGATGTAATATTTGGCCTTTTCAAAAAGAAGCGTATTGTAAATGAAAATGCAACTGTAAAGTCTCTTTCTAAACCTATTTATTCGGGGGTAGCTGCAATAGGCTACACGCTGCAAACAAAACTTGCCGCAACCATATCTGGCAATATTGCTTTTCGTCCAGATGCCTTTACCCGATTATCTACCATTACTTCCAATGCAACTTATACGCAAAATAAACAGTTTTTCTGGCCCATACAGTCCAATATATGGAGTAAAAATAACCGTTATGCTTTTGTAGGAGATTTTCGTTATTATAAATACCCGCAAAGTACTTTTGGCCTGGGCAGCAATACCTCAATAGAAACCGAAGACCCTATGGATTATCATTTTTTTCGTTTCTACGAGTTTGTGCTTCGCAAAATAAAAAGGGATTTTTATGGTGGCCTTGGTTATATCATAGACTACCGGTGGGGCATTTCAGAACAAGGTAATAAAAATGGTACTGTAAGCGACTATGCAAAATATGGTGGAACACAATCTTCTACCTCATCCGGCATTACAGTCAATGGGGTATTTGATACAAGAGACAATCCAATTAATCCGATTGGTGGGGTATATGTAAGTGCCCAATTGCGCAACAACCTGCAAATACTTGGCGGCAATACCAACTGGCGTTCACTAATCATTGATCTTCGAAAATATTTTTTGCTGAACAAACGCACCCAAAATGTGCTTGCATTGTGGTCATACAATTGGTTGGTGCTAAACGGCCGTCCACCATACCTTGATCTGCCAAGCAATGGTTGGGATAGTTACAGTTCCACCGGAAGGGGATATATACAGGGCCGTTTCAGGGGTTCACAAATGGTGTATGCAGAAGCAGAATACAGGTATAGGATTTCCACTAATGGTTTATTGGGAGGCGTACTATTTGCCAACGCCGAATCTTTTAGCGCAGAACAAGGCGGTCTGTTACAAAAAGTACAACCTGGGGCAGGTGTAGGTTTAAGAATAAAAATTAAAAAAACAAGCCGTACTAATTTAGATATAGACTACGGCTTTGGTACTCAAGGTAGTAAAGGCTTGTTTATTGCAGTGGGGGAATACTTTTAAGCTATGAACTGTGAACTATAAGCTATGTACTATAAGCTATGAACTATACACCCTAAACTCATACTCTACACTCATAACTCTAAACTCATAACTCTAAACTCTACTGCCCCTGGGCCAAACTATACATTTTCTTATCCCCGGACATATTGAGTAACTCTGTTGAACAAACCTTAAAGTCGGTTGCCATTCTCTTATAAAGTTCTAAAATGTCAGTTTGAGTAACACTTTGGTCGCCAATGCTCTCAAACCTACAGCGGTATTGATTAACAAGATTAGTAAAAATGGAACCTTTAGGCCATACTTGAGTACCTCTGTTGCTGATCGTTATCAGTTTAAACAAATCCAGGGTGTGATGGAGACATTTTTCAGCAATGAAGTTTGGCTGCTCTTCACTTTCTATAAAGAAATCGGCGCCAACTATTTTATCGTAATCTTCCTCGTCACTAGTGAGCATCGGGTTTTTTTCCAGTTTGAAAACAGTGGGAGTGGCCGGAGCATCTTCCAACAATGGACGTGGCAGGTGTACAGGTTGTTTGCCAAAATTATTTATAATGGCTTCAGCAAAATCAGTAGTGTTAAGAGTTGGTTTTGATTTGTCACCAAAATCACCAGTGTGTATACCTTGCTCCAATGTGTATAACAGCGCATTTTCTATGATAGCAGCTTTGCTCATAAGCCCAAGGTGGCGAAGCATAGCCAGACCACTTAGTAGCAATGCAGTTGGGTTAGCAATATTTTTTCCTGCAATGTCAGGTGCTGTACCATGGACAGCTTCAAAAATGGAGATGTGGTCTCCAATATTAGCCGAAGGTGCAAAACCCAAACCACCTACCAATCCTGCACAGAGGTCACTTACTATGTCTCCCTGCAGGTTGGTAAGCACCACAACATCAAAGAGGTCGGGGCGTGTTACCAATTTCATACACAAGTCATCAACAATTACATCATCGGCTTTTAAGTCGGGATATTCTTTAGCAACTTCATAAAATACTTCAAGAAAAAGACCATCTGTCAGTTTCATGATGTTGGCCTTATGGCCGCAGGTGATGCGTGTAGTACCTTTTTTGCGGGCCATTTCGAACGCATATTTTATCACCTGCATACTACCGGGTCGGGTGATAAATCTTCGGCTTAACGCCACATCGTTGGTTAACATGTGTTCTATACCGCCATAAGTATCTTCAATGTTTTCGCGAACTATTGTGAGGTCTATAGGAATGCCGGCTTTGCTAAAAACTGTGTCAACACCATGAAGTGTCTGGAATACACGTTTGTTGGCATAGGTATTCCAGGTTTTGCGGGCAGTAACATTTACACTCTTTACTCCTTTACCTTTTGGGGTTTCCATGGGGCCTTTGAACAAAATGCCCAAAGACTCTATAGATTGCTGTGCTTCAGGGGTCATGCCATTGCTGTAGCCTTTGTCAAATACCCATTTGCCCATATCTACGTACTCATATTCCAATTGCACCCCTGCAACTTTAAAAATATGTAATACAGCTTCCATAATTTCAGGACCTATTCCATCGCCTTTGGCTACAGCTATTTTTGTCATAAATTATTTTTTTCTAAGAATATTTTGCGTCCGCAAATGTAGTATTTATGAAGTACTTATAAATTTTTCGTAAGATTTAATGTAAGTATTTGATTTAAATGTTTACTGATTATAAAATCTTTAACTTTAATAAACTTTGGTAAAATCTTTGTGTTATACTAAACGGAAAAAGATTTTATTTATTTTTACTTAAATGAAAGTATATGATATCAAAGCTTTCTAAGGGTGTACAGGTTAGTGTAGAAACTTATTATCAACCCGATTATAGTAATCCTGTAAGTAGTGAATATATGTTTGCTTATAGAATACTCATAGAAAATCAGAACGATTTTACTATACAGGTACTTCGTAGAGAATGGAATATTTTTGATAGCAATGGTGAATATAGAGAAGTTCAGGGTGAAGGCGTAGTAGGTCAGCAACCAATAATACTACCCGGAAAATCTTTTCAATATGTAAGTGGTTGTAATTTGCGTACCGAAATGGGAAAAATGTTTGGTAAATATGTAGTTGAAAACACTGACACCAAAGAAGAATTTTTTGTAAATATTCCTCCGTTTGATATGATTGTTCCGTTTAAGATGAATTGATAAAAAGCCTGTTTTTTATACAGATTCTGTTACACTTATACTTAATAGAAAACAAAATTACAATTACCTGTTAGTAATATTACGGCTTATACCTCGCTCCTTCAAAAATAGTTTTTGTATCAGTTTTCATTAGCTCATCCGGCTTAACGGATTCATTTTTAGCCATCCATTTTTTTACAATCTGCCATCCAACAAATTGCCCAATCATTCCCGGTGAGTTTTCGCCAAAGACCTGTGTTTTTGGGGCGTCATTCATGTAGTCTCTTATGGCCGATGGATCGGTGATGTATAACAAATCATTTTGTATAAAAAATGACCAAATAGTTGATTCGTTTTTATAACATCCTTCCAACTGTGCAGCGGTGTAGCCTGTTTTTATAGTATCAGCGGCATCGGGCATCAACTGATTTAACAGATAAAGCCGCTTGCCTGATTCTATCATTTGTTCAAGCAAACTTTTGCCTGATGCCTTATCAGGGTATAAGTCGTCTATAATAGTTTTAATGCTATTAACACCAATATATTCTTTCTTAAATCTGCGTGAAATATACGTAGGATATTGTTCCTGTACAGCATCGGTTTTATACACAGAAAAATTGTTACCCATATACAACTGTAGCCCTACCGCAAGTGCATCTGTTGTAAGTATATTGCCATAGCTATCTATTGGTCCAATAAAAGTTATTAGTTTATTGGGAAGTTTATATTCAGGATAATAATACTTCACAAATTGTAGTCCTTTAGTAATCTCCTGTTGAACGGCGGCCATATCAGCAAATACATATTCTGCAGAATCGTGGAGTGGTTTATACGATTGAATGTATTGCTTTATTAATAGCTCAACAACTTTGTTGCTGTCGGGCTGTGGCGGTAATGCAATTATATTAAATAAAAAATCCTGTAAAAAACCCGGATAATTCTCATGCAGTTGTTGCAGCGATTGGTCAATACGAGTGGTATCTAATGCAAAAAAATCTTTCTCGAATCTTTGTAATTGTAAGTCAACTTTTATTCCTGAAACATCGGGTATTTTTTTGCCACCACAACTAATCAGTAAAGAAAGAAGTATTAATCCTAAAGCAATATTTTTCATACAGTATTGTTGGGCGGCAAATTACAATAAGACATTGAATCTGCTTTGCTTAACTTGATTTTTTTAGCAACCAACTTCCGTTAATGTTTCGAAACTCAAAAGGACACTAAGGGAAATACCCACAAAGAAACATAGAGCAAAACAGATATTTTAATCTTTGTGTCCTTTGTGAAAAACTTTGTGAGCTTTGTGGTTGAATTACGTATTACTTCAAATCAGCCACTTTCAATTTAAGACTGCTAATATTTTTATCGAAACATTGTTTTTGCTGCGCAAAAAAATAATGACCTTTGCACCATGAAAATAGTTTTGGCACAGCAGAATTACCACATCGGAAATTTTCAAAAGAATACAGAAAAAATAATAGCCGGAATAGAACAAGCAAAGCAAATGCAGGCAGACCTTGTTGTCTTTAGCGAATTGTGTGTATGCGGTTACCCGCCACGTGATTTTTTAGAGTTCAACGATTTTATAAACAAGTGCTATGAGGCCATTGATGAAATAAAACAACATGCAGACACTATTGGTGTATTGATAGGCTCACCTGCCCGCAACCCTGTTGCAGAAGGTAAGGACCTGTTTAACGCCGCTTTTCTCCTACATAAAAAGGCGATAGTGGGAGAGGTGCATAAAACATTGTTACCTACTTACGACATTTTTGATGAATACCGCTACTTTGAACCCGCATTTGATTGGAAAGTGCTTGAGTTTAAAGGCAAAAAACTGGCTATAACTATATGCGAAGATATTTGGAACATCAATGACAACCCGTTGTACAGAATATGCCCGATGGATAAACTGATGGAACATCAGCCTGATGTAATGATCAATCTTAGTGCTTCGCCGTTTGATTATATTCATGAAGCAGAACGAAAGGCTGTTATAAAATCTAACGTACTCAAGTACAAATTACCCATGTTTTATTGCAACGCAGTTGGTAGTCAGACCGAAGTTGTATTTGATGGGGCATCAGTAATTTTTGATAAAGAAGGAAACCTCTGCAAGGCACTTCCATCTTTTGAAGAAGCTATAGACGGTGTTGTATTGAATGATGATGGATCTATTGATCAGATATTGGGGGATGCAATTAAACCCATCAATCACATTCTTCCCAACCCAATTAAATATGAGCCACAACTAAACATTCAAGGCATATATACCGCTCTTGTTTTGGGTATACGAGATTACTTTCAGAAAATGGGTTTTACCAAAGCTATATTGGGTTCATCAGGAGGTATTGACAGTGCAGTTACTTTGGCGTTGGCTTGCGAGGCTTTGGGCAAAGACAATGTCAGGGCAGTTCTTATGCCATCTCCTTATAGTTCTGATCATTCTGTAAATGATGCTGTGCAGTTAAGCGAAAATCTGGGCAACCCTTATGACATCATTAAAATTGCAGACATTTACGAAACGTTTTTAAACACCTTAAAACCCATTTTTAAAGACCTGCCTTTCAGCCTTGCAGAAGAAAATATACAAAGCCGCAGCCGTGGAAATTTATTAATGAGTATAGCCAATAAGTTTGGATATATTTTATTAAACACAAGCAACAAAAGCGAACTAGCTACAGGCTACGGCACGTTGTACGGTGATATGGCAGGTGGTATAGGTGTATTAGGTGATTGTTATAAACTGCAGGTGTATGCATTAGCCGAGTGGATTAATAAAGACAAGGAAGTCATTCCACATAATATTATAGCTAAAGCCCCAAGTGCAGAACTAAGACCCGGTCAAAAAGATGCTGACAGTCTTCCCCCATACGATCAATTGGACGAAGTACTTTACCAATATATAGAGCGCCGCAAGGGACCACAGGAAATTAAGGAAATGGGATTTGAAAGTGCCTTGGTAGATCGAATTTTAAAACTCGTAAATTCCAATGAGTACAAGCGCAATCAATTTTGTCCTATTATCAGGATAAGCCCCAAAGCCTTTGGTGTAGGCCGCAGAATGCCTATTGTAGGCAAATATCTTTCGTGAGGAATTTTTGGGTTTAGTGTTTAAGGTTTA
Source organism: Segetibacter sp. (assembly GCA_043736115.1). Lineage (GTDB taxonomy): Bacteria > Bacteroidota > Bacteroidia > Chitinophagales > Chitinophagaceae > Segetibacter. Next base: position 34,993 of record JAYTDC010000191.1, on the reverse strand, counting down.
GTGTTAAGGTTTTGGGTTTAATGTAACTTGTGAGTAACTATTTACATCTAGACAGTTTACACGTAAAACCTAAAATCTAAACTCATAATTATTAAGTCTTAATTGTCAGTAACTCTTAACTCATAATTCCCCCTCGTGTATTGCCAATAACGGAACGTGACTATGAAAGGCCATTTGTTTGGTATGGCTTTCTTTAAATAGACTGTCAAAAAAACCATGTTTTTTGGGAACGCTGATAATAAGGTCTATCATATGTTCATCTACAAATTGGTTAATGCCATCTATGAAACTATCGTTTTCCACAACATGAAATTGTGGAGAAAATTTCTTTAATATAGAATGAGCTAATTCTTCTTCATACAATAAGTCCGCATCAAAATTTCCATTTTCATGGTAAATATTCAAAACATGAAAATTTGCTCCGGTACTTTCTAAAAGATCTTTTATTTTTTCAAGAGGAACTGATGATACCACGTTTTTATAATCGCATGCAAACATCACATTATTTATAGGTTTAAAAATGGCCTCGTATGGAACAACAATTACAGGTGTTGCTATGTGTTTTAATACACTTGTAGCAGTACTGCCAATTAACATTTCTTCCAGTTTACTTGTACCTGATATTCCCATTACAACCAAATCTATTTCGGTTTCCCCACATATTTCTTCAATGCCATCTACTACCGTTCCAAAGACTGTTCTTTCTTCTACTTTTATTGCGTCATTCATTAATGCTGTAAGACCCTCTTTAAAGTGAATCATTCCCTTTTTGCTTATATCTTCCAAAGTCTCAATATCCATTATGGGCATTACAGGTATTGTAGCTTCAGTAAGTATAGGTGGTGCCTGATAAGCGTTGTATAAAATGATTCTTTCAGCTTTAAGTTCTGCCGCCAGTTGAAATGCATATAAAGCTGCGTTTTTTGATGTAAGAGAATAATCTGTAGGTACAAGAATTGTTTTCATGGAAATATTTTTTTGGGAAAGGTAAGATTATAAATATTGAAGTCAAAAATATGGTTACATCAGTTGGCTTTAAGAGAATTTGCATTATTGATAAAAAAATTATCGAGTAATCAATGTTATCTGTCATTTAAAAAACTTAAATTAGCATTACTAAAATTATGTTTATGAAAAAGTTATTTCTTAATCTGTTTGTTATGTTTCTTTTTCTTTCTATTGTAGATAATGTTCAAAGCCAACTATACAGTCAATTAAATACTGTAATTAACTTGTCTGGCAACACCCCTGCTGCAAAATGGGTAACTACAGGAGTTCCTTTAATTACTGGTTATGGCGAACAGGCATCGGGCAACTGTGATCAGATTCTTGCAATGGCTTCTACGCTTCCCGGAGCAAGACCCGTAATATTGGGGCGTCGGAGTCGTGGTACTTTGGCAGCCCCCACAGTAGTTGCAGCTAATGATTATGTTGCTTCTTTTCTGGCTTCGGGTTATGATGGTTCCGGGTTTCAAAATACTGCCGCAATTGATTTTTATGTTGACGGTACACCATCTTTAAATAACGTGCCAATCCGTCTTTCATTAGTTACAGGTAGTAACGGTAGCAACCGTGCAGAAAGATTGAAAGTGGGCAATACCGGAGATTTTACTTTCAACGCTACGCAAATGTTTTTGCAAAAATCTACCGGCAGATTAGGGCTGGGTACTTTAACTCCCGGCGGACAATTAGAACTATCTCTCGATCAGGGGCGTAAACCATCTACAAGTACATGGACTATTACCTCTGATGCCCGTTTGAAAAATATTGATGGAAATTATACAAAAGGTCTGGCTGATATTTTGAAATTACAACCAATTGCTTATCACTATAAAAATGTGGGTGAGCGCAAGTTTGATGAAATAACTTTAGCGACACCGGCTTACGGTTTTGCTGCGCAGGATGTTCAAAAAATATTTCCTGAAGCAGTAGGTAAAGACGAGGATGGATATTTAAACTTAAATATCCACCCAATATTAATTGCAATGGTGAATGCGGTAAAAGAATTGAACGATAAGAAAGAAGTTAATAAGGATGAAACAATTGCCAAGCAACAAACACAGATAGAGAAAATGCAACAACAATTGGATCATCAAAAAGCACAAATTGATTTGTTGATACAGAAAATGACTGAGTTATCAAAAGCTCAACCCTGTGTTCCTGTAGCAAGTAAGTAACAGGATTTTAAAAGCATTTCATCAGAATATTAAGAAAACTGCCGGAAAATAAAATTTCCGGCAGTTTTTTTTAGTCTTAACTTTCACTTAAACTTCTTTTTATGAAATCAGTTATTGTAATTTTCTGTGTTTGCATAAATCTATATTCCGGAGCACAAAAAAATGTTGGTATTGGCACTAGTACCCCTCATCCACAGGCTTTACTTGATGTTCAATCTACCAGCAAAGGAGTACTCTTTCCAAGAATGAAATCCGAACAGCGCAACGCTATTTCAAATCCACCCAACGGCCTACATATATTCAATACTGATGAACGATGTCTTAATTTCTTTGACTCTATTTATCAAACCTGGAATTGTTATTGCAGCAGCGATACCTGTCATCAAACTACCATTAGAATATTACCGGGTTGTAGTATTGATTTTAAGAACGTTTATTATTCGAAATTTCCGGGAATTACAAAATTTATTCTGTTGATTGAAGTTGGCGATACACTTTATGGCTGTGGTAATGCTGCCTTAAATTTTTCTACTATGACTACTTTAGCTAACATAAAAATTATTAACCGAGGAGTGATAATAGGCATCGGAGGTGGAGGCGGTAGCGGAGCAACAGGCAACACCGGATCCTGCATAAGAAGTGCCGGTCCAGGAGGCCAGGGTGCACATGCCATAGCAACAACAAATGGTATTTTAGTAACAGTAGATAATTATGGTTATATTGCTTCAGGTGGCGGTGGCGGCGGTGGCGGTGGAAGTACAGGTGCCGACATTTATGGTGGTGGCGGAGGTGGTGGCACTGGGATTGCAAATGCCAGCGGTGGCAACGGTGGCGGCATTACTTTTTCCGGACCTTTCGGCTCATGTGGAACTGTAAATAAAATTGCGCAAGATGGTATGCCAGGAACCAATACCACAGGCGGAATCGGCGGGTCGGGTGCAAATGGTGGAGGCAATGGAGGCAAAGGGGGCGATTTAGGTCTGCAAGGACAAAGCGGAACGGGCACAAATCCCGGTGCAGGCGGTTTGCCCGGTAAGGCCATAAGTGGTGGGGCGGGAAATATGATAAATAATATTCTAAATGGCCAAACAATTGGCGCGGTAGATTAAATGGGAAATTTTAATGGGTATGACTGAATTGGAAGTAAATGATTTCTAGATAATTCACATAAAGAAGTGCCCTACAGATGCCAATTTTTTGGAAGGGTTAAGTTGCAACTAAATGTGACCTCCAAGCAACTATTTTACTTCTATGTATAGGGTGTTATTAACCTAATAACTATACTTACAGATATTAACAATTAAAAAAAGCAGCATCTTTTCTACATTTTTGTCTTAATTTAGGGGTGAACTATTAATAAGCTTCATGACAGAAGAATATATAATTGCAGGTTGTGTACACAATGAACCGGCAGCACAAAGGGAACTATACAACCGCTACAGCCCTAAAATGCTATCTGTATGCTATCGTTTTGGGCAAAGCCGTGAGGATGCTGAAGATATGCTACAGGAAGGTTTTATAAAGGTCTTTACTCAAATTCATACCTTCCAAAACAAGGGTGCATTTGAGGGATGGATAAGAAGAATAATTGTGCATACGTGCATTAATTTTTTGAAAAAATATAAGAAGTTTAGCGACAGCGTAGATCTTGATCATGCAGGTTTTGTTCATGTTATGGAAGAAACTGTTCCGTCAATAATGCAAGGCAAGCAAGTAACTGAATGTATTAGAAGCTTACCCATGGGTTATCGTACGGTTTTAAATCTATATGCTATAGAGGGTTATAGCCACAGAGAAATTGCAAACATGCTGGATATTGAAGAAAGTACCAGCAGAAGTCAATATACAAGAGCTAAAAGTATGTTGGAAAATATGTTGGTTAAAAGAAACATTATTGAAAAACCTGTACCGCAATTCACATTGCTTGCAGGAGTAAAGAAGTGAAAAGTATTAGAGTAGATGGAAAACAATTTTAATGAAGATAATTTCGAGTTTTTTTTGCAACAACAATTGCAAAACACCCGGATGTATCCTAAAGACGCTGTTTGGAGAGAAATAAACAATAAACTTCATGGTGAGAAAAGGTGGCCTGCCTTAACTTTTGCATCTTTTTTAATCATAAGTATCACTACTTTTATTTGTTTACATTTTTCATCAAAACAAAATATTTTTACAACCACTCCTGTCTTACTGCCATTAAATTATCAACAGCAAGTTGCAAATATGGAAAAGGATCCCAATAACAAAATTGGTACCTTTCATTTTAAAAAATCCACACCAGTTACTAATGATTTTTCAAATAATAATCAGACAAATAACATTGATGATCAATCAATTACGGTAAACAATGTAAGAAAGTCTTTCATTCAGCAAAATAATGAATTAAGTTATTTAGAAAATAAAAGGGTACAAAATATTAATTTATCTTATAATTCAATAGATGAGGTTGATTTGGTTGAAAATAATCTAACCAAATCGATAAGTAGCAATAAAGAATTGGCTCCAATAGAAAATAATATTCTTAATACTGATAGTAAAAATTCAAATGTTGAATTGCAGTTACAATCATTAGATAATTCCACTATACAAAACAGTGACATAAACGTTGCTAATGATAAAATAGCAGTGATAAAACCCATGTCCTTAATTCAAGATTATAAGGCCTCAAGAAAGCCGGGTAAATTTAATTTGTTGGTTTACTTTGCTCCTTCTATCAGTTATAGAAAATTAGAAGAAGATCAGTCTGTTATCAAAGGAAGTAATAATGGTCCTGTAGGGGTAAATCAGGTTGCTGATGTAAATGATGTAGTTCGTCATAAGCCTTCTAAAGGTTTAGAGGGCGGCATAAGTATGCTTTACGATCTAAATAAAAAAATAAAAGTAAAATCCGGATTTCAGTTTAATGTTCGTCAATATACAATTGATGCATTTAGATCTAATACTGAGATTAGTAGTATTGCATTGGTAGAAAACAATGAAATAAATACTGTAAATACACTAGTTTATTATAGAAATTTTAATGGTAATTCTTCTACTGAATTAATTAATCGATATTATCAGATTTCGCTTCCGGTGGGCTTAGATTGGGAAATAGCCGGTAATAAAAAGTTTCAAATTAATATTGCAGGTAGTATTCAACCTACATATATCCTCAACAAAAGTGCTTACCTGTTAACCACCAATTTTAAAAATTATTCCGAAAATAATAACCTCGTACGTCAGTGGAATATTAATACCAACTTTGAAGCTTATATTTCAATAATAGTTGGCGATGTAAAATGGCAACTTGGACCGCAAGTTCGTTATCAACCTAATTCTACTTTTATTTCCCAATACCCAATCCATGAGTATTTAATTGATTATGGAATAAAATTGGGTATCTCTACTAATTTGAAATAAAATCAACTCATTTTTTAACCGGAATTTTAGCGCAGCACTCCTATTGCACATTCTTATTTAAGCGTTTTTTTTATTTGATTGTAAGCTTGTATAGTTTATTAATTAAGCTTCTTCTAATCCTCCTAATAAGGTATAGAATGTCACTTTTTTACCGCTTATACTTTCATAAGGGTTTTACAACCGTTTATACATCTTCAATTTATTTTATTGGATGACCGTAGTATTTTTATCCTATAAAATGAAGGCAATGATAAAAATTTTAATCGCCCTAACGGCAATAATAACTACCATAACAGGCTTTGCTCAAAACAGTTCAACAACAAAAGGAACAGTTTTAAATAAAGAAAATAAACCAATTTTTGCAGCGACTATTGAATTATTGGCTGCTAAAGACAGCAGTTTGCACAAAGCCGCAATAAGTAATAATGAGGGTCTTTTTGTTTTTGAAAATATAAAATCAGGTAATTATCTGATAAAGATTAGCAGTATAAACTACAAGGAATGGATTTCAGAAAAGTTTGAATTAAAAGATAATCAGGAATATGCATTTCCTGCTGTAACCTTAGAAAATATAGAAAAAAATCTTAAAGATGTAATTGTTACCTCTGTAAAGAAACCAATGATTGAGGTGAAAGCAGATCGCACTGTATTTAATGTAGAAAGCAGCATAAACGCCACCGGCAACAATGCATTAGAACTACTTCAAAAAAGCCCCGGTATTACTGTTGACAAAGATGACAATATTAGCATGAAAGGAAAGAATGGTGTACGTATATATATAGACGGAAAGCCAAGCCCCATGGCAGGCAAAGATCTGGCAGCCTATTTGAAGTCTGTGCAAAGCACCGATATTGAAGCTATTGAAATGATTGAAAACCCATCGGCTAAATATGATGCAAGTGGCAATGCGGGCATCATAAACCTTAAGTTTAAGAAAAACAAAAAGTATGGTACCAATGGATCCGCTTCTATTGGTTATAGCCAGGGGCAATATGCCAACGGCAACGGCAACGTAAGCCTCAACTACCGCGACAAAAAAATAAATATTTTCAGCAACATCAGCGCTGATAAAGGCAGGGGATACAGCTACATCAACCTTTATCGTCAGCAGGTGGATAGTATTTACGACCAGCAAACCACCAACGCCGATTATAACAAAGGTGGTAATGTAAAAGCAGGTGTTGACTACTTTGTGGACAGCAAAAATACAATTGGCTTTATGTACAATGGCAATTATGGTGATAACCGATGGACCTCAGACGGCAATACGCTTATTTCACCAAAAATGAATAAAGAGCCCTTACAAATTTTAAATGCACAAAACTCCGTTCCCAGCAAAAGGGCTAATAACAACTTAAACATCAATTATCGATATGTAGACACCAATGGCCATGAATTAAACATAGATGCTGACCGAGGATGGTTTACCAACCGTGCAACCAGTACCCAGCCCAATAACTATTTGGACTACAAAACAAGCATACTGTTGCGTCAACGAACATTTGCCAATGAAACCCCTATTAACATTGACATTTATACAGCAAAAGCAGACTATGAGCAAAACCTGTTGAAAGGAAAGTTTGGTGTGGGCATAAAATATGCTTCGGTAAAGACAGATAACACATTCAATTTCTACAACGTACTTAACAATCAAAAACAAATAGACTATAGTCGTAGTAACCGCTTACCTATACCGAAAATGTTGCGGCAGCCTATGTTAACTTTAATCGTTCTTTCAAGAAATGGAGCTACCAGATTGGTGTTCGTGCAGAACAAACAAAGAGCAACGGCACGCTGAATGCAAAGAACCAACAAACCCTCAACGATACATCAGAAGTAGTAAAGAGAAGTTACCTTAACTTTTTCCCCAGCGGGGCTATCAGCTATACAATAAGTCCCAAACACCAGTTGAACCTGAATTATAGCCGCCGCATAGACCGCCCCAGCTACCAGGACCTGAACCCGTTTGAAAACAAATTGGACGAGTTGACTTATCAAAAGGGAAATGCCTTTCTTCGTCCGCAGTACACCAACAGCTTTGGGCTTAGCCACACCTTTAATTACTTCCTTACAACAAGCCTGAACTATAGCCACATATCAGACTATAGCACCGTAATAACTGATACGGCACGCACCAATGCTACCTTCATCACCAACAAAAACCTGGCTTCGCAAGATGTGTATAGTATTAACATTGGCGCACCCATTACTGTGAGCAAACACTACAACATTTATGCAAATGCCAACCTTAACCAAAGCCGCTTTCGGGCTGACTTTGGCGAGGGCAAAATATTGCACCTGAACGTGACTACGCTGAACTATTACAATCAGCACACTTACACATTTGGCAAAGGATACACAGCCGAACTTAGCGGATGGTTCAACACCCCATCCATATGGGGAGGCACTTTTCAAACAGAATTTATGTGGAGTATGGATGCAGGAGTTCAAAAGACATTGTTTAACAACAAAGCAAGCCTGAAAGTATCTCTGAATGACGTTTTTAAAACAAATAAATGGAGAGCTTTCAGCGATTTTAGCGGCGTAAAAATTAATGCCAATGGTGGATGGGACAGCCGTCGCCTGCAAGTCACATTTCAATATAGGTTTGGTAGTAGTACAGTGAAAGGTGCACGCCAACGCAATTCGGGATTAGAATCAGAAGCTAAGCGTATCAAATAGTTTTTTCATTTTTTCTAGGTTTAGGGTTAAGGCCACTGTATGCGAAAGTATATGGTGGCTTTTTATAAAGAAAATTTTATTTAATACCAACAATAGTTCATTCCCTGCAAAGGCGGGGTCGCAATCCATTCATCATAGCTGCAGCTATTAGGCTTTGATAAGTTTATTTTTTTTGACTCAAATTTATAAGACTCAATAAAAAAATCAACTGTACAGGCCTACATTTGCACAATCAAAAATACTTGCCACTATGTCTCAATCTACAACTATAGGATATGATTATAAAAAGTATAAAACACCAACCGGAACTACTCTAAATTGCAAAGGATGGGTACAGGAAGCGGCCCTGCGAATGCTGCTCAACAACCTTGACCCCGATGTAGCCGAGCGACCCCAAGACTTAATTGTTTATGGCGGCAGAGGCAAAGCAGCCCGAAATATTGAAGCTTTGGATAATATTATAGCTTCTTTAAAATCATTGGAGAACGATGAATCGTTGCTGATACAAAGTGGTAAGCCTGTAGGCATACTAAAAACACATAAAGATGCCCCAAGGGTACTTATCAGCAATAGTCAATTGGTACCAAACTGGGCCAATTGGAAACACTTTGATGAACTGGAGAAAAAAGGCCTCATGATGTATGGACAAATGACCGCCGGTAGCTGGATATACATTGGCAGTCAGGGAATAGTGCAAGGCACTTATGAAACATATTCAGCCCTTGCAAATAAACATTTTGGTGGTACACTTAAAGGTACTCTTAATGTTACAGCAGGCCTTGGTGGCATGGGTGGTGCACAACCACTTGCTATAACTATGAATGAAGGTGTGGCTCTTGTAGCAGAAGTAGAAGAGTGGCGCATAGACAAGCGCCTTGAAACCCGATATCTCGATGAAAAACATACAAGCATTGATGAAGCTATAAATGCTGCTATGCACTATCGTAAACAAGGTGAGGCAAAAAGTATAGGAGTGCTGTGTAACGCCATACATCTACTTGACAGATTGATACAAAGAGATATTATTCCTGACACCCTAACCGATCAAACAAGTGCACATGACCCCGAGATTGGCTATATACCTCATACTTTGACCAATGAACAGGCTAATGTACTAAGAGAAAAGAATCCTGAACAATATACCTTATTAAGCTATGAGAGTATGCACCTTCATGTGCAATTGATGTTGCAACTAATGGATAAGGGTGCTATTACTTTTGACTACGGAAATAATATAAGAGCCCGTGCCCAGGAATATGAACAACAAAACCCAAATGCAGTAACCCAGGTGCCTCATTATAAACCGGGTAGAAGTTTTGATTTTCCTGGCTTTGTTCCCGCTTATATACGACCGTTGTTTTGCGAAGGTAAAGGGCCTTTCCGTTGGGCCGCATTGAGCGGTGACCCCAATGATATTACCGTGACAGATAAACTAATCATGAACATGTTTCCAGAAAACACAAGCATGTTGCGTTGGATGAAAATGGCTAAAGAAAAAATTGCTTTTCAGGGACTACCTGCACGTATTTGTTGGTTAGGACAAGGCGAAAGAGAAAAGGCCGGATTAGCATTTAATGAACTGGTAAGAACAGGTAAAGTAAAAGCACCAATTGTTATAGGCCGCGACCACCTGGACACAGGCAGTGTAGCAAGCCCCAATCGCGAAACTGAAGCCATGATGGACGGCAGCGATGCTGTAGCAGACTGGCCAATACTTAATGCCCTGGTGAATACTGCAGGAGGCGCAAGTTGGGTGTCATTACACCATGGTGGTGGCGTAGGTATGGGTTACTCAATACATTCGGGTATGGTAATAGTAGCTGACGGAACTGAAGATGCTGCATTGCGCCTAAGCAGGGTATTGCGCAACGACCCCGGTATGGGTGTGATAAGGCATGCCGATGCAGGGTATGAGATTGCGAAGGAGACGGCAAAGGCTAACAATCTAAACCTCAATGACAGAATAAAGAAAGCTTAAAAAATAAAATCATAAACGTAAAACTAAAGTTCGATTGCATTAAAATTTCATTGTATGATGAAGTAGGATTATTCTCCTTATTCCAAAGAAATTCTACCAATCTCTAGTTTAAATGAGGCAGACTTTTTGTTTCCGATTAAAAATGCAATTTCTTCTATCAATTTGCCAGAATAATTTGGAGCATCTAATCGTTGTCCTCTAAAAGATGGATACATAGTGTTGAAAGGTATTTCTACGTATGCCCAATCTGATGTTGTTTTAAATTCAGCAACATAGGCATAGTAATCACCCTTATTGGTTTTAATTCTGAATTGGTACGGATTTCCATCTCCTTTTATATATAAAATTACTTTAGAAAAACCTGTTGCGTTTTTCTGAATTAATGTATGCTTTACTGATGAAAACCCGCCATTGTTTTCTAATGATACATTTCCTTCAAATACTCCTTTTCCCAAGGCATTAATCATGAAGGTTCCTTTTGACTTTCCACCCATAACAATATCATCTACCACAACCCATTCATCAGCTTGTGATAGAGTATTAAAATTGTATAAAATCATAGATTGTAAATTTTGAAAGAATAGAAAGAACAATAAAAGTTTCACCAGGTTAATTTAATTTTTAAAAAAAAAAGTTTTTTGATTTTGGTTTTTGCACATTCATTATTATTTAAATGACTTAGAATAAATGATTATAAAAAGGGAAAGGGGTTTATAAAAAATCCTATGAATATTACAATAGGAATTGAATATAGTTAAGGTAAACATTTAACCACTTATAAAGTTGTATAGAGTCATAAAAATAATGACTATGCAAGGTTAACTCCTGTTAATAGCCGGGGAAAGGAATTTTAATAGGTTGATGTGGTAAATCAATATCCAATTTGTTAAATCTCTTTTTTATTTGTATCAATAATTTAATAATGAAACCAACCAGTTTAATATTATTATAATATTTTATAATTGTTGCATTATTTTTTATTCCAATTGTACAGTATATTAAAATTTACGTCTATTGCTTTAGCTGATTATGCTAGATAGATTTAGTTATAAATATTTTTGGTTCATTACTATTTGTCCGAATACAAATTGATTATACCAAAAATTAACTACTTGTTTAGTCTTGATCTTAAAAAATTTAAATATTAAATGTAACCTATATAATTTTTAAAGCTACTAAGTATTATTTTTTAGAAAACCTTCAGGTATTCTTTACTAATTTATTTGATTTCTATTAGTGATTGTGGTAGTTGTTAAAACATTAAATTTGTGCAAACCTAAGTGCTAGAATAATTCGGATTATTACAAAACATGTTCATTAAATTAAAGACCATAAATAGTGATGATGGATTGCCTAATGAACAGATTCACGCAATAGATCAGGACAAAAATGGAAGACTATGGCTGGCAAGCCCTGCAGGTCTTGCATGTTACAATGGCAACAATATTATTGTTTATGATTCCCGTTCAGGCCTAGAGTGTCTGGGATTAAGAACAATAACTATCTCTGATGACAATATAGTTTGGATTGGAACAGATAGGGGCATAGAGGCCATAGATATTTATGGTAAAAAAATTAATCTCGATTTCCAATTTGAATGGAAATTTGGCATTGCTGAAAGTATATCAATAATCAACTCAACTATATGGGTTGGCACTTCATATGGCCTTTTAAAACTAAAACTTGTAAAACAAAAATTGCTGCTTGAATTGGCTGAAGATTTTGGTTTGGTAAATAAACTAATACTTAAAGACAGCAAAACCATATTGGTTATAACAGCTAAGTTTGGATTAATAGAACCTGATGGAGCAAACTGGAAAATATTCAACACTAAAATACCTTCAGGTGATTTAATAACCTGTATCAAAAAAACACTTGACAACTATTTTCTTGTTGGTACAAGTAATGGACTATATATATTGAATCATCATTATGATATAGTAACCCATTATTCTATTGATGTAAAAAATAAAAAAATAACCGCTATAGCCCTATCGGGTGATAAATGGTGGTTGGCATTTGGCCATACCCTTGTTTTAGTTTCTCCAGGAGTTAATGGTATAAAGTTATTAGAAACTATTAATGTTGGTAGTATTATCAAAGACTTATTTATTGATACCACCTATAACGTATGGGTTGCAACAAACAATGCAGGATTAAAAAAAGTATCCTGCCTTAGAAATGTAATACAGCCTGTTGATTGTGGAATTAATAACTCTGCTTTTTCTATACATGAAGTTAAGGATAAGCACAAACTTATCATAGGTGGAGATGGGTTTTGTTCTGTGATTTCTAATGGTTCTGTTGTGAAAAAGTCACCTCCTAAAGTATATTCCGCTTTACAATCTATAGTATGGGATACTTGTGGCGATCCCGTTGATAAAAATGTATTTTGGTTTGCTACCGAAGATGGACTTTTTAAATCTGTTGATGAAGAACCTCCTGTTCAATTTAATGATGCCAGTTATATTATAAATAGTCCAAACAGGGTATTGTTAACTAGAAATAATGAAATATGGTTAGGTACCATCAGTGGTTTATTTAAAATACTAGATGGAGTGGTAAGTGAAATAAAAAATATTAATGGTATAAAATTTGGCTATGTTTATACCTTGGCCTGTAATTCAAACAACCAAATTATGGTTGGTACATTAGGGCAGGGGCTTTGGATTGAAACAATACATGGATTTAAACAGGTTTTATCAGAATTTTTAACAAGTAAAGGAAATACTTACTCAATAGTACCAGCCAATAATGGAACTATAGCAATAATTCAGGAAGAGAAAGTTATACTGCTAGACCCTACCTTAAAATCATCATTGGTTATAAAAGAATTTCCCATTGCAGGATGGACCTCTGCCTGGATCAATGATACAACATTGGCCACAGGATCAAACAATGGTATTATAATAATTGACACAGTCAGGTGTGAAATTATTCAAAGAATAAACCTTTATCTAGGCCGGGCCGATTGGCAGTTTACAAGTTCAAGATCATTATTTAAAGATGCGGACGATATATTTTTCTGCGGGTTAAACTTTGGTTTATATCAGATCGATTATAAAAAAATTCAACAATTTAATATTCCCCCAAAAGTGTTTCTTGATGAAATAATTTGGAATAATGTACAACCCAAAAAGATAAACGAGGGATTCCGTGTTATGTCAGGATTGTGGTCTGTAACAGTTAATGTATTTGCTGCCTGGTTTATTGATGAAAAGCAAGTATATTTTAGATTTAAATTGATTGGATTCGATGAAAAGTGGTCGGAACTTACATCAGATTCTCATATACGGTACAACTCATTATTACCAGGGGTATATGAGTTGCAATGTCAGGCCTTTACACACTTAACCGGATATGGAGAAGCTGTAACTCTATTACGTTTAGATGTAACTAATTATGGATTAACAAAAGGAGTAGAACACTTAATAGATAAGATCCAATATATTTTTGAAAAAAACTTTTCTGCAAAACAAAAAAATAAATTTCTGTTAGAGACCAATAGAGAATTGGAAGAAGAAATTCTTGAGCGCAAAAGGGCTGAGTTGGAATTAAACCGATATAAAGAGCAATTGGAAGAAATTGTTGAAAACCGTACCCGGGAGTTGAATGAACAAAAGGAAAAAGCAGAGTTTGCAGATAAAATGAAATCAATTTATTTGGCTAACATGTCACATGAGATTAGAACTCCATTGAGTGTTGTAGCTGGTCTAAATAATTTTTTACTAAAGACAGCATTAGATGATCAACAAATAGATTATGTATCTAAAATTGAGAAATCAACTTCACATTTGCAGCAGATTATTAATGATATTCTGGATATTTCTAAAATAGAATCGGGAAGTGTAGAAATAGAACACATCCCATTTTCGTTTAATGAGGTTGAAGAATATCTTAAAGGATATGCACAAGTGTTGTTAAAAGAAAAAAATATTGATTTTGTAATAAAAAATGAAATATTGACCCCTTATTTATTAATTGGTGATCCATTACGATTAAAACAGGTCTTAATAAATTTGATCAGCAATGCATTTAAATTTACCACAAAGGGTAGTGTAAAGCTCACAATAAAACATTTGAATATTTTAGAGGATAAAACAGCAGTAAGAATAACTGTTACCGATACAGGTATTGGGATTAAGGAAGGTCAATTAGACAATCTGTTTATGGCTTATAAACAAGCTGATTCTTCTATATCCAGAAAATATGGAGGTACCGGATTAGGTTTAAGTATTTCTTATAAATTCATAGAATTAATGGGTGGTAAACTTAAGGTGCAAAGTGTGTATGGAGAAGGGACTACATTCTTTTTTACCATACCCTTAGGCATTAGTAAAGAGTTAAACCATACATCCAAATCAAAGCCCATCTTCAATCAGGAATTAAAATCTGAAAATAAATATCCTGAAGGTTTTGAAACTGTTCGTAATGCAAAAATTCTGATTGCAGAGGATGATGAAATGATTCAATTTATTTTTCAAAAAATCCTTGAATCTGAAGGCTTCAATGTTGTTATAACATCCAATGGAATAGAATGTATAGAAGTTCTGCAAAAGGAAAATGATTTTGATATTATTTTTATGGATTTACATATGCCCGAAATGGATGGATTGGAAACTATTCATTTCATAAGAAATGAAATGCAAAATAAAGAAGTTAAAATAATTGCGCTCTCTGCAAATTTACGAACAGAAGTTGGTGACGATGTCTTAAAATCGGGAATTGATGATTTTATTTCAAAGCCAATACATCAAAAAAATATTTTTGAAATCCTGGTAAAATTGCTTGGAAAATAGCTGTCCTCATCATTGTTAAATCTTTGTTTCAGTGAAATATTTATGATACTACTACCTTGACTTTTTACAGCCTATACCCCTTGTGCTGTAAAGCTTTACTTACTTATTTAATTTAAATAACAGATCCTTTTGCAAAATTTTATAAGGTAATGATTTTTGCTTTTACACGTATTTGAATAATCATTTTTACCGATTGTTTGAAGTTAATCAACAACCATTATTTTAATTAATCAATAGATTTTTTTTATTTAATTTTATTGTTGCTTGTTTTTGAAATTCATAACTACCAAAACCAACATTATGAAAAATATTTTTTTAATACTTTGTGTATTTATTGCTATCAATCCAATTTATTCGCAGCAAGAAATTTTTCCATTTGGTTCTACATGGAAATTTCTTGATAATGGAACCAATCAGGGAACCGGGTGGTCTGCTGCTGCATTTAATGATGCTGCATGGTCAAGCGGCCCGGCACAATTGGGCTATGGAGATGGAGATGAAGCCACCATTGTAAGTTATGGCCCTAATGTAAACACCAAATACATAACTACCTACTTTAGAAAATCAATAAACATTGCAAATCCTGCCGCATTTTCAATTTTTTCAGCTAATATAAAAAGGGATGATGGTGTAGTTGTATATGTCAATGGTACAGAAGTGTATAGAAACAATCTTCCGGCTGGAGTAATTGCATATAATACCGGTGCAAGTATATCAGCTGCAGATGATGGCGCAACACCCCAACCCTTTTCTATACCATTAAATATTATTGTTGCCGGCAACAATATTATTGCTGTCGAAATTCATCAAAATGCTGCAACAAGCAGCGATATAAGTTTCGATATGCAACTTTTGGCTACACCTATATCTGTAATCACTACACTTGTGCCGTATGGCGGTTTGTGGAAGTTTAAAGATAATGGTGTAAACCTTGGAATTGTATGGCGTACATCATCTTATAACGATGTAACATGGACTAGCGGAAATGCCCAACTTGGTTATGGGGATGGGGATGAATCCACCATAGTAAATTATGGTCCCGATCCATTGAATAAATACCCCACAACTTATTTTAGAAAAACAATTTCTATACCCGATACTGCTCAATTTGCAGGCTATAATTTATACCTTAAAAGAGATGATGGGGCTATTGTTTATATAAATGATAAAGAGGTATTAAGAAGCAATATGACTGATGGTAAAATTGGATTTACGAGTAAAGCTTTAACAGATGCAATTGATGATGGAAATACTCCACAGTTCAAAATGATTCCAATTTCTTTTTTGAAACAGGGCAATAATACCATTGCAGTTGAAGTTCATCAGAACTCTATATCAAGTCCTGATCTCACATTTGATCTTGAATTGAAATCCTTTAATGCAGGGGGCATGACCAATGCAACACTTACCCGTGGACCCTATATGAATACGGCCATACAAAACAGCATAGTTATTCGTTGGCGAACCAATATAGCTACTAATACTGTTGTCAATTATGGCATAGCATCTACTATTCTTAGCAAATCTTATTACGATGCAAATTTAACTACAGAGCATATTGCCACATTAACAGGTTTAACTACCAATACACTTTATTATTATAGCATTGGTACTTCTACACAAACATTACAAGGTAATGCTAATAACTATTTTAAAACAATGCCAACTGCAGGGACTGCAACTCAAAAAATAAGAATTCTTGCTATGGGCGATATGGGAAATAATTCTGCCAATCAAACTGCTGTAAGAGATGCATGGTTAGCTTTTAACGGTAGTAATTATACTAATGCATGGATACTTTTAGGGGACAATGCATACAGCAGCGGTACTGACGCAGAATATCAATCCAACTTTTATAATATCTATCAGGGAAATCTTACCAAAAATCATGTGTTATGGCCTGCACCCGGTAATCATGATTATGCCAATAGTTCCGCCCGACAAGCTGACCATGCAATACCGTATTATGATATGTTTACATTACCATCTACCGGGCAGGCGGGTGGGGTAGCATCTAACACAGAAGCATTTTATTCTTATAATTATGGCAATGTGCATTTTGTAGCTTTGGATTCTTATGGGTGGGAAACCGGAAGTACCCGGCTATACGATACATTAGGCCCACAAGCAGTTTGGTTAAAAAGAGATTTGGCAGCAAACAGGCAACCATGGGTTATTGTTTATTTTCATCACCCGCCATATACCAAAGGTTCTCACAACAGTGATACAGAACCAGAGCTAATAAATATGCGTCAAAATATTGTACCAATTCTTGAGCGATATAAGGTAGATTTAGTACTAAATGGACATAGCCACAGCTATGAAAGAAGTTTGTTGATTAATGGACATTATGGAGTAGTGAACACTTTTAATCCTGCAACACATGCACTTAGTACCTCAAGTGCAAAATATAATGGATCGGCAAATTCTTGTTTTTATTCAAAATCAACCACAGCCTCACGTAACGGTATAGTGTATGCAGTTGTAGGTTCGGCGGGTCAGTTAGGTGGGCAGTCACTTGGATATGAGCATAACGCTATGCATTATTCAGATGTTACTAACGGTGGAGCCTTATATTTGGAAATAGAAAATAACAGGTTAGATGCTAAATGGATTTGTGCCGATGGAGTTGTGAGAGATAATTTCACAATAATGAAAAATGTTGGTAAAACAACAACTGTAAATATAAATGCCGGAGGTACAGTAACTATAACTGCTTCATGGATTGGTACTTATAATTGGTCAACAGGAGCAAGTACCCGTGCTATTTCAGTAACACCTGCGGCTAGCACCTCTTATAGTGTAACTGATAGTTTGGGTTGCGTAACAGATGTATTTAATATTGGAGTATCGCGTATAGCATCGACCAAACAAAATAGATATGATAGGGTTGTATATCCAAATAATATAAAATCTGGTATGCCTTTACAAATAAGAAATTTTCAGGGGAAAAATGTAGATATAATTTTAGTAGATGTTAACGGTAGAGTTGTAAATAGATTAAATACAATTAACAAATCAACTATTGAAACTTTAGGACTTATACCAGGTACCTATTTTATTAAATGGAATGATAAGGTGCATTCCGGTGTAGAAAAAATAATAATCAGCAATTAGATAAAAAGTAATTTTTAAAAAGACACAGCCTTTAGCTTTTTTTATTGGAGGCTGTGTCTTTTTTAAACAATTAAAATAATTTTATAAAATCCTAAATGCTTAAACTATACTTTATGACGTTTGAAACTACAAAATAAAAAATTTTGTTTTGTATCAAATGGTGTAATATGATCTTCGGTAATGCATTTTATTTTGTCAAACCCATTTTGAGTTTCTGCCGTTAATGTTTCTTCATTGTATTGCTTAACACTAAGTCCGCTACACTTATAAGGTCCATTGTCCGAAAACGTGCCGATGATTATAAATCCAGAAACGGCATTTCTTGCTATTTCCATATATTTTGCAATCTGTTCGTTAGTAGTAAGAAAATGAAAAGTAGCCCGGTCATGCCAAACATCATAAGTTGTAGTTGGTTCAAAAGCATTGATATCGCTAACAATCCATTTTATGTTTTCAGATTTTTTTCCTAAACGATTTTTTGTTCGGGATAATGCTTCCTCTGATATATCCAGTACAGTAATATCATTAAAACCTTCCTCAAGCAAATAATCAACTAGTTTGCTGTCACCTCCACCAATGTCTATAATTTTTGCATCCTTTTTCGTTTTAAAAGAATGAATTAATTCTAAGGAAGTTTTGGGTATTTCCTGTGTCCAACTGACTTGTTTTAAATCTTTGGTTATATAGACAGCATCCCAATGACTTTGTAATGAGTTTCCCATTAATGCAAAGGTGGAATTTATAAAACTTAATTCATGTTACATTTGTTACAAATGCTAAACTAATTAACGAAGGGGAGAATACTGTAATTAAATGTTTGTTTAGCAAAGGAGGGGTTAAAAGGTGAAATGAATTTTATTAAAAAAAACTAATATGGAAATGTAATAACACTTATTCCTCTTGCATTATTGATATAATTTATTTTGGAAATCATTTTCCGCTTCGATGTTATTGATAATTGTCTGAAATTTTCTCATTTTAGCATTATTTTCAGCTAATCTTCCTATACCACCTACAAGCATAATGCTGCTCCAGATTAAGAAAATAACACGAATTTCCTCCACATTTAAGGTAAATAATAATAGTAAGGCCCCTCCAATTGTAAGCAGCCAACCAATGAGTATATCACTTTTTAAACTGTCAACTAAATCTTTTGCCTTTTGTTCCAAACTGAATATGATCATTTGAGCATATTGATCACTTATGTTTTTTCTTAATAATGCCTTATATATTTCTTCATCACTTTTCCCAATCTCCTTTTCATCAAATGCAAATTGCCAAACAGTTTCTATAAATCCTAAAGCAGTTGATTTCTCAAATTCAGACAACTTATTAGCTTCTTTCAATTCTTTTTCTGTTTGTAAAGTTTCAAGAATAGATAAATCTAAATTTCTTATTATTAATTCTGTCCTAAGTAGTTGAAATGATTCAGATGTTATTTTATGAGATTCATTTACAGTAAATCTAACGAGTGCCTCATCAGTCATTCTCTCATATTGTTCTTTTACGATTTTGGCAGCTATCAATTTGAATTATTTAAGTGAATTTTTAAATTAGTTCTATTAAAAGTAAAATGCAATACTATTTATGTAAGTAAGATTATAGAAAATATAAAAAAATAATATCAGGTGAACCTGAATTATTTTAAGAAACAAGGAATTTATTTATTAGGTTAAACTTTTTAAAAAATCCAATCATTTAATGTAGGCTGATTAAATTTATTAAAGTGACGACAAGTTAAATAAAAGGATGGTTAATAATATTATAGAAAACCAATTATTTTAAACTTGATTTACAATTTTAATTAAATCTAATACTCTTTAAGAGTCATATTAATTTTTAAAGGTTTTAATGTTTTAAACTGTTTTACAATTAACCTCTAAAAAAATGTACATTTTGATAAACCTCTAATAGATTTATCAAAAGACATCTTATATTTACACTTTAGCTTTTATCATTTCATAAATAACATATCAAGCATGAAAAAATCATTACTACTAACATTGTTGCTGGCAATTGCTACTGCTTCAGGTTTTGCTCAATCAGACAAATTTTGGTCTGCGAGTTATGAAAACCGCAATAGTATCGTTACCGATAAAGCTGTATCAAGACTTTCTTATCCCAAAGAGGTTAAATTATTTACTTTAAATTTTATGGCTTTTAATGAAGCTGTACTTTCTATTGTGGACAGGAAATCAACTAAGAACACTACCATCATAACTCTTCCCAATGTGCAGGGTGTCCTTGAACAATTTGAGATAAATGAGGCATCTAATTTTGAGCCTGAACTTCAGGCACGTTTCCCTGAAATCAGAGCATTTTCCGGTAGAGGAATAACTGACAGATATGCAACACTAAAGTTAAGTGTGTCTCCACAAGGAATTCAAACCATGATTTTCAGAACTGAAAAAGAGAATGAATTTATTGAACCTTTTTCTAAAGATCACACCATTTATGCGGTATTCAAATCTCAAAGAGAAAAAGGATCACTGCCATGGACTTGTAGCACCGAAGACAAAAAGATGGCTGCTGATATAAAATCACAGGTTCAGAAAACACAATCATCAGCAGGTCAGCTTAAAACCATGCGTTTGGCGCAATCCTGTAATGCAGAATATTCAAACTATTTTGGTGCTACAAGTGCGGCACAGGTTGGATTGGTGCTTGCGGCTTTCAACGCTACCTTAACACGTTGTAATGGTGTTTATGAAAAAGATCTGGCTTTGCATCTGAATTTAGTGGCAGGTTCAACAAATGTTATTTATTACAATCCTGCAACCGATCCTTATACAACTTTATCAAGCTGGAATACACAATTACAGATAGCGCTAAACACTACTTTAACAGGACCGGGTACAACACTTGCAGATAATAATGCAGCGTATGATATAGGTCATATGTTTGGATCTTCCGGTGGTGGTGGAAATGCAGGTTGTATTGGTTGTGTTTGTGCAGGTGGTGTAGCTGCGGGTACAGGATCTACAAAAGGTAGAGGAATTACTTCTCCTGCTGATGGTATACCTCAGGGTGACAATTTTGATATTGATTATGTAGTTCACGAAATTGGTCACCAATTAGGTGGAAACCATACTTTTTCCATGAGCAATGAAGGTTCTGGTGTAAATAAAGAAGTTGGGTCTGGTATAACTATCATGGGTTATGCCGGTATTACTTCACAAGATGTGGCACCACATTCTATTGACATTTATCATCAGGCAACTATTCAGCAAATACAAACCAACCTTGCAACTAAAACATGTCCTGTTACAGTTAATATGACTGCAAACCGTACACCGGTTGTTACATCAGGTGGTAATTTTACTATTCCTAAAAGCACACCCTTTGCGCTTACGGGTTCTGCTACAGATTTAGATAATGATACATTAACCTATTGCTGGGAGCAAAATGATAATGCAACTTCAACACAAACAGGGGCAAGCAGTGTAGCAAGTGCTACAAAGGCTACAGGTCCAAACTGGCTGACCTTTAAGCCAACTGCTTCAGGTACGAGAATATTTCCAAGATTATCAACAATATTATCTGGATTAAATGTTACCCCACCCTTAACCGGTGGTGATGCTGGTGCAAACATTGAAGCATTAAGTTCTGTTGCAAGAACACTCAACTTCAGATTAACTGTAAGGGATAATAGTCCATATGTTGCAGGTGTAAAAATTGGTCAGACTGCTTATGCCGATGCAGTTGTTACCGTTTCTGGTACAGCAGGTCCGTTTAGCGTTACGGCACCAAATACGGCAGTAGTCTGGAATGCCAACACTACACAGAATATTGGATGGAGCGTTAACAGTACCAACGTAGCACCTGTTAACTGTACTAATGTAAAAATTTCTTTAAGTACAGACGGCGGCTTAACTTTCCCAACTGTTTTAGCTGCAAGTACTCCAAATGATGGTTCTGAAGCATTGCTGATTCCTAATATGGCGCCATCAACAACAGCAAGAATTAAGATTGAAGCTGTAGGAAACATATTCTTTGATATTTCAAATACTAACTTCACTATTGCATCAGCACCTGCTTGTGGTGATCCTACAGGACTTATGTCATCTGCAATTACCAATAGTAGTGCAACAGTAAGTTGGGCCGCTGTTAGTGGAGCGGTAAGCTATGCAGTAGAGTATAAATCACTATCAGCAACTACATGGACTGTTGCTACTGCATCAACTACTGCTACAACAGTTAACCTTACAGGTTTAACTTCTGCAACTATTTATAGCTGGAGAGTTAAGGCTACCTGTGCCGGTGGTTCTGGTAGTTTTGTTTTGGATCAGTTTACTACAGGTGGTGTAAGTACGTGTATTAGTATATATGATAACGCTAATAATAACCGTGCAAGATCGGCTGCTGTAATCCCTTTTAACACCGACATAAAAGGAACAATTAGCCGTATAGGAGATATTGACTACTACAAGTTTAATATTACCAATGGAGGAACTGCAACTATTACATTATCTACATTGCCAAATAATTACAATGTAGCCCTGATAAACAATACAGGTATTGTTTCATTGGCAACATCTCAAAATGATTCAATGACTAACGAAACCATACAGTATGTTTATACGCCTAATACTTATTATGTAAAGGTATATGGTGGTACAGGTTCGGGTGCTGATTCTGTAAACTGTTATACGCTAAGAGTTCAATTGGGTACTGCAAGCCGTAATAATTCAAGAACAGCAATGGTAAAGGGCGACATGGTTGCTTTGTATCCAAATCCGGTAACCAATGAATTGAGAGTAAATATGGGCAGTATTACTGAAACGTTTACAGTTGTACTTACTGATATGTTCGGTAGAAGAATTATCCAAAAGAATGTTTCAGGTTCTTCATCAATCAATACCAGCAAATTAACTACAGGTATTTATATGGTTACCATGACCGATAAAAACGGTGTTGTTGTTAAACAGGATAAAATTGTGAAAGATTAATATAATCTTATTCTACAAAAAAAGAGGCTTCCATTTGGAAGCCTCTTTTTTTATAGAAACAATAAGAAGGAGGTATGATTAATAAAATAAAAGTATCTATACTAATTTTAGGGGGTGAATAGGTTTTACTCAAATGAACTCAACGGAAAATAACCCAAATGCATTTCGTCTTCAGTTATAATTTCATTGACAGGCTCTACTAATATTCTAAATTGGTTGCGGGTATTTTCTGAAAGAATTTCGGCTATATCATAAATGTCATCAACATCCACTCCATATTTATCATCTATATGGGAGTGAGCCCCGGCAAATCCTGTATGCTTAAAAAATACAGTTTGTTTGGATTGTTTTATTGCTTCGCTTTTTGTTTTTGAAGCTACCAGCATTTTATAATGAAACTCTTCAAATTCATTTGGTTTGTAACCGCCAAGATTTATAAAGAATAGTCGGGAAGAGGAGTCGGAGAGGGGAGAATCTCTTGGAACAACAGAAACGATATGCCCATCGACAAGTGTTACTGCCCGCCATCCATCTATGTGCATTTTTCCTTTTGCCTCGGGCCAAAATGCTTTTATTTCGGGGATTAAATCACTTACGGTATCTGCAATACCAAAGAACACATCATGTTGTTCTGTGTGTCTTCCCTTAGGTTTGCATCCTATAAGTAACATGAAGAGTTTTGGCATTAATTTTCTATTTATTTTTCAATAAGATAAATAAATTCCGGGTAGATTAGCTTACCTGCTTTCTTACATATTTGGTTAAAATCACAATAAGTTGTCCCTCTATTTTACCTTCTATTTGTTCTGTGTTTTCCGCAACTAATCGTACGTTTTTTACAACGGTACTCATTTTGGCATGAAGCGATGAGCCTTTTACATCCAAAGCTTTTGTAAGTACAACGGTATCTCCTGATTGTAAAACATTGCCATCGCAGTCCTTGTGCAATTCTACAGTACCGTCATTATCATGATCTCCTGTTGATTTGGCTACGGCAAGTTTTTCATCGTCAAGATACATCATGTCCAGGTTGTCAGCTGCCCAACTTTCGTTTCTAAAACGATTAAGCATACGCCACGAAACTACCTGTACTCCAGACACTTCGCTCCACATACTATCTGGTAAACATTTGCTCCAATGGCTGCTGTCGGGTTCTTCTTTCTTTTCTATTTGGGCCTTGCATTTTCCACAAATCATTATGCTGCTATCCTCATAACTTCCTACTTGTGGTTCTACCTCATATATCTGCACCTGTTCAGTAGACTTACACAATTCGCATTTATTTTCGCTTCTTTCCTTTACTGCATCTTCCAGTTTCATAATACAAATTGTTTTTTTATGGTGGTGAAGGTAATTGTTTCGACTATCAATGAAAATGGAGTGATGGAAACATTACTTTACCCTTTCTACAATGGAATATTTCCGTGTTTTTTTCTAGGTCGTTTAGCTACTTTGTTTTCTAATATTGCAAAGGTCTTAATCAGTTTTTTTCTTGTTTCTTTAGGTTCTATTACTTCATCTATAAAGCCACGTTCTGCAGCCAGGTATGGTGTTGCAAACTTTTCAGCATATTCTGCTTCTTTTTCTAAAAGTTTTGCAGCAGGGTCTGCGGCTTCTGATATTTCTTTTTTGAAAATTATTTCGCTTGCACCTTTAGCACCCATAACTGCAATCTCGGCTGTAGGCCATGCAAAGTTCATGTCTGCACCAATGTGTTTGGAATTCATTACATCGTATGCGCCACCATAAGCTTTTCTTGTTATTACTGTTACTCTGGGCACTGTTGCTTCGCTAAGTGCATACAATAATTTTGCACCATTTGTAATTATTCCGTTCCACTCCTGATCTGTGCCGGGAAGGAACCCGGGAACATCTACCAATACTAATAATGGAATATTGAAACAATCGCAGAACCTGGTAAATCTTGCACCTTTCTTAGAACTTTCTATGTCTAACACACCTGCCAGACACATGGGTTGGTTGGCAACTATTCCAATGCTTCTGCCTGCCAACCGTGCAAAGCCTACAACAATATTTTCAGCATAAGCTTTATGAATTTCAAAGAAAGAATCTACATCACAAATTCCGCTGATTACTTCACGTATATCATAGGGTTGGTTGGCATTTTCAGGAATAATATTTTCTAATGCTTCTCTTGTTTCGTTACCTAAGGTGTAAGGTACTTTGGGTACTACATCTTCACAATTTTGTGGCATGTAGCTTAACATCTTTTTTACCTGTGCAATGCATTCCATATCGTTTGCTGCAGTAAGATGTGTTACGCCAGACTTGGTAGAGTGTGTAGAGGCTCCACCTAATTCTTCAGAAGTAACTTCTTCATTGGTAACTGTTTTTACCACGTTTGGTCCGGTTACAAACATGTAGCTTGTATTCTCCACCATTAAGGTAAAATCTGTCATTGCAGGTGAGTAAACTGCACCGCCTGCACATGGCCCCATAATGGCAGATATTTGTGGTATAACCCCAGACGATTGTACATTTCTGTAAAAGATATCCGCATAACCACCAAGCGATCTTACACCTTCCTGAATTCTTGCCCCGCCTGAATCGTTTAGCCCAATCATGGGTGCACCGGTCTTCATAGCAAGGTCCATTATTTTGCAAATTTTTTCTGCATGAGTTTCAGATAAAGCTCCTCCGAATACTGTAAAGTCCTGTGCAAAAACATACACCAATCTGCCGTTAACCGTACCATAACCTGTTATAACCCCATCACCATAAAACTGTTGGTCTTCCATACCAAAGTCTTTGGTACGGTGAAGCACTAAAGCACCTATTTCCTCAAAGGAACCGGGATCCATCAACAGGGTTATTCTTTCCCTTGCAGTTAGTTTACCTTTTTTATGTTGCGTTTCATTTCTTTTTTCACCACCACCTAACTTACCTTCCTCAATTTTTTCACGCAGTATTTCAACTTTTGATTTCATCAAAAAAAATTTATTAATTCATAACTCATTATTCAAAACTCATAATTCATAACTCACAACTCATAATTCATAACGGCGTTGTTGCATGAATAAGCTGAGTTGGTGTTTAGAACTTATTCACTTTTAAAAAAGAATGGATATAGTTGAGTTCCTTAGTGGTTGTAACAACATTAAGCAACCCAACTTTTATCCGATGGGTAAAGATAAGTACAAAGTTAAAAACTGGCCATCTTATAACAAAGGATTGTAAGAGCGTGGGTCTGTGTGTCTTTGGATAGAAACGGATGTGGCAGAACATTGGCAACATAAGTCGGCAGAAAGAAAGCGTGGTGCTCAAAAGGAGTTTAGCGATACTGCCATTGAAATATGTTTGACTATCCTTAAAATATAGCACCTGCCTTTGCGCCAGAAAGAAGGGTTTATGTAAAGGTTTTTCAGGTTAACTAAAGTGGATGTAAAGGTGCCGCCCCAGCTGGCGTAAGTGTTCATGCTGCTGGTTGTAGGGTGCGAAGCTAACTTCAATCTTCAAATGAAACCCAGGTCTATGACCGGTAGAATTCAAACCTGTTCCAATTAAATTTTGCCTTTCATAGTTGTGCAATAATCAATTGCGCAGTTGTTTTTATAATGCCATGTTTCATACACAATACCAGCCCTCACAGGGTTTTCGTGAAGATAATTAAGTTTCTGTTTCAATGTTTCATATCCATACAATTCTACCGGGTGATTGTCTTGCTGCCAAAATTGAAAATTTTTGTTATTACTATTCTTTTAGTTTAGCCGGGGTCTCTTAGCTAACACACAAGGCTAAGAAAGAAGACCCCAGCAGGACAAAGTGGCCCTTTCAAATGAGTTACTTGTAAATTATCAAAGAACAAAGGTATGTTAGGCGTTTCATTGCTAACATACACATAAAGATAACCGTTTTTGTCAATTGGTAAATCAGTTTTCAAATGTTGTGTTAGTGCATCGTTATCACCTACTTGTTCTGCGCCACTGCTACTACCAACATACTTAAAGTGTTCATCAAACAAAATCCAATTCAGATATGCTTTGGGCTTTGAAATGGTATATGGTTGGCTACTTAAAAACTGTGTAGCATTAGGCGAAAGTAATCCGGTGTTTTGTATATCTGTCGGAGTAACCGCAGCACCATGCCCCGCCGTGGCGGGGCCGCTTAATCCGTTTGCCAAAGCTAGTATTAAATCATTCAAAGGGCTAACAGGCTGTTGCAGAGCTACTCCGTTTGTTCTGTACCAGCTACTCACTTTTACATTAAACTTGTCACCCGCCATTACTTTCAATACAATGGAGGGGCCTATTTTATGGTCACCTGTAGCCCCGGATACTTTGGCTACATAATTGTTGGGATCAGGATTTGTTGACGGGTCAGCAGGATAGCCGGGTATGACATTTTTCGGTGTTTGTGTTTGCGTTAGGTTTGCATATAGTTGTTCTTTTATTGCAATCTTTGTAGGCTCCATAGTTGCCGCAGGATAGGGAACTGTTTCATGCTCATCTGTCAGCACCATTCGGATGTTGCCAAGATGATCTTTTAGGAAATAATCGTAAACGTAATCAGTTGAGGGTTGAGCGTTTAGGGTTGAAATCTTTTTACGAATTCTTCCCTCTTCTTGTCCAAAGAATTGCAACACGTTGTTTTCATAAACATAGCCGCCGAGGTAGATTTATGTATAAAAAAAATGGTGGCAAATACTGGCCACCAAAAATACCTCTTATAATGCTTGTCTTTGTATTGAAAAACTGGTTCTGTTATTACAAATAGCTTAACAACAAATCTGGAACACTACCCAATACCTAATTAATATTTTTGCTTCCAATACCTTCCTTTATTATCTTTTATTAAAACAAAATTATTTAAAAATCTAATATTATTCGTTTGAATATTTTTTGATAAAGGAATATTTTTTATTTTACTTATTCCTATACTTGTAATACGCCACACCTCTATAATTTTCTTTCTATCTGTCGTAACTGATTCATCAAAATTAATAATAATAGAATCGCATATATGTGGATATCCTTTGAAAGTGTAAGTTTTACATGGGTTGTTTTTCGTAAGAATTATATACTCCTCACCATTATACAATGTTTTCTTTACAACTCTAAAAGAATTATTAATGTTGCCTATGTAATCAAATTCACAAAAATTTTCATCATCAGAGTTATCGATAAATGTTTTGCAGTAGCCAATTTTAAGAACCCCTTTCTTTTTAATAATATTAGAGTCCTTTTTTAGTTTTCCTTCTATACTACCTTTCTCAAATTCCGTTTTAGAAATACTAATTAAAGTGTCTATATCTGCAAAACAAAAGTTACTGATAATAAGCAAAGCAGTTGATAATATTATATTTTTCATAGAAGTTAATCTTTTTTAGTTGTAATTTGTGTTACAGATATATTTGGGACTGCTCCTTTTATACCTTGCAAAGGTACTTTTTCTGTAACAGTTCGTATAACTTGTACTTTAAAGTTTGTTGCTCCAGACATTACTTCATTAAAACTTGCCCAATCAGATGGAGCAATAAGTAAACAACCTACAGATATTCCCTTTGTGCCATTTGCGTAAGTACCTGCATAACCATTACTATTTGATGTATGTATGAAAATGCCATCCTTATAACCTTCTCCATTTTCTTCAACTTGATCTGGAGCATTGGGGTTAATTGCACCATCCATCATTCTTATATGCCCTCTTTGATTCAATGTCCAATGAGATTTCAATTTACCCCTTTTACCAGCAGCATCATAATTAGCATCATAAGTACCTTCATCAATAGCACCAAATTTATCAGCATCTGAACCCATTGTGTAACCGGTATATTTGTGAACATCATCTGCACCATCAGGTCCATAAACTGTAACACTTGCTGTTATAGCTCCGTCTCCATTTATATATCCATCTTTTCCATTTTTTTTACCCAATTTTTCATCTCTAGAACCATTAAAAACTACAACCGCTTCTGTACCCTGTAATACAACTTCATTACCAGCCGCATCATTGACACCTGTATGATATTCGCTTCCATCGTGCCAATTCCAAGTAGCCTCAGCATTTCCATCTACAGAATGATAAAACCAATCTTTACCATCTGGGTCAATTAATAATGCTGGATTGTTGCCAACATAAACATAAGGAGAAAATGAATAATAATTTTGACAATGTGGGTCAATAGTTCCCCATCTGCCAATCTGTGCATCATAAAATCTTGCAACATAGTCGTATAATTCTAAACCAGACCCATCCCTAAATTCCTTGTCTTGTTTTTCTTTTCCGTTGTAGAGGTTTTTATTATTGAGTGTATTTGCAGCTGTTGACGAGATACCTGCTAACCTCCCACCGAAAGGATAATAGTGCGTCTCCTCGGTAAGTGGGCCTTTAATATGGGTCACCTGCAGGTTATCAAAGAACACCGGTATGTTAGGTGTTTCGTTGCTAACATACACATAAAGATAGCCGTTTTTATCAATTGGCAAATCAGTTTTCAAATGTTGTGTTAGCGCATCGTTATCACCTACCTGTTCTGCACCACTGCTGCTACCAACATACTTAAAGTGTTCATCAAACAAAATCCAATTCAAATAAGCTTTGGGCTTTGAGCTAAGGTAAGGTTGGCTACTTAAAAACTGTGTCGCATTCGGCGATAGTAACCCCGTATTTTGAATATCTGTCGGAGTAACAGCAGCACCATGTGTAGCACCGGAAACCGCCCCGCTTAATCCGTTTGCCAAAGCAAGTATTAAATCATTCAAAGGGCTAACAGGCTGTTGTAGAGCTACTCCGTTTGTTCTGTACCAGCTACTTACTTTTACATTAAACTTGTCACCCGCCATTACTTTTAGCACAATAGAAGGACCTATTTTATGGTCACCTGTAGCCCCGGATACTTTGGCTACGTTATCATTGGGAGTTGTAGTGTTATCTGTAGGATAGCCAGGTATACCATTTTTAAATGTTCTCGTTTGGGGCAGGTTGGCATACAGCAATTCTTCTGTAGTTGTCTGTGCTGTTTCCATTGTAGCGGCTGGGTATGGAGTTTGCTCATGTTCATCCGTAAGCACCATCCTGATATTTCCCAAATGGTCTTTCAGAAAATAGTCGAACACATAGTCTATTGAGGGTTGAGAGTTAAAGGTTGAAATCTTTTTACGAATTCTTCCTTCTTCTTGTCCAAAAAACTGTAGTATGTTGTTTTCAT
The DNA here is from genome assembly GCA_043736115.1 of Segetibacter sp. Lineage (GTDB taxonomy): Bacteria > Bacteroidota > Bacteroidia > Chitinophagales > Chitinophagaceae > Segetibacter. The sequence continues at coordinate 4,724 of JAYTDC010000191.1, read as the reverse complement.
AAATGTAGCCGCCGAAGTAAGTTTATTTATAAAAAAATGGTGATCAATACTGGCCACCAAAAAAATAATTTTTAAAATACTTTTTTAAATATTGAAAAACGATGCAGTTATTGTAAAATAGCTTAACAACAAATCTGGAACACTACCCGTCTCAATGAGTGGCTTTGTTATTATTTAATTCGTGATTCAATATTGATTCAAAGAGAACAAATTCCTTCCCTTCTGGCAACACATATGATTTCCGGTCTTTCCTTATATAGTTATTACCATTGCTGTAATACACGTCAGAAAATCCTTTCCCATAAAATGTGATTTGATATCTAAGAGGAAACTTTGCATCTGCTTCCCGCATATTTCTGAATAGAGTTTTAATACTATTCACAGTATCAATATTATTAAGCAATAACGTATCTGTGCGGTCAAAATTATTTGGATAAAAAAACACAATCTGAACTGCACTCGCATTTTGAGACTTGCACTCTGCTAAAATTAAACAGGTGCATATAAGATATAGGGCTGCTAATAATTTTTTGTTCATAATTAATCTTCTATGTAAGGATATAAATTTGGATACTTTCCCTGAATAAATCTATTATCTACTTTCCCGCCTGGGTCTACTGATACGTTGGCATTAGGCAACCCTCGTACAGCTTTAAATAATGCATTAGGTGTAACAGTAGTAACTTGTTTCCCTCTTGCCCTTATTGTTTCAGAACCACCAACAGATTGACCCGTAGCTGCATTAATACCGCATACTCCAAAGACAGAGCAATTATTAGAGGAAGCATTAAAATCTTGCTTATCATTTTTTAACTTATCCATTGTAGCAGATGCTTTAGAATCTCCAATATAATCAGTCCCAATCTTAATTACACCATCTGGTGCATATTGGTCATACTGACTTATGTTCTTACCATCTTTAGAATTTTTTGTAAGTTCCGATTCAGTAAAAGTTCCGACTTTTCTATAGTTAGGAGTTACATCTTTTTGCGCATCATCCCCTTTATCCATTTTATTTGAGTTGTCGGGGCCAAGTTCATATAAAGTGTAAGTTCCTGTTCCGACCATTTCAGTTTTAGCCTTCCCTGTTTCTTTATCATAAACTACATTTCCCTTTTTGTCTCTTACTTCAGCTTCCCTATAATTCTCAATTCCTATTGCCGTATGTCCATTACTTCCATTTGCCGTTGCCCAAGTTAGCAAAATAACATCTTTGCCATTTGGGTCAATATTAGTAATAGGATTATTCAGTGCATAGTTATATGGAGAAAATAAATTCCATTTATCTGCTAATGGGTCTTGTACATGCCACCTTCCTATTTGTGGGTCTTGGAATCTAGCCCCAAAATCGTACATCTCCAATCCTGAACCATCACTAAATTCTTTACTCTGTTTTTCTTTCCCTGTTATACCATATTTGTTCTCTAAATTCCCCGCCGCCTTAGAACTAATCCCCGCCATTGTCAATCCGAAAGGGTAATAGTGCGTCTCCTCTGTCAATGGCCCTTTTATATGCGTGACCTGCAGGTTATCAAAGAACACAGGTATGTTAGGCGTTTCATTGCTAACATACACATAAAGATAGCCGTTTTTGTCAATTGGCAAATCAGTTTTCAAATGTTGTGTCAGTGCATCGTTATCACCTACCTGTTCTGCACCGCTGCTGCTACCGACATACTTAAAGTGTTCATCAAACAAAATCCAATTCAGATATGCTTTGGGCTTTGAAGTGGTACAAGGTTGGCTACTTAAAAACTGCGTAGCATTAGGAGATAGTAATCCGGTGTTTTGTAAATCTGTCGGAGTAACAGCAGCACCATGCCCCGCCGTGGCGGGGCCGCTTAATCCGTTTGCCAGAGCAAGTATTAAATCATTCAAAGGGCTAACAGGCTGTTGCAGAGCTACTCCGTTTGTTCTGTACCAGCTACTCACCTTCACATTAAATTTATCACCCGCCATTACTTTTAGCACAATAGAAGGACCTATTTTATGGTCACCTGTAGCACCGGATACTTTCGATACATAATTGTTGGGATCAGGATTTGTTGTCGGGTCAGCAGGATAGCCGGGTATGGCATTTTTCGGTGTTTGTGTTTTCGTTAGGTTTGCATATAGTTGTTCTTCTATTGCAATCTTTGTAGGCTCCATAGTTGCCGCAGGATAGGGAACTGTTTTATGTTCATCCGTAAGCACCATTCGTATGTTGCCAAGATGATCTTTTAGGAAATAATCAAAAGCCCAGGTGAGTTGTGAGTTGGCAGTAGTGAGTTTTCTTATCCGCCCTTCTTCTTGCCCAAAGAATTGTAACACGTTGTTTTCATAAATGTAACCGCCGAGGTAGGTTGTTGTTGTAACTTTTGCAGGAGTTATTAGATTATCTGTGGTTTCTTTTTCCAACTTATTACCGGTAGCATCATAAATATATTTTATAGTGCCTTTATCATTAATTCCATTATCGGCTTTTACTTTTATTTCATAAGGTAGGTTCAGGTGGTTGTAGGTTATGGCACCAGCATTGGCAGCTATATCTACACCTGTAGTGCCGTTTATTCGCTTGTTTTTATCTACAATCATGTTGCCGTTCACATCATAACCATAATCATCACCGCTGTTTTTATCTGTAAAATCTCCCAAGCCCCCTCCAACTCCCCCTGTTGGGGGAGGGACTGCATCATCTACCTTTAGTAATTTGTTTGAGTTCGTATTGTAGCTGTAAGACAGATCATCTATTTGTGGACTGGCGTTTAACTTTAGTCCTTTCTGCTGCATTTGCAGTATGTTTCCATTTTCATCATAAGTATTTACAAAAGTAGGTACACCATTTACAGTTTGCAGGTGTCCCATGTTCATACTAAAGTCAATCGTAAAATTTCCCGCAGGGTCATTTATGTTCCAATTTGGGGTAGCCCCGCCTCCAAAGTTTTGTTTAAAATCTGCAAATAGCAGGCGGTTTGCATTATCATATCCAAACCCATAACTGCGCTCTGCGCCATCGCCTGCACTCTGCCAACGCATGCCGGCTATGTTACCGTTGTATTGGTTGCTTCCATAGCCCCAGTCATAACTTAGATCCATGGCAAACCATCCCCCGCCTTGGGTGGGGTTAGAGGTGGTGACGGGGTGAGTAGGCCCTGTGCCTGCATAATTCCAGTTTATACCTTTCAGCCAGCCTCGTATGTTGTAGGCATAGTCTTGTCCTTCCATTGGCGAGGCAGTCGGCAGGCCGGTTTGAGGGTCAGTCTGTTGGCCTATGTCTTTGTGTTTCAATTGCCCAAGTTCATTGTATTCGTTGTGGGTTATTTTACGTGTTGGCAGGTAAGCATTGTTTGTTTTTATTGCTTTCTCCACATCGGTCAGGCGGCCAGTGTGGTCATATTGCATGGTAGTTTTTACCCCCAGATCTTTTACATTGCCGCTTGCATTGTTGTGGTTGGTGTATGTAGCCAGTGGCTTGCCGGTAAAATCAACCCTGATGGTGTTAATATCCACTCCCCCTTTATAGTTGTCTGCCTGCACCTGCACCACTCTCCATTTCTCATCGTAAAAGCTGGCGGCTTCTATCCATGGTGCATTTTGCAACACACTGATGTCTGTACTGGTGAGTACACGCACATGTGTACCGGTAACCAATCCTTTTATATTGTAGTTTTGTGTTGTGGTCAGTGGTTCTGCATTGGGGTTGGTTACATTTAATTCTGTATTAAAAGAGGAGGTAAATATTTTGTCAGTCCATGGTGCATCGCCATAAGCTATATAATTATCATAGTGGGTTATGGTCAGTGGTACAAAGTTGGCCCCGGCGGGTATAGGGTATAAAGATACCTGGTCGTAAGAGGTAAACACCCTTTGGTCATCGGTTATGATTTCTGCTGAATAATCTGCATTGTCTTCGCTTTTAAAACCGCTTTCAAATTCTATGGTGTTGGTTGCTTCGTATTTTGGTCTGCCGGTTTCACGTGTGGGTATTATTAGAATAGGGGGCGTTTTGGATACTGTAGAGCCTATTACAATTTGCTGCGATGCCCCTTCACCCAATCCATCGGCAGAGTTCTGCAATGTGGGCAAGCTACCTGCATAAACCATTATCCCTGTTCGCACTGGCCTGTTTAGTTCATCGTACAGGGTCACCATCCATTGGTCCTTGCTCCGCATGTTGCCATCCTGAGTAAACACCAATCTATCCCGCTTATCATACACTATATACACCCATGCAGCCCCCGGAACTTTTTTAGAAATCATCCGGTTTCTTCCATCATACTCATACTTAAAGCATAATTCGGCAGTTACCCCAGTTGTTAATTGCCAATTATTATTTATTAATTGTACTACTGCTTTGGGTGGAATCACAAAACGCAGGTTTGAGTAGTCATCGTACACATAGTAGGTACACAACCAGTTAACATATCCCTCATAGTTTGGTAAAACAGTTCCTGCCTGTACTTTTTTTAAGATTACGTGGCCTTCCTTGTCTTTGTACTCTACTACTGCTTTCTTGTGTTCATCAAGGGTCACGGTTTTATATAGTTCCCCAGCATTGTAGGGTTGGGCGGCTGCTACAGGCACATTGTTGTCAAATATGGGGTCGTTGCCAATTGTCCATAATTTTACATCATCAGTAGCTGTGTTTATATAATACTCCATATTGATAGAGTGTTCATTTACAACGCCATTCACTGCTCCATTGCTGCCTGCCCAGCTATTGCCGGGTGCAAAGGTTTTTGTTA
>JAYTDC010000190.1:0-12250 GCA_043736115.1 Segetibacter sp. | reverse complement strand
TGGACTCTTGGTTTTAAAAATGGAATCGATTTTTTTAAAATCGTGTTCAATTCTTGAATGCTTTCTTTAACAGGGATAAATAATGAATTTGACATATTGTTTTATATAAAAGACCAAATGTAAATAAAAAAAAGCAAACAAAAAAATTGGTCTGCTATGAATTTCAAATTGGTATAAATTTTCAGTAACCCGTTTAAATTTCCGGTAACAAAATATTTCTCTGTTTATTTGCCGGAATAATTAACAACCGTGGGTCAAAAAAAACTTATTCGCTTTGCGGAACTAAAAACATTTTCCAATGTGCTTGAATATCCGCAGGATATGAAAGGGCAGTGGAAGTCTTTTTTCAAAAATGACAATCCAATTGTACTGGAATTAGCTTGTGGCAAAGGCGAATATGCCGTAGGTTTAGGCCGGTTACACAAGGATAAAAACCATATAGGCGTTGACCTGAAAGGCAACCGTATGTGGGTAGGTGCGAAAAAAGCGATAGATGAAGACTTAAAAAATGTAGCTTTTCTGCGTACACAAATAGAAAAAATTTCCGACTATTTTGCCGAAGGCGAAGTAGCTGAAATCTGGATCACATTCCCCGACCCGCAATTGCGCATCAGCAGGGCGAAGAAGCGATTAACACATCCCCGCTTTTTACGTTTGTACAAAAGTATTTTGGGGCAGCATGGCATTGTTCATTTAAAGACGGACAGCCCGGATTTATATAAGTTTACCAAACTGGTAGTCAACCTTTTTGATTTACCGTTGTTGCAGGATTATGAAAATGTGCAGCAACAGGCACCTGACAATAAAGACCTGCAAATAAAGACGCATTACGAAAGCCTTGACATTGCCCAAAGCGAACGTATCCATTATTTGCAATTTGAAGTTAGCCAACCTTTGCCTATAGAAACTGATGAACAACTAAAGAAAATATTGTTTGAGCAAGCAACTAATTGAGGAGCTGGATTTCTACTACAACGACAGCGGCTACGTGGTATTTACTGAAAAGTATCATGTTGACCGCGGCTATTGCTGTGGCAATGGATGCAAACATTGTCCTTTTGATTTTGAAAGTGTTCCCGAACCAAAAAGAAGCGATTTGCTTCATAAGAAATATATTGCCAACAAAAAGGCTTAAAAGGCTTTTCCTTTAATTTACTATTTGTAATAAAAAACGTGCATCATTAAACTGATCGGTGACTTCTACTTGTAAATTGGATTTAGGTAAGTACTCTGGTAAAAGAATTTGTTTTGTTGCATTTCCTCCGTCATGTATGAATTGACTCGTCAACAATACCTGCCCCATTTGATTGATTAACCGAACCTCATAAACACCTTTGGGCATGTCTTCAAATTTGAGGCAAAGCTTTCTGTCTTTTACCGGATTTGGGAATACAGTAATCCCCGAAACCTCATTTTTTATTTTCACTTTTACTACCGGGCTACATACTATTTCCCCGGATTGCCCAATGCTTTTTATGCGGTAATAATTGTCTCCTTTAAATCCGTTTTTATCAAGCCAATTGTATTTTGCATTGGAGCCGCTTATGCCATTTGGGGCTTGTTCATTTACCTTTTCAAAACCACGGTCATCAGTTGATTTTTCTACTTCATAGTGATGTATGTTTTGCTGATTACCAACTTGCCATTCCACCATTATGTTGTCACTATTTTGTTGCCAGGCTTTTATACTTTTAAGATTTAGAGGCAATACTTGACCTTGAAAAAATACTAAACGGAAACGATCTGGTGATGACGAAGTTGTATCTACCGTAATATTGAATGGGTATTCAGTATTGCCATTCAAATCAATAGGCACACTTGTATTGGTATGGGTATCTTCAAACCTTCCTGCCAATCCCGGACTGTTGACTTCTTTTGTTTCGAAAACCAATTTGTAGGAATGATTGGGCTTTAGGTTTTCCATTCTGTAAAAAACTGTGTCGCCAGTGTTGATAGGTTTGCGCTGCTCTACCACCAGTGTTTGTCCGGCTTTGGCCATGCCAAAGTTTTCTCCAAAATTCTTCACTTTTAGCGCATCGCTTGCATTTACATCGTTGCTAAAACTGCTGTCGAAAAGTATCATTGTTCCATCTGCAAGTTGGTTACCAAAGGCATCTGTTGCAAACAAGTTGGTAATAATATATGATGAAAGACTGGTTTCCCTTGATACATTGTTGCTGCCAGCAACTTTGCAATTCTCGGTGAACTGAATACTGCCAACACCGCCTGTAGCATGTGCCAAAAATGCCTGTCCGGATTGAATGGTATTCATCACACTTCCACCGCCACCATAACTACCGCCACCGGGAGTAATGATGTAATTACTTCCTGTCCAGGTAAGTGTTTGATAAGCACCCAAACCATAAGCACCGCTAATCTTAGGATCCCATAAGTAAAATACCCTGTCGGCATTACCACCCAACAATAGATTTCTTAAGTCAATGGCAGAAGCATAAGGATTGCCTAGTGCTGCATTTTTATTGGTACTAATGCTAAGCGGGGTAGCAGGATAGTTGCCTATTTTCAGCGCTCCCTTTGTGCTTAGACTTGTGTAATTAGTAATATTATTTGCCGGTGTCGCATTTCTATCGCCCCGAAGAAAAATCATGTAACCCCTGTCTGATGCAATGCCTGTTGAAGTGGTATTGCTTGTAACACCTTCCCAAAAACCAGCTGAAGTATTGTGGCTAAGTAGAGAGTTTCCATTAGTTACGGCATCATAACCTAATGCCAATGCATTGGGCAAGCTACTGGTAATGCAAGTTCCAACATTAGTGGATCCCACCACACCGGGTACCAGACTATTTTGCCAGCTTGCATTTATAGATTGAGTGGTATTGGTAGGAATGGAAAGCAACCGCCACCTGCGTGTTGGCATGGATGGCATATATCGCTCTACCGTTACTTTGCCGCTGAAGGGATTTGCTATTCCAGTTAAATTTCCAACACGACCAGTAGCAGTACTTGTACTGCGAATAATTAAATTGTCTTGAGTAGCTAAGGTTGTTGAAGCTCCATTAATCTGTAAAGTCCCATTTACTCTTAGCCCGTTGCCAATAGTTGCATCAATAGCCGCAGAACGACTCAAAGTAACATCTCCAAATTCTGTAAAACCATTTGTAAATCTCAATGCGTTGGTTATACCACTTCCTGATACATTGAGGTTGGGCAAGTTGGGTACGTTTTCATCTGCTCCGCCACCAATAGTTCCATTGCCGCTATTATTCAGAAAGTTGCCATTGATAGTCAACGTTTGATTGTTTGCTATCTGCAATGACCCATTGGACAAAGTTGTGACGCCATTGAACGTGACATTGTTGCCCAAGGTTATTTTGCCTGATGAGGTTCGGTTTAGTGTGAAGTCTTTGAAAGCATTGGTAGTGCCGGGTATGGATTGATCAATGAATAATGTTCCCGCATCCCCTACACCATTTATGGCCAGGCTTACATTGCTATTACCTGCACTTAAATATCCGGCTATTCGTGAAATGGTACCGCTTATTGCAAGTGTTTGAGAAGATGGAGGAGCAAAACTAACTGTGCCATTGGTCAATGAAAAATTACCCGAAAAAGTGGCTTCGTTTGCCAAAGTAACAATGCCTGATGAAGTACGGTTTAGCGTGAAACCGGAAAATGAATTTGTTGTTCCTGGCATTGTTTGGTCAAAGTAAATTGTACCTGCATTTCCCGTGCCCGTGAATGCAAGGCTAGCACCTGTACTACCTGATTTTACAAGTCCGGTTCCACCTACAAAACCCCCGATTGTTAAGGTAAGTGTTGAAGCAGGGGTTAGTGTTATTTTTCCGCTGTTGTTCAGGTTATTAATTGCAACTGAATTAGTAATGCTATAGTCCACTCCAGTCGCAATTGTAACAGTACCTAACAAGCCCGGTGATGGTGAAATAAGTTCTGCGCCATTGGCACCCGAAGTGTTAATAGTGACATTTATCAAATCAGCAGCCGAACTACCAAAAGCAATAGTTGTTGGCACCAATGCAACGGTGTTCGTTGAGTTTTTATAAATCGTTGAGCCGTTTGACATTATAGCTTTAAAAGCTGTATTGTTCGTATTACTAAGTGACACACTGCCTTCTGCGTACAAGGCATTTGCAACAGCAATATTGAAAGCAGGTAATTGTTTCACACCACTTCCCTGAAGCCTGATGTCATAATAGTTTGCGGGATTTACAGAAGTAGCATCAGCTCCTTTTTGCAGCAAAGTCTGCGCACCGGCAAGGCTATAAATGACTGTTCCATTATTTACAAAGGCACCGGCATCTATTGCAGGAATGCTTCCTGTAAGTTCCAATGTGGCTCCTGATTCAATAGTTACCGTACCACATTTTGAAGTTGATAAAGCGGATATCACCTGGCTTGTTGTACCACTTCTTGAAGAAATGATTTTGCCACCGGTTTTAATCGTAACACTTCCGCCGTTTGGCGATAAACCATCGTCTGCACCAATCCTGTTGCCGGCAGCGTTTAATGTTGTTCCGTTGGCTACCGTTATACTTTTAAATTTTATCGAAGCATCCAACAGTGCAGTTGCACCATTGTCCATATTAAATTCTATTGCACAACCACTGAATGCACTTGCACCCCATTCACCATTTGCAAAGACTGTTCGGGAGGCACCTACAATCCTGATGGATCCTGTTGTTATGGTTGCCATGGTGCTGCTAAAACCGGAATTTGCACTTGCCTGCGAACTATAAAAGACATCATCACTTAATCCTGTAATGGTCGTTCCTGTAAATGCTCTCATTTTACCTTTTACCTGAACAATATTTGCCCCTATAACAATTCTGGCACTGGTGTGCAAATGAAGGTCTTTGCAAGAAGCAGTTACATCAGCAGTAATGATATGTCCGTTCTGGATGAAAACGTTGTTGGTATTTGATGGAACAACGGAGGGTAAAGTCCAGTTGCCGCTTGCATCTCTTATTTGCCATGAGTTCACATTCGACCAGTTGCCTGTTGTTACTGCCGACCTGTAGTCGCCTGTGGCAAATATTGTGGTCGCCGTAACAGCAAGAGTTTGGGTTACATTGGTAGCAGCTGCGTAAGTAACATTGCCAGCTTGTGAGGCCGTTATGATTGAAGAACCTACTCCTACAATATGAATATTGCCACCGACTATGGTTGCCACAGTAGTGTTTGAACTACTGTAAGAAATGGTCAACGCTGCACTGGAAGTTGCGCCGGGATTAAAGTCTGCATTGCCAACCACTTTTGTAGGAATGGAGAGAAATGTTATGGTCTGCACCAACTTATTTACGGTCAATACCTGTGTGGCATCAGTAGCAGCATTGTAATTTCCATCTCCATTTTGCGAAGCAGTAATAGTTGCAGTTCCGAACCCAACCACATGAATATTTCCCCCAACGATTGTAGCAACGGTTGTGTTGGAACTGGCGTAGGAAACAGTCAAACCCGAAGTGGCGGTTGCACCCGGACTAAAATCTGCATCGCCAATATATTTTACCGGCAAAGCCGAAAAACTAATAGTTTGACTGGCTTTTGAAACAGTCAATGTCTGTGCAACATCAGTAGCTGCACCGTAGGTTTGGTCGCCGGCTTGGGAAGCTGTAATAGTAGAAGTGCCTACGCCAACAATGTGAATATTACCGCCAATAATAGTGGCTACTGAAGTGTTGGAACTGGTGTAAGAAACGGTCAATCCTGAACTGGCAGTTGCACCGGGGTTGAAGTCTGCATTACCATAAAATTTTGCAACAATCGCTGGAAATGTAATTGTTTGATTGACTGCTACTGGCTTTCCGGCTCCAACCAAATTTGAATCAAGAGGATAATACAGCACAGCACCAGAACCGTTTACTTCATCGCAGCCTATATCATAGACTGCACTTCTTGTTTGCCCTTGTGCATCCAATGCCGTCAAGAGTGAAGCATAACTACCCGTATTTACCGCAGCATCCTGAACCAATGAAGGTGGCGGAAGAATGCGATTGCTTCTTGCACCAAATGTTAGTGTTGTGTTTGCGAAACCTGTGGAAGAAGACAAGCCAAGACCATTCGGAGCATTGTAAACATTGCCTTCGGATAAATAAGTAAGCTGTGTATTCACGGGGTCAATGTAAGCTGTTTGCCCTGTGGTCATTTTAATTACATTATTTGCAACTTTTAGTCCTAATGGCTGATAAGTATTAGCTCCTGCATCTGTAAACCCTAAAACAATACCCGCCCCACCCTCACAATTAACAATGGTATTGAAAGCTATAATAGAGCTATCTCCAGGCATATAAGAACCTACATGTGAGGGGTCAGTAGTATCGTTAACTGAATAAAATCCATTGTACAAAATAATAGGACACCGCATGGATGTTAAACTGTTTTTATTACCATTAACACCCTCTATATAATTGTTGAAAACTTTGTGTCCTTTATCAATGATTCTTATACCATAATCATCAGTCAAAGCAGCATTGGTGTTGATGATAAAATTTCCATAGACACTACAATATCGTCCACGTCTTAAAGTAATCCCTCCCTTTGAATTTTTGATTGTATTGTACCGGTAAGTATTAAAACCTGATTTATTAGAAATGATTTCAGGTTCGGTTTGTATAAGGTTCTCAAAGAGGTTGTATTCTATAATATTATAACCATAAGTAGAAGATGTAAGCCCTACTCCAATCCGCATAGATTCTCCGCCATTACCCCCTAAAAAACTTCTTTCTTTGAAATAATTAGAGTCTATCAGATGATATGTACTTGTGGACTGTTGAGGGTAATTAGAATTATCGTACCAAACAACAAGTGTTGCCCCGTTGTTGGATTTATTGATAAAAGTGCAATGATCAATCCTGTTTCTTACTCCGTAAATTGATACCCATTTGTTCTCAATGTCTGTAGCAGTAGCTGTTCCGGTAGAGTCGCTGTTGTAATTGTCAATAATAATATTGTTGAGCCTGCAGTAACTGGCAAAAACCGTAGAGGATGTCTTAAACTGGATAACATCATTCGCAGTAGAATTGCCACTGGCAAACTTTAAGCCGGTTATCAAAATCCGTTTCCCGGAAAATTGCAGGTAAGTATTTCCCGTAAACACGACACCGAAATTTGTCTGTGCTTTTAAAACAATCCATGCCGAAGAGGGAGTACCGTTTGCATTGCTGAAAAGGATCTGACCCCAGTTGTAAGTTCCATTTGCAATTATGATTGTATCCCCGGGCAGGGCATTTGTCATTCTTGTTTGAAGCGTCGCTTTGTCAGACACGGTGTACACGGTCGCATTAGCTTTGGGAAAAAGAAAAATGGCAGCAATTAATACAGAAATTAATTTGGAGCAAACTAAGGGTCGTCGGGGTATTATTTTCATAAGGGCAAAATAGTCAAGGCACAAAGTCCAATATAATGCGAAAAGCCAACCTTACTTCAAATTTCGTGACAAAAAAATTGACAAATCCCACTTCATTCTTTGAATACTATTCAAACAAAAAGCAGTTCAGGTAAAGAACTGCTAATAGTTATGTGTTGCAAACGTTACCGGTAACGCTGCCGGGGAGTATTATATAATTATTTTATTTTAAAGAATAATTCAAGCCTTACAACATCCCTTTCCAAACCAAATATTCGGCAATCTGAACAGCATTGGTAGCTGCACCTTTTCGCAGGTTGTCACTTACAATCCACATATTCAGAGTATTACGTTGACTCTCATCACGGCGAAGACGACCTACAAACACTTCATCTTTTTCATGAGCCCAAAGCGGCATAGGGTATATTTGATTTGCAATATCGTCCTGAACAATTATACCCGGCGAAGCGGCCAATAATTGCTTCACATCCTCCAAATCAAAATCATTTTCAAACTCCACATTCACACTTTCGCTGTGGCCGCCCATTACAGGTATACGTACAGTTGTAGAAGTCAGTCGTATGTTATCATCCCCCATTATTTTACGGGTCTCATTCACCATTTTCATTTCCTCTTTGGTATATCCATTTTCCATGAAAACATCAATCTGCGGAATCACGTTCAGATCAATCTGGTATTTGTATGCCTTGTCAACCGGCTTTCCCTCCCTTTCACCCATTAATTGGTCAACTGCTTTAACGCCAGTACCGGTCACACTTTGGTAGGTGCTTACTACTACCCTTTTGATCTTATATCTCAAGTGAAGCGGTTGCAATGCCACCACCATTTGAATGGTGCTACAATTTGGATTTGCAATAATTTTATCAGCCGCTGTAAGCACAGCTGCATTCACTTCAGGAACTACCAGTTTGTTATTAGGATTCATTCGCCATGCACTGCTATTGTCTATAACAGTAATGCCTGCTGCTGCAAATTTCGGCGCCCATTCCAACGAAGTATTTCCCCCGGCGGAAAACAGTGCCAATGCGGGTTTTGCGGCAATGGCATCAGCCATGCTCAACACTTTGTATGCAATGCCTTTATAAATCACATCCTTGCCCACAGATCTTTCCGAAGCCACAGGAATCAGTTCCGTAACCGGAAAATTTCTTTCTGCCAACACCTGCAACATTTTTGTGCCTACCAAACCGGTAGCGCCTACTACGGCAACTTTCATTTTCTTATTTTTATTTTTCGTTTAATCAACCTGCAATGATCCAAAGCGTTTAAAATACAAACGAGACTTTTTGGAAACCAGCATTTGGATATCCATTAAACATCGTTGCTGCCTGCCCCGTCAATTTTTGCGGGGTAACTTGCCGACTTCAATATCGGCATCCCGATAACTACCTTTTGAATCGGGACTTATACTTTTGCTTATACTTTTCGGCTTTTTCTACATTATGTTAGTCAACAATTGTCTGATAACGAAAAGCGTAAAACAACTATTTCCAAACAGTCACGAAAATAACTACAATCATTCATCGAAACAATTCATCAAATGCCAATCCTGTACATTTACCTAAATAAAACCATTTTTATAGCAGAATTATAAAAACTGGTAGTATTTTTAAAGCCGAAGGACTAAATATCCGTTATGCAAAAGAAACTTTTAACCTTGCTTGCCTTTTTGTTCAGTGTGTTTGCTACCACTCATGCCCAACTTTCTGATAACTTTTCGGATGGCGATTTTACAAACAATCCTGTTTGGGGTGGAGGGGCTTCCGATTTTATAGTAAATGCAGCATCAGAGTTGCAAAGCAACAACATAACCACAAACAGTACCTATTATTTAAGTACCCCAAATGCACTAGCAAATGCTGCACAATGGGAAATGGACATCAGACTTGCATTTAGTACGTCATCTGCTAACTATGTAGATGTTTATTTAACTGCATCTGCAGCCGATCTTACCAGCTCAACTACTTCAGGTTATTTTGTAAGAATAGGAAATACTACAGATGAAATTTCGCTATACCTAAAAGATGCAAGTGGCTTTAGTTCAAAGATAATTGATGGTGCTGATGGTTCGCTTTCTAGCAGTACAAATTTAAAATTGAAAGTAATCCGCAATGCTACTAATAATTGGAGCTTATATAGAGATCTCACTGGTACAGGTACGGCATTTGTTTTAGAGGGTTCGGTAACAGATGCCACCTTTACAAGTTCTGCTTATTTTGGCATCTTAGTAAAACAAAGCACCTCAAGTTTTTTTCAGAAACATTTTTTTGATAACATAGTTGTACAAAATTATGTACCCGATGTAACACCGCCTGCGGTTCAATCTGTAACAGCGGTTTCTCTTTTTTCTGCTGATGTATTGTTCAATGAACCCGTTGAACAGGTAAGTGCAGAAACTGTAACAAATTATTCAGTTAACAATGGCGTAGGCAATCCTAACTCTGCGCAAAGAGATGGATTAAACCCTGCATTGGTGCATTTATTCTTTAGTAATCCTGTTCCCAATGGAGCTGTAAATACCCTGACCGCTACCAATATAAGCGATTTGTCTGGAAACATAATGCTTAGCGGAAGTAGTACCTTTACGTTCTACATAGCACAACGTTTTGACCTTGTGATTGATGAGATTATGGCTGACCCCAACCCGGTAGTACAATTACCAGATGCAGAATATCTTGAGATCAAAAATGTAACTGGGAAAACTATAAATCTTCAGGGTTTCAGAATATCAAGTAGCAGCAGTTCAAGTAGTGCTTTTCCATCTTATGACCTACCGGCAGATAGTTTTCTTATTGTTACTACCACAACAGATGCTTCCACATTTTCCGGTTATGGCAGAGTGTTAGGTATTGCTTCATTTCCGGGTTTAGGTAATTCAGGTACTACCGTTTCATTAATTTCCAAAGAAGGTGTTACCATCCATACTATAAGCTATGACCTGACATGGTATCAAAATTCGGTAAAGAGTAACGGTGGTTGGAGCCTTGAAATGATAGATACAAAAAACCCCTGTACAGGTGCTGCCAATTGGCGTGCAAGTACAGATGTAAGAGGTGGCACACCCGGCATTAAGAACTCAATAGATGCCGTTAATCCTGATAAGACTCCACCCATTTTGGTAAGAGCTGCAGCAACAGATAACTTTACTCTGTTGGTAACATTTAGCGAAGCAATAGATAGTGCCAAAGGTGCAACACTTTCTAACTACAGCATAAGCAACGGTATAAATTCACCGGTAATCGCTACTGTGTTTTCACCAGATTTTACAAAGGTAGAATTGAAACTTTCATCTTCTTTATCAAACAACACTGTATATACAATTACTGCAAACAACATTAGCGATTGCAGCGGCAATATTATAACAGCCAACACAGGAAAATTTGGTTTGCCCGGCATAATTGATAGTCTTGATATTGTAATTAATGAAGTACTCTTTAATCCTACACCCAATGGTACCGACTATGTAGAGATTTATAACAGAAGCACCAAAATTCTTGATATGAAAAACCTGTATATCGCTAACAGATCAAGTACTTCAAATTTATTGGGAAGCATTACGCAATTAACTGCAGATAATATATTATTGTTTCCCGGCGATTACTTTGTTGTTAGTGCAAGTGGAGCGATTGTAAAACAAAATTATGTTGCAAAAAATCCTGATAATTTTATAGACATTACAATGCCATCCTATTCTGATGATAAGGGTGTTGTTGTTTTATTGAATTCTTCAGGGTTGATAATTGATGAATTGGCGTATGATGCCAAATGGCATTTTGGTCTATTGGACAATGTTGAGGGTATTTCGCTTGAAAGAGTAGATTATAACAAACAAACACAAAACGCATTAAACTGGCATTCTGCTGCCTCTACTGTTGGTTATGGCACACCAACTTATCAGAATTCACAGTTTCGTACAGACCTTACGGTGTCTGGTGAAGTAAGTGTAACGCCAAAAGTATTTTCGCCTGATAATGACGGTACAGATGATTTTACAATTATTAATTATCAATTAGCAGATTTGGGCTATGTAGCTACAATAAGCATTTTTGATGCAGCAGGACGACCCGTAAGAGTGTTGGCACAAAATGCAACATTAGCACAAAAAGGAGCTTTCAGATGGGATGGATTAACTGATAAAAAAGTAAAAGTGCAGGTAGGAAGTTATGTAGTTTTTACAGAAATATTTAACCTGGAAGGCAAAAGAAAATCTTTTAAAAACGTAGTGGTTGTAGGCTCTAAGTTTTAGAAATGGCAATACCCATTTCTTCAAATTTTGACAACACAAATACTTTCACCTCCGGGAAAAAAGCCTGATAACATTCATGCAATGATTCGTACCTTTCTTCGAAAAGCTGAAAGGTTTTTTTGCTGCTTTCAATATATTTTGCCCGGCGTACCAAACCACCAAAACTGCTTTCTGTTCCTGACTTTAATCTGTAATTAAACAACCAATTCTGGCTTTGCATGTAAGGAAACATTACTGCAAATTTTTCAGGCATTATAGTAACAAAAGGCTTTAGTGCTGAATATGTATGGATGGCAAATACCTGCAAATCATTTTCATTAATAAACTGCCTATAATCATTTGCCAAAAAATGATCGTACACAATATCTACAAATGCACCGGCATATGGACCTGCTGCCGGCTTTAGCAACCTTGCTGCGGCTTTTGTAGCCTGATGAGCATCTGTAAATTCATCAATTGCCCGGTGAAGATTAATACCAAGTAAAATTGTATCAGGATAACCGTACTTCCTTTTACCTTTCACAAAGTCACTTATCATATTGCCCACCAATATTTCAGGATTGTTAACCCACATTGCAGCCCTTTACTCTAAAAATTGGTTTGTAACGTGGGTTTCAAAATTTTTGGGTGGCGGTTTGTGTACTACAGATTTTTGTTTTCGG
>JAYTDC010000189.1:0-36131 GCA_043736115.1 Segetibacter sp. | reverse complement strand
AAGACCCTTGAAAGCTCTCCGTATGTCTGTGACTACGGAGGCAAATGAAAATCCAGACTGTGTCTGGCATTTGAAAAACTACTGTTGAAATTTTCTTTCTAAATCCTAGCTCGAATGTTTTAAGAGATGAAAGAGGACGGCTACAAAAACAGAAATTAATACGCTGTTCATTTTATAACATTTGCCGTAGTTGAATGGATTGACGTTTTTACCCATAAAGCACATGCATACATTCACAGTTGCAGGTTATAACGCACTCAACAGCAAAGCTATCAGGTTGAAATTTGCAATACCAACGAAAGCGAAAGATTTCAAAATCTATAATTTATCCCAGGCGCAACGGTACCATTTATATAGCTAAGTGTATAATCCAATTCTCCTTTTTTCTTCTTTACATTACCGGTATTTGAAATTACTTTACGGCTTCTTTTTACAACTTGTTTTGCGCATAACAAACCCATACCAATAGCTAAAGGATAATCGCTGGCCCAATGCACTTTGTTGTTCATCATAGAAAGACATACTAATCCGGTTAATGAATACCCTACCGGTTTAATCCATTTTTTTTCAGGATAGTTTTCCGCAAAAATGGTAATGGATGACATTAATGTAGCCACATGACCCGATGGAAAAGCATCGTATTGCGGTGTGTTGTCTTGAAATTGTTTAAAAGATGGAAACCAATGCCAAACGCCACCGGGTATGGTTGCTTCACTTGGGCTTTGTCTGCCTGTAATTCTTTTTACTAACTGTGTACCAAAACCCATTAAAAAAAATGATTCAGCTAATTGGCTGGCTGTACTTAATGATCGGTAATCGTTATGGGTTTTACCATAAATAAATAATCCGGCACCTATGGCAAGGCTTGGAAAACCCTGACCTAACTGATAAAACGCAGTGTTAATATTTGCTGGTAAACGTATAAGTGCAACTTCTTTTCCTCCCAATTTAAACGTGATGGGGTTTATATTTTTTTCTTCGCCTGATATACCTGCATTTTGTGCAAACTTGCCAAACTCGTCTATAATATTTTGATCGGAATAAACAAGTGCTGCTGTAGTTAATGCAATAATTGCTAGTGGCTTTATACTTTCCTTCTTACCAATTGCAGCACCAATATTAACAGCATCTTTGGGTAAGTTGGTAATAAAACTAAATGCTTTTGGCTTAGGATAAACAAGGGTCTTTCCATTACCAATGTTGTAATACATTTCGCCGTTCACCATTGTTCGCTTCTTCGCGGTTATAACGGTATCTATTATTTCTGTTTGAGCAGAAATTCTTGTAAACACCAACAATAATAAGGGCAAATATTGAATTCTAATCTTCATCTTTATATACACAGATATTTAATCGAATGATTGGGTTAATAAACTAAAGGACATTTACATGAGCAGTATGTTTTGAAAACTTCTTTTTTATAGCAGGATAAACCATGTACACCAACTTGGTAGAAAGCATACCTAAACCTGCACCACAAACAATATCGCTAAGATAGTGACGGTTGTTGTACATGCGCAATATACCCGTAGTTGTTGCAATTGCATATCCACCTATGCTATATAATATAGACTTGTCTTTAAATTCCTGATTAAGAAATTCTGCTGCTGCAAAGGCAGAAGTAGTATGTCCTGATGGAAAAGAATTAGGAGCAGAACCATCAGGCCGGGTTACCAAGGCTATACGTTTAATAGCTACAACGGCTGCCCCTGTAAGCAGGGTAGTCATTGCATACATTAGGGTTCTGTCTTTAAAATTATTTTTACCTTTTACACCCACAGCATTTAAACCATACACTGCTATTGCAGGAAAATATTGACTATAGTTATCAATAGTGCTTTTAAAATCAGGATGGCTTTTTATAATAGAATTATGTGTAGAATGATCCAATTGTCGCAAAGAATTATTGTTCAACGCTGTTATGCTATATGCCATAAAAGCAGCAGGAATAATTAATGGCCTTATATGCAACGATGAAATGCAGGATTTTGTAAAAGACTGAATAGTGTCTTTGTTTATCTCTTCACTATTAAATACAAATGGTTTGTTCTCATTTTCTATAAATGATTTCTGATCGTGTATGAGTATATTTTTACTTTCAGAAATTAATTGTGCATCACAATTTAAAATTGGAAACAGTATTATAACAAAAGCTATAAATTTCATATTAGCTACAGGGTTGAAATAAAGTAATTCTTTAGAGTCGATTTTAAAAATCGAGTTAACAAATATTATATTTATTAGGGTATAAAATCTTAATTAGAGAATAAAAACTTTTGTTCTTAAATAATCCTTTGTTTAAAAGATAATTTTTCTGAATGTCAGATTAATTCTTGGTTCTAATGCCTTTGCAGATTTTGGTACCTGATGTTCCCAATAATGCTGCGTTTCACCTTTCATAAGTAGCAATGAACCATGTGTAAGGGGAATGATAAGTTTTGGTAACTCTTTTTTGAATTTATGCCTTAGATGAAAAGGCCTAGTCTGACCAAAACTTACCGAAGCAATAACTGGGTTTGCACCTAGTTCTTTCTCATTATCTCTATGCCACCCCATACTATCCTGACCGGTTCTGTAATAATTTATTAATACACTGGTAAATGTAGTTGCGGCTTCTGATTCTACTTTTTGTTTTATTTCATTTAGTGCAATTGTCCACGGCTTAGGGTTCATTTGTATGCCCGAATAAGTGTAGGGCTTATCTGCATCTCCATACCATGCAGTCAATCTCGGCACTAAGTGCTTTTTTCCATAAATAGTTATGGTGTCTTGTTGCCAATTGGTAGTAGTAATTAACTGCTCAAACAATCGATTAGCTAACGATTCTGAAAAAAAACCATCAATGAAACTCACATCTGCATCAGGGAGATCATAGTTATTCACAATTGTCTTTTTAAAACCTTCACCATTTTCTTTCATCTTCCAAATTTATAAACAACACCTGTTAGTGTAGTATAGAAATATGGAATTATTTTTTTGATCTAAAATTAGAAAGTAACATTATCCGAAATCCTTATTTGAGCAAAATTCTTCGCAATAGATTAACCTTGAACATTTGATAACATTTTAAGTGATAACATTTTAAGGAAGTGAGGAAATCGGTAATCCGATGATTAACAAATTATTCAGTCGTGGCATAATTCTTTATATCATTATTTTTTCTACATCGTTTAAAAATTCTTAGATTTTATTAGGATGCTATTAAAAACTGAATGATTTTTTTAATCGTATTTAAGGAGAAACATAAAGGTTCCGGAATTAATTATTGCACTTTCAAAAACAAAAATTATTATGGCAAAGGACACGATTTCAAAAGATGCGTCATTGCTCGTTGGAAATGATGGCGGTTATTTTTCAAGGAGAAATTTTTTAAATTTTTTAGGGGCCTCGGCAGGCGTAGCTGTAATAGCGTCCGCATGCAATAAAGGCGATGATGAAATGATTGATCTGGGCGTGAATCTGGGAAGTGGAGACATAGGCATTCTCAATTACGCCTATGCATTGGAGCAGCTTGAAGCCGCTTTTTATACTAAGGTGATTGCTTCTTCATCTAATGGTTTATCAGTAACCGAGACTGCACGTTTCAATGACATCAAACAACACGAAGTTATTCACCGTGAGTTTTTTAAAGCAGCCCTAGGCAGTAATGCCATAGTGGATTTGGAAGTTGATTTTTCTTCTATTAATTTCAATGATCGTACCAGTATTTTAGCTACGGCCAAAGCGTTTGAAAATCTTGGCGTGTCAGCTTATAATGGTGCAGGTAGACTAATCAAAAGTGGCGATTATTTGTTATTAGCAGGTAAGATTGTATCGGTGGAAGCAAGGCATGCCGCATATATTAATGACCTAATTAGTCCGGGTTCATTTGCCAATGATACTGATGTTAATGGACTCGATATATCACGGACTCCGCCTGAAGTATTGGCCATTGCCGGCACCTACATAAAAACAAAAATTAACGCATCCAATTTACCAGCTTAAAAATTACAACTATGAATTTAGATAAAATATTAAGTGAAATAGAAAAGCATGATACGGAAGTATATGATAAGTTAGATAGCCGCAGACATGCTATGAAAAGCTTTGCACGTATAGGTGGCCGTTTGGCGTTAAGTGCAGTACCCATTGCCTTAGGCTCTATGTTTAAGAAGGCTTACGGCCAAACACCCGGAGCATCAACCGTTTTAAACGTCCTGAACTATGCGCTTACACTAGAGTACCTTGAAGCGGAGTTTTATGCAACTGCTGTTACAAGGTTTTCACAGATTGGCGTACCGGCAGGAGCAGCACAAGCGGCAATTACTAAAATTGCAAACGATGAAACCAAACACGTAAACTTTCTTAAAACCGCTATTACAACAGCATACGGAGCCAGTTCTGTAACTCCTAAGCCAACGTTTGATTTTAGTGGTGGAAATGGTAGCGGGACAGGACCATTTGCTAATGCTTTCAATAATTACGGATTATTTCTGGCGGTTGCACAAACTTTTGAAGATACAGGTGTCAGGGCTTACAAAGGTCGTGCTAAGGAAATTACCCAGGGTGGTGATTATCTAACAGCAGCACTCAATATCCACTCGGTGGAAGCAAGACACGCAGCACATATCAGAAGTATGCGTTTTGCACTAAATGAAAGTGCCGGCGCAAGTGTATCGCTTGTACCCGGAGGTGTAACGGTAAAACCATGGATTACCGGTAGTCAATCTGCCATAGCTAGTGCGGCGGTTCAGGCAAGTTATGATGGTGCCGTGCCTGAAAGTACGACAACACAGGCCGGTGTTGCGATCACGAGCATTGCTACAGGTATCAATACAACATATGCTACAGAAGCTTTTGATGAACCACTTACAGCAGCCGAAGTGTTAGCAATTGTAGATCCGTTTATTGTTTAATTAATACTATATACCTATTGTAAAAAAGGGTCATTTACGAATGACCCTTTTTTATTTGGTATAAAGATTGCCGAAAATATAAAGTTTTCTAACAGTAGATTTGCAACGCAATAACACGCTATGGATATCAACTGCGAATATGTCAGCTACGAAAGCACAGGATTATTTACACCTTTGACCATTGATTATGTTAATGGGGATAAAAAGCTGACACCATTTTATAACTATCCCGTTTCAGTAGAGGGGATTAAAAAGGCAATAGAACTACATAAAAATCTACGTGTAGATAGAAGCATATTGGTCAATGTTTTAAAACAGCAATACAGCAACATTGACTTGACAATCAAACAACAACAAAATATTGATAGCCTGTTAAATGAGGATACATTTACAATAACTACAGCCCATCAACCTGTCATATTCACGGGCCCTTTATACTTTATTTATAAAATTTTTCACGCTATCCGTTTGGCTGATGAATTAAATGCACAAATATCTGACTACAAATTTGTACCTGTTTTCTACATGGGTAGCGAAGATGCAGATATTGACGAGTTGGGGCATATAAATTTGAATGGGAGGAAAATTACCTGGAATACAAAACAAACCGGTGCGGTAGGCCGTATGAAGGTTGATGATGAATTAACGCAAATTATAGATGCTATTGCAGGTGAAATTGGAGTAGAACCATTTGGTTATGATTTAATCAGTTTATTCAAAGAGTCCTATCAAAAAGGCACAACAATTCAGCAGGCTACGCTGACCCTCATTAATTTATTATTTAGAGATTATGGGTTATTGGTGGTTATACCAGATAATGCAATTTTAAAAGCACAGTTTAATTCAATAGTAAAAAAGGAATTGTCAACACAGTTTTCCCATACTATAGTTGCAGAAACCATAAGTGAACTATCAATCCATTATAAACAACAAGCTGCAGGTAGGGATATTAACCTGTTTTATCTTTTTGAAAATACCCGGGAAAGAATTGAGAAAGCAGGAGATAAGTTCACAGTAAAAAGTTTGAAAAAAGAATGGACACTGGAAGAAATACATTCAGAAGCTGATCAACATCCTGAACGGTTTAGTTCGAATGTAATATTACGACCACTTTTTCAGGAAACTATTTTGCCCAATATTGTTTTTATTGGCGGTGGAGGTGAAACTGCTTATTGGCTTGAGTTAAAGAAATTGTTTGAAGTTGCCGGAATACCATATCCAATGCTTGTATTAAGAAATTCATTTCTATTTATTAACAAAAAGCAAATTGATTCATTACAAAAGTTAGGTTACATACCAAAAGATTTGTTTAAAGGAAATGATAATCTGATTAATGAATTAGTCAAAAAAGAGAGCAATAAACAATTATCTCTTAAAGTAGAAATTGAAAATGTGATGTTAAGCTATAATTCAATCAAAAATATAGCAAGCAACATAGATGAATCTCTTGCAAAGCATACCATAGCCTTGGAATATAGAGCTATTGAAAAATTAAATGGATTAGAGAAGAAAATGTTTCGTGCAGAAAAAAGAAAATTTGAAGCTCAACAACGACAAATAGAAAAATTGCTGCAACAGCTATTTCCAAATGGAGGTTTGCAAGAAAGGGTTGAAAATTTTTCTATTCTCTATGCCCGATATGGAAAAGAATGGATGCAAAAGGTATACGAATGTTCACAGGGACTTCAACAGGAGTTTGCAATAGTTGAAATGAATCCTAAATCTTAGAAATTAAAATAAACAATTCACCAAATTTGATTCTAATAGCCTCAAACCACTATATTTGCAGCCGAAAAAACAACGGTCTGGTAGCTCAGTTGGATAGAGCAACAGCCTTCTAAGCTGTGGGTCATTGGTTCGAATCCAATCCGGATCACATTAAACCCGTCAAATATTGGCGGGTTTTTTTATAAAAATTATTATAGTAGAAGATTTCTTTATGAAATATTTCAATATTTACCTCCACATTCCATAGTACAAAATCTGCTGTACAACTGCTCGTAAACGGGGATAATATTTTTAATATCAAACTTCAAGGCCTGCTCATAAGCGTTTTGTTTCATTTGATTTAATAAAACTTCATCACCTAATAGTTTTACAGCATTAGCAGTCATTTCCTCCACATCACCTATATTGCTCATAAAGCCGGTTTTACCTTCTATGTTCACTTCAGGTAATCCACCTGCATTGGTACTTATTACCGGCATTCTTGCGGCCATAGCTTCTAAGGCAGATAATCCAAAACTTTCATAATCAGAAGTCAACAAAAACAAGTCACTCACTACTAAAATTTCTTCCATTTGCTCCTGCTTTCCTAAAAAACGAACATCATCTTCCAGTCGGAGTTCTTTTACCATTTCCTCCATAACAGGCCTTTCGGGACCATCACCTACCATCAAGAGTTTTGCAGGCATTTGTTTGCGTACACCGGCAAATATTTTCACCACGTCCTGTACACGTTTTACTTTTCTAAAGTTGCTGGCATGTACCAGTATTTTTTCCCCGGCAGGGGCAATAACCTGCCTGAATGCATCAATAGGTTTTTTGCTAAAACGAGCAACATCCACAAAGTTGTAGATGACATCTATATCTTTAGTAATTGCAAATGAGTTGTAGGTTTCCATACGTAAATTGTCGCTCACAGCAGTTATAGCATCACTTTCATTTATACTGAAAGTTACTACAGGAGCATAGGTTTTATCCTTACCTACCAATGTAATATCCGTGCCATGTAGTGTAGTAATTACGGGGATCTTTATGCCGCTTTTTGCTACAATTTGTTTAGCCATATATGCCGCCGAAGCATGAGGTATGGCATAATGCACATGTAGCAAGTCTAGTTTGTGGTTCATGATCACATCTACCATGGTGCTTGACAGGGCAACTTCGTACGGTGGATAATCAAAAAGGGGATAAGTAGGCACCCTTACTTCATGATAAAATATATTGGCACTAAATACATTGAGCCTTACCGGCTGTTGGTAGGTGATAAAGTGTACAAAATGTCCTTTGTCTGCAAGGGCTTTTCCTAATTCTGTAGCTAAAACCCCGCTTCCTCCAAATGTGGGATAGCAAACAATTCCTATACGCATAGTAAAGCAGTTTGTTTTTTTTATGGGTACAAGCAGTAGGTTATCCATTAAGCTGCGGTTGCGTCGCACACTTCAAGGTTAGTAACCCTATCCTGCTTTTCCCGCAATAATTTTAATTACTGTGTTAATCATGGGTTGGAATGAGATAAGCCTTAAGCCTGAAAATTGTAAAATTATTCATTAAAACCCGTCATTGCGAGCAAAGCGAAGCATTCTGCTCACACAAATAATTGAAACCTTGAAAATTAAATGCAGATTGCTTCACCAAGCTTCGCAAGGTTCGCAATGACGGACCAACCCTTACTTAGCATTAACGTTATGCAAGTAACAATAATTCTTTTTATTAGTTACACTTGAATTTGTAAAATGTTTGTGCCACTACAATTATATAACTTGCTGCTTCAATAATGGTATCATGAAACAGTTTCTAATTATTTTGCTGGTTTTTCCCTTTTTTACCAATGCACAAAATGAGGATTCAATTTATATTAGAAAAATTGCAGACGAAATAATGGTAAACGGGCAGGCTTATAATAACCTCCATTATCTGACTAAAAAGATTGGTGGACGATTAACGGCATCGCCACAAACTTACAAAGCTGAAGCATGGGGGCATGCAATAATGAAAGCATCGGGTGCGGACACGGTTTTTGAACAAGAGTGCACAGTAAAACATTGGGTAAGGGGCGGGCAAGACAAGGCTACAATACTATCAATTGATGAAAAAAAAATTCATCGACCATTATCGGTAGCAGCACTAGGCAACACAATAGGATCAGGCGGCAAAGCTGTTAAGGCAGAAATTTTGTCCGTTCAATCTTATGACGAACTTGATGCAAGAAAAGATGAAGTGAAAGGTAAGATAGTGTTCTATAATTTTCCTTTCAATGATAAATATATACAACCGGGTAATGCCTATGGAGAAGCAGGCAAATATAGATATGCAGGTGCTAGTAAAGCAGCAAAATATGGTGCAGTAGCCTGTATTGTCAGATCCTTATCTCAGGCTGTTGATAATTTTCCTCATACCGGTGCAATGGGTTATAACGATTCCTTTCCCAAAATACCTGCAATTGCAATAGGACTTAGAGATGCGGATTCCTTGTTTGGTATTTGTAAACATAATAAACATGTACAAGTAAGTATTATCACCAACGGTCGTTTTTTATCTGATACGATTGCACATAATATTATTGCAGAATTAAAAGGCACAGAACATCCCGAAGAGATAATAACTGTGGGTGGTCACCTTGATAGTTGGGATATGGCCGAAGGCGCACATGACGACGGGGCAGGAGTTGTACACACCATAGAAGTTTTAAGAGTATTGAAAAAACTGGGTTACCGACCAAAACATACTATACGTTTTGTGTTGTTTGCAAATGAAGAAAATGGATTGCGCGGTGGCAAAATGTATGCTCAAAAAGCAAAAGAAAACCATGAAAAACATTTATTTGCACTTGAATCTGACGAGGGAGGTTTTACACCACGTGGATTTTCTTTTACAACCGATAAAGAGAAGTTCGATAAACTAAAAACCTGGAGCCCTTTATTTGAGCCTTATTTTGGATCACAATTTACTGTGGGTGGAGGTGGCGCGGATATTGGTTCGCTAAGAGAAAATTCAAGTGTAACATTGGCGAGTTTTACACCTGATGGTCAACGCTATTTTGATTATCATCATGCAAAATCCGATATATTTGAAAACGTAAATAAAAGAGAATTACACTTAGGTGCAGTCAATATTGCTGCTTTGATTTATCTTGTTGACAAATATGGTTTATAAAATTATAATTTATGCGTAAGACTATTATCATTACCGTTTTGTTACTTATTCTCGCCTTTGCGGGTTGGTTTTATTGGAGTTACTATTTTACCTATAGCGATGGTAATAGAAGCGGGCTATTACAGAAATTTTCGCACAAGGGCAACATGTTTAAAACCTACGAAGGCGAATTGGTGCTTAATAGCCTTACCGCCAACTCTGCCGGACCGCTTAGTGCAGAAAAATTTTATTTTTCAGTAGAAAATAAAACAGTAGCAAATAAACTTAGCACCCTGGAAGGTCAGCGTGTTATTTTACATTATGAACAAAAAAACAAACCTCTTTCATGGCGTGGCGACTCGGAGTATATTGTAGATAGTGTAAGAGTGATGCCATAAACATCAGGTTGAATGTATAAGAAAAATTGCCAGTCTTTTATGCAAGTCTGGCAATTTTTTTTTCCATTCTGCAACAGTCTTGGTAAATATACTTTCACTAGTTGCAGTAATATCAACAGCAATGCAAAGTCTTGTTTCAGGCTTTAGGGTTTCAAGTAACTGTTTAATCACTTGGTTATTTCTATATGGCGTTTCTATAAATATTTGTGTGCAGTTTTTTTTAGCAGAATTGGATTCCAACTCCTTTATTGCGCTTTTTCTTTCAAGATTGTCAATAGGTAAGTAACCGCAAAATGCAAACTGTTGTCCATTCATACCGCTAGCCATTAATGCAAGCAATATACTGCTTGGGCCTACAAGCGGTTTAATTGTTACACCTATATTTTGTGCAGCCTGCACCAATATTTGTCCGGGGTCTGCTACTCCGGGGCATCCTGCTTCGCTAATTATTCCAATATTTTTTCCTTCATTTAGCATTTGTGTAAAAACCTGTTTTACCTCATCTTCGGCCTTATGAATAGTAAACCACTTGTAATCATCAATCACCATTTCACGCCAAATCATTTTTAGAAAACGACGGGCACTTCTTTCATTTTCTACGAAAAATACTTTGCATTTTTTCACAGTATCCACCACATAAGGTGGAATTGTTTCAATAGCATTTTCATAAAGAAAAGAAGGAATAAGATATACGGTTGAGTTTGATTTCTCAGATGGAGTTATATTCATACAATTTGTTCATTTTGCCTAAGTTAACCTGTTTCACATTTACCATCAAATAGTAGATTCTTCAGGCTTAGTTGTTGAATTGTGGATACTCAATGTTGCGGCAATTACTGCGTAAGATGGTGCTAAAACCCAACCCACAATAGGTATTAGGTGCATTAAATAAAACATAAGTCCATTTGCTATAGCTAACCCTTTGCGATTGCCAATAAAATAGATGCTTTCAGCTGCAGTAAGTTTATGCCGTTCGCAACTGTAATCAAGCATGGAAAAACCGTAATAATAACACTCGATAATTAATGCGAAAAGTGGTACAGTCCAACCGAGGACAGGTATAAAGGATAATAATATGATTGTAATTGCATATACTGTTTGCCAAAGTGTATTTCTTAAAGCTATACTTATACCTCTTAAGATATCTTTTATCAATTGTCCTAAATTGAATATATGCGTTTGGCCTAAGAGAATAGATTCGGTTTTTTCGCTTAACCATGCAAATATGGGAGAACCAATAATCAGCCACAAATATTTGAATAAGGAAAAATAAAACAGCATAAGCAATAGCCACAATATCATACCGGCTATGGTGAATAAAAATCCCACAATACTACTTTGCAAACTAGCTACCCATTTATAAAGTCCGGTTTTTATGCTTAAATATTGAATAACCTCTGTGGTACTATTTGCAAAGAAGTACATACTAATACAAAAAAGAACCATATATAAAATTCCAGGTATCAATATCCATTTCCAAAGTTTATGCTTTTTTATAAACAAGTGTGCCTGACCATAAGCCTGCACGGCTATTACTATATCTTTAAGCAAATAATTATTATTTAAGGGGCATAAAATTAGCCTGTAATATCATTCGGCGGCTAATTAAATAAAAAGAATAGTGATTTAAACCCTAAAAATCTCTGAAATAATAATAATTATATGAAACCGAAGTGTTTCAATCAATGTAATTTTTGGTAAATAACAGGTTTTATTACTTAATGAAAGCTATAGAATGATTACACATGATATTTGAAATAAATCAACTGAAAACAATAGGTAAAAAATTACCGGAGATTTTTTACTTACATGAAGATGTAGTGCATATTGCAAGAGAGCTTTTGGGGAAAATATTAGTTACCAATTTCGACAATCAACTTACGGCAGGTCGTATAATTGAGACAGAAGCCTATAATGGTACTTATGATAAAGCAGCACATTCATATAATAACAAAAGAACAAACAGAACAGAAGTTATGTTTAGGGAAGGTGGAGTTGCCTATGTTTATCTTTGTTATGGTTTACATTACATGTTCAACGTTGTAACAAATATTAAAGACAAACCCAATGCAATATTAATAAGAGCTTTGGAACCAATAACCGGTTTAGATATTATGCTAAAACGTGCTAATAAGCAAATTGCCGGTTTTGAGTTAACCAAAGGGCCGGGAAATGTAGGTAAAGCATTAGGGTTAAATAAAATTCATTCGGGTATAAATTTACAGTCAGATGAGATATTTATTGTAGATGATGGATTTAGATATAACAAAAATGAAATTGCAACTACAAAAAGGATAGGTGTGGAATATGCAAAAGAGGATGCAATACTTCCATACCGGTTTTTTATATCAGAAAATAAATATGTAAGTGGCAATAAAGCTCAAAATTCTTCAAAAATTGTTCTGTAAGTAAGTAAGATTATAAGTGATTGTATATATACTTTATGCTCGTACAATAAGCACAAATCGGTTTTTCATGTACATTAAGATTATCTGAATAAACGTTAAACAAGATTGCCTTTTATTTCTTTTATAATAAATTAAGCAAAAAGTAGAATTTTAAACTAACCTGATTATGAAATATATTAATTTAGCTTAGCAGTTCGCAATATTCTATTACAGCCAAACTAAAAGGCTGATTCACCACTTAAAATATTAAACATTCATACAAATTTTACACAATGAAAAGCAACAATTTTAATGCAAATACTATTTACTATTCTATATTGAATAGAATAGAAAGGAAATTTTTCCTTATTTTATTCTTTTCAATTTTGATAGGCTTTAGTAATAAAAATTTATCAGCACAAAATATATTTAGCGGAGAACGTGTGCAGGTAACGGGTTCTTTTAATAGTTACAGAACACAACCGTATGGCACAGATTCCCGAACCACTGAATACAGAAGAGTTTCTATCAATTCTGGCACTCCCACAGACGGTAGGGGACAATGGGCAACTACCATGAATATTCAAAATTCTGGTGGAGATCTTGATGCAGTACCAACCAATATGACTGGCGGAAACGGAAACGGCTTTTTGTTTGTAAGTGGTCCTACTTCCAATAGATTCCAGAATAAATGGGCTTTTTCTAATAACGGTCAGGCAACATTAAATGAAATCAATGGCAATAGTGCATATAATTCTGGTGTTGATATGGGGCTGAATTTGTCAACACCGGGTTTTTATAGTTTTGTATTTAACGATTGCGGATATACTTTAAACAATTCAAGATTTTATGTTGGTTATACGGCTGCTATGCCAGTTACTGTAACAAAAGCAGGACAATCTTTTGTGGGCGATTTGGCTACCATTCAGATAACTACAAGTGCCGCACCATCAGCCGGCGAAAATATTTATGTCAGATATAGAATTGCAAACAATGATTTTACTTCAGGCACAACTTTATTACAAGCTACCGGCAGTGTCACTACCTGGTCTGTAGACATTCCTTCAGTTACCTGCACTACCACCATTTATTATTATGTATTTAGCAGTACCCGCAGCCTGGTTGATATGAATAATAACAATGAAATGGATCGTACTCTTGCTGCTTTAAGATACGATGATAATGGTGGGGCAAATTATACCTTAAAACAACCACCCGCAACATCCTCAACAACCGTAAGTTCCTGCACCCCTTATACATGGAATGGTGTAACTTATAGAAACTCTGGCACTTATACTTTTAATACTACTACAGCATTTGGATGCGATTCTGTAGCTACACTTAACCTAACTGTTTTTGCAAATATCAGTTCAACATTCACAAAATCTGATGCCGCCTGCAATGGTTTACCTACCGGGTCTATAACTATAACACCAACTGCAGGCACACCGCCCTATTCATACCGCATTGGTACTACAGGAAGTTTTGTTACTTCTAATACATTTAGTGGCTTAAGGGCAGGCGACTATAGGATTTCTATAAGAGATGCGAATGGCTGTGATGGTATATCTGCACAGATAACCATATCCCAACAAAATACTATTACCGGCAATTTTAGTAAAACAGATATTTCCTGTTATAGTGGAACCAATGGTAGCATCAAAGTTACCCCTACAGGCGGCACAGCACCTTTTACCTACAGAAATGGAACAAGCGGATCTTTTGTGTCGGGCAATACATTCACCGGCCTTGCAGCAGGTGTTTACAGGGTTTATTTGCAGGATGCTAATGGATGTATTATAAATTCAAGTGTCACATTGCAACAACCTGCACAGGTTAATGGTACTACTACATCTACCAGTACTAAATGTTTTGGATCTAAGGATGGTAGTATTACAGTATCCCCTACAACGGGTGTTTCACCATTTACTTACCGTATAAGTACTTCATCTATTTATGTAAGTAATAATACTTTTACAGGTCTAAAGACAGGGCAGCACATTATCTATATTAAAGATGCCAATAATTGTGAAAATTATGTTGTAGGAAATGTAGTACAACCCTCACCTATATCTGCTACTGCTACTAAAACAGATGCATCGTGCCCAACTGCTGCCAATGGTTCTATAACAGTAAATGCAGCAGGTGGTATAGGGCCATATATGTACAGATTAGGTTCTACAGGTACATTTGTAAGCAACAATTCATTTAATAATCTTAAACCCGGGTCTTACCGTGTGTTTATAAAAGATGCCAACAATTGTTCAGGATATTCAATTGCAGTTCCTGTAGGTTCCCTTTCACCTACATGTAACGGTGCAAAATCAGAAAAAAATGAAATCCTAACATCTCTTATATCAACGTTAGAAACTTATCTAACACCTAACCCAACTGTTGGTTCTTTTACACTTACGGTAAAAAGTAATGTTTTACAACCAATAATTGTACAGGTAATAGATGTAAATGGAAGAAGTCTTAATACAATAAAGGGTGTTGCAAATCATACATTCAGATTTGGACAAAATCTGGTAACAGGTACTTACCTGATTAAGGTACAACAAGGAAATAATGTCAAAATTTTGAAGGGAATTAAGATAAAACAATAAAGAATAGTTTACTTGTAAAAAATGGTAATTAAACAGCCGCTATAAATAAAATTGTAGCGGCTGTTTAATTTATACCCTTAATAGTTTGCAATGAAATTCATCATTTTTCTATTAGCAATAAATCCCTCTGTGTTTAAATGACGCGAAATTAAATGGGTGGATAATTTTAATTTATTTTGGTTTGTAAAAAAAAATGTGAATGTGGAAACGCGATTCATCGCGTTTGTCTTATATTAATTAATCCGCATACGAGGTATTTGCAATTTACCTGTTTTACTGTCGAATATTTAAATCCCTTTTTTGAAAAAACGATGAATCCCTTTTTTAGGATACGCGATGAATCGCGTATCTACAGAAACATTTCATCATTTCTTCTGCATCGCATTGCCACCACTGCTTTGTCCTCTGCCACCGCGGCTTGACTCTTCTTTAAACAAATCGAACCGGCTTGGCATTTCCCTCATTGGCCATTGGCCATTAGCTTCGTTTATGTCGGCTGTCTCTTTGTTAGGGTCTAG
The DNA here is from genome assembly GCA_043736115.1 of Segetibacter sp. Taxonomy (GTDB): domain Bacteria; phylum Bacteroidota; class Bacteroidia; order Chitinophagales; family Chitinophagaceae; genus Segetibacter. Next base: position 20,470 of record JAYTDC010000189.1, on the reverse strand, counting down.
TTTTATGGCGGTTACTTCTTTGTCTTTAATAAATACTTTGGTAGCTTGCTGTTCATTCAGCTTCCATATGTTTACAGGTATTTTTTCAGTCTCGGTGGTACCGTCTTTGTAGGTCCATTCAATAATAATGGGCATGACCATTCCACCCTTGTTGCTAAATGTAAGTTGGTATATATTTTTATCCTTCCACTTGCTTTCATTTTCTTTATCGGCAGCGGCCATGCTTTCTTTATCTTTCCTTTCGTTGTTAAATTGTTCTGTTGCTTCTTTGTTGAAATAATAAAAATCACGAAGAGCAGTGTCTTCATTCACAGCATATTTACGATTAGTTTCCAGTTTATTTTTTTGAAGATGAATAGGGTCAAATGATGGCTTTAAAGTTCGTGATGCATCCATACGAAACCATTTTACACTGTCCAGCGATATATCAACAGGATCTGTACCATAATACCACCCCCGCCAAAACCAATCCAGGTCTGTGCCGCTTGCATCTTCCATAGTTCTGAAAAAGTCAGTAGGCGTGGGATGTCTGAATGCCCATCGTTTGGCATATTCTTTAAAAGCAAAGTCAAATAATTGGCGTCCCAGTATGGTTTCACGTAAAATATTTAATCCCGTTGAAGCTTTGCCATAAGCATTGCTACCAACATTAGCAACTGCATCTGCCTTTGTCATTATGGGTTCCAGTTTTTCTTTAGGCAGCTTCATGTACTCCACAATCTTATGTGCCGGCCCACGGCTCGATGGAAAATTAGGATCTAATTCCTGCTCGGTCAAAAACTGTACAAAGGTGTTTAACCCTTCATCCATCCACCACCACTGTCTTTCATCGCTGTTTATAATCATTGGAAAAAAGTTGTGACCTACTTCGTGAATAATAACACCAATCATACTGTTTTTAGAGGATTCACTGTAGGAGCCATCTTTTTCTGCACGTCCAAAGTTCATAGATATCATAGGGTATTCCATACCGTTAGCAGCTTCTACAGATATAGCTACAGGATAAGAATATGGAATGGTATGCTTACTATAAACCTTTAGGGTATGCGCTACTACTCTTGTTGAAAATTTATGATAGAGTGGATAAGCTTCTTTGCCATAATAACTCATGCACATAATCTTATGGCCTTCAATATTAATAGCCATGGCATCCCAAACAAATCTCCTTGATGAATTAAACGCAAAGTCACGAACATTTTCTGCTTTATAAACCCAGGTTTTAGTTGTTGCAATTTTGGTTTTACTGGCTTGTAATGCTTCATCTATTGTAACTACTTCTATAGGTTGTGATGATGATTGCGCCTGTTGCCAACGGCTATATTGTGCAGAGGTCAACAAATTTTTATAATTCTGACATTCACCGGTTGCTGCAACTATATGGTCGGCAGGTACAGTGATGTTGACTTTAAAATTACCAAAACACAATGCAAACTCGGGTCCACCAATAAATTGTAAAGTTTGCCACCCCTGAAAGTCGCTGTAAACGGCCATACGGGGATAAAACTGTGTAATGGAATATAAGTTGTTACTGTCTACTGCAAAGAACTCATAGCCGCCACGGCCGCCACGGGTTGCTTTGTCGTTTATCTTATAATTCCAGTCTATTTTATAGACAAATGTTTGCCCGGGTTGCAATGCTGATGGTAAGTCAATACGCATCATGGTTTGGTTGATAGTGTAAACCAACGGACGTAAAGCTGCATCAACCACTCGGGTAATGTTAACACCATACCCTTGCAACTTACGCCAAGGCTCAAGGTTGGTGAGCTGTGCATCGCTCATGCGGCTTTGCATGGCACTGTTTCCACTGTGATTATTGTCGCTGTTTGGGTTGTGAAAGTTCTCATCTATTTGCATCCACAGGTAGGTGAGTGGGGTAGGAGAGTTGTTATAATAAGTAATGGTTTCACTGCCTTTTAAAAGGTTGTTTGGTTCGTCAATTTCTACGGCCATGTCGTAGTCTGCACGTTGTTGCCAATATTTAGGGCCCGGCGCACCACTTGCTGTACGATATTCGTTTGGCGAAGCCAATAGAAAATTCAATTCTTCAAAACGGTTGCCATGGTTTACACCGGGATTGCTATATTGGCTGAAGCAATTAGCGGTTAACAATAACATACCAACAAAAAAAATTAATCCTTTATTCATCAATTATAATTAAAGTCGAAAGTTAATAGTAAAAACTTAAAAAATTTGCTTGTAAACATCTTTATTTACAATAGATAAAAGCCTTTGATTTTGAACAGATGATATTAATAGTAATAGCATACTCTTATTCTCTATGAAAAACTCTTATTATTACTGTATGTTTTTGTAAGTAGCAAATAGGTATGATTACAAATTCGAAATTTTTTATTAAAAGGGAATTCTCGTTACCGCCATTTCTATTGCTACACCTAATATGCATCCACTAAGAAAAAGCACATATTCCCGCCTGTTTATTTTTATAATATTCACACAAATAAATGCAATTATCAAAAGTGCGATTACAATTACCAATTGACCTACTTCAAGCCCAATATTGAACGCCAGCAATTGAACAAAAATGGAACTTCCCCTGCCTAAAAGGCTTCTTAAATAATTGCTGAAACCCAACCCGTGAATTAATCCAAAGAACAAAGCCATAAAATAAATGAGCGGGTATTTGGTTTTGAAAACAAATTTCCTGACAAATAAATTGCTTACAGCTGTCAGCACTATAGTTACAGGAATTAAAAACTCAACCCAAAGAGACGAAAGATGAATTATATTGAAAACGCTTAACGCTAAAGTAAGTGAATGACCAATGGTAAAAGCTGTTATAAGCAAAAGCAACTTTTTCCAATCCTTAAAAAGATATCTCAAGCTAAGTACAACCACAAAAAGTAAATGATCTAATCCCTTTAGTGTCATAACATGTTGTATTCCAATATGAAAAAAGAGATAAAATTCATTCATGTGTTATTTTAAATTTATTTTATTTAATATAATAATAATGTAAGGCCAATAATTTTTACAAATTTGTGTGCAATTTATGTATTTTGATATTTTCTATACTTAATAAAGGGTTGTATGTATAAAATGAAATGAAATGTCTATGTATTCAACATAAATATTTTATCCACATTCTGTATTTATTCCATCATATGGAATTAATATCAATTACAAAATTCATAACTTATTAATAATCAACATATTTATTTTGGGCATTATCATTGGAAATAGTTACTGTTAAAAATATTTTATTAAACCTTAATCGTAAGGTTGCGAAAAATTAAAGTTTTAAAAACATCAACTAATAATAGTTATAAAAATAATGTACATACTTTTTATTAAGCAATATAGAATTCCAATTTTCGTTTCATATATACAATATTTCATGAACAATCCAATAAAATCCAATATGAAAAACACTAATCCAGAGAATTTTGTAGACAATTCTTCAGTAACCCTAAAACCAATATTTGGCAAAAAAACGAATTTAAATGTAGATGTCAGAGAAGAATTAGGCCAGCAATCTGTCAATTTTAAATTAAAACAAGACAACAACATTGTTTTTAAATCAGAAACTGAAGTCAAAACTAAGTATGCAATAGTAGTACCCTGTTACAATGAAGAAAAAAGATTTCCGTATAAAGAATTCCTTGCCTTTGCAAATTCACAACCTGAAGTAATATTATGTTTTGTAAATGATGGTAGCAAAGACAAAACATTAGCGGTATTAAAATCTATACAACTTGAATGCCCCAGGAACATTTGTGTATTTAACATGCCACAAAACGGGGGTAAATCCGAAGCCGTAAGACAGGGTATGTTGTATGTTTATAAAAATTTTCCAGTCTCTCTTCTTGGATTTTTAGATGCTGATTTGGCTACACTACCTGATGAGTGGTTACAAATGGCAAAATACAAAGAACAATATCCCAAATTCGGTGCTGTTGTTGGCAGTCGTATACAAAGGCTTGGCGCTAATATAAACAGAGACGACAACCGTTCATTGTTAAGTAGCATTGTTAAAACTTTTATCCGAAAAATTTTAAAAACAAATTTTCAGGATACACAATGTGGAGCTAAAATATTTAACCGCAACCTTGTTCCATTTTTATTCAACGAATCATTTATGACTCCATGGCTTTTTGATGTAGAAATTTTTCTTCGTCTTCAAAAGAAGTTTGGAAAAACTACGTTACAAAAAGGGGTATTGGAATACCCGCTTATGCATTGGACAGAAGTAGGGGATTCAAGATTGAAATTAAAAGACAGTATAAAAATTCCTATGCAGTTAACCAAATTATACTACCAATATCACATTGCCTCATAAATTTTAAAGACTGAACAATTAATAATTTAAAAAAATACAATGAAACGAATTTTTATCCTCTTTGCATGTATATGCACATTTAGTTTTAGCTATTCACAATACCAATATTTAGGAAATTTTACCAGTGATGGTACTCCATTATACTTTGTAACCAGCGATGTGGTTAGCCAGGCTACTTTGAATCTAGTGAAAAATGCCTTGCCCGAAAATTATCCTGTTCCTACATACAATCCACATTATATTTCATCTGGCTATGACACAGATATAATTTTGGAAGATTCAGCCGACGTATGGGTTACATTTTTAGATGAAGGTGCAGGTTATAAAAATGTATTGGGATTCTATTCATATAATATCAACAACCCGCTTACATCAATACCACCCAATAATGCAATCACTATTATTTTTCCAAATGTATCTAAAGCGGGTAGTGGTGGCAGTTTGGTTGCGGGCAACAAAGTAAAAATTGGTACATTTTCACCAAATACAGGAATTGGATTTGTTTTATTAGCCGATGGATTTAAGAATGGTACTGTTACAAATGGCAACTGGAAACTTTTTTCAAATCCAAATTTTAACCCTGAAGCTAATACATCTTTACGCTATCATAATGTACTGATAACTGATAGTACAAATAATCGCATAATCCTTGGCTTTGAAGATATAAGAAGAGACAATGCGTCATGTGATAATGACTTTAATGATGCTCTATTTTACATAACTTCTAATCCTTACACTGCTATAAAAACAAGCAATTTTGCCACAATTGAAAGTGCTAATAACACTGTTTCTTCGGGCAATTTGGGAGGACTTGAAAGCAATGGCCGCTTGGCTGGTAAGATTGCTAAACGTATGTTCACAAGAGGCAAAAACAACGCAGATAAATTTTCAAGAAAAGAATATCAAACTTCATTTTTAGAATTAGCTAACAGGCAAGGAGGTTTTAATAAAACAAATAATCTGTTACCAAGTTATATACCGGCAACAGGTATGTATGGCACAGAAACAGCACTAGTTTCTACGCCTGAAGATCTTTTGCAAATCACCAACGCAACAGAAGTTTTCAGCAATGACTATTACATTAATAACGAAAGAATTGCAGTTGCCTTAGCTACACATACCAATGATAAGGTTTATGACCATACCAAAAATATATGTGACAGATTAAATGGAGCTTCGCTAGAAGATATTAGAACTATTGAATTGAATAACTACAAATTAATAAATACAACTTTCAAAAAAGCGAATGGTGAAATAGAATACACAATCACTTTTTCTGTAAAAGTTCAATCCAATGAAAACAGTCTTTTCAGCTACTGGAACGTAGAACAATATCCGGCAGGTGAATATTTAAATTTTCAGGTTTGGGGCAATACTATGGGACAGGTTTGCAGTATTGCAAAAGATATTCTTCAAAAATTGGAAACTGAAAAACCTTTGCTAAACAATTCAACACTAACAAATATTCCCGATGTATTTATTAAGCAAGGAACTTATAAAAATGGAAAACTGTTGTTAACCATTCGCAACAAAAGAAGATTAAATGAAGTATTGTTTGATGGTAATAGTCGCAAATCTGAAACTGTAAATCTGAATAATGTTGCAATGACAATTCCTCTTTCAACTGCATTGGTTCAGGAAGTAGAAATAACTACTGGAAGTATTTTTGATATTGGTTTTTCAATAACTTACCCTGGCAATAATCAAATGGATGCCTTGTATCTTGCTGATGGTGCATGGGGAACAGACTACGATAGTCAAATGGTAAAGGATGTTAAATTTTCGGTTACAAATAATAATAATACATCAATCAATAGTTCTGCATTAGTAATTGAAAGAAACCCTGAAGTAAAATGCAAAGTAAAAGGCACAGTTAACCTTTTTAGAAATGCCAAATCTGGCAACGTGCCTCTTGACATAACCCAATACAGCAATATTTCATTTGACATTCAAAGCAATAAAGCAGTTGAAATAGTATTGGTAGCAGACAATTTAAACAGTTGGGAGGAAAGAGCACGTTATAATATTACTGCAAAACCACAGGCAAAAACTATTACAATTCCTATTTCTAAATTTAGTAACAATGGCCAACCGGTAAGTCTTACTAAAATAAAAACAATTGTTTATTCTATTACAGGTGATTATAAAAATTTCGCTGAAGCAAATCTTAAAATAAGCAATCTTAACTTTAATAAAGATGTTGTTACCAGGAAATCTGAATACACAAAAGTTGGTGCATATCCGAATCCATTTCCAAGATATACAACACTTACATTTCCTGCACAATACAAATCAGGAATGCTACAAATAACCGATGCAGTTGGCAGGGTAGTAATGAATGAGGAAATAAACATTTACAATGGCGAGTATAACCTTGATGCAATTAAACTTAATAAAGGCTTGTACTTTTTTACGCTAAATACCAAAGAAGGAGCAAAAACTTCGGGCAAACTAATGAAGAATTAAATTCTATTTTAAAACCAATCCATAAAAAACACAAAAAAATGAATCTGAACAATTATGTTGCCATCATGGCAGGAGGTATAGGAAGTCGCTTTTGGCCAATGAGCAGAGCAACTTATCCTAAACAGTTTCTTGATATTTTAAACACAGGTAAAACATTGTTGCAATCTACTTATGAACGCTACCTTACTTTTATACCAAACGAAAACATATATATAGTTACTTCAGAGGAGTATGTTTCAATTGTACATGAACAATTACCCCTTCTGCCTTTTGAAAATATTATAGGTGAACCTGAAAGAAAAAATACAGCGCCATGTGTAGCATATATTTCTTTAAAAATTAAAAAATTTAATGCCGATGCAAATATTATAGTTGCACCAAGCGATCACCTGATAGATGATGTAGAATTGTTTCAGAAAACCTGTCTTGAAGCATTGAACTATACTGCAAAAAACAATGCATTTGTTACCCTTGGTATAAAACCAACTTATGCAAATACAGGCTATGGTTATATACAGTATGAAAGTGAAGCAGTTCAAAACGAAATTTACCAGGTAAAAAGATTCACAGAAAAACCGGACTTAGAAACGGCAACTACATTTTTTAACAGTGGTGATTACTTATGGAATGCAGGTATTTTTATTTGGAAGGCAAAGGATATAATTGATGCTTTTAGAGAGTTTATGCCGGAAATGTTTGACATATTTGTTGGGTGCATACCTTACCTTAATACAGAAAAGGAAAAATCAGCAATAAAACATGTATTTAAGTATTGCGAGTCTGTATCAATAGATTATGCAATTATGGAAAAAGCAAAAAATGTATTTATTATTCCATCAGAATTCAGATGGAGCGATTTAGGAACCTGGAACAGTGCCTGGGAAAATTTTGATAAAGACATGTCAGAAAATGCCATTTCGGGAGAAAATACTTTGATGGTGGATTCTACAGGTTGTATTGTACATTCCAACGATCAAAAGTTAGTATTGGTTGGTGGTTTAGATGATTTAATCATTGTAAATACCCCAGATGCATTGCTGATTTGTAAAAAAGAAAATGAGCAACAGATTAAAGAATATGTAGCAAAAGTGAAACAAATAAAAGGTGGGCTGTATCTTTAGCGCTATAGCTAACGTACTTAAATAGTGAACAAGCTCAACCACAGCATCTGGAATGATTACCTGGGTAAAAAACTATTGCTTACAGCAATGTCATTGGCATTGCTTACCCATGGTGTTATTCTTTATTATACCTTACCCAGAACTTACGATGCTTTCGTTCATATGTTCTTTGCAGATCACTATGCAAGGTTTTGGTTTGAACCCTGGGAGTACCGGTGGTATACCGGATTTCTAACCATCAGCTACCCGCCATTGGTTCATCAGGCTATAGCACTGTTGAGTAAGCTTTTTCCCCTTAAGGTTGCTTTTTGTATTTATGCAATTACTATTCTTCAAATTCTGCTTATAGGTGTATATAGGTTTACAAAATTATTTTTTGATAAAACAACAGCCGGTGTAGCAGCTTTACTGGCTGTTGTTTTATCTTCTATTATAGAAACCCTTCACGTATATGGTCAAATGCCAACACTTACAGGGTTATCTTTCTTATTAAATGCCTTACCCTTCTTATACCAATATATTGTAAAAAGAAAGTTGATTTATCTGGTAATGGCACTCTCTTTTCTTGCTGTGGTTATCAGTTCACACCATGTTACTGCAATTTTCGGAATGGCATTCTTTATTGCCCCTACCATTTTTATGGCATTGGTAGATAGTCTACCGGAAGAGGATAAGAAAAAAAATATTTTTAAATTTGCCTGGGCATTAATTGTAGCTGCATTTAAAAAATATCTTCAATTTATTTTATTCGGTGGGCTTGTTCTTATTCTTGCTGTAGGCCTTATTTTTCCTTATTGGTACTGGAGTAAAACAGATCCAATAACACAGGTATCAATACCACATGGATCCAGAGATAATTTCTTTCTAAAACCATCTTCGGGTCTTATATTCTTCATCATACCACTTACATTAATATTTGCGCTTCTTCCAGCAATTAGTTATACAATTACACGGCAAAAGCGTTTGATAGGTTGGGCAGCGGCTTTCTTTCTTTGCCTGCTTTTGGGTAGTGGCGGTACTACACCATTACCCATTAAGTTATTAGGTGCAAATGCGTTTAATATTCTTACCCTTGATCGATTTGGTTTCTGGGCTTCAATTATTGCCATTCCATTTATGGCAAAATTTATTTACTCTTTTATGGCCGGACCTGTAAAGGAGTATCTCTGTAAAAAATTTAGTGATTCTACCCATTTTATTTTATCGGGCACAACAGGCTTCTTTTATTTATTGTTCATCCTATTCATTTTTCATTTAGGTACCTTTAGACCCCTGCAGCCAAAAGAAATTGAAATTCAACCTATCCTAAACTTTTTAAATCGTGATGACCACATGAGGTGGCGATTTTTAACTCTCGGATTTGGTGACCAAATGGCTTGGTTAAGCTCCAACTCCCTTGCAGCTACTGTAGATGGTAATTATCACTCGGCAAGGCGATTGCCAGAACTAACAACCCGACCGGTAGAAAGGTTGGAAAATGCAAAGTTTTCTGGAGATGATGGGTTAGCTTCTTTAAATGATTTTCTTTCAAATTCAGAAAAGTATAGTTTAAAGTACGTATTTAGTAACGATCGCTATTATGACCCGTTGTTATATTATAACGGTTGGAACAGAACCATACGATTAGAAAATGGAATCATGGTATGGGAAAAAGGAAATATTTCAACTATAAAACCACTCAAACCAAAAGAAGTACTTCCTATTTTAAAAAAGGCGTGGGGAATAATACCGGTCAGCAGTTTGTGTTTGGCAGTTTTCCTTACTATTTTTTATTTAAGAAGATATAAGGTTAAAGATTATTTTGAGACTGTTCCTGAAACCAACCATCAGTATCCTAAATTAGTAATGTTATCATCTTCATTACTTCCCCTAATATTTTCAGCAGGTTTTTTTACGAAAATTGTATTTGAATTACTGTGGATCAAGGAACAAAAAGATCCCAAGTCGGCTGTACTTAACTATTATAACAACCTGGATTTTCAAAGATTCGAAAATGCCTTTCATTTCTTTAAACCTTCACCAACATACCCCTTAGATCAATATTTATTAGAGAAATCAGTAAATGATGGAGGGTTGTTGCCCTCTTATGCAAAATTAGATAGCATAGATGTAAAGGAGCTAAAAGTAAAATCAGATTCTGCATATGTTCGTGTTTACACAAGATGGCGCACTTCATTGGGGCCACGGGAAAAGGTAGATTCTATGCATTTAGTATTTGAAGTAGATAAGTGGTATATATTACCAACAATTTTTACTCCCGAAATACCTGATGAGCAAATGAGGAGTTACACTTATACCTTATTTAAAAAACAGGGTAAAAGGGTTATCAGCAGTTTTCCTACTGTTAAAGATGACCGGGTAAAAAAACCATTTGCAGCTATAAAACAGGCAAATTTTATTAGAAATGGAAAGATGAATTACATAGCCGGCGAAATTCTTAATGCTGATGATATACCTATAAACGTCTCACTTAAGGTAAGTATCAGATATCAGAATGATACCATTAAAGATTATTACCCCGGTACTGCATTTCAATATAATCTATCGCCTAAGGCTGTTTCATTTTTTCAGGTTCAGTTAGATAGTACCCACCTTATGGATTCGCTCATGATTAAATCAATCAATTTATATGTTGAAACAGATGTAAGCGAGAAAGGTTATATACATGGTGGCACCACAGGGTACATGGTAAAACCACTAAAAAATGATGAAGTATTAATTACTACATCAATGTACAATGAACTGACACTTGAAATTAACATACCGGGCATATTGATAGCAGAAAAAGATAATGAAGGGTATGTTTGGCAAACCCAACTGGCCCTTAACCCTTCAGCCATCAGAAGCGGATTAAATATGAAGTTTGAAAATCATTTTCAAAAAATTAGAGCCAAGGCACAAATGCTAAAACAGTATCCTATAAAATTTTTTGTAAACGGCCAACCCCGTAACCTTCTGCCTGTTCATAAAGACGAAACAGCAAATGAACATGATGGTATTGCATTGTTGCCACATTGTTTTATGTCACAGGAAATATATCTGCAATGAAAATTTGTGTGGCAAATATTATATTTCTTATTTTACTTTTAGGTTGTAAAAAATCAAAGGTTTTACAACCTATATGGTTAAATAAAACAGATACACTAACCCTTCCTGATGCAAGAGTTAACTTTAAGTCTTTTGATAAAACATGGAATGCAATACTTATTAGTTTTGTGCAACCCATAAAACTTTCTGTCCTGTATAATGATACAGGGTTTACAACCAAACCGGAGCGGCCATGCGGCATTATAGAGGGACCTGCACAAATTTGTCTTTCTATAGAAAACGAACATTTTTATTATCCGGTATATCTTAAAAATGTAGATACTTTATCCTTTACCTACAAAGATTATCGGTTGCCTAAAACTGTAAATCCAGATAGCAGCCTGATACAACAACGAATGATTCATACAATTGATGAGTGCAGAAATCTGGTACATATACCCCAAAAAAAACAATATTTTTTTGAAGAAAAAATATCACTCTCTCCTAAAGCAGCCACCATAAGGGCAATCAAAAAAGAATCATTAAGTGCCTTTTATATTTTGCCCGGGTCAGTAGTAAACATTCCTTTAAAAGTTATTTATAAAAAAAATGAATTAGCATATTCAGCCACAGCGGGTCCATTAATAGATAAATACCATAATACTGTTGCAGATGGCACTAAGGTCAATTTTATCTATACTGTAGACAGCATGACGTATAGACGGGAAGTATCTTTATTAAATGGATCTGCAACTCTGACACTACCTTCTGATAAAAACATTGCCATAACCATACAGGCAATAATCAATGATACTTATTCAAACAAGATAAACCTTAAACCCTAGCATGTTTAGAATAATATTTATTTTTCTTTTTGTTTTAATGGTAACACTGTTTTACTTACTAAGCCGCACTATGCAAATAAATTCAGAGAAACCTATTTTTCTTAAAACAGATACTTTGGCTGAAGCACATAAATCTGATGTTGAAATTAAAATTCATTCGCTGTATAAACCGGTAGATTCAGAAGTAGAAAATTTAAAAAGTAATTATACCAATATATGGGCACATCTTAATAACCTGTATGCTACAAATGATGTAGAAGCCGGGAAAGAATACTATACCGAAGGTTGGTTTAAACAATTGTGCACTCATTATAATGGAAAAATTGAGACACCAATTATAAGAAATGACCTAAAACATTCGTTACATATACAAAATTGGGCAAACGATGGATTAATATGTACAGCCATTGATAGTAATGTTGTTTTTAATTATACTTACACTGACAGTACAGTTTATAACACCAAAGCCAATATAGCAGTGGTACTGTTGTATCAGGGCGACCATTGGCGCATTGATGCCTTACGAATTTTGAACGAATCAAAGTTTTAAAATAACAATTCATGAAAATTGCATTTGTTTCTCCGTATCCGCCAAGTCAGGTAACTTTAAACGAGTACGGATACCATCTTATAAGAAGTTTTGTTGGCAAACCCGATGTGGAGAAAATTTATGTACTGACCAACCATTTAGCAGATAATACACAATATAAAAAGTATGAAATGGAAGGTATAAACCTTATACCTTGCTGGAAGTTTAACAGTTGGTTTAGCTTTTTGAAAATTAGAAAAACTTTAAAAAAACTAAAACCTGATGTTGTCATCATGAATTTACAGTTCATGACATTTGGTGAAGGTAAAATACCTGCTGCTTTGGGTTTACTTACCCCATGGACCTGCAAACTTTTAGGTATTCCATCCATAATTATACTACATAACATAACAGAAACAGTAAAGCTTGATACCATAGGAATGGCGGGGAGCAAATGGAAGGAAAATCTCTTTTTATGGATTGGCAAACAATTGACAAAATTCATACTCAAAGCTGATCTTGTGGGTGTTACCATTTCGCAATATGTTGACATTCTTTCTGAAAAATATAAAACCAACAATGTAATATTATTACCTCACGGAAATTTTGAGTTGCCAGAACGCAAATACTTAGAAGAACCATTGAAGAAATATAATTTAATGGCTTTTGGAAAATTTGGTACTTATAAAAAAGTAGAAGTACTGCTGGATGCTACTAAAATTCTTGAAAAAAATTATCCCGAACTTGAATTTATTGCAACAATAGCTGGTACAGATAACCCCAATGTAAAAGGGTATTTAGAGGGTGTAAAAGAAAAGTACAGCGACATGAAAAACATGTTTTTTACAGGTTATATTCCAGAAGAAAAGGTTGCAGATATTTTTCACGAAAGTGCCTTTGTTATTTTTCCCTATACCACTACAACAGGCAGTTCAGGAATACTACATCAGGCAGGCAGTTATGCAAGAGCCTGTATTTTACCTAAAATAGATGACCTGGAAAGGGTAGTGGAAGAAGAAGGTTATGGTGGTGCTTACTTTGAAACAGATAATGCACAAAGTATGGCAAATGCAGTTGCACATTTAATAGAATGTCCTGATGAGAGAAGAAAAATTGAAGATCAGAATTATGCTGCAGCAAAAGGTTTACCCATGAATGAATTAGCGCAATGGTACCTTTCTCATGCACAGAAATTAATAGATTTTAAAAATGGAAAAATTTAATTCTTGCACTAATGATTAAAAAAATAATCAGTAATTTCTTAGAGTTATTTTTCCCTATGTTTAAAAATATTATGCCCTTTCAGGTATATGCATATCTTTCTGTAGGAGCAGCCAATACACTATTCAACATTGGTATGTTTACGCTGTTTTACTTACTCATTTCCACATCTCCCGGACTTTTTGTGTTGGGCGTTGATTGTAAATACTTAGCAGTAGAAATAGCAACTATAATCAGCTTTTTGTTATCAGTAATAAGTGGTTTTTGGCTAAGCAAAAATTTTGCGTTTACAGATGCATCTAATGATAAAGCTGAAAAGATAAAACAATTTGGAAAGTATTTTCTTGTTTCTTTGCAAGGTCAGTTTAGTGACTACCTGATTACAAAAGCACTTATAATATTTCTGTTTTTAGAACCAACAATTGCATATTTAATTTCAACTTTTATTATGCTTATTTTAAATTATTTTTTGCAGAAATACTTCACATTTAAAGTAAAGACTAAAGAGAAATTTTCAGTGTAACTGCTCAACGTAATAACTACAAAATCTTCTTATAAATTTATACCTTCAGGCTATCTTAATAAGGTAGCCTTTTTCTTTTATTCAGATTCCGCCGGTGCAGTGATAAATTTTAAGGCATATTATTCTGGAAGTAGAAATGGCAGACCGCTAATTGTTCTTGTTTTTAAGCAGGATTCTGATGAAGATAGGGGTAATGAACCATGGAAATGAATAATGAGAATTAGAGTATGGTATTTTCATTTATATATTAATGATCCTTTGTAGTAGTTAATACAGGTAAATATATAAGTGATCGTGTCAGATGAAAAGTGAATTCTTAACCATTAATAGTGACCTTTTTTTCATAATTCTAGTGATCTAACATTTACCATTTCCACATAACCCTTAAGGTAAACCAATTAAACTTGTAGCCTGTGCCTGCTGCAGATGCAACGTTACTTGTCTGATATTTTAATCCAGTTTCAAGATGTTTTAGCCTCATGCCAATTTCGGCCTGAAAACGAAATGCAGTTTCCCAGCTTTGTTGTTCAATCTTTTGAAGACCTGTTGCAGCCTGCAACTGCAGATAAAATTTAGATAAGTTTGGTAAGGCAGTACTGTAATCTGCAAATACTTCAGAACTCACATATTTGTTTGGAGAAAAATATGTTTTTATACTGCTATCGCTGTAGTGTAATACAGAAAAATTTAACCCCGCTTTGAATGTAGGATCTGTTCTAAAGAGTTGATATAGCGAACCAAAAAACTGATACTGTTGGTTTTTATCATTCAGCAATCCTACACTTCCCTGCGAGTAAAACCCGGTTTTGCCGGTTATTAATAAGTGAGTAACATATCCCAGGCTATTGCTTCTTATGTTTTTACCCAACAACGATGCTGTAAAATTTAATATGTCAGTACTATACACCAAGCCAATCATTCTTCTGTCGTTGGGTTGATATTGTATAGTTTGCTTACCGGTAAGCCCCATAAATGATTCTCCTGTACTTGGATTAATATTTTGAAGATGGACATCAGTCTGTCCACTCCATGCTTTGCTCCAACGCTCGGTTATAGTAACATGAGCAAAACGGGCAGTAGTCTTTTCATCTATAATTGATGTAATGGCAGATGTACCTGCACTCAACCTAAAGCGATATTTTCGTCCATCTCTTTGCTGCCACCAAATAATATTTTCTATTCTAACATTTTTGGCAACATCCTTAAAATAAACAAATTCAGTACCTGCATTTTGCATTTTAGAAGCTTTTAACTTTTCTGAAAATGCCTTGTATTCATTGGTTGTAAACAATTTTTCGGAAGCCTTCATGGTCTCCTGCGATTGTTTCATTTCTTTTTTACCTAAAAGAACTTCTGCATATTCCTGCGAGTAGTTCTTGTCAGGAAATGTTCTGTAAAGACTGTCATAATACTTTAAACCTTTAGTATAATCACCACCGGTGGTATATAACCGCGCCTTAAGCACAAGCACCTGATCAGGTTTTAAAAGGGTAGTTTGTTCTTTTAAAAACCCGGCAGCTTTGTTAGTTTTCAGATTCCACAACATGGCGTTAAAATAGTTAACTACAGCGTTGGTATTTGTCTTATTCTGCTTCCAGGCCTCACCTGCATATTTTAGTGCATTTGCAGGTTGGTGGTTCATAAATAAAGCATAGGAAAGATTTATTTGGGTAATGGTAGTTTCAAATTTTAACGGTAATATTTTCTTATAGGTTTCCACAGCATCTTTATATAGCTTACTCTGCAACTGTAAGTCACCTTTAAACAACAAAATGCCAGCATCTAAAGGATTGTGTGCCAATATGGTATCTAAATGAGCAATTGCATTTGCATAATTTTCTGACTTTCTGCCTTGCAAGGCTTCCTGTACATGCATTTCTTTTACATCACCCGGCAATTGGGTTACCTCACCTACATGCTGCGCCATTAAACCATCAGCACTGAAAATGAGGATGATTATAAATAATATTTTTATTCGTGTCATAGTTTTTATTAATTTTCCTAAAACTTTTGAACAATGAAAATAACTACCAGTTCTATTAGAATTGCAGGTCATCATAATGATTGTCTTGTTATTAGTATTTCTGATACTCTAACGGGTAATGATACCAATTCATTACGTGAAGAAGTGAGTAATTCTATAAAAACTGATTATGAGGTAATTTATTTAGATGCTAAAGGCGTAACTGAAACCGATCTTTCAGGAATAAACGAAGTAATACACTCGTTTTATACCCTTCAAAACGCATCAAAAAAACTAATTTTTGCTTTTAAAAGAGGATCTGAAATAGAAAAGTGGGTAAATACTACCGGCCTTCACAAATTTATAGAAACTGCTATCAGTCCTGCATAACCATTTTATCAAGTTGCTTATAAACAAGGCTTATTATTAATGATGCATAGATAAAACTGCCTATGATGGCTATTATAATGTCCCAAAAGGTATCATACATAGGCATAAGCAGCATTCGTAAAATTAATATGCTAAAACTTGCAATGGTAAGAAATGACCAAAATACCAGTTTTTTTGAAAAATTCAACGGTCTTTCGCTGCCTTGTGGAAGCAATACAATTTTCCAATACAACAGGACCATACCAATAAGACTAAACAATGCCTGCAACAGTCCGTATAGGGGTATGTGAAACGATATAATTGGTATTTTTTTGCTAAGTACAGGAAATGCTGTAACAACAAAACCATCAAAGTGAGTAAACCCATCTAACAAAAAGTGTGAAAGCACCCCAATTAAAATAGAAACAAAAACTATAAAACTGTGCTTTCTAAAATATACATTCCAATTAAAACTTTTGTACTGAGCCGTTCTTGTTATATATGCTGCGGGAAGGTGATTAATAAAGGGGTTTCTGAAAATATTATGAAATAGAAAACATAGCAAAAGTGCTAGTGGAATATCTAATAATAATATACCCATACCATGGTGACCAATATTTTCAGTTACTCTTAATCTAAAGAAAAATTCAAAATCAGGCACCATACTGCCTATAACCATTCCTGTAACAGACAAGGTTAGTTTTTTTCTGAATAATGGAATCAAAATAGCGGGGTGCGCTAAAGTAAAGGGCATTAGATAAAACTATTTGACTATTGAATTTTTAAAAAATTTAAACACTATAACTATAACTTTCTAATAATGTTGCCAAACCTTTGCGGGTAGCATTTTTCTTAAGCAAATAATCAAATGAACCATATTCCATAGCGTCTACAGCTACATTAAGATCTTCTACAGAGGTGCAGAATATAACACCAAGGTCCGAATTATTTTCTTTAACTTTTTTCAACACTTCCAATCCATCCATATTTTCCATTTGGTAATCAAGAAAAATGAGACATGGGTTTTGGTACATATTGTTTATTAAATCATGCCCGCTGGTAAGAGTAACTACATTATGATGTCCAAGCCCTGTTAGCATTTCATAAAGCATACCCGTCCAAAACGGATCATCATCTACAATAAAAATCTTTTTGAATTTACGTGGTTTCATAAAATGTTGAATTAATTTAATTATAAAATACCTTTTTGAATAACAACTGTTTACTATCAGAAATGTTATACAGCTATTTTGGTAAACGCAGGTAGCTAAAAGATATTGCATGTTAAATACATTTCATTTTGTTTATCCACAAAACAAGGCTTTACATATTGAGATTAAACAAGAATCTGAAATAAATACTTGAAGTTTAGAAATAAATCTCTGAAAAAAGAGGATTGAAACACCATTACATTTGTAAAAAGAAAAGCTGATGATTGCATCGATTAACGGTATATTTTTATATGTTTCCATTTGGTTACACCCGTTCTACATCAGCATGACGGAGTTAATGTACAAACCCAACTCAAGAACTCTACAGGTGAGTGTGCGCATCTTCACAGATGATTTTGAAAAAACGCTTCGCAAAAACTGCAACTGTAAGGTAGACCTGTCTCTATCTGATAACAAACCCGCCATGAACACTTTGGTGCAGCAGTACATACTACAACACCTAAGCATACAGGTGAATGGCAAGACCGCCACACTACTTTACAAAGGCTACCAAAAAGAGGAGGAAAGCACATGGACTTATTTTGAAGCCACATCTATAAGTACCCCAAAAAAGATAATCATCACCAACAGCATACTCCACGACTACAAAACAGAACAGATTAACATGCTGCACATAAATGCCAACGGCAAAGAACAAACCGAAAAACTCGACTACCCCAAACAGGGGTTTGAAGTGCGGTATTGAGTCGGTTGTTTCTTTTATGAATACCCTCCATTAATTATAAAAAGACTTCGTGTATTATATTTTGGGTGGATAGAGAATTTAGTTAATTTGTTGGCGAAATGGATTTGGTAAAAAACAACCTCACTAAATAACTGATGAGTACAGACAACCCAATATTAAATAGTCCTTACTTTGAACCGCTACTGCACTATGACACAGACAGCGAAGGAAGTTTGGATTATACAAGAATTTGTAAAGGGAGAAGAATATTCAAAGCGGATTCTGCTGTTATTCCAACAAGGCAATCAGGCCAAAAGGAGATTTTTGAATGGAACGATGATGCCGGCGACTACATTACCCACATCATCAACCTTTGCCGAAAAGAAATCGGACTTTGGCGAACAGCCAATTATCCAAACACAACAAGAGTTACCAAGGAACTTTTGACTTTTTGGTTTAATAATCCCGAAAGACTTGTAACTAAGAAACTTTTCTTTGCTCAACAAGAAGCGGTTGAAACCGCTATTTGGATAAATGAAGTTGCCGAGAAATCAAACGCTGGACAGCACATTTTAAACTTGCTTCGCAACGGTCAGCATACAGTTAGTGACTACCCATCCGACCAATTACCACGAATTGCTTTTAAGATGGCAACAGGTTCGGGCAAGACTGTTGTAATGGCTTGTTTAATTTGTTATCACTACTTCAACAGACAAGAATATAGAAACGATATCCGCTTTGCAGATTATTTTTTAATCGTCGCACCAGGCGTAACCATCAAAAGCAGGTTAGGCGTTTTGTTTGTTGATACGAAAAACAAAAATCCAAAAGACATTGAAGATTATTACTGTGTTCGTGGGCTAATTCCTGCTAATATGGAACATCGGTTGGAAAATCTGAATGCAAGACTTGTCATTACCAACTACCACACTTTTGAACCTAAAATTCTGCAAGGCAACAAACGCAGTCCGTTTGATGGTAAAGTAGATTTACAAGGCAAGAAAATTGATACAGGTAACAAGGAAGATTTTTCGCAAGTGGTGAAACGAACACTTGGAAAATTCAAAGCAGGAAGCAGAGTATTAATTCTGAATGATGAAGCCCATCACTGTTATTTGCCAAAATCGAAAAGCAAAACAACGGACAACGAAGAAGCTGACGAAAACGCAAGAGCTGCTGTTTGGTTTAGTGGACTTCGAGAAATTGCAAAAAAATTCAAACTTCAATCAGTTTACGACCTTTCGGCAACGCCATATTATTTAACAGGTTCAGGTTACACACCTTACAGTTTGTTTCCTTGGGTAGTTTCCGACTTTGGTTTAATTGAAGCCATTGAAAGCGGATTGGTAAAAATTCCATTCTTGCCCGAAAGCGACAATACACAAGAATTGACAATGCCTGTGTTGCGTAATTTGTACGACCACGTTAAAGATGAATTACCCAAAAAAGGACAGCGAACACAAAAGAAAGATGCCGCAGCCGAAGGCAGTAAGTTTATAGAATTACCACCCCGACTTCCTTCATTGGTAAAAGGGGCATTAGACCAATTTTACAATCACTATGTTGAGTATTACAACGGAATAAGAAAACACAAAGAAGAAAAGGCGAATATCTTTTCTGCACCGCCAGTTTTTATTGCTGTTTGCAACAACACAGGCGTTTCTAAGGAAGTGTACAAATACATTGCAGGGTACGAATACGAAGATGCAGAAGGCAAAACGGTGACCGTAGCAGGAGCAAAAGATATGTTTAGCAATTACGACCCTGCTACCAACAAACCTTTGAAACGACCGCCAACATTGCTAATAGACAGCGATGCTTTGGAGAATGGTGAACAAATTAATGATGATTTCAAAAAAATATTTGCATCGGAAATAGAAGAATTTAAAAAAGACTATGCCCGAATGTATGGGCAAGGAAGCACCGATAAAATTTCGGATGCCGAGATTTTGCGTGAAGTTGTAAACACTGTTGGACAGCAGGGAAAGTTAGGCTCACACATTCGCTGCGTGGTGTCTGTGTCCATGCTTACAGAAGGTTGGGATGCAAACACCGTTACGCATATTATGGGTTTACGTGCCTTTGGTTCGCAATTGCTTTGCGAGCAGGTGGCAGGTAGAGCTTTGCGAAGAATGAATTATTTTTTGCAGGGTTATGATAAAAATGGAAACCCAACAGACGACAAACGAAAAATTGTTATTGAAAAATTC
>JAYTDC010000188.1:0-1866 GCA_043736115.1 Segetibacter sp. | reverse complement strand
TTGTAACTACTCAGCCTCGAAGGTAGCAATTTTTCCTAAGACATAAAAAACGTTCACATCTTGTTTTATGGCAGTGTCGATAATGGATCTGATAATAGCAAATGCTTCAGCCCCAGCAATAGATTTAAATTGTCCTGATATTTTCTGTTTGACTTTTATGTTTCTGATAGCTTGTTCACTGCCATTATTATCTGCTGGTACTTGATCGTGATATAAAAACACTAAAAGGTGGTCACGTATTTTCAGAAGTTTTTTTTGTAGTGTTTTTGCTTGTTTCAATTTATCAGGCAGCTTTTGTTTGAGTAATTGATCGAGCAGTTGTTCGAGTTTATCTCGTACTTTACTTTTCTGATAGCTGTTTTTAAAACTAAGTTTTGCTTTTAATTCGAGTGCTTTTTTGATGAGTGTTTTAAAGGAGCGCACCCATTTGTGATTGTATAGTTCTTTCAAATAATTTAATTCTCGTTGCAAATGAGCAATGCATATCTGATGGTTTTTTGCCTCACATTGAAAGTGAGCGGCCCATCTGTCATGTTGCAAAATAGCATTTGGAAATCCATTTTCAAAGGTTCGCTGAATAGTTTTATACCCTCTTGATTCCGATTGTGTAATAAATGTTAATCGCTTATTTTGCCATGTCCAAAACCAATATTTATTGCCATTTACTTTTGCTCCCGTCTCATCTGTTCCAAGATATTCTGCTCCTTCAATTTGCGTCTTTATTTCTTGATATGAGGGTAATGCTTTAGATGTAAATCGTTGCAAGATGTTATTGATCGTCCCTTCTGATATTTTCAATCCAGTAAAGTGAGACAATAATTCTTTAGTGCGCTGGAATGGCAGGTATTGGCGTGCAAACATATAGGCTATCCAAGCTTCTACATTTGTACCATACTGAATGGTGGAATTAACACCCTTGGGAAATTTACCACAGTTGACATGTCCACAGGTACATGTTTTATTTACAATCTGATGTTCCGTGTAAATTGGTGTTATCGGTGGAATATCTACTACTTGTCTCCGTTCTGTTAACTCCTCTTGTAAGGAGGATAAATCCAGTCCACATTTTTCACATTCCTTTGGTCGATGTAAAATGGTATGATCTGGATTTGCGCTCATTTTTAGCGTACTCCCTTCATGACCTTCCTGCCCTCCTGATTTCTTTCCGCTTTGCTTTCGTAAACTTTGGTTGCGCTTAGGGACAAAAAGATCTTTACTTGGCGGCAGATGTGAATTGTTACTGTTTTTTCCTTTTCGCAGCTCCTCATTCTCTCTTTTCAATTCCGCCACTTCCTGTTTTAAAAGAGCCACCTCATTCAGAAGTTGAATGATGATTTTATGTAACTTTTCGATTGATGGTGTTGACAAAACAGGGAAGAATTATTTCCACAAATGTCTTAGCTATTTTTGTCAATCAGCTATGTTTTCTCATTATATAAATAACAATTTGAAGATTGTTATAAACACAATCTTCATCTAAACCCTGTTTTGGAAAATATTCAATCTTTGCCCTGTATATAATGCTTAATTTATGTTAATAACCTATATGTTTTTACCTTTGACCTGAGTAGTTACAATAATTTTATTTTTATGAAAGTTCCTGACTGCCGCTAGGTTAACGAAC
This sequence comes from Segetibacter sp., assembly GCA_043736115.1. Classification (GTDB taxonomy): domain Bacteria; phylum Bacteroidota; class Bacteroidia; order Chitinophagales; family Chitinophagaceae; genus Segetibacter. Next base: position 242 of record JAYTDC010000188.1, on the reverse strand, counting down.
AGTCCTGCTTCAACGCTTGGCCCGCGCATTCCCTTCGTTTTTACTTACTCAAACCATTCAAAACAAAAATATTTAGTAGTCAACCTACTCGATTTGAACCAAACGTATAATGCGAAAGCAATGGAACATTTATAAGTTTATGAGGAAGGCTACTGTGAATAATATAACTTTTTCAAAAAATTATGTAAGGGATTCATTAAGAAAGCAACTCACATTTGCACGATACAAATTAAGTTACAAAT
>JAYTDC010000187.1:0-8857 GCA_043736115.1 Segetibacter sp. | reverse complement strand
GTCTGGTATTCAAGGCTCAAATGCTTAAAATACTGCACTAATGCTCATGACAAAACTTAGTTTGGCCTTTGCACGTAAGCTGCAGTCAAATGTTCAATTGGCAATAGCTCTTTGATTTTGTAGCCGTCGTCTTTCATCTCTTAAAACATTTGAGCTAAGATAAGAATAGGATACATAATTTTCAACTTCGGTTTTTCAAAGACCAGACACAACTTGTCTGGCCCCTTCGGGAGTCTGGATTTTCATTTGCCTCCATAGTCACAGACATACGGAGAGCTTCCAAAGGTCTTTAGTAATCTACGTGGAGCAGGTGGATTTTATTTTAAGGTTTGGCTTGGAATATTTACAACTGCTTTTCTTAAATTTTCATATAAAAAGGTGGTTATTTTATCTACTTGGCATAACAATTTTGATTTCCATATTTTTGCAGCAATAATTAATGATGACGGAAATATTTATAATCCTGGGTTTAATAATTTTGAACGGGCTTTTTGCAATGGCGGAGATTGCACTTGTTTCTGCCCGTAAAACCAAACTGGAGATACAGGCCAACAAAGGCGACATAAGGGCTAAAGAAGCTCTTGACCTGGCCTCCCACCCCGATAAATTCCTTTCTACAGTTCAGATTGGCATAACATTGATGTCTATTTTGACGGGTATTTTCTCCGAAGGACAACCTAAAGAAGCTGTATTGGGCTTTATTTCTAAATTTCCTTCATTGGCTTCTCACAGTGGTACAATTGCTACGGTAATCATTGTATTTTTAATTACATTCCTATCGCTGATAAGTGAGTTGTTTGCAAAAAGATTGGGGCTTGCTAAACCTGAAAAAATTGCAAAAATGGTATCTCAGCCTATGAAATTGTTATCAGTTGTGATTCTTCCATTTACCTGGTTATTGAGCAAAAGCACCAATTTGTTGACTGGCATTTTTAATGTAAAGCCAAACGATTCTACCGTAACGGAAGAGGAGATTAAGGCAATTATAAACGAAGGAACAGAAACAGGTGCTATAGAAGAAAAAGAGCAGGAAATAATTGAACGGATTTTTCATCTTGGAGATAGAAATATAATGTCGCTAATGACCCACCGAAGTGATATAGTTTGGATGGATGTAAATAGTAAAGTTGCTGATATTAAACAACAAATGAGTGAGGTAGTACATACTAATTACCCATTGTGCGAAGGAAAAATAGATAATATTAAAGGAATTGTTTCTATCAAAGATATATTGTTGGCTGATGATGAAACTATGCTAAAAACATTGATGAGGCCGGGGTTATATGTACCAGAAAACAATACCGTTTATCAGGTATTGGAAAAATTCAAAGAGCTTCAATCCAATTGCTGTTTTATAGTAGATGAGTACGGAAGCCTTGAAGGTATGATGACACTTAATGACATTCTTGAGGCAATAGTTGGCGATATAGGTCCTGCAGATGAAGATGACTATGAAATAGTAGAAAGAGAAGACGGTACCTTCCTGGTAGATGCGCAACTACCCTTCTATGACTTTCTTGCACGGTTTGAAAAAACAGATTACGTTGATAACGATGAACCCGATTTTAATACCCTTGCAGGTTTCATACTTCACCATATGAAAAACATACCTGCAACAGGCGATACTTTTAAATGGGAGGGTTTTAAGTTTGAAATTATAGATATGGATGGCAACAGAATAGATAAAGTATTACTTACAGTTCCTGAAGATGATGATTAATAGCAATTTGAAAATATTGGTGTAAGTACTTCTTAACAGTTTAACCCTTTTTTTGTGGTTAGCCCATGTTATATTTGAGACTCAAAATTAAGGTTGTATTATTTTTTATTTTCCTCTTTATTTTTTTTCTCGCCGGGTTTTAAGCTAGATCTTATTATGGTTACTTTATTAAGCATATCAAACCAAAAACCCGAACCTAATGATATGGCTACACCGGTAAGTAACAACCCCCAAATTTTGGCTACCCAATTCCAAAACAAACCTTTGCCTTCGTCAGTAGGTATGGCAAGTGAATAATTGCTGGCAGAAATATCGTTGTTCTTTACCCGCCAATCCCAACCAAGTGGTAATCTTAGATTATTAACTCTTGCAAGGTTTTCATTAAATCTTTCGGTGGCAGTGCCTGATTGTATTGAATCGGCATTGCGGGCAAATTCCTGCGAAGCAGCTACTAATGAGTTTCTTAATGGTGCATCTTTTACCAGACTTTTAAACAATGCAATAGAATCTGCATTAAAAACAAAAGCAAGACAAAACCCTATAAATAATAAAAGAAATTGAACACGTTTTTTATACCAACCTGTTACTCTATCCATAGAGTTATTGAAGTATTCCTCAAGGCTAAATTTGAATTTATTCAAATCATTATCGGCATCTTGTAGCAAGGTTAAAATAGCTTTTCGACTATGGGCGTAAGGCCATTTTTCTGCAGCCTCTTTCAAAATGGGCATGTTAATCACTTCTTCCACAGTAGATTTTTCTTTTACATCTGATTTATGTGAAGTTATCAGCAGATTGATCATAACCTTAGAAAAACTGGAGGAAGGTATATACGAGGGTAGATTTTTATTCTTTTCAAAATTGCCTTTATACAAACTGCAGATTAGTGGATGTTCGTAAAAACTTTTGAGCAATTTATCATCTTTCCCCTTTGCAGGGGCTATTAACTCCTGTAAACCTCTTTTTAAATCTGACGCCCTGTTTTTTAAAAATGCTTCAAATATCTCGTTGATTGATGTTGCAATAAGGCTAAGGAGCAGGTATATGAAAATCATACCTATAGCCACATTCAACATGTCAAAAGTTGCCATGGGGTATTAAATTAAAAATTAAATGGCTTGACTATATTAGTAAATATTATTCTTTACGGGTAAAAGTCAATATTACTCTTTCGCCTTCCAATAACTCAAGCTTATCGTCAGAACCTCTAAAATTGCTAACCCTGTGCAGATTATCAAGATATGCCTCTTCATCATAATCACCCAAACAAACCATACGGGTAGATGCAGCAGCGGTTTTAAGTGAAATAGTATTGGAATCGGGCATTATATACCTTCCCGAATAACGGTTACATCCCGTAAACCCTGAAAAAGTTTCATTAGCGCCAAAAAAACTAATACTAGGCTTCTCAGGTATATGATATCTTGAACCTTGTGGAGGAGTAATTTTTGGGTCCTTACTGTAAACAAAATTGGCTCCGTCTTTTGTTACCCTTTTCAATTTTGTCTGTTCAAGTGAATCGAGCTTTTTAAGTACATCTCCCTTAATTACATAACCATCTATTGATTCCAGCTCCCAGGAACCCTCAATGTCTCTATTGACACCTGATTCACGTTTGCCAAACAATGGAATGTATTGAATACCTTTTGGTACAATAGTATCTGATCCTTTATCGTTCCACGATCCGTCATTATACCAGTTTACTCGTTTTTCTGCAGATTTGCTCTTACCACCTGATTTGTAGAAAGTTTTACATTGGGAGAAAATTACCGTTACAAAAAATAAAAAAACAAATTTCATCATAGAAGTAGTTTTATTGCTTCGCAACAATTTCATGCCAGTTAGTTTAGTTTTAGTATAGCAGTTAAAAATTGAAAACGAATACAAAAGATCAATGGTAATAATTCAAAAATAATTCATTTTAGAAAAATAAACTTGTAAAATATTTATAAATGGTAAGTAATTCATTTAATTATTTTTAAAAATACCCTTTTGATTAAGCTAAATGTATCTCCAATACCTCCTGCTAATTATTTTCAACTATTTCATCTTTAAAATTGTTAATCTATATGTATAGCAACTCTTTCTATTCGTATTGGGTACAATACTACTCACAATGCCATTTAATAGCCTGCATTACTCTTAGCAGCTTTAATTTTTTCGATTAAGAGTAGTCGTAAAATAAATCTGTTTAATTACACATTTTGAAATGCTAATTGGAAATGTAAATAATTTCAATTTTTATTTGATTCTATGTCTTTATTTTTCTTCCCTCATCAGATATTGTCTGACTTTTCGATTCCAAAAAAGGTCGCTAACATTAAAATAAGTAGAATTTCTGTTATGGTTTCTTTATTTATGACTTATAGTTAATACGTATTCTTTATTTTATTTTATGATGTTATTTGCGTTATCCCTGAGTTTTTAAAATTCTCTTACCCGAAGGTGGATGCATTTTATATGTCCATTGGTTTTGCATGGTCACGCTATAAGTTTTCAAATTTTTCATTAATCTAAATATAAATGTGGTACTAACTGAACTATTTTATTTATAAAATATAATTCTGCCTAAAAACTATCATACTATGTCAGACTAGGTTTTATGAAGTGGTAAAATGAGTTTTAATTCGTTAAAAATAAGGATATTGCAGCCCTAAAATCAAAAATTGCATGTGTGGAATAGTTGGTTATACCGGTCCCCGAGAAGCATATCCTGTAGTATTGAAAGGCCTTAAAAGGTTGGAATACAGGGGTTACGATAGCGCAGGTGTAGCGCTAATAAACGGTGGACTAAAAGTTTATAAAAAACAAGGTAAGGTAAGTGAGCTGGAAGAATTTGTTATTGGAAAAGATATGCACTCCCATTTAGGCATAGGCCATACCCGGTGGGCTACCCATGGAGAACCCAGTGATCGCAATGCACATCCCCATCAAAGTGCCAGTGGAAATATTGCAATGATTCACAATGGTATTATTGAAAATTATGCCTCTATAAAACAAGAATTGGTTAATAAAGGCTATCATTTTCACAGTGATACAGATACAGAAGTACTGCTAAATTTTATAGAAGACATTAAGCAAAATAATAACTGTCCGCTAGAAGAAGCATTGAGGATAGCATTAAAAAGAGTGGTTGGGGCCTATTGCATTTTATTGGTTGATAAGGATAGTCCTGAAACCATCATAGCGGCCCGAAAGGGCAGTCCATTGGTTATTGGAATTGGTAAAGGCGAGCATTTTCTTGCATCAGATGCATCTCCCATAATTGAATACACCAAAGAAGTAGTGTATGTAAATGATTATGAAATAGCAATCATTAAACCTGATGAACTAATACTTAAAAATCTGGGTAATGAAAAGCAAACACCTTTCATAACTAAATTAGATATGGAACTTGCTGCTATTGAAAAAGGTGGTTATGATCATTTTATGCTGAAGGAAATTTTTGATCAGCCGCAAACTATTTTCGATTGCCTTAGAGGCAGACTCAATAATGTTGCAGGTACCATAACCATGAGTGGTGTAGATACTAACCTGGAGGCGTTAACCAAAGCAAACCGAATAGTTATAGTAGCCTGTGGTACAAGTTGGCATGCCGGTATGATTGCTGAGTATATGTTTGAAGAACTATGTCGCATACCTGTAGAAGTTGAGTATGCAAGTGAGTTTAGATACAGAAATCCGGTAATTAATAAAGGTGATGTAATCATAGCAATTTCTCAAAGTGGTGAAACTGCAGATACTTTGGTAGCACTTGAAAATGCCAAAGAAAAAGGCGCATTTATTTTTGGTGTAGTTAATGTTGTTGGTAGCAGTATTGCCCGTATAAGCCATGCGGGAGCCTACACACATGCAGGTCCTGAAATAGGTGTTGCAAGTACAAAAGCATTTACAGGACAACTTGCTGTATTGGCTATGATGGCTTTTAAAATAGGATATGCAAAAGGTACTTTAGACGAAAAAACTTACCTGCACTTATTAGCTGAACTTTGGAGCATACCTGAAAAAATTTCAGAGATACTACAGGATACCACTAATATAAAAGCTATAGCAGAAAAATATAAAGATGCAACTGACTTCTTATATCTTGGTCGGGGATACAACTTTCCGGTAGCATTAGAGGGAGCATTGAAGCTAAAAGAAATATCATACATACACGCTGAAGGATATCCTGCTGCTGAAATGAAGCATGGTCCTATTGCATTGGTTGATGAAAACTTACCTGTAGTTTTTGTTGCCACTAAAGATAAGTATTATGAAAAAATAGTGAGCAATGTACAGGAGATAAAAGCCCGGAAAGGTATGGTAGTAGCAGTAGCAACTATCGGCGACAATGTAATACCCGAAATGTCAAATGATGTAATGTATGTACCTGATGCTGATGAGGCATTGGCGCCCCTACTTAGCGTAATACCATTGCAACTGTTAAGCTACTATATTGGAGTAGCCAAAGGTCAGGATGTAGATAAACCTCGCAATCTGGCAAAATCAGTTACTGTAGAGTAAAAAATAAAAATAAATAACAAATGGCCGTACAATATGCTTAAATTGTACGGCCTTTTTATTTATGCATTAAATTTATAATATTTATTATACATGGCTACACCAACAAATGAAATAAAAACTGTAAAAATAGATTCTCTTGGTTATGATTTTATTACAAAACAATATTTGAAAGAAGGGAATGATGAATATTATCTTAGAAACATACAAAATGCAAATGGTATATCATACCGGCAGCTTTCTGCCTATGAAATAGAAGTATTGGTCAGAAATAGCAATACCTGTGAAAACTGGAATAAATTACTTGTCTCTGATGCTTTTAATCCGGAATTGGTAAAAAACTGTAAATTTTATGGTTTAGTAAGAATAGGAAAACTGGAATCATTTTGTCTTGAATTCAGTGATTTAAAACTACCGGTGGGGTTTTATAATTCAACTATTATAAGTTCAGATTTTGGTGACAATGTAGTGATCAACAATGTCAATTATCTCTCTCATTATATTATAGGAAATCAGGTAATGATAACCAATGTAAATGAACTCATAACCACTGATTACGCAAAATTTGGCAACGGAATATTAAAAGATGGAGAACATGAAAATGTAAGAATATGGATGGAACTCTGCAATGAAAACGGCGGAAGAAGTGTCATACCTTTTAATGGCATGACGGCAGGCGATGCTTATTTATGGTCAAAATATAGAGGAGATGAAGCTCTGCTCAATAAATTCAAAAGTTTTACAGAAGGACAATTTGATAAAAAGAGAGGGTATTATGGTAAGATTGGCGACAGAACCGTAATCAAAAATTGTAAAATTATCAAGGATGTATGGATAGGCTCTGATGCCTATATAAAGGGTGCCAATAAACTTAAAAATCTTACCATAAATTCTGGTCCCGAGGGAAAATCGCAGATAGGTGAGGGCTGCGAAATGGTTAATGGAATTATGGATTATGGATGCAGAGCCTTCTATGGCGTAAAGGCTGTTCGATTTGTAATGGCCTCCCATTCTCAACTAAAATATGGTGCTAGGTTAATCAATTCTTTTTTGGGAAATAACTCAACTATATCCTGTTGCGAGGTACTTAATTCACTCATTTATCCTGCACATGAACAGCATCACAACAACTCCTTTTTATGTGCCGCACTTGTCATGGGTCAAAGTAACATAGCAGCAGGGGCAACTATAGGATCTAATCACAATAGCAGAAGCCCCGATGGTGAAATTATAGCAGGCAGAGGCTTTTGGCCGGGCTTGTGTGTAAGCCTAAAGCATAATTGCAAATTTGCGTCTTACACCATATTAGCAAAAGGCGACTATCCTGCAGAATTATCAATACCTATTCCATTTTCTCTTGTAAGTAACGATGTAACAAATGACCGGTTGGTAGTTATGCCCGGTTATTGGTTTATGTACAATATGTACGCTTTAGAAAGAAATAGTTGGAAATGCCAAAACCGTGATCGCAGAAAAACTAAATTTCAACATTTTGAATGTGATTATCTGGCACCCGATAGCATTACTGAAATGATCAGTTCGCTGGTGTTATTTCAAAAATTTACCGGTAAGGCATGGTTCGCATTAAATGATACTTACAACCCAAAAAATAATGATGAAGAATATATTGCCAAGGGAAAGCACCTCCTTGAATCAAATGACAAATCAATTGATAATTTGGAAATAGTGGCCGATAATTTTGAAAATACAAAAAGAAAAGTTGTATTAATAAAAACACAGAAATGCTACCTGTTATTCAAAGAACTTATCAGTTATTATTTTTGTAACCAATTAATTAATATTTGGGGTAAAGACAAAGAACAATCTATTCATGAAATTTTAAATTATTTAAAAGAAACCCCTCCTTTTCAAAAATGGATAAATGTGGGTGGGCAATTAATTCCTGAAATAGAAATTGAGCAACTAAATAAAGAGGTAAAGGAAAATAAAGTTAACTCCTGGGATGATATTCACGAGTTTTATCAAAAACAATCAAAACAATATAAATTTCAAAAATTACAACTTGCCTTTTCAGCATTAAAAACCACATGGAGCGTTAATTTTGATTCTTTAAATAAATCATACCTCACTAACATTTTAGAAAATGCAATAATCACAAGAACATGGATGACAGAAGGCATACATAAGTCAAGGGCAAAAGATTATACCAATGAGTTTAGAAACATGCCATATGATACTATTGAAGAGAGAGATGAAGTTATAGGAAAATTAGAGGATAATACATTTATTAAAGAACAAAGAAAAGAACTTGAAAATTATATAGTAAGGGTAAACGATTTTATTTATTTAATAAAAAATGAAAAAAAGTTAAATAAAAATATTGGCGCAACCAATGATGTATAAATCAAGTTGTAAAATTAAAAGCTAAAGGTTTAAAAAATAATCAACCCGAAATCACAAAATTCAAAAATATTTTCAATCCCTATAAACATTTAAAAGTTAATTGGATAATCGTAAACAATATAGAATTTACACAGTTGATTTGCCGGCTTTAAATATTGCTATAACTTGATACCCTTTAACTCATAACTCATAACTCATAACTCATAACTCATAACTCATAACTCATAACTCATAACTCATAACTCATAACTCATAACTCATAACTCATAA
>JAYTDC010000186.1:0-5459 GCA_043736115.1 Segetibacter sp. | reverse complement strand
TTACTTTGATTCATAGTTTTTGGTGTGGTAACTTAAAACTATGATAAAAGGGGCGGCTATGAGCCTAACCCCTTTTATTTATCTCGGACAACAATGTTTCATAATTATTTTTAAACTGCTTAAAAGATTCAAGGCCCTGGGGATTTCTTATTACAGCCTTGCCAAATTCCTCCAACTCAAAATTTTCATTTTCCTTAAAATATTTTATAGACCTGTTGAGCAGTTCTATTTTATCTGTTTTAGAAACTTCAAATTCGTCTTGCATTTGGTTTGTTACAAAACTTTTGTAAACACTCAATATGTTTTGAGTTTGGTTATAATTATCATTTCTAACTTTCAGTTTTAAAAAATCATCTATCCAATACACAGCTTCTGATTTATTAGTCTGATCCACTACTACTACCTTATATCCATCTTTTTTTTCGGTATTGAATATAATACAACCTTTGTCTAGTTTTTTAATATTTATAGCTTCCTGTTCATAACCAACTTCAAATTTTTTTCCTTGCTGTGTTATAGTTAGAAAAGGTTCCTTTGATTCTGATTTAAAAATACCTATAGCATCTAGCAATTCTCCTTCTATTTGCAATTTATTAAAGTAGCAGATGTACACCTCACCTGATTTTATTTTAGGATGGTTAGTTATATCATATAATTGGCGGGCTATTTGCCCACTATTACTATGAAATGTTTCATTATCCTCAAACATTAATGTAGCAAAATGATAAATTTCATTAAACCCAAGATTTCCTGTTGCATGCCAAAACCTGTAGGCTTCATGTACTTTCTCAAAAGGGGTAAGGAAATATTGAATAAGTAATTGACTCAACATTTCATCATTAATTGCATAGGGCATTTCTGATAATACCAACTGTTCTTCGTGTAATTTATTGCCTGTTTTATGTATAGAAAACTGCGATATTGACGCTTCAGAGTGAGAGACCATTTAATGTAGTTAAGCAGCAAAAATACAGATCGCAAAATAATATAAAATTTTAAATTTTACTAATGAGTACACAATTCTTAATTAATACATTAATACAAAATTTTAATTTAAAATAAAAACCAGCAGCATAAATTAAACGTACATTACAGGTATGATGATCAATTTTTCACCCATTTACAAACAAATACTTTTAGCCGATGATGATTCGGATGATTGTATGTTATTTGAAGAGGCTTTAAAAGAAGTTAGTGCTAATACTCTTCTTACAATTGAGTCTGATGGGCACTCACTTATGGAAAGGTTACAAAATTTAAAGGAGTCATTGCCTGATATCCTTTTTTTGGACCTAAACATGCCGAAAAAAAATGGATCAGAATGCCTTTGTGAAATTCGATCTCTTCCCCAATTTAATAATATACCAATAATTATTCTCTCCACTTCATCCCAAAGGCAAGCAGTCAAAAAAATGTATGAACAAGGGGCCAATTATTATATTTGTAAACCAAGCAATTTTAACCATTTAAAAGATTCAATACGTAATGTCCTATCATTTACTTTAGATGAATTGACTACAAAATCAACAAATAATAATTTTTTTCTCTCATATACCTAATTTGTATTTTTTTTAAGTAATCCCATTGAACTTTATTCCACAATTTTTATGGAATTTCTTTAAAATTTCATCAAACCATAAATCATTTGCTCTAAAAGGTGGCTAAAGATGCATGGAATCATATAGAAGATAAAGAACTGCTACAAAAATTCTACAGCGATGGCAACAACTATTGGCTGGGTATCTTACTTGAGCGTTATACTATGCTGCTACTTGGTGTATGTATGAAATACCTTAAAGACGAGGACGAAGCTAAAGACGAAGTACAACAAATTTTTCTGAAAGTCATTTTAGAATTACAAAAGTATAAGGTTGATTTTTTTAAAAGCTGGTTATACATGGTTGCAAAAAACCAATGCCTCATGAAGTTAAGAAGCAAGCATTTACATGCTTCTGTTGAAATAGCGGATAATATATACAGTATTGAGAGTACAGGTAATCATTTGATGCAGCATAAAGAAAACATATTAATCTTGATAGAAGATGGTTTGCAAGAATTGAACAACGAGCAGAAAACTTGTGTAACTTTATTTTACCTCCATAAAAAATCTTATCAGGATATTACAGCTACTACCGGCTTTAACCTTTTGCAGGTAAAAAGCTTTATTCAAAATGGTAAACGCAATTTAAAAATGATTGTAGAAAAAAAATTGAAACAAAATAATGGCTGATTGGAGAGACATATTAGACAATGATGAGCGACAATTGAGCGAGGAAGATTTGTTTAATTATCTCAACACAAAAACTTCTGAAATTGATAAAAAGCAGATAGAAGATATAGCAACAGAAAATTTTGAAGTCGATGCATTAGAAGGGCTTAAACTATTGCCAAATACTCAAAACACTGAAAAACTTGTTGCTACGCTTAAACACCAACTACAAAAACAACTCCGAAGCAAAAAGTATAAACTACCGAGAAAAACAAACAATGAAATGCATTGGATTTTATATACAGTCATTGTTATTCTACTCATTTGTGTGTTGGCTTATGTGGTTATTAGATTGTTTAGGGTATAATGTTTAGCGGTTAAGGGGTTTGTTTGAAAGAAATTAACCGTAAACAGGTTTACCTTTGCAGCAACCATGAATCAGGAAAAAGGCACAGACTTACAAGCAGAAGATAGCAATGAAGAATTGTTTGAACAAAAGATCATTCATACAGACAAAGGTCAGGAACCTTATCGCATAGATAAATTTCTGATGAACCGTATAGAAGGAGCAACCCGCAACAAGATACAACAGGCACTTGAGGCGGGATTGATTACAGTAAACGGTCAATCAGTAAAACCCAATTTTAAAGTAAAAGGGCTGCAGGAGATTATTATTTATACTTCCACACATCCCGAAAGTTCGGATATTATACCCGAATCTATGGATATACCCATAGTGTACGAAGACGAAGCCGTAATCATAATAAACAAGCCTGCGGGCATGGTTGTACACCCAGGCAGCGGCAACTATAGCGGAACACTTCTTAATGGTATGGCCTATTATCTAAGGCAGCAAAATCCCAAAATAGATGACAGTTCGCTTCCCCGCTACGGCATGGTACACCGTATAGACAAAAACACTACAGGCCTACTCATACTTGCTAAAACTGCTCAGGCTGCATTACATCTTTCCAAACAATTTTTTCACCATACCATACAGCGCAAATACATGGCACTTGTGTGGGGCAATTTTGAAGAAGATGAAGGAACAGTTGTTGCTCATGTAGGCCGCAACCAACGTTTTAGAAAACTCTTTGAAGCCTACCCCGAAGGCGAACATGGAAAAGATGCAACGACTCACTACCGTGTGCTCGAAAGATTCAATTATGTAACACTTATAGAGTGTACCCTTGAGACTGGCCGAACCCATCAGATAAGGGTACACATGAAGCATATAGGCCACACCCTTTTTGCAGACAGCACCTATGGGGGTGACAAAATCTTAAAAGGTACCATTTTTACAAAATACAAACAGTTTGTTGACAATTGTTTTGACCTTTGCCCCCGACAGGCCCTGCATGCATTTACACTTGGATTCAAACACCCGGTTACAGAGCAGGATATGTTTTTTCAGGCCCCCTTACCGCAAGACATGGAACAGGTAATAGAAAAATGGCGCAACTATTCAAAAAATAGAAATGAATAAATAGATTTGGAGCACCATTATTTTCCCGTTATTCAGCAGCGGTACGGGCTTTACGTTCCAATTCTTTTTACCCTTGGGATATAAAAAGAATTTCCACTACAATCCCGGCTATTTTCGGGCACCATATCTTTATTTACAATACTTTATTTCAATTAAGAGCAATACCTTCTTTTGGGGTAAATATTAAATAATCTTAAAAATGAATCATCCTTTATTAACAAAAAAGATTAAAATTTAACCACTTTTTGCTGTTTTGCAATTTTAGACTTTCGCAAACCGTTATTGTTTCTAAATATCCTTTATGAAATCCCTGGAACTTATTTTCTTCGTATCATTCTTTATCCTCTTCTATACTTATTTTGGATACGGAATTTTAGTTTTTGTAATTGTACAACTAAAATCACTTTTCAAAAAGTCAAAATCATTTGACAATAATTATGAACCTGAAATTACATTGGTAGTACCCTGTTACAATGAAGCTTCCATTATTGAGCAAAAAATAAGCAACTCACTTGATTTAGAGTATCCCAAAAGCAAAATTAATCTGGTATTTGTTACAGATGGTTCTACTGACAGTTCTATGGAACTATTATCACGCTATCCTTCTGTTACTACATTTCACATCTCACGCAGATGTGGAAAAACTGCTGCTGAAAACCGTGTAATGCAATTCATTAATACACCAATCGTTGTTTTTACCGATGCTAATACATTGCTCAACAAAGAGGCCTTGAGTAATATTGTAAAACATTTTAGCGACGAAAAAGTAGGTTGTGTTTCAGGCGAAAAAAGAATATACACCAAAACTGCTGATAAAGCAAGTGCAGCCGGAGAAGGCATTTATTGGAAGTATGAATCAATTCTAAAAAAACTTGATTATCAGCTCAATAGTGCTGTAGGTGCTGCCGGCGAATTGGTAGCATACCGTACAGAATTGTTTGAACAACTGCCCGAAGATACTATTCTTGACGATTTTACCCAATCTATGATAATTGCATCCAAAGGATATAAAATAGCCTATGAACCCAACGCTTATGCCATAGAAACCGCATCAGAAAATGTAGGCGAAGAACTAAAAAGAAAAATTAGAATCAGTGCCGGAGGTTGGCAGTCTATAGACAGACTGGGCGAATATTTGAGTTGCATAAAATCTCCATTGCTTTATTTTCAATATTTTTCGCACAGAGTTTTGAGGTGGACAATAACCCCGTTTTTACTCGTTATATTGTTTGCCGTCAATTGGAAATTAGCTATGCATAGCCATTTCTATAAAAATATTTTTATGTGCCACATCATGTTTTATGTTTGTGCATCAGCAGGTTTTTTATTACAACAAAGAAATATAAAAATCAAGGCCTTTTTTATTCCTTATTATTTCTTTATCATGAACTATGCAGTAGTAATAGGATTGGTAAGATTTCTAAATGGTAGCCAAAGTGCTATATGGGAAAAAAATAAAAGGATTGATTCAAGAATAAGTCATAATCGTGTAGCAGCTTAAGTTAGTAATATATAATTTTTATAAAAAGGAAATGCCACATGACATTTCCTTTTTTTATTATCAGACTTATCAGAATTTAAAAAGCTACTCTACTATTAAACCATTTATAATTTTCTATTATCCCAAATTAGTTTGGTATAATTTTTTAAGTAACTATTCAGTTTCAAAAGTAGCGATTAGTTGTAAAGCGTTCAGGACGTTATTTCCATTTTTGATGGTGGTGTCAATAACGGACCTAAGGATGGCAAATATGTTAGCGTTGT
>JAYTDC010000185.1:0-18861 GCA_043736115.1 Segetibacter sp. | reverse complement strand
CGCCCTTTTATTATTTACAGGAACTTTAGTTTTATTTGCCGGCTGTCAAAAGAATTTTGAAACTGCAGTCAGCTCTAAACAAAAACAGTATATCAATTTTTTCGAAACACCAAAGCAAATTTATGGGAAAACAAAAAACCTTATTACAGCACTTAAAAGGTATGATTCTACATCCCATTTTATTTCAAGACTTCCTGACAACTTTGGAACCCCTGTTTGGAATAAAGTTTTTTTTAACAAAACCAAAAATATAGCAAACAAAAGTGCGGATGACAGCACAGATAAAACTACCGTTGTTATAGCCGTAAGCGAAGACAATGAATTTTTAAGTGGTGTGATCCTACTTGAGTTACAGAACGACACTGTTACATCCCTAAAACCATTTGATGATGCATACTTCCATAGGGTCAGTCATGGAACTACTTTTGATTTAGATAAAGCGAAAGAAGCATTAGGGCTCTTTTTATTGATGGACTATAAGGCGTTTGGGGCTATGGAATTTAAAAATATTCCCAAAGAATTATTTCCACAAATTCAGCAAACTAATATATTAAAGGTAAATGTTAAACTTAATAATACAAACTTTCAAGGTGGTGGAACTGACAGTCTCATGTCCAGTGATTGTTTCGTACTTGATTATAATTATTGTGGAACACCCACTTATGACTGTTGTATTCCTAAATGTGATAATTGTGGCACAAGGTGTTTTACAGGAAGCGAAACTGTTTGCCTTGGAAGCGGTGGTAGTGGTAATGGTGGTAATGATGGTGGAGGTGGTGGAGGCGGAGGTTATGGTGATGGTTACGACCCCCCTGATTGTGGAGGCAGATGGTATAGGGAAAAGGATTGTAATGGTGGCGGTGGTATCGGGGGCGGGGTAGATACATCTATAACTAATGAGGACGATGGTTCAAACTACGTATATGACAGTATCTCAAATGCCTGTTTAAAAAGTTTGCTAAACAAAATGCAGAACAAGAGTTTTGGTGCAAATTATTTTAGGCAATTGTATTCTATATTTGACAACAGTACCCAATTTTCGGTAGTATTTAAAGACCTTGATAGTGCAAGTTATAATGACCCTACATCCTATGGTTATTGTGAAGCACCTGATACACTTTCAAACGGTCATATATTTTATGACATAGCTTTGAATAGAGATGTTTTGATTAAATGCTCAAAGGAATGGGTTGCCATGGTTTATCTTCATGAGTTGATTCATGCGTATTTAGGTACTCAGAATTATGATTTCGGGAGTAACTCACAGCACCAAGCTATGGCATTAAATTATCTTACAAAAATGGCAACAACTATTACTAAATTATTTCCAAGTGTATCCTTGCAAGATGCTTATTGCATGGCATTTTATAGTTTAACACTCGTCGAAAAAAAGCCATTGGATGCACCTGTTGTAATGAGTTTAATGACTATTTGGAAACAGAAAATTCAAAATTTATATCCTGTTTTAGCACCGCTAGATGTAGCTGGCATCAACACAATTGGAGAAAAATATACTGAAAAAGGCACAGCAGGTATAAGAATG
Organism: Segetibacter sp.; assembly: GCA_043736115.1. Classification (GTDB taxonomy): domain Bacteria; phylum Bacteroidota; class Bacteroidia; order Chitinophagales; family Chitinophagaceae; genus Segetibacter. The sequence goes on along the minus strand of JAYTDC010000185.1, from coordinate 17,318 downwards.
ACAAATTGTAATTAATCTATTTATGAAAAAATACTTTTTTATCACACTCTTATTGGTTAACCTTTCAGAAATGTCTTTTGCACAGATTGACCAAGAGCATTTTTTTTTATCAACACATTTAAAAGTCAATTTCCCTTATGGTGGTGGAGTTGTTACAGAGCAAAATTGTGATAGCTTATTCACTGGAGTTTTTTATATCAGCTTTCAGATAAATGCTAAAGGCAAATGTTTTGACATTCACTTTCACGGAATTAAGCATTCAAGATTGATGTCCGTTTTCTCAACCTTATTAATACAAGCCAATACATCTTTTGAATCTTCCTTTACTGCAAAAATGTATAATAAAGTTCTTCTCCAACCTGTTTTTTATTCTTTTTATAGTTGTTCTAATGATACTAGTATAAAGTTTGAACCTACAACTAATTGGAAAGAAGAAGAAAGCCAATTATATTTTAAAGCTTTAGTGTTACTTGGAAAACAAAATCAAAAGTTATCAAAATCAATTGAAAAAGGGTTTCCTCTCCCTGTTTCTAAAGGTTATATAGAAGGCGTAATGTTGTCCCCTTGTGTTATTGACTATCCTCCGGGGAGTGAAAGTAAAAAAACAATGTAACCCCTGATTTAGGTTTTTTTAGCCGCTGTGGGTGTTCTTCACTCACAGCTTTTTTTGTTTTGTTGTTTTTTGAAGGTGATAATACCTGCAAGCCATTAAACCTGATACACTTTCAAACGGTCATGTATTTTTTGATATTTTCTGCCTTTGCAGGTGTTCTTCACCTGCAAACCTACGCTTATGTAGAAGAGGAATTATAAGATATGCTTTACCTTCAAAAACCACTAAAAAAATGTTGGTGAAGAACATCAACATCGGCGGTACTTTCTTTAGATAATTTTGTAGTCTTACTCATTTCCCTAAAACCCGTTTGCATTTCTTTGCAAACGGGTTTTGTTTTTTGTACTTTTTCTTTGGTAATATGAGTTATGAAAAATTTACTCTTCATACACCGCTATTTTCTTACTTTCAACTTTCAAATAAATAAAATGAATTTCCGCACCGTTGTACTTACCTTTTTTTCCCTTACGACTAATGTAATTGCTCATTCGCAAACACCTTCATTTATAGCTGATAGTCTTGATAGTTATATCAATGCCGGTATAAAAGATTGGCACATACCGGGCCTTGCAATAGCTATTATTAAAGATGGCAAAACAGTGGTTATGAAAGGCTATGGGGTAAGAGATTTAAAAACAAATGAACGGGTTGATGAAAACACTTTGTTTCAGATTGCGAGTAACAGTAAACTATTTACCGGCACTGCACTTGCACAATTGGAGTACAATAAAAAACTCTCTTTAGATGATAAGGTAAGCAAGTACATAAAAGGCTATACTTTGTTCGATAAAAACTCAACTGAACTGGTAAGCATCAGGGACCTGCTTAGCCATCGTATTGGTACAAAAACATTTCAGACCGACTTTGTCTATTGGAACAGCAACCTTAGCAGATCGGCAATTATGAATCGTATGAGCCTGATGAAACCTGTAGGGCCTTTTCGCCAGGATTTTGGTTACTGCAACAGTTGCTTTGTAACTGCAGGTGAGGTTATCCCAATAGTATCCGGCAAGCCATGGGAGGTGTATATATATGACAGCATACTGATGCCTTTGCAAATGAATAACACCTACACACTTTCGCAAGGGATCAATCAAAGACCAAATGCAGCAAAACCTTACACCAATGGGTTTACAGGGCAACTGACCGAATTGGAATATGATAACATTGACAACCTGGGTGCTGCGGCAAGTATAGTGAGCAATGTAAAAGACCTGACTCATTGGCTACAAATGCAACTGGACAGTGGCCGATATATGGGCAAACAAATTTTACCGTGGGAAGTAATACAAAAAACCCGAATTATTAATACCATAACCCGCAGCAGCAAACATCCGTTCCTTCCTGTACACATACAGGGATATGGATTAGGCGTTTTTACCGCTGATTACAATGGAAAACAAATTTATTATCATACCGGCGGTGCAGATGGATTTGTGACCAACACCTGCTTTGTACCCGAACAAAACCTGGCCATTACAATCTTAACCAACAACGACAATCAACGTTTTTTTGAGGCATTGCGTTACCAGATTTTGGATGCTTACCTGGGGGTTGCCTATACAAACCGCAGCCAGGAGTTTCTGCCACAGTTTGTTCAGGAACATGATGCAACTGTTCATGCAACAAAAGCAGTTCAGGCAAGAGTAAAAGATAACAAGCCCAAATTGTCTTTAGACTATTATGAGGGCAGTTATGAAAATGAAATGTATGGTTCCATAGAGATAAAAAAGGGTAATGATGGAAAAGCATTGACCATCAACTTTAAAGGTCACAACAACTTAAAAGCCAACGTACAATACATGGACAATGGTGAATGGCTGCTTACTTACAATAATATTGCTTATGGCATTTTTCCTGTAAAATTTATTATTGCAGAAAAGAAAGTAAAATCTATAGACATAAGGGTGAATGATTTTATAGATTATGATGCTTATACTTTTTTAAAAAAGAACTAATTACATCAAGGTTTAAAGAAAACCGCTTAAACTATTTAACCACAAAGAACACAGAGTTTATCACAAAGAAAAAAAAGCATAGAATAACTGATTTCTCCTGTATATTTTAGAGGAATGTAGGGGTGTCTAATGGGATATAAAAATATCTGCAACAATAATCACTACCATTAACTTACCACTTTACTTCTTACATTTGATTCATGTTTACAGTGCTATCTATAGTATGGAATAGTTTTAAAATGGCTTTGCAGGAGTTGCGAAACAACAAATTGCGAACCTTTCTTTCCTTATTTGGCATTACCATAGGTATATTTTGCATCATTGGAGTTTTGGCAACGGTAGAAAGTCTTGAAGGCAAGGTACAAAGCGATATAAAAGGACTTGGCAGCAATACCATTTATATAGACAAATGGGATTACGGTGGCGGCGCAGACTATCCGTGGTGGAAATTTATTAAAAGGCCATTTCCTAAATATTATGAAATGGAGTTGATTAAAAACCGCTCATCGCTTGCAGAAAGTGTTTGTTTTACCATAAGTGGAAATGCACCTCTTGAGTATAAGGATGTTGTGTTAAACGGCGTAAGCAGTCACGGTGTTTCTGAAGATTTTAACAGCATTCTTACCGTTACAATTGGCTATGGCAGATACATGAATGTTTCTGAATTTAGCCATGGGTCGCCTATGGCTGTCATTGGAAATACGAATGCTGAAAATCTTTTTGGCAGTGCTGAAAAGGCAATTGGAAAATTAGTAAAATATAAAGACAAGCAATTACAAGTTGTAGGTGTTATTAAAAAGCAAGGCACCAACATCATTGGTGGTGGATGGGAGTTTGACGAAGCTATTATAATGCCCTACAAAGTTATGGCCGGCATGTTTAGCGATGATGATTGTAACCCCAAAATTATGGTGAAAGGAAAATCCAATATTTCTTCTGCCGGATTATTAGATGAATTAAGAGGAATTATGCGTTCACAGCACAGATTAAGTCCACGACAACCTGATGATTTTGCCCTTAATGACATTAATACTTTTAGCGAACAAACAAGTTCATTATTTGGCTCCATAAATATGGGTGGGTGGTTTATTGCAGGACTATCACTTATAGTTGGGGCATTTGGAGTAGCCAACATTATGTTTGTGACAGTAAGAGAAAGAACAAGTCAGATAGGATTAAAAAAAGCAGTAGGTGCAAAAAACGCAACTATACTTACCGAGTTTCTTTTGGAAAGTGCCTTTCTATGTCTTGTTGGCGGTCTAATTGGGCTTATTTTAGTTTACCTTCTAACTATTGTTTTAAGTGCGGTTATGCCCTTTGCAATTACCATATCAATGCATACACTTACCCTGGCAATATCTATCTGTTTGATTGTTGGTGTATTGGCAGGAATCATTCCGGCAAGAATTGCAGCCAAAATGAATCCTGTGGTTGCCATCAGAACCAAGTAGGGAATAGTGTTTCTATTTCAAAAAGGATACTCTTATAAAATAAAAATGGGTTGAATAGAAATTATAATTTCTACTCAACCCATTTTATTATCAGTGAAACATTTAAGTTTTATTCCTAACCTAAATGTTTCAAACTTAGTTTAGTCAGGTTAATTCCTCAACGGCTTTCCACTCTTCAATACACTTTGAATTCTTTCCAGTGTTTTACGTTCGCCGCAGAGACTAAGGAAGGCTTCCCGTTCCAGATCCAAAAGGTATTGCTCTGTTACCAGGGTAGGTTCGCTTAGGTCGCCGCCACACATTACATAAGCCAGTTTACGGGCTACCAACGCATCATGGTCGGTGGCATAATTGCCCCGCCACATGCCGTTGATACCAGCATACAAGGCGCCCATACCGGAGCGGCCAAGCACCTTAATGTCTCTACGTTGTATGGGTGTTGAATACCCACGGTCAGCCATTTCTATCACACTTTTTTTGGCTTCGCCTATTCGTGCCGATTGGTTCATTATTATTTCATCGTGCCCTTTTCTTAAAATTCCAAGGTCAAATGCTTCAAAGCCGCTTGTGGCAACTTTGGCTGTAGCTATAGTTAGAAATCTATTTTTGAGAGTGTTATTATCGGGCTCGTCGCCGTGCAATTCATCGGCTGCACGAAGTGCAAATTCTTTGGTACCACCTCCACCGGGTATAAGGCCCACACCCAGTTCTACAAGGCCGATGTATGTTTCAGCAGCGGCGCAAATTTTATCGGCATGCAGGTTCATTTCGCATCCGCCACCAAGGGTAAGTCCATGCGGTGCTGTAACAACAGGCACTGATGAATAACGAACCCGCATCATGGTATTCTGGAACATACGGATGGCCAAATCCAGCTCATCATATTCCTGCTCTATGGCAAACATGAAGATCATACCCACATTGGCACCTGCACTAAAGTTGGCGCCATCGTTGGCTATAACAAGTCCTTTTGCTTTTTCTTCTGACAATGAAATAGCTTTATTTACCCCTTCCAGCACTTCGCTACCTATACTGTTCATTTTGGTTTTCCACTCCAGGGCAAACACATCGTTACCGGTATCATACACAGTACAGGCGCTGTTTTTCCAAACTATATTATTGCTATAATTATTTAGAATGATAAACGATTCGCTACCGGGTATTGGCTTGTAGGTTTTTGAAGCAACATCAAAAAACATTCGCTTACCATTTTCTACTTTGTAAAATGATTGAGCACCGCTTGCCAGCATATCTTCTATCCATTGTGCAACCTGATAGCCTGCTGCTTTCATATCGGCGGTAATTTTGGATACGCCCAATAAATCCCAGGTTTCAAAAGCGCCTATTTCCCATCCGAATCCTGCCATGAGTGCATCGTCTATTCTATATAGCTCGTCACTGATTTCTGGAATGCGAAAGGATATATAACTGAACAAACTGTAGTGAAACTGTTTGTAAAAATCACCGGCTTTATCAGTTGCAGCGGACAACATTTTCAATCTTGCCTTTAGGTCATCTACGGGCTTTGCTGCTTCTATTGATGTAAATTTTGGTTTTACTCTTGGCTCGTATTCAAGCGTTTTCAGATTAAGTACCTGAATGTCCTTTTCACCGCCGCTTCCTTTTATTTTTTTGAAAAATCCCTGCCCGGTTTTATCCCCCAGCCATTTGTTGTCAACAACAGATTGCAACCATGTGGGAATGTTGAAAATCGCTTTTGCTTCGTCTGTTGGACAGTTATCAGCAACACCTCTTGCCACCTTTACCAGGGTGTCAATACCCACAACATCTGCAGTACGAAAAGTGGCAGATTTTGGGCGGCCAATAATTGGTCCGGTCAGGGCATCAACTTCATCAATCGTAAGTCGCATTTTATCTATAAGATTAAATATGGACATAATGCTGAACACCCCAATTCTATTGGCTATAAATGCAGGTGTATCTTTTGCAAGTACAGTAGTTTTACCAAGATAGAGGCTACCATAGTGCATGAGAAAATCGACAACTTCGGGCTTGGTATATTTTGTAGGAATAACCTCCAGCAACCGCAAATACCGGGGTGGGTTAAAGAAATGCGTACCGCAAAAATTAGCTTTAAAGTCATCGCTCCTATCCTCGGCCATCATACTGATAGGAATACCCGAAGTATTACTCGTAACCAATGTTCTGGGTTTACGATATTTTTCAACTTCAGTAAAAATGGATTGCTTAATGTCGAGCCTTTCTACAACTACTTCTATAATCCAATCGCAGTCGGCAATATCCTTCATATTGTCTGTAAAGTTTCCTGTAGCAATGTTCTTCAAAACATCTTTTGTATATACCGGTGACGGGTTGCTTTTGATAGCAGTAGCTAATGCTTCGTTCACAATTTTGTTGGCCTCCCCAAGCCCCTCCAAAGGAGGGTTTTTTATATCAAGTAGCAAAACACGAACACCTGCTCCGGCGAAATGACAGGCAATGCGGCTACCCATAACACCACTACCCAGGACTGCTACTTTATTAATGGTTCTTTTCATAATGAATTTTCTCTTTGAAATTTTGAATTTATACGGCTCATGGAAGATACGGAATCAAAGGAATTTAAATGGATTATTATTGTCATTAGTCTTAAACGATAAATGGAAAAAATGATACCTCATCGCTCACGGAAAATTTTGAAATAACGGAAAATAAAACCAATACAAAAACATAACACAAAATAAAAACAATCAAATTACCTATTAGTAATCATTTATAATTCTAAAAATCGATTCTCTATCAATTAACTTTTTGCAATTGAAATTTACAAGGAAACCTATCTTATTTTTTGTTAGTTTCAGATAATTAGTAAGTTTTTTTTTGTGAATGTCCTGCAATGATTCTACAGATTTTATTTCAATGATTATTTCTTCCTCAACCAATACATCAATACGAAATCCCAACCCAAATTCAGTGTCCTTATATTTTACAATAATTGGAACCTGACACTCAACGTCCAGTCCCTGACTTCTTAACTCAAAACACAATGCAGCTTCATATACCGTCTCCAAAAGTCCCGGTCCCATCTCTTTGAAAACTTCAAAAATGCAACCTCTTATTTTATAAGTTAGTTCCTCATTTGTCATCAGTGAAAATTTTCATTCAATTATCCTTTTTTATTATTTTCTTTCTCACGGAAAATTTTGAAATAACAGAAAATATAAACAATCAAAAATAGCTTTCAGTTTATTCCGTGAGAAATATTATCACCAACTTTTTTTGCTCCTGGAAAATTTTGAAATAACAGAAAATATAAACAATCAAAAATAACTTTCCGTTCTTTCAGTTTATTTCGTGAGAAATATTATTGCAAACTTTTTTTGCTCATCGAAAATTTTGAAATAACAAAAAATATAAACAATCAAAAATAACTTTCCGTTCTTTCAGTTTATTCCGTGAGCTTATTTAATTTCTTGATAATAATATTTTTTTCCTTTTAAATAGTTAACAATACCTAACTTACCTCACTACCCGCATTTATTTTTTCATCGGGATTAATGAAATGCAATTTACCTGATGCATCTTCGGCCATAAGTATCATTCCGTTGCTTTCAATTCCCCGCATTTTTCTTGGGGCAAGATTGGTAACAACAGTTACTTGTTTGCCAACAATATCTTCGGGTTGAAAATGCAGTGCAATGCCCGAAACAATTATTCTTTTTTCAAAACCCAAATCCACTTCAAGTTTAAGTAGTTTATCAGCTTTTTGAACTTTTTCTGCTGATAAAATTGTCCCAACTTTCAGATCAATTTTTGCAAAATCGTCAAATACAATTTCGGGTTTGGCCTCCCTACCTTCCAAAGGAGGGTTCTTTGAACTGTCATTCTCGTTTTTTATCATCTTGTCGGGTGTTTGAACATTAGCCCCTCCTTCGGAGAGGTTGGGGAGGCTCTTCTGTTTTAATTTTTCCAGTTGCTTTTCAATTTCGTTATCCTCTATTTTTCTAAATAAAATTTGTGGTTCTCTTAGACTGTAGCCAACACTTAAAAGTTTAGTTTTACCGGCATTTTCCCAATCGAGCATTTTATCTACAACCTTCATCATGTAGCATAATTTCTTTGCTGTGAATGGTAAGAATGGATTTATGAAAATAGCCAGATTAGCTGTGAGTTGCAGGCAAATGTGCATGCAGTTGCCTATCAGCTTTTGTGCATCGGGAGTTGGTTGCCCGTCTTCGCCCACCTGACGTGCTACTATCCACGGCTGCTTCTCCTGCATAAAGCGGTTGCCCTTGCGGCATAGGTCCATAACTTCAAACTGTGCGTCTCTAAATTTATAGTGTTCTATAAGGTCTTCAATTTTTACTTTTGCTGCTTCAATATCCGTAAACATGTTTTTGTCAGTTTCATCAAAAACATCGTTGTGCAGCGGAGGTACTTTACCTTTACATAGCTTATGCATCAATACAAAAGTGCGGTTGATGAAATTGCCAAAAATATTACCTAATTCACTGTTGTTGGCATCCTGAAAACCCTTCCACGTAAATTCGCTGTCTTTGGTTTCTGGCGATATAGCAGTAAGATAATAGCGTAAAACATCGGCCATACTTTCGCTCCCGTTTTCACTTTTTATCCAGTCATTTATATAATCTTCCATTTCTATACTCCACCCACGGCTTGTACTCATCTTGTCACCTTCCAGGTTCATAAACTCGTTAGCAGGCACATTGTCGGGCAAAATATAATCATGCAACTTCAGCATCACCGGAAAGATAATGCTATGGAATACTATATTATCTTTTCCTATAAAATGTACAAGTTTTGTATCCTTATCCTGCCAATAAGGTTTCCAGTCTTTTCCATTGTCTAAAGCCCATTGTTTGGTGGCACTGATGTACCCAATTGGTGCATCGAACCAAACGTAGAGCACTTTGGCCCCCCCCGAAGGGCTCGGTACTTTCACTCCCCATTCCAAATCCCTTGTTACGGCACGTGGCTGTAAGCCTGCATCAATCCAGCTTTTGCATTGTCCAAGTACGTTTGTTTTCCAATCGTCTTTATGTTCTACCAGTATCCATGTTTTAAGAAATTCTTCATGTTTGTTCAACGGTAAATACCAATGCGTTGTCGCTTTTTTTATAGGCTGATTGCCACTTAAAGTACTTCGGGGATTTATCAATTGTTCTGGGCTAAGAGAGGTACCACATTTTTCGCATTGGTCACCATAAGCATTATCGTTACCACAAACAGGGCATGTACCTATAATATAACGGTCAGCAAGAAAAGTTTTAGCTTCCTCATCGTAAAACTGTTCAGTTTCTTTTAATTCCAGATCTCCTTTCTCGTTTAAAAAGGTAAAAAACTCCTGTGCGGTTTCATGGTGCAATGGAGAAGATGTACGGTGGTAGATATCAAAATCAATCCCAAGATCCTTAAAATTGCGCTTAATAATTTCATGGTATTTATCTACAATCGCTTGTGGAGTGGTTTGCTCCTTCATGGCTTGTATAGTAATGGCTGCGCCATGCTCGTCGCTGCCACATACATATAGCACTTCTCTTTTTTGGGCTTTTAGATATCTTACATAAATGTCAGCCGGTAAAAATGCACCTGCAAGATGCCCTATATGTTTAAGACCATTTGCATATGGTAAAGCTGAAGTAACAGTATATCTTTTGGGATGATTCATCAAAAAATTTTTGAAATAAAGTTTTTTTCTTTAATAAGTTTATAGAAGTACAGCAAAAGTAAAGGATTACTTATAAATCAAAAATCTGTTGAATTACCCGACTTTTGCAGTTATGATTATTAAACAATTAATAATCATATCAATATCCATTATTTTTTTTGGGTAATTAAAATATTAATCTTAATAAAAATTCTGTTTAACAAATAATATTGAAAAATTAAACAAAAGGATAGTTTCGTATTGTATTTATGTTTAACTTTGACATCTTAATCATTAAACAATATATTATGTCGACAGTCGATTTTACCCAAATGCTTCTTGCGAATGCAGATTTTCTTCGTCCGTTTGCCGTAACTTTAACCAGGGATAATGAAACAGCGAAAGATTTGTTTCAGGAGACTATGTTTAGAGCATTAGACAATCAGGAAAAATATAATGTTGGTACAAATATTAAGGCATGGCTTTACACCATAATGCGAAATGTTTTTATAAATGATTATAGAAAAAAAGCAAGACAGAATACTGTATTAGATAGCACACCTAATGAGTTTCTACTAGATTACAACCAAACTGCAGCTACCAATGGTGCCGAAGGTAATTTGGAATTAAAAGAAATAAATTTGGCTGTAAACCAATTGCCTGAAATATTTAGAAAACCATTTATGCTTTATTTTGATGGTTTTAAATATCATGAGATTGCTTACATGCTGCAGGAACCTTTGGGTACCATAAAAAGCAGAATTCACTTTGCAAGAAAGCTTCTGAAATCACAAATTCAACGTCATTAATAATGTTAGAAAATAAACAATGCAGCAGAAAAATGCTATAGTTATTGGTTCAGGTTTTTCAGGTTTATCAGCTGCATGTTATATGGCCAAAGCAGGTTGGAAAGTAACAGTTTTAGAAAAAAACAGTTCTCCGGGTGGAAGAGCCCGAAAAATGGAAGCACAGGGATTTTCATTTGATATGGGGCCCAGTTGGTATTGGATGCCTGATGTTTTTGAAAGGTTTTTTAATTTTTTTGGTAAAAAAGTAAGTGATTATTATCAACTTCAGCGCCTTGATCCATCTTATCGTATATATTATAAAGATGGGCCTCTTGATATACCTGCAGGTTTCAACGAACTAAAAACCGTTTTTGAAAATTTAGAGCCGGGTAGTGGTGAACAATTAGATATATTTTTAAAAGAGGCAGCTTATAAATACAAAACCGGTATTCAAAATCTTGTACTTAAACCCGGTTTATCTATTAAAGAATTTATTGATTGGGATGTGGCGAAAGGTTTGTTTAGATTAGACTTGTTTAGTTCTATGAAAAAACATGTTGCTTCTTATTTCAAAAATCCCAAACTAAGGGAACTGATGGAGTTTCCAGTACTCTTTCTAGGAGCTTTGGCAGAAGAAACACCCGCCCTGTACAGTTTAATGAATTATGCAGACATTAAAGGAGGAACATGGTTTCCGAAAGGTGGCATGTATAGTATTGTAGCAGGTATGGTTGAGTTGGCTGAAGAACTTGGAGTGTATTTTCATTTTAACCAAAGTGTGGAAGAAATAATAGTGATAGAGGGTGTTGCAAAGGGAGTAAAAACAAAATTAGGTGATATTTATGCAGATGTTATCATTGGAAGTGCTGACTACCATCATATAGAAAATAAGCTATTGAAAAAGTCAGAGAGAAACTATTCTGAAGAATATTGGGAAAAAAGGGTGATGGCTCCGGGTTGCTTGTTATTTTACGTTGGAATCAATAAAAAATTAAAAAATATTACGCATCATACCTTGTTTTTTGATGTTCCATTTGAACCCCATGCACAAACTATTTATAAATCAAAAAAATGGCCAGACGAACCCCTTTTTTATGTAAGTGCATCGTCTGTTACTGACTCCAAACTTGCACCGGAGGGTTGTGAAAATCTGTTTTTTCTTATTCCTGTAGCACCGGGATTGTTAAATGACAATGAAAAGTTGCGTGAACATTATTTCTCCTTAATTGTTTCTAGATTTGAAAAGCACATTGGCGAACAAATAACTGAAAACATTATTTATAAAAAAAGCTATGCGCATACAGAATTTGTAGATGACTACAACTCATACAAAGGAAATGCATATGGATTAGCTAATACACTATTGCAGACTGCAATATTAAAACCATCAATTAAGAGTAATAAAGTAAAGAATTTGTATTTTACAGGGCAATTGACGGTTCCGGGTCCGGGAGTGCCTCCCTGCCTTATAAGTGGTGAAGTAGTTGCAAAACAAGTGTCGAAGGATTATAAGATTCCTGTCATCCTATAGAAGAAACCGAAATTTTAGTACTTAAATGAAAACATTGGCTTATGATGCAACTATTCGAAAAGGTAAGCAGGCAGTGTAGTAAAATTACAACTGAAACGTACAGTACTTCTTTTGCTTCAGCCATAAGGTTGTTGCATAAAGATATGAGGACACCCATTTATAATATTTATGGGTTTGTAAGATTTGCAGATGAAATTGTAGATACTTTTCATGATTTTGATAAAGAAAATTTACTTCAGCAATTCAAACTTGAAACTTATTCAGCTATACGTAGAGGAGTAAGTCTCAACCCTATTCTCAATAGCTTTCAGGAAACAGTAACTAAATATAAAATAGATCTGGAATTGGTAAATGCTTTTTTCAAAAGTATGGAGCAGGATCTTAATAAAATTGAATATGATAAAAACACATACTCTCAATATATCTATGGTAGCGCAGAGGTTGTGGGTCTTATGTGTCTAAATGTTTTTTGTGAAGGCAATTTAACCACTTACGAAAATCTAAAACCCGCTGCAAGAAGTCTGGGAGCTGCATTTCAAAAAGTAAATTTTTTAAGAGATATCAAAGCAGACAGTGAGGTTTTACAAAGAATGTATTTTCCTGATTGTAGTTTTGTTAGTTTTTCGCAAAGCGATAAAAGTAAAATTGAAGCGGATATACAAAAAGACTTTGAAGACGCTTACAATGGTATTATTGCATTACCACTAAAAGCCCGTTTTGGTGTGTATGTTGCTTATAAATACTACTTGTCGCTTTTCTATAAAATAAAAAGGACAAATGCCCGGCATATATTAAACAGCCGCATAAGAATACCTGGTTATGGCAAAGCAATGATAGTAGCAAAAGCAGGATTAAGAAGTCAATTGAATATGCTCTAAAAGTTAGCTTATTTTTACAGCATGGAAGAAGTAATATTAGTGGATGAACAGGATGTAGAGATAGGAACACTGGAAAAAATGGAAGCTCACATTCAGGGAAAGTTACACAGGGCTTTTAGTATATTTATTTTTAATGATAATGGAGAAATGCTCCTGCAACAACGTGCAATTGAAAAATACCACAGTGGCGGTTTATGGACTAATACCTGTTGTAGCCATCCACGTCCCGGTGAAAATAATAATGAGGCTGCAAGTAGAAGATTAATGGAAGAAATGGGCTTTACTACTACCTTGTCCAAGATTTTTGATTTTAAATACCACGCATTATTTGATAACGGGTTAATAGAACATGAATTTGACCATGTATTCACCGGCACATACGATGGTATCATAACTCCTGATGTCAAGGAAGTAAAAGATTTTCAATTTCTCTCTATACAAAATATAAAATCTGAAATTAATTTAAATCCTGAAAAATACACAGCGTGGTTTTGCATTGCTTTTCCTAAAATTGAGGAATGGTTTTCGAAAGTTTCAACTCTCAAATAATCAGGAAAATTCTAAATTTTAGGTAGTATAATTGTTGTTTTTGTAAAAGATGATGGTAAATACTGTGCCTTTATCTACCTGACTTTTAGCACTTATTTCTCCACCCATAGCCTCTACCTGAGATTTTGTTATAAACAGACCCACTCCTTTGGCATCAGCATGCTGATGAAATGTTTTGTGTAAACCAAATAAATGTTTTGCATTGCGCTTAAGGTCCATTCCTAAACCATTATCGCAAATGGTTAAGACAATATTTTCACCCGAAAATTCTGTTTTAAAATGTACAACAGGTTTCCTTTTATCGGAACTGTACTTTAATGCATTGGATAACAAATTCTGCATAATACTTTCCAGGTAAATGGGAGAATACTCTATATCAGGCGCTTGAGAAAAATCTGCTGAAACCTCCGCACCTAACTCCATAATTTGAGCCGAGCAAATGGCTTTGATTTTTTCAAATACCTGAACAAATTTTATGTTTTTTCTTTTTTTAATGGAGTCATGTCTGATACGAAGTATTTCTAACAGATTATTTAAGGTTTCCTCTAATTTATGGACCGTGGTTTCAAACATTCCCATTAAAACTTCTTTACCCTCGCTATTTTTTTCTTCTTTATAAAAATTCACAAGAGCATTAAGATTGCTCACGGGGCTTCTCAGGTTATGAGAAATTATATGGGCAAAATCCTGAAGTTGTTTATTTTGGCTAATTAAATAGTCTGTTAGCAATTGTCGCTCAGTCACATCCCTTATAGCTGCATAACCATAATTTCCATTTTCAAGAGGGCTAAGGCTTATTTCGATCGGAAATTCGGAACCATCCTTTCTTTTGCCATGTAAATTTACTCCCGACCCCATAGGCCGCATATGTGGATTACTAAAATATTTGTTGCGGTGTGCAGGATGTTTGTTTTTAAACTTATCAGGTAAAAATATTTCTACTTTTTTACCAATTACTTCATCTCGCAGATATCCAAACATATTTTCAAACTGCAGATTTACTTTTACTATAGTACCCTCCCTATCTACAATAACCATTGCATCAGGTGCTGATTCAATAATATCATCATAATGCAGCGTATTCATTTGTGTGGAAAGCAATTAGTTATATTCAAATTTAATCCCTCCTTTGCTATATAAATATGTTTTTGAGTATCTTAATTTTAATTTAATAAAAAAGGCTGCTGCAAGATTAATCTGCAACAGCCTGTTGGTTTTGGCATTTTATAATTTGACTTATTTAACTTTAATAGCCTTTAATGTTTTTAAATTTTCTCCTTGTCTCACTTCTACAAGATATGTACCTGGTGATAAATTTTCACCGAAAGTAAATTGCTGATTATGCTGAATACTAGCTGTATTTATCATTCTTCCATTGATGTCTATTACTCTTATCTGTATCAGATTTTTGTCTTCAGTAAGCACCTTAAGTGTAAACAAATTGGCAGAAGGATTTGGAAACAATTTGGCATTTAATATTACATCAGTTTTCAACTGCTCCTTCTGATCACCCTTTAGCCTTGTAGTAGGAATACATGTGGGGGAAGTCTGTATAATACTTACGCCTACAGAACCACCTATACATCCATTAGCATCGCTAACATACACTCTATAATTACCTGCTTTAAGGTTGCTGAAGGTATTAGCACTACCATAAGCACCTGTAGATCCAAATCGGTAACTATAGGGTAATAGTCCACCTGTACCGTTTGCAGTAATGGAACCATCTTTTGCACCGGGACAGCTTTCATCTACTTTGGTGGCTGTTATTGTAATTGCAGTTGCAGGCTGTGTAATATTCACTATGCTGCTAATGGTACAGCCGTTTGCATCTTTCATGAAAACATTAAAATTACCTGCACGTAGGTTGCTAAATGTATTCGCACTACCATATACACCTGATGTCCCTAATTTAAACATGTAAGGGGCGGTTCCTGTTAATGGCGTAACGGTAATAGATCCTGTAGCTTTTCCAAAGCAGGCTACATTTGTTTTTGCATAACTGGCAGTTATAGCTGCAGGTTCGGTAACAATTATATTGGTAATGTTTCCCTGGCAATTGTTTGCATCAGCAATAGTTACCCTGTAAGTACCTGCCCGCAGATTACTAAAGGTGTTAGATGTGCCAAAAGTGCCTGCAGAACCAAATCTGTAAGTAAATGGAGCAGTACCGGTAGTTGGTGTTACGGTTATAGAACCTGTTGCAGCACCTTTGCAGTCAACATTGATTGTGGTGAATGTACCTATGATTAGAGGCTGCTGACCAATAGAGATTTGCGCAGATACACCTGCACAACCGTTAAAATCCAAAATAGAAACCCTGTAATTACCCGCTTTGAGGTTACTGAACGTATTTGTAGTTACGTAACTTCCGGTGGTACCTATTCTGTAGGTAAAAGGTGAAACACCATAGGTTGGATTGATAGTTAATGAACCGGTAGCAGAACCAAAGCAACCTGCATCAGTTTTGGTGTAGGTAGATGTAACTGACAAAATGGTTAAGTGCAGCGTAGCAGTACTATCGCAACCAACAGCATTGGTAGTATGGTAAACATAATCGCCGGAGACTTTATAGGTACTGTCATTCCAGAAATAACTGTTACATACAGATACCGTGGTTTCTGATGAAGATGGCAGGTTAACTGTTACTACTGTAGCCGCAGATGTGGCAGTACAACCATGATCTGCTTCTGTTGCTGCAACTGTATAACTTCCGCTTGTTTTCACCGTGATGGATGTTGTTGTTTCCCCTGTACTCCACATCACACCGGTGAAAGTACCTCCCGAAACAGTTAGTGTAACACTGTCCCCATTGCAGAACGTAATGGGCCCTGATGCCGTAATAACAGGCATAATTACCGAATACTCTTTTACATAAACAGCGGGTGTTGTGTAAACGCAACCATTGCTGTCAGCAGCAGTTACGGTGTAATTACCAACACCTACTGTGTCTTTCACAGAAGTCTTTCCATTGCTCCAGGTATAAGTAGTAAAGCCTGCAGGAGCAGTCAAAACTGTGGTTGCACCGGCACATACATAAACTGTATCAGCTGGAGAAATAAGGTCTGTATACACAGGACAAGGCGTGGTAATATTACCTACCAACACCGGTGTTTGCTGATAATCTATTGAACTGCTGCTACCATTGTATTCATACACAGCGAAGTAGTAAGTATGGTTAGGAAGCAGGTTGGATACATTTACACTACTACCCGACCCATTATATACCGCACGGCCCCCTGTACCTATTTGGCTACCACTTCCAAATACAGCATTGGATGTATAAACAGATCCGTCTGCAGGATTAGCGGGTGCTGCACCCTCTTTTACTACTACCATACGGTTTTCGCCACTGCCATTGGTCCAGTTGGCCTGTACAGATGTGGTTTGCACATTGGTAAATGTGAGTGCCGAAGCAGGTGTTTGTGGCTCTAATGTAAATACAGCAAAATAAGAAGGAGACAAATCATTATTCAATTGACTGAAGGCACCACCGGCAAACAGTTTGTTCTTCCCTATCGCAAGGCTATTAACGGGACCATTAGGTAATGGATCAAAAGCAATAGGCATTTTAGTGGCCGTATCAAGCCCTGCAAGGTAACCCCGGGTGTCTGCACCTATGTAGTTATAATAACTGCTGCCTAAATAAAGCGATTTACCATAAGGTGCCAATGCGTTCATAGGGTAGCCAGTATAAACCAATGCTGCATCAAAATTGGTTAAAGCATTGTTGGCTATATCAAAAGCTGCGAGATTGGATCTCGGTTGTCCGGCAATGCTGTTAAATGTGCCGCCAACATACAAAGTATTACCTATGCTTGCCAATGAATGAACCGTACTATTGGGGTTTGGCACCCAAGCAATAGTATTACCATTAAAGGTGTTGCATTGAGCCAAATAAGTTCGTGCTGTTCCTTTTAC
>JAYTDC010000184.1:0-14127 GCA_043736115.1 Segetibacter sp. | reverse complement strand
AACTCATAACTCATAACTCATAACTCATAACTCATAACTCATAACTCATAACTCATAACTCATAACTCATAACTCATAACTCATAACTCATGTCTGTCTATTCAACAATAAAAAAGGTAACTACCAACACACTTCAGAAGTTAAAATCCAACGATGAGAAAATTTCGATGATTACTGCTTACGATTTTTCGTTTGCCAAGTTGTTTGACAATGCAGGCATTGATGTAATTCTTGTAGGCGACAGTGCAAGCAATGTAATGGCGGGTCATGAGTCCACTTTGCCCATCACTCTCGATCAAATGATCTATCATGCATCATCAGTAATACGAGGTACCAACAGGGCATTGGTAGTTGTAGATTTGCCGTTTGGCACTTATCAGTCTAATAGCGAAGTTGCATTGGCATCGGCAGTCAGGATAATGAAAGAGACAGGCGGCCACGCTGTAAAACTTGAAGGTGGCGAAGAAGTTATTGAAAGTATCAAACGTATAGTTAGTGCAGGTATCCCTGTTATGGGTCACCTTGGATTAACGCCACAATCCATTCATAAATTTGGAACTTATACCGTTAGGGCTAAGGAAGAAGCCGAGGCCAACAAACTAAAAAATGATGCATTGCTGCTACAGGAAGCAGGTTGTTTTGCCATAGTACTTGAAAAAATACCCGCAGCTTTGGCTAAAGAAGTTACAGAAAGCATTGAGATCCCCACAATTGGCATTGGTGCAGGCATGCATTGCAGCGGACAGGTATTGGTCATGCACGATATGTTAGGCATTAATACAGAATTTAAACCCCGCTTTTTACGAACATACCTCAACATGGCAGAACAGGTGACAGGTGCAGTAAAACAATATATTACCGATGTCAAAAGCAAATCATTTCCTAATGAGAGTGAGCAGTATTAAAAGTTCATGTTGATAACTGAACCATAGCTACCTATAATTACAATAGGTTTACAGGTGATTTTCATTAAATTTTTTGTTGCCTTGGCTTAAGTACTTTTTTCAACCAAAGTTGAGCCTGCCCCGACAATTTTGAGGGATTGCACATTTTACTTTGGATTTTATGGTACTTTTTTCTCTTCAATGTTCAGTTGGTGCCATTATGGTTACCGTTTTTGATGTTTCCCAAGCAACAGAATAAATTTCTCCAATAATTAATAATGTGGATTTTTTATTGAAAATGATAATGCCCCATTTTTTGCTATTATGTTGCGTTGTTCCTTTTTGGGTTCACAAACCCGGCAAGAAACATTTGAAACAATTTATATTCAGACATTAACAGTATTACCACATTGTATGATCACAATAACTGAATAGTGGGCTTTTGTGGCATGGTTATTAAAGTTTAATAAGTAATTAAATTAAAAAGTTATGAAACGATTATTTTTTTTACTGTCCATATTGATAATATCTATGGGTGTAATAGCACAGGGAAATGGCCATAAACATGGTCACGGCAATGGAAAAAGCAAGGATAAAAAACATGAAAAAGTTAAAGACAAAAAAAATAAAGATGAAAATGAAATAGCCTATCCTAAAGAGTATTCAAAACAAGGAAAATATAAAAATCATCAGCCGAAAAAAGTTGCTGCTGCCTTGTTAAGAGATTATCCAAATGCCAGAAATGTTACATGGAGTAAATATAAAGGTGATTATACTGCAACTTTTACTAATGGTATAAGGAGATCTACAGCAGTTTATCATGCTAATGGTGAACGACGCGATACCCGAACTCCCCTAACAAAAGCTCAATTACCAGGAACAATTTGGGACGGGATATTCAAAAGAGATAATATAATTCCTGCAAAGGTTATTCAAATAGAACGACCTTCATTTACTGATAAGATTTTCAGAGTATTATCAACCAATAATACCGCCATATATTATGACATGAATGGCAATGTTGTTACTTACGATTATTAAATAACTTACACGGTGGTAACCTTTATTCGCTTAATGTACCACCGTGATTTTCTCCGCTGTTGGTGTTCTTCAACTACAGCTATTAATGTTGTGTTGTTTGTTGCAGGTGAAGAACCCTGCAGCGGAAAATTTTAATAAAGTATTATCCCGACTGAAGTTCTGTGTTCTAGTTCATAGGCGTCGCACTCTTGTACTTTTGTGTTTATTTGAGCTTTTTACACGTTATGTTGTCCAGATTTTCCGCCGCCATTGGTGTTCTACTCCAACAGGTATTTCTGTTGTCCTGCTTGTTGCTGGTGAAGAACATAAAAAAAGAGTTTCATTCCAAATTACCGCAAAAAGTTGCTCCGGCATTTATGCCGGGGAAGCATTCAAAGAAAATATCTTTGGCTTTAGCCAAACAATGTATTCGGTAGGATTTTGGCTAAAGCCATATAGTGCCTATTATCTCCTCCCGACATAAATGTCGGGGCAAATCATATCGGGGCAAATGAAAATTATGAGCCCCAATATGGAATGCATCTAATAAATGTCAGCATGTTTCTTATTTGTAATCATTCTTAACATTACGATTTACAAATCTGCTACCATTTAATATTTCAGTGTCTTTCGGAACACTAAAACAAACTGGGAAAAAAGTGACTTTAGGCACTCAATGTAGGTAGCTATAGAGAAGCACAAATATTATTTTAAAGTCCCGCCTGACCGACAGGCAGATTTTCAAGATTGATTTTTACATATCGTCCCTACGGGACTTTCGATTGTTGACTGGATTGCTTGCTACGGACATGCTGTACCTAACGGTACGAAAATATATTTAACCTGCTGTTGGTATTTTTCACCAACAGTTATTTATGTTGTGCTGTTTGTTGCAGGTGAATTTTCAATCCCGTTGTTCGGGAAACACCATGCAACGGCGCTACTAATCGTGTTTCTTTTTGTAACACCGACAAAGGCAAAAAAAGTGAACAAAATAACCGTGGTTTACTTTTTGTATATTTTTGATTATGAGCAAGCAAAACTATTCAAACCATACAAGATATTATACCCCACATCATTTTGTTTTACTTTCTGGATTAGTAATACTAATCTTTATTGGGATTAGAAATAGCATTTTGAGCGAGGAAAATAGTTTAACATGGTTATTGTTTACAATTGTGACTTTCGGTTTATTATACCTGGCAATAATGCTAAGGCAGCATTATGCATTAGGCAATCAAAACAGGATAGTCAGGCTGGAATTTAAACTACGGTATTTTGAATTGTTCGGCACCCGGTCTGATGTAGTAGAAAAGCAATTATCCTTTGACCAAATTGCTGCATTGCGTTTTGCCAATGATAAAGAATTTATTGAGTTACTTGACCGAGCATTGCGGGAAAGCTTGAAAGGTGACGAAATAAAGAAGTCTATTAAAGATTGGCAGGCAGACAATGAAAGGGTTTAGTTAAGGAAACATCAGAGCAAAAAAACACTCAAAAATATTGCAGCCGCCGGTGTTCTTCTCCAACAGCAATTTGTGTTGTGCTGTTTGTTACAAGTGAAGAATATCAAAAAAAAGGGTTGCATTCCAAATTGCCGCTAAAAGTTGCCCGGGCATTTATGCCGGGGAAGCATTCAAAGAAAATATCTTTGGCTTTAGCCAAACAAAGTATTCGGTAGGATTTTGGCTAAAGCCTCATAGCTGCCTATTATCTCCACCACGACATAAATGTCGGGGCAAATCATATCGGGGCAAATGAAAATTATGAGCGGCAATTTGGAATGCACCTAAAAAAAATCAGCATGTTGCTTATTTTAATCATTCTTAACTTTACGAGTCTAAGACCTGCAGCTCTTTAATATTTCAGTGTACTTTGGAACAGGGAAACAAGCGGGGAATAAAATAAAAAAGGGCTATAAAACAAAAATTAATAACTATGCGAAAATTATTACTTGTTTTGATTTTGTTTCAATCATTGCAGACAATCGCTCAAAAGATAAGTGGGATTGGATTTTTGAGACTGAATAAAACAACAATAGTAGTTTTGGATTCCCTAGTTAAATCCAGCTCCCATATTTATAAGGAATATCAAAAAGGAATTGTAAAAGATGCTCCGTTTATCTACAATGCCGATTCGTTGGAAGGAGATGGCAATCCGCAGCATAAAACCTTTTACTTAGGTACAGTAAATATTTCTGGAATTTGGTTAAATGATATCAAGCTTGAATTCTACAAAGACACATTGTATAGCATCTTGATCAATAAACCAACTTTTGACTTTATTACTGCTTTAAATACTAAATATCCCGAAGCAAAAGAAACTAAGAAAACTAAAAAAGTTCAATGTTATAATACCTATAATACTTTTAATAACGAAGAAAGAACTTATAATATTTTGTATCGAAGTGATAGTAAAGTTGAAGCGTATATTTACATGAACATTTATTACGATAGCAAATGTGAGGAGCAAACCGTTCATTTTTTTAATATTTATGACATCAAAAAGTTGGACGCTGTTTATAAAAAAGGGGAAGCCTTAAAAAATAAACAAAAGGCGTTAAGTGATGAGGAAACTAAAAAGGCACTCAAAGATTTCTAAAGTTATATATTGTTTAGTTACGTATGCAGCCGCTGTTAGTGTGTTTTTCCCCCATCAGCTATTTAAGTTATACTGTTAGTTGCAGGTGAAGAGCAACATCGATAAAAAGTCAGCATGTTGTTTATTTGTAATCATTCTCAACTTTACTGGCCGCAGACCTGCAGCCATTGTATGTTTCATTGTATTTTGGAACAGGAAAATAAGCGAAAAAAAGAACGGTAAATTAAACCGAATAACAAATAAATAATATTATGTATAATACCAAGGCTAATTATTTGCTTACCTTTTGTTTAATCATGTTTTCTTGTTCAGATCCAGAGCTAGAGGAATCCGAAAGACAAATAAAGATTAATCAAAACGCAATAGAGCAAATTAAAATTGAACGTAGTATTAATGATCAAAAAAGGCAATTGAGAGAATTGTTGCTATTGGATAGTATAAATCGCAGTAACAGTAATAAAAAGTAGGTTGACTTAAGTTTACTGGTCACCTACAACCATTTTATAGGTCAGTGTCCTTTCGAACAATTAAACAAGTGGCGTTTATGAACTTGAATACCTTTACAAAGCATAAGAAAATTTGGAGCAAATGACTCATGAAGTATTATTAACTCAACAAGAAATCGAAGTAATTGTCACTAAAGCTCAATTTTCATTGTTGAATAATCCAGGAATAGTTGCGCAGTTTCCTAAAGTTTATATTGATATTTTCCACATCACCTACAACAAAAAGTTGTTGTTCATTAAAGGGAATGAACACACAGGTCTGGAACATATCATGCTAAGACATGGTTTTTGGAATCATGCGGTTAACCATCTCTATAAAGGTTTCGTTGAAACAAGCAAATTTGATAAAGACAATGATGCTTTGTTATACTATGCTCCTTTAGCTGAACATCTATACGACCCAAAACATTTAAACACAAATGACAATAACAATGTAGAAGTTTTTGACCTTTATAGTGCCGTCATTCAAGAGAAAGAATATCGTTTGCTTTTATATAAGGGTACTAAAATTGTTCATACTTTATATCCAAATGAACCAATTGAAAGCAGTAGCAGACAGAAGAAGAAGTATAAAAGGGGTGAAATGATATTTCACTACAATGGCTTTCGGAGTGACATTCCACTTTTACCTTTCGGTAAAGATTTTCACCTTGACAAAGATTACGATGTTGCTGTTATAACCATCCCTTACTTTAATAATCGGAACAAACTTTGTTATGCATTGCAATTCTCTTTTTTCAAAAAAGAAAATATTGAGAAACCTGTTTTACTTATTTATGAAGATGAAGTCTTTGAAAAGTGTATCCAATTCAAAGAAAAAATTAACAAAGAGGATTTTAGTTTGTACAATCGAATTAATGAAATTAAATACAACAAACTAAATGAGATTGATGATATTATTTCCAAAGTAGAAGATGGTTCAATAAAAGAAAGAGGTGTATAATACTATTTTCTTTATTGCTGTTAGCTTTTCAAACTTACACCCAATGTAGGTTTTTGGTGAGGAATACAGGCAGTAGTAGTAATAAAACATAGAAAAAGCCCAATAGCAGCACTGCCCTCAAGACGTGTGACACAACAAAAGCCCAATCAAGGCTAAAATGCTGGCTCCATAAATAGCCTATGTGGGCAAAAATAACTACTAATACCCCGCCTTAGCACCGCCAATATTTTCAATTGGGTGCCAGGTGGTTTTTATTTCCTGTGTGTCCATTATCAGGTAAGGGGATTGGCCTTCGCTGGTCATCCAGTTTTTGTTGGTGTAAGTGATTACCCGCTTTAGGTTCATGGCGGCTTTTTCTTTAATCATTTTGGTGGTGGCTGCATCGGCTTCGCAATAGACCATGGCGTTTACATCCATGTGGTCTGCAAAATATGGAGCAAGTTCTGCTACCTTTCCTGTGAGGATGTTGACCACGCCGCCGGGCACATCAGACGAGTTAAGCACTTCGCCGAAAGTGACTGCACACAAGGGTTTGGCATAAGAACCGAGCACAATGCAGGTATTGCCACCGGCTATGACCGGCGCTATCACAGACACCAAACCAATGAGTGAACTATCCTGCGGGGCAATTACAGACACCACACCCGTAGGTTCAGGCACAGAGAAATTGAAATGAGAAGAAGCCACAGG
The DNA here is from genome assembly GCA_043736115.1 of Segetibacter sp. Classification (GTDB taxonomy): domain Bacteria; phylum Bacteroidota; class Bacteroidia; order Chitinophagales; family Chitinophagaceae; genus Segetibacter. Next base: position 7,483 of record JAYTDC010000184.1, on the reverse strand, counting down.
GTTTACGGAACTGTACAACTGCTGAAACTTGTCGCACCACCCGGCGTAATGTATCAGGCGGTCAACGGCAAGGTTTACTTCGGCTTCAGCAGCTTGTTTGGTAGCATCCTGCTGCATCAGTTCATCTATGAATTGAGCCCTTCGACCTTCGAGCATTTCGGCTATGCGGTAGAGGATTTGTCCGCGGTTGTTGGCCGCCCTGGCGGCCCAACCACCTTGGGCACCACGGGCTGCACCTACACCATCTCTAAAGTCTTTGCGTGAACTTAGGCAGACATTTGCAAGCTGTTCGCCTTTGCCATTTTGGGCCACATAATACCTGCCTGACTCTGTGCGGGGAAACTGTCCGCCTACATAAATCTTGTAGGTTTTCAACACCTTCAATCGGTCATCATCCGTTGGCTTTATAGCCTGTGGATGGCCGTTTTGCTTGGGTTGAACGCCGTTGGTGCTTTTTATTTTTGTTTGCGCTTTCTTTATTGTTGAAGTTGCCATTGTTGTCGTTTTTTATGAATTCACTTATTGAAGATTAAGGTAAGGAAGCAGGCCATGTAAGCCGCCTTCTCTGCCGTAACCACTTTCTTTGTATCCACCAAAAGGTGAGGTTGGGTCAAATTGGTTAAAGGTATTGGCCCACACCACTCCTGCCCTAAGCTTGGTGGTCAGGTTAAATATCTTGGAACCTTTGTCTGTCCACACTCCTGCCGACAAACCATAAGGTGTGTTGTTGGCTTTTTCTATTACTTCATCATCAGTTCTGAAACTTTGAATGGCGAGTACCGGTCCAAAGATTTCTTCCTGTGCTATGCGGTTGGATTGCGCCACATTGGTAAACAACGTTGGGCGGCAGAAATAACCTTTGCCTGGTAACTTGCAATTGTTGGTGAACATCTCCGCTCCTTCTTTCTTGCCAATCTCAATGTACTTATGAATCTGCGCCAATTGCTCTTTTGAGTTAATGGCGCCTATGTCTGTGTTCTTATCCATCGGGTCGCCCAATATCAGGGTTTCCAACCTGTCTTTTAGTTTACGCACCACTTCATCATACACCGACTCCTGCACATACAACCTTGACCCTGCGCAACACACATGCCCCTGGTTGAAGAATATGCCGTTGATAACACCTTCGACCGCCTGGTCAATTGGCGCATCGTCGAAAATAATGTTGGCAGCTTTTCCACCCAATTCCAGCGTAGCTTTTTTGTTCGTACCAGCTATTGCTCTTTGTATGATCTTGCCCACATCAGTAGAACCGGTAAAAGCTATTTTATTTACATCAGGATGATTGACAAGTGCAGCGCCGGTAGCACCTGCACCGGTGATGATGTTCACCACACCCGGCGGCAGGTCTGCTTCCTGTATTAGTTCTGCCAATTTCAATGCAGTCAAAGGAGTAGTTTCTGCTGGTTTCAGGACAACGGTATTGCCTGTTGCCAATGCCGGGGCGATCTTCCACGCAGCCATCAGCAATGGAAAATTCCATGGAATGATTTGACCTGCAACACCCAATGGTGCTGTTTGTCTGTTTGGAAATGCATACTCCAGTTTATCTGCCCAGCCTGCATAATAAAAGAAATGATTGGCCGCCATCGGCACATCAAAATCACGGCTTTCGCGGATGGGTTTGCCACCATCCAATGTCTCTATAACGGCAAACTCTCTTGCACGTTCCTGTATCATTCTTGCAATGCGGTAGATGTATTTGCTGCGTTCCTTCCCCGGCATCTTGCTCCATACCTTAAAGCCTGCCCTTGCTGCCTTAACTGCACGGTCCACATCTGCTTCATTCGCATCCGCAACTTCCGACAATTTTTCTTCGTTAGCAGGGTTGTGCGTAGCAAAATATTTTTTACTCAATGGCTTTACAAACTCACCATTGATGAATAATTCATACCGGGGTTTGATGGTTGCTGCACTTTTGCTTTCAGGTGCAGGTGCAAAATTTCGGGAAGAATCGAACTTTAATTTTAGCGTGTTATCTTTTATTGCTTTTGCCATATTTTTAGGTTTCAAATGTTCAAGAGGTTTTTTACAGGTTTCAAAGGTTCGAAATGTTCAAAAGGTTTAAAGCGTTCAATGGTTCAAGGTTTAGGTTTAAGGTTTAGTTTTCCTTTTCTCTTGATTTGTATTTTATGCCTTTTAGTTCTGAACTTTCAAGATAGTTGATTAGCTTTTGTATAAGTCCGTTAATTCTTTTTGAGTGGTTTGATAGTTGATCGAATTCTTCTTGATTAATATAATTTCTATCTAAAGCTCTATAGAGTTGGGAACGAAATTCTCCACAGGAGGCTTTTGCAATGTATAGGTATTGAATAAATTCCCTGTTGCCACCCCTTTCAAATCCTTCGGCAATATTGTCCATTATCGAACCCGCCGAACCTTCAATTTGATTAATCAATCTGTAATTATTTTTAAATTTTTTATCATCAATCAACCTGCCAACAATATTATTCAAAACCCTCGCCTCTTTCCAGGAAATGATTTCTTCAAAACTACCAATCGTAGCCATTTTTATAAATATTTAACAACTAACAATATCAACATCCAAAACCTATAAAACCAAACAAACGGTTCAAACCTCTTAAACCTTTTAAACGATTTGAACCTTTTAAACCTTTTAAACCTCTTGAACAGTTTTAATCAATACTAAAATAATTTGAGCTCTGATAAACTCCCGTCTTTTGTTTCATAATCTGCATGAGAATATCATTTGCCAAACTACTTGCACCAAATCTAAACCACTGATTATTCATCCAATCTTCACCCAAAGTTTCATTGAGCATTACTAAATAATGCAGCGCCTGCTTGGATTTTGAAATGCCACCGGCGGGTTTCATGCCAATCATTTTTCCAGTCTTGAAATAGAAGTCTTTGATTGCTTGCAGCATGACCAATGTTACTGGCATATTGGCCGCAGACGGCACTTTACCTGTTGAGGTTTTGATAAAATCTGCTCCGGCATACATGGCAATATCGCTTGCCTTTCGTACTTTGTCAAAGGTGATTAGTTCACCTGTTTCCAATATTACTTTGAGCCTTGCTGCGCCACAGGCTTCTTTGATGGTAGCTATTTCATCAAACACAAAATTATAATCGCCTTGTAAAAAACGACCACGTGAAATGACCATGTCTATTTCATCGGCACCTTCATCTACAGCAAATTTTGTATCGGCAACCTTAATAGCTAAAGAAGATTGTCCGCTTGGAAATGCGGTGGCTACAGATGCTATTTTGATAGCTGAACTGCCAACAGCTTTTTTTGCAGTCCTCACCATTGAAGGATAAACACAAACCGCTGCCACAGTTGGCAAGCCGGGATAGGAATCCATAAGGTGTTGGGCTTTGTAACACATCTGGTTTACTTTACCTTCTGTATCCTTTCCTTCCAATGTGGTAAGGTCTATCATATTGAGGGCAAGTAGCAGACCATTATTCTTTGTTTCGTTCTTAATGCTGCGCTTGGTGAACCGTGATGCCCGTTCTTCTACACCCACCTGATCAATGCGGGGAGAAAGGGAGAAATCGGGAATCCGTAATATCTTTTCTGCCATATGGTAAGTTGTAAGCGTTTAAAATTACTACAAATGAATTATCTGGGCAAGTTTGCGGGTAAGAATTATGAGTTATGAATGAGGAGTTATGAATGAGGAGTTATGAGTTATTAATGCTAATCAAGGGTTGAAAGTGCCGTTAGGCACGAAATGTCGGTAGGCACGAAATGTCGTTAGGCAAGATATGTCGGTAGATTTTGCCGAATGGGTTTTCAAACACATATAGTCCCTACGGGACTTTTTATTGATTGGGGTTTTGCCTGCTACCGACATCCTGCCTAACGGCACAAAAAAATACATAATGAACCCTTGATTAGCATTGTTAACTAAGGGTTAGGAGTTGTTACGCCGTTTAATTAACAAATGATGTTAAAAGCTAAATAGCAGCACTACCCTCTAGACGTGTGACACAACAAAAGTCAAATAAAAGTACCAACTGCTGGCTACCAAAAAAAACTGCTTTACAAAGTCAGCATTGACATACATGATTCAACATTGGTGCTTTGGTATTAACTTGCTTATTCAAATATGATGCGTATGCAACCGATTGCCGAATCAGAACTTATTATCAACAACCGTGGGGCCATTTATCATTTGGATGTAAGGCCCGAAGAATTGGCGAATACAATAATTCTGGTAGGCGACCCTGACCGGGTGGCGGTGGTAAGCAAACATTTTGACCGCATTGAATTTAAGTTGCAGCATCGTGAGTTTATAACTCATACCGGCTACATTGGCAACAAGCGCATTTCTTGTGTAAGTACGGGTATTGGTCCCGACAATATTGATATTGCCATGAATGAATTGGATGCATTGGCAAATATTGATTTCGATACCAGACTTATAAAATCTACACTTACTTCGCTTAATATTTTCAGGTTTGGTACATCGGGCAGTTTGCAGGCAGAGATACCTGTTGACAGTTTTGTGGCTGGCACACATGGCCTTGGATTTGACAATGTGATGCACTTTTATACGCAGAAAAATTCCGATTCAGAACAATCTATCATTAATGCTTTTAAAAAACATAGCCAACTGGAAACAGGTAATGTAATACCTTATGTTTATGAAGGCAGCATTAGATTGTTACAACATTTTGAGAAGGAATACCACACAGGCATTACTGTAACATGCCCCGGCTTTTATGGCCCACAAGGGAGGATTTTACGGTTAGGAGTAGCTTATCCCGGTGTTATTGATAAGCTAACCACATTCAGCCATGAGGGACATCGCATCTCCAACTTTGAAATGGAAAGCTCCGCCATTTATGGGTTGGGAAAATCGTTAGGTCACCATTGCCTAAGCCTCAATGCCATTGTAGCCAACCGAATAGTAAAACAATTCTCCAAAGACGGCGGCAAAGCTGTGGAAGGATTGATTGAAAAATCATTGGGAATTATTACGGATGCTGATATTTGAGGTGTTTATTTTATCCGCTTTTATCCTTACAACTTCAGCAGCTTTCCATATTCGCTATTGCCGTTTTTGTAAATAGTTTTAATAAGGTAAGTGCCTGCGGCAAAACCATGCAGGTTAATAGGTTGACCACTACTGTAACCATTAATGGTTTGCAAGATTTTGCCGCTAATGGACAACACCTGAACGGATTTGATAGTCGTGTTGTTTTTGCTGTAGATATTTATCACATCATTTGTTGGGTTGGGAGAAATGGTAAAGCGCAATGATTCACTAAACCTGACCGAACGGATTACTGAATATTTGCTGCTGCCGTCTTTGTCTATCATTTTGAGGCGATAAAAGGCAGTTCCGCTTACCTGCCTGTGTTCATAGTTGTAGTTACTGTTGCTGCCCTTTACCGCGATGGTGGCAATCCCTTCAAACGACTTGCCGTCTGCGCTGTACTCAAGCACAAAGCGGCTAAAGTTTTGCTCATTTCCACTCTGCCAGGCTAAGCTTGCTGTGTTGCCAAAAGCAGTGGCGTTGAAGCGAAGTAGTTGTAGTGGAAATACGCCATATACCTTTGGAGCGCAGAGTTTCATAGGGGCAATTGTTGGATCTATTTGTGTCCATACATTTCTTGGTGTATTGGTTAAATTCATCCAAATGCTGCCATAATAATATGGAGTATTAGTATATCCACTTTGCCCGGTTGCCCATAATGTGTTATCAGCCAAAAGAGCGTAGGAAAAAGTTTCCCCGGCAAAAATATCAATCACATTTGATTTAACCAGAATAGGGGAAAAGCTCGAAATATTTGTTCCACTGCCATATTGCCCCAATAAATTTCCACCCCAACCATACAAATTTCCATTTTCATCTAAAGCTAATGTATGATATCCATCATTATTAGTTGATAAGGCGATTATAGGAGCAGCCACTGAAGGAAATATTATCTTTGTGGGTGGGGTATTTAATCCTGTATAACTTCCTAATCCTAGTGCCCCTCTATAACCTACATAAGAATTTTCGCGGCCAAAAGCAAATACTTCTCCATTTGAATTTAATGCAAAAGCGGCTGTTGTGCCCCCTTTAATATCTACAATATTACTTAAGCCAGGAATAATTGTTGGGGTAAGATTATTTGCATTTGAAAAGTATTGATACCCACCGGTAAGGCTTACAGTACCATTAGCTGATAAAATAATTGTGGCAGCAGCCTGATTATTAGTAAGGTCATAACCTAAAGCAATTGCTCTAACTGCATTTGAAATCCCTATCATTTGAACTGGCGTCGCAGAGTTTATAGTCATACCATTACCTAATTCGCCAGAAGCATTATTACCTGCAGCCCATACAGTTCCGTCATTTTTTACAAAGACTATATGCCCAGAACCCGCATCTGCAAATTTCACGTTTGATAACATCTGATATGGTAAAATTGCAAAAGGGAGAGTTGGATATCCCTTGCCCCAAACCCATGCCGTATTATCACTTTTTATTGCTACCATTATATAACCTGTTGTATAAAACTTAACATTGTTCATTCCAGGTACTGCAATAGCAGTGTCTGTAGAAGTAACTGTTCCGTTACCAATCTCACCATAAAAATTACTTCCCCAACCATACAACTGACTATCTACACCACATACCGTATAAGCACTATAAGCCCCTACCTGATAATTGTGAGCCTTGTACCATGACCTTCCCCCAAAGCCATCACCTGTCATGGAGTTTTGGGCAGATAGGTTGGTAGCCTTGGTACAAAGTATGAGCAGTAACAAAAATGCCGTGACAAGGTTAATATTGTAAAGCTGTTTACTCATCTTGAAGATAATTTATTGAGAATTAATTATTGTGAAATGGAAAACGACCCGATAGTTTCTATTCTTTGAAAATTACATTAAAAATTAATGGCAGTCCATTTCCTGTATTTTCATTTTTCTAACAAGAATTTTTTTTGCGAAGTCAATAAAACCTATGAAAATTATTATTGAATAATGATCCACAAAACTAAAATACCACTTTTTATTAGTGACATTTTTGTAAATAAATTATTCATATAAAGTGGTGCTGCTCATTTTGCCATCATGCCCAACCAAGCCATCATCTCAATACCATTACTAATGGCAGCTTCATCTATATTAAACTTAGGCGTGTGTACATTGTTAACAATACCTTTTGTCTCATTACGTACCCCAAGCCTATAGAAACAACCTGGTATAATTTGAGCATAGTATCCAAAGTCTTCTGCACCCATACGAAGTTCTGTTTCTTCCACATAGGAGGCTCCCCAATAGTCTTTAGCAAGTTGCCATGCTGTTTCTGTTAGTTTGGGGTCGTTTTCAACAAATGGATAACCAATATCTATTAACACTTCAGACTCTGCACCCATGGAAGCAACCAATTCTGTGGTCATTTTTTTGATGAGTTCATGGGCTTTGTAACGCCACTTTTCATCCATTGCTCTTAGTGTGCCTTTTAGCTTTACTTCGCTGGGGATGATGTTGGTGGCACTACCACCATGAATACTA
>JAYTDC010000183.1:0-2320 GCA_043736115.1 Segetibacter sp. | reverse complement strand
GGAGTTGGCGAAAAGAACGTCTATTTCCATATCGGGCCAAAATTTGGCACAGTAAGCAAAACAGCGGTAAATGAAGCAGTAAAAGAATGTCGTCAGCGTGGGGATGCAGGTTGGTTAATCATTCTTGGTTTTAGTTTTGAAAGCGATATTGAAGGCAGCACTCAAACAATGAGTATGGGAAAATTTGAAGTAACCAAAGTCCGCATTCACGATGATTTATTGCAGGAAGGTTTGAAAAAGAAACCAGCCAAATCAGCCGCCAGTTTTGTAACCATTGGCGAACCCGATATTGACCTGAATAAAAAAGGCAACGAAGTAACTGTTGAAATAAAAGGCTTAGACATTTACGACCCCATCAAAGACGAAGTAAAACCACGTAATGTTCACGACATTGCTTACTGGATGGTGGATGAAGATTATGACGGCAGCAACTTTGTAGTAAAACAAGTTTTCTTCTGCGGTGGCGACAAAACGGAGTTTGACAAATGGAAAAAAGGGCTTGACAATTTAGCCAAGGACAGCACCAAAAAGAAGGTAGAGAAAACATTAAAAATTGAAATAGACGATGAAGCCTTCGACCGTTTGTATGGCCACATTTCTCATCCAATAGAAGTAAAAAAGAAAGGACAAAAAATTGCTGTTAGAATCATAAGTCAGTTTGGAGAAGAATGCACAAAGGTATTGACTGCTTATCATGAGTAACCGTATTGCTGAATTGCAACAGCTAATAAAAAGCAAAGCCCAATCTTCAGCAGAAGTCCTACAACGCATTGCCTCAAATCAGGAGGTTGAAACGGGTTCCTTTACACCTACCGGAAGTGACATTCGTAGAAAAGAATGGCTGAATAAAGATATTCGGGAAAGTGATGAGTAGAAATCCCTCTTCCATGATTTAAGAAAACATGACCCTAAACCGGTTTTATACATTGTTGAGTTAGTCAAGTGTTTTTGCTTTGGTACTGCCCGATGATAATGGAGTAGAACTTGAAAAAGTTGATGATGAAAACATTGTTCAGTGTGGCAGAATTGGGCTTGCACCCATCAAAGATGAAACATTTCACAAATCGCAGTACAGGTATCTTATCCACCCGCATTTGCCACACAAGGAGAAAACAAACATCGCTTTGGCATTGATGGAAAAGTGGGGTAGAGGCACGGAAAACCTTGATAAGATAAAACAAATGTTGGGTAGTGAGTTTTTAAAGGAGTACAGGTAAACAAAAATATTACAACCACTGATAATCACCTATTTTCAACAATATAAAAACTAAAAATGCTTAAAATTATAACCACTTCCTGCTTTTGTTTCGCAACACTTTTCTGTTTTAGTCAGACACAATATCAAATGAATGAAGATGCGGCTAATGAATTCAAAAAAGCAGATAAGGAGTTGAATAACGTCTATACTAAAATAGTAAAAGAGTATAGTGGAGATCCCGTATTTATTAAAAATTTAAAAATTGCTCAAAGACTTTGGGTACAATTTCGTGATGCAGAAGTTAATGCAAAGTATCCCCATAAAGAGCCAGGTTACTATGGGAGTGTTTTACCTACTTGCTGGGCTTTGGAAATGGAAGAATTAACGAAAGAAAGAACCAAAAAATTGAAAATATGGTTAACAGGTATTGAAGAAGGTGATGTATGTACAGGTTCTGTAAAATATAAAAATTAAGATTTAAATTGTTTAATGAAAACTGTTAAATATGCATCCTGTTAGACCGCTCCAAAACCTCATTTACCCATGCTTCCTTTAATTATAACAATGCTCCGAAAAATATACTCAATGCCATAGTAACCTAAAGTTTTGCTACAAAAAACGCCTCCAAACCGAGGCCTTTTTTTTGATTTGACCTGTAGCAGGCCTGAAGTCAATTGCAATGATTTTTTCTCCCGCAGGCACGCCTGTGATTGTTACAGATGCAAAGGTGTTCTATGCAGCTTTTACATTATAACTTATGAATTGATTGGAATTTGTTCAGTCCATAAAATTCAATATCCGGTTTAGATGTTGGCATTTAAATTATATCATCTTTCTTGCACGAGCCAAAAAAGCTAATGTATATAATTTTTGCAGCTTAAGTAATGCTTTGTAAGCCAAACAGGTTTACCAATTAAAAGTATTAATAAACAAAGCATTTCACAGCAATGAATAGTACAGGAAGATTGTTGCATCTATTCCCGTTAATTACAAGCAAAGCGGGTACGATTTTTTAGTGGGTAATTTTAACCCAAATTTTGCAGTAGAGCTATCCTGTAAGACTTAATGGCAGTTTTGTATTTTCAATAAATGAGAAAAGGCTGTCGTACCACTTCCTCCTTT
>JAYTDC010000182.1:0-23293 GCA_043736115.1 Segetibacter sp. | reverse complement strand
ATAACTCCATAATAGCAGTCACCCTGAAAATTTGCCGGTTTCGTTCAACACCGGTTTCATTTCTTGCCCGTTGGGCAAAACGAAACCTTAGTTATTGCCTGCAGTTTTATTTTCAGTCGTACTCATCGTTGTCTTCAAGAGGGTAAATGGACCAATCCCAATAAACTAAAAGGCTTTCTTCAAATCTGTCGTTGCTTTCATTGTAAGCATGAGCATGAGGTTCAGGAAAGGAAAACTCTTTTTCTTTGAAACCTTCTTTGCTCAATAAAACAAGATATTTCTTTGTATCTCCGTACGCAAAAATTACATTGTGTTGGTCATAGATAAATCTTCCTGAATTGTCAATTGTACAAACCCAAAGATGGTGTCTCCCGTCTGTTTCAAAATACTGTTTGTATTCAAGCAAAAAAAGTTTTAATTCTTCTTTGGTTTCAATTAAAGGCGATTGATAACGTCCACGTTCGTTGTCAAGTCGTGATACGACTAAAACATAAAGAATATAAAATGGCGGGTTTAAAGTGTCAACAAGTTTGAGAATTAATGCAATTTGATTTGTTGAGGCTGCTATTGTAAGTCGGCTCTCGTCTACTTCATAAATTGTTCCATAGTCATGAGTAATCTCATGTCCATTACTGTCATAAGAAGTGAATTTTGCTTCGGATAAAAGTTCAGGCGGTTCCATAATTTATGTTCACTAAAGATGTTTGTGGAAACTTATTGCTGTCGCGAAAAAATTGCAGGCAACGCTTACATTGACGCAATAAGACGATCTTTTTATAAAAAAATAGCGTTGATTTTCAATGAATTAATCCTGCGCTTTTTACATTGTCGTGGCGTCAATACAACATTTCATTGTTTATAATATCATTCCCCTCGCTAAACTACATTTTTTTATCATAAAAAACTTTTTCCTCAATTAATATTTTACATATTTCATCAGGCATTCTATCCCAACTCCGCAAACCGGGCTTTACATTCCCAATTCCTCTTATCTTAAAAACTGTCGTTTGTTAGATCTTTATATAGTAACAACTAATAGCCCATGTTAGTCTTTTAGGAAGCGATACAAAGCTTTTAGAAAGAGATGTTAGGTTGATGGTAATATATCATTACATAACACCTAACACTTCTTAACTCTAATATCTAGCTACTAAAGATCTAAATACTTTTCTTACATTTATAACTCAACCAACAAACTACTTTTTATGCCTACCAAACAATCTGACTTTTCGGCAAGGCCGGCCAAGGCCAAAACCCCGCTAATGCAGCAATTGCAAAAAGCATTTCGCATAGCATTATTTTCTCAAAAAAATAAAATACCTGCTGATGAAGCAGTGGGCGTTATATCCGGTCATAACAGATCAAGGAGAAGATTTTTAGAGCAAACTACCAAAGGTCTTATTGGTTTAGGTATCAGTAATATGATACTTCAGGGTTGCGCCAAGGGGGTAGAGGTAGATGATAATAACCGGGCTGACGCCACATTTTTACAGAAAATGAATGGCAGAAATCAGCCAAAAATAGCAATTGTAGGTGCAGGTATTGCCGGACTTAATTGTGCATTTACTTTGCAAAAGCAAGGCATAAACGCAAGTATATACGAGGCCAATACAAGAACAGGAGGGAGGATAATTACAGCCAATAATATTATGGCAAATGGACTTTCAACAGAATTGGGCGGGGAGTTTATTGACTCGGGTCATAAGGATATGTTGAAGTTGGCGGCTTACTTTGGCTTGCCACTTATAGACGTAGAATCTCCTGCTAATAACGGATTTATAAAAGATGCTTATTATTTTAATGGTCAGCATTATTCAGAGCAGGATGTTATCAATGCATTTGTGCCTATAGCAGCTACTATGCAGGCTGATATAGACCAATTGCCCGATGTTATTACTTACAACAATCCTGGAAGTGCTGTATTGTTCGACAATATTTCTTTGGAGCAATATATTAGCGGCCTTAATTGTGCAGGTTGGTTAAAAGAATTGCTCACCACAGCATTTGTAACAGAGTATGGATTGGATGCAGGGTTGCAATCGTGTATCAATATTTTGTACCTTATTTCTACAGATACCTCTGCCGGCAAGTTTGAGATTTTTGGCGATAGCGATGAACGATATAAAATAAAAGGGGGCAATCAAAAGCTGACCAATGCGCTTACACAACAGTTGAGTAATCAAATTTATTATGAACATAAACTGGAAGCAGTCAATCAAAAGGCCAATGGAAAATATGTACTCACTTTCCGAAAACAAAATAATACGTTGACAGATGAAAGGGTTGATTTTGTTGTATTTGCAATTCCATTTAGCATTTTGCGAAATGTTGATTTTAAGTTCAGCCTACCCACATGGAAGAGTAATGCTATCAACAACCTTGGCTATGGCACCAACGCTAAACTATTGATTGGGTTTAGAAGCAGGCTATGGCGTACACAGGGCTTTAGGGGTTACACCTTTACCGATGAGTCTTTTCAAAACGGGTGGGACAATAGCGAGTTACAATCCGGCACTGCGGGAGGTTTTACTATGTATTTTGGTGGTACTCCGGGAGTGCAGTTGGGCAGCGGTACAGCACAATCGCAGGCTGCCATTCATCTGCCAGGGTTTGGCAAAGTATATCCCGGTGCATTGCAGCAACTCAATGGCAATGTGCAGCGGTACCATTGGCCAACATCGCCTTATATAAAGGGTAGCTATGCCTGCTACAAAACCGGACAGTTTACAACGATAGCAGGTGCAGAACGTAAGCCTGTCGGCAATATGTATTTTGCAGGTGAACATTGCAGCCTCAACTACCAGGGATTTATGAATGGTGGTGCAGAGACAGGTCGCAAAGCTGCGGAGAAAATACTGGAGAATATTTGATGAGGTAATTCAAAGTGCTTTTTATGCAGACTCTATTCTTGCTGTACCATCACTTATTTTAATGGTGTATGCTTCGGGGGTAATGTTAAATTGCTTTTGATAGGAGGTTGTAACCTGTTCAATAAATTCATCAACAACATCTGTTTGTACGAGGTTAATAGTACAACCTCCAAAGCCACCGCCCATAAGCCTTGCCCCTGCAACAGCATTGTTTTGCTTTGCCTGATCTACTAAAAAATCCAATTCTTTGCAACTAACATTGTATAGCTTGCTTAATCCTTCATGAGTAGCATACATCAGTTTTCCAAAACCCGCAATGTTGTTTTGCTTCAGCAGTTTGCCAGCCTGTTGTGTGCGACCTATTTCTTCTACTACGTATTTGCAGCAATTGTAAACGGCCGGCGGCATGGCGTGTTGTAAAGGTTCAATAGCGCTACTGTCCTTTATTTCTCTAAACGTTTGTATATGTAGGGCTTGCTTTAAAATTTCAAGTCCTTCTTCACATTGTTGTCTGCGGATATTGTATTCTCCTGCAGCTAATGAATGATGTACTTTGCTGTTTAGCAAAACAATAGCATATTCATCTGTAACAAAAGGGAAATATTCATGCGTAATATTTTCGCAGTCAAGTAAAATGACCTGATCTTTTTTGCCCAGCAGATTAGCATACATATCCATGATGCCACATTTTACATTGGGGAAATTGTGTTCAGCTCTTTGACAAAGCAAAGCCAACTCAACTCTGTTAAGACCGATATTAAAAATGTCATTCAGCGCAAATGCAAGCCCGCCTTCTACTGCAGCCGAAGAACTCATGCCGCTACCGCGGGGAATATCTCCACCAAATACGCAGTCAAATCCCTGAATGTTTTTTCCGGATAATTGAAACTCATTCACCACACTAAGCACATAATTTTTCCAGCCGTCCATTTTTTTTACTTCACTTACAGGTATGGTGAGTTTTTCATTAAAGTCAAAAGCGTAAAAATTAATGTTGTTGGTATGGTTGTTTGCAATTGCAAAATAGATGCCTTTATCAATAGCAGCAGGCATTACATAGCCGCTGTTGTAATCAATATGCTCACCTATTAAATTTATACGGCCCGGTGAGTAATACAATATTGGTGAAGAAGAATAGTTTGCTTTGAAACAATCTAATATTTGTTGAGCTGTTGTGTTCATCTATGTTTAATTTAAAATTGGTATTGCTGCTAAGGTAGTTGATAGATAGAAATTATTAACTATGGTTTTTAGTGAGTGAATGATTTGCACAACAATAAAATTTTAAATCAATTAATCCATTAAAAACCCGCTGCAATTCTGCAGCGGGTTTTATATCTGTAAACAATTGTTCATTGTTCTCTCTTTATTCCTAATGCTTAATCGCCTTCAACGTTTTTACTTCATCACCCTGTCTTACCTCAACCAAATAAACACCGGGTGCAAATGATTCACCAAAACGATAGGTCTGTTCGGGTAAGCCTTTGGTGGTGAAAATGGTTTTGCCGTTAATATCTATAACCCTTACCTGTACACTTTCCTGTTTAACTGATCTAATACTCAATGTAAAGTTCGTAGTTGCGGGGTTGGGCGATAAGGAAAGTGATAATGTTGTAATGTTTACTTCATTAGGATTACGTATTCCTTTTGCCATGTTTGAAAAACATGAACCGGATGCTTGCCCTACAGTAGTGAGTATTGAAAAACCACTGCAATTGTTGGCATCGTTTACATACACCCTGTAGCTACCCGTTTTTAGGTTGGTAAATGTATTGGTAGATGTAAATGGACCTATACCGCCAAATCTATAACTGTAAGGCGGGGTGCCACCTGAACCATTTACTGTTATAGAACCATTTTTCGCACCGGGGCAGGTTTCATCTGTCTTTGTTGAGGTACCGCTTACTTTAGTTGGCTGTGTAACCTGTACTACAAAATTGCCAACACAACTATTTGCATCTTTAATGTAAACTCTATAAGCATCAGCTTTTAAATTATTAAAAGTATTTGAATTTACATAAGAACCTACATCACCTAACCTGTACATATAGGGGCCAACGCCTGTAGAAGGTGATACAGCAATTGAACCATTTATACTTCCGTAGCAAGATGCATTGGTTATACTTGCATTACCTCTAACAGCAACCGGTTGTGTTATGGTTACCTGACTTGTAATACCTGCACAACCATTTACATCTAATATAGATACTCTGTATTTACCTGCCTTTAAATTATTAAAAGTATTATTGGCTACATAACTCCCAACCGTTCCTATACGATAGGTAAACGGAGCTACTCCATAAGTTGGATTCACTGTTATGGAGCCGGTTCCGGTAGCAAAGCAGGTAGCATCTGTTTTACTTGTATTTGATGTTACTGATAATATAGTCAGGTGTAGTGTAGCTGTACTATCGCATCCTTTTACATTGGTGGTCTGAAATACATAATCGCCTGATTCTTTGTACTCTGTGCCGTTCCACGTGTATTTGTTACAAATCGCAACGGTGGTTTCTGATGAGGTTGGCACATTTACGGTAACTACAGTACCTGCCGAAGTTGAGGAAACGCAGCCACCTGAAGATACAATCACGGTATACTCTCCGCTGGAATTGGTACTATATGTTTGATTTACTTCACCACCTAACGCTCCACCATTTAAATACCACTGATTACCACTTGCAGCACTGGATGATAAGTTAACAGAACCACCTACACAAAATGTAGTAGAAGAACCGGGAGTAATGGTAGGTGTAGGAACCGCATTAACAGTTATACTTGCCCTGGCAGGTGTTGTTTCATTCGATGGTACATTATCTATTTGTGCATTCACCGTTGCAGTACCACCCGTACCGTTTGAAGTAAATGTTGCTGTCGCTTTTCCTGAAGCTTGTATTGTTGTTACCTCACCAGACAGATTGCCCAACGTACTTGACCATGAAACCGGCAACCCGATTAACCGGTTAAGATTGGCTAATGGAATGGCAGTGCCATCAGAATTGTTTAGTATACTAGTTGTAACAGTTGTAGTATTACCAAGGCCCAATGTGTTATTGCAAATAGGATTGGTTGAAACTGTTGTTCTTAACTGAAGCCAAGGATTAGCATCTAGAGCACCTCCACCGGCTACATCACCACCTGCCTGATTGCAAGGTGAAGTAGATGAAGCGCCAACAGGGTTTGAGTTGCACCCCCACCAGTTATTTTCTGCATTTACACTGCCTGACGATTCCGCAAAATGGAGACCACTTGATAGTGGCGAAGCCCCACACGTGTTGTTATAAAACCGGTTAAAATGTATTTGCGGAACAGATAAATTAGGAGAATTATTCGCAGAAATAGCGCCGCCCAATCCATCAGCAGAATTTCCTGTAAATGTATTATTATTGATAGTTACATTAAAGGTTCCCACAATTCCTCCCTGACCTGTAAATGCTAATGCTCCACCATTTGCATTGCCTGGGTCTGGAAAGTTTACAGCATTTCCTGTAAATGTTGAGTTGGTTACTGTAAGGTCACCATCATAACCCGGATTATTCCAGATAATAAACAATATTGCACCGCCATCAGCATCGTTACTTGTATTATTAGTAAACGAACAATTGTCTACTATTAAGTCGCCGGATATTTGCATACAAACGGCCCCGCCACCAAATGAATTCACCGGTACTATGTTATTGTTAAATATACAGTTGGATATGGTTAGAGATTCGGCAGTTCCACCTCCTGCACATATTGCTGCACCACCATAAATGTCTGAAGTGAGAAAGCCATTCTCAAACTTAATACCTGACACCGTTATTACCGGGCTGTTGGTAGTACCAACGGGATTGATAAAAAATATCCGGTCCTTTCCTGCACCTGTTGTCATACTAATTACGGTGATTAATGGTCCTGCACCCGTAATTGTTATATTTTGTGCTGTGTTGCCAAATGTAATTTGTCCCAAAGTAAGCAGGTAAGTACCGGCAGCCACATTAATGGTATGTGTACCCCCTGCTAGATCAGCATCTTCTATTGCTCCTCTTAGTTGGTTCAAAGCGTGGCCATCGGTTGTATTAGTTACATTGTACACATTGGCAAATCCATTTTGTGCTGATAGGGTTAATATTAAAAACACTACACTAAAAATAAAGGCTTTGAATGCCGCTATATTTTTAACTGAATTACATATAAAAATCTTCATAAAAAATAGATTTAAAACTGTTTAAAGAACTTTTTAGCCCCTTTGGTAACCACCGTATTTTTTTATGATCTTGGTGGAAACACACCCTGTAAAGCTATACAGAAGTTAAAGGTCAGAAAGGGCATCATATTATTATGCGGTACATTACCACCTGCATTTGCCAGGGCACCTGCGTTCATAGTAACGGGTGAAGGTGCAGCAGGTGCATAAAAGTTTGCAGCCACCTTGGCTGCGTTAGAAGTACCCCAAACCATATTGGAAGGATTGGCAGTACCACCGGCTACTTTACCATTAGCTGTATGGGTATGCATTGGTATTTCAGATAGAACTAAAGTAACGGTTTGTTGTCCCCCCGTTTCACCTAAATCCCGCGGCGAAAGACCAGGTCCCTGACCCGGATGCATGGCCGCACTCCCCTGCAGGTTGGGTAGCGCAAAAGTTGATCTGCCATCCCCGCCATAAGTTGTACCCAATAAAGAAAAAAGGGCAGTGTTTTGTGAAATGGGAAGCAACTGACCGTTGCAAAAAGCCCAACCCCTCGGGGCAAAATTGGTAGGTAATATTCTGATTTCTGCTACAAATGGATCTGCCATAAATTATGGTTTTTAGAATTTTGAAAATCAATTACGGGAAGGAAATATTCCCTGTAAGGCAATACAAAAGTTAAGTGTAAGGTAGGGCGATCGGTTTTCGTGAGGTTGATTACCACCTACATTGCCAACAGCCAATGCCGACATACTTACGTCTGCTACTACACCATAAGGGCTAAAGCCAGTATTAGCCGCCCAAAAATTATTGGTTGGGGGCGTAACTGATGGACTATTGGCACTGGCTCTTACCTGATGGGTATGGGTTGCCATTTCTGATGCCAATAAAGTATGTAGTTCTGCCCCTGCCTGTTGGCCTAAAAACAATCCATTGCCTTCATGCATGGGTACACGGCCCCTAAGATTAGGCAATGCAAAAGTTGTTTGCCCGTTGCCACCATAAGTTGTACCCAGAAGTGAAAACAAAGCCTGATTCTGATTTATTGGTAAAAGTTGTCCGTTGCACAAGGCCCAGCCTCGTGGGGCAAAGCCAAAGGAGAAAATTCTTATTTCGGATAAAAATGGATCAGCCATTGTATGAGATTTAGAATTAATAATTTATTATCAGGGATATTATAATTTCATTTTTGTTATTATTGACTTGGAAAAATTCCGAATAATGAAATAATATAAGAAACACAAAGGAAAGGTATCATGTTATCATGTGGTTGGCTGCCTCCTGTCGCAGCAATTGTTCCCGCATTAAGCTGAATTGTAGGA
Organism: Segetibacter sp.; assembly: GCA_043736115.1. Taxonomy (GTDB): domain Bacteria; phylum Bacteroidota; class Bacteroidia; order Chitinophagales; family Chitinophagaceae; genus Segetibacter. The sequence goes on along the minus strand of JAYTDC010000182.1, from coordinate 14,933 downwards.
GGTCCGGCATTATAAGGTTTGCCAGCTGCAGAGTGACCCCAAAAATTATTACCCGGGTTATCACTGCCTCCTGTATTAGATGCTAAGGGTGTATGATTATGTATTGGTATTTGGCTTTGAGTAAGCGTCACCGATTCTAAACCACCGGTTTCAGCTAGTTGATAAGTAGTGCCAAAAGTACCTGTACCCTGGTGGATGGGAACCCTGCTACGTAGATCCGGGAGAGCAAAAGTATTTTGGCCGTCGCCACCGTAGGTTGTACCAATTAATACAAATAGCGTATCATTATCAGCTATAGATAAGAGTGACCCGTCGCAAAACATCCAACCCGCCGGGGCAAAGTTGCCTGCAAACATCCTGATTTCTCCAACATAAGGTTGAGCCATACATATAAAATTGAAAAATTAAAAAATTAAAATCTACAATGTAAATACGGTTATAAGGGTTAAACATTTGATTACTCAAAAGTTTACTTTGTAAATTCTTTTTTAGAATATTGAATTTATGAATCCTATTAAATCGAAATGAAAATGTTGAGGAAGAATTGCTTTTATATAAAGCAATAGAATTTTAAACAGTTTTAGCGTTTCGATTTGAAAATAAAGCTACAACAATAATATTATAAAATTATTTTTTAAAATTCTTTTCTTTAAATATAGTGATGGTGATAAACGTAAAATATTGAAAGTTTTTTTTAAAGAATAATTCTAAAAGTAATTATTAAAAAATATTTATTCACTCTTAAAATTAAATATCAATTCATTAAGTATCAAAATCAGAAATTCTTAATTTTTTTTTGCGCACTGCGCTAATAGCAGAGATAAGTATTTGTCCATCCTGAAACGATACCTTCTGTAGGTAATTGCACAAAATCAGCCCATTCATTTTCATACTGTTGTACCTCATTAAAAGAAAGATCGGTTGAATTAAAAGGAATGGAACATTTATATACGGGTGCAACAAAGTAATTTGTTTTCAGGTCCATTATTAGCCCGCCACGAGGACTATTTATTTTGCATTTTAAAAGTTGTGTTACTAATAATAATCCATCATTATGAGGTACATTGTTCATTGATAAAACTTCTTGCAGTATTAGTCCGGTTTCCCATCCAAGCAAAGAAAAAACAGTTGCTGTTTTATTTGTTTGTTCTTGGATAATTTCTTTGAAATCGTGGGTTGCATTAGTTTCTATTGAAGGATGCCAGGGTATGTAACCATTAATTGAAAAATTAAAACCATCATTCATTTTCTTTAAGGCTTCTTGTTCCAGCATCATAGGCGACACAAAAAGATGCAGGTTGTTATTTTTGCTATATTCATTTAAACGGGAATAAAAAAGTGATGCAGGTGTGGAATCGAAAATACAAAGCAGGGTATTAGTATTTTTATCTGACATTAAATAATCTGTAAGCGGATTGATGGAAAAGTCTGCATCGTATCTGTTGTTGTTTACATAATTATAGGTAATAATTCCACCGGCTTTTTCAAACCCATTTACCATAGCGGCCATGTGCAGGTAACCCCCATCATAAAAAGTAGTGGCTACAGCACTATTTTTTTGATCTTGTGTAGCAGCCTCTATACCGGTAAGCCAACACATAAAAGCATGTTGCAGGCTTAAGTGCACTATGTTAGGTGTTGGAGTCCGGTTAACAGGATAATTGGCTCCTGAATTTACAATTATGGTTAGCTTGCCAGATTGAATAAGTAAGGGTTGCAGCATCTCAAGTATCCGCAAATCTACAAATGCTATAAGCAACTCTGCTCCTTCTACAAGCAATAGTTTTTCGGTCTTATCATAAACTTCTTTTTCATTGCCGCCAAAACCTATAGATTCAGTAATAAGCTGAATTTGCCCATTTAACGGGTCTTTCAATGCAACTTTTAGCCCATTAATAAAGTCGGTCATTAATTCAGGATGTGCATTAGAACGTGGATAGAGCAAACCTACTTTCATACAATAAAAGGCATCATTTATAAGGGGTAAATAATTATATTTTCTAAGTACTGTATCTTATTGATACCGGTTGTGAAAATAACTTTAAATGCTATTTTAAAAAATTATAAATGTGCAAAGAGTATTTTACATAATAATACTATTCAATTATTTATTTTTTTGCTGAATACATATTAATCTGTAAATTGTAGAAGTTTTATTAACCATTAAACCCTGCTATTATGTATTCCAGAAGAAAATTTTTATTAAATGGAAGTTTGACTACAGGAATAATGTTAGCCTTGCAGCCATTAGAAACTTTAGCGAAAATTACATCACCATTTACAGATATAAGCAGTAGTTACAAATTGCTTATTTTACATACGGGCAATACAGATAACTCTATAAATAAGGGGGTTATTAACACATTTTCACAAGGTAATACTAACCAGGTTTGTATACATGCAGGAAAGCATACCCCCGTAACATGCAAACAATTAACTTATGATGTATCTCCTTCAGTAAATGGCTTGCCATCCTCAATAAATGGTGATTATAAAATTATTCAAAAGGGGAAGGTCAGAATTGGGGTAGTAAACGCTTTGCCTGAAGAAAATCAGGTTATTGAAAAAATGGATAGACTATCGACTTATCTTAAAAAAGAAAAAAAGTGTCATATTGTATTATGCCTATCGCAATTGGGTTATAAAAATAATAATCTTCCCGATGATCTTTCTTTAGCAAAAAATACAACGCATCTTGATTTTATAATTGGCGGACACGATAAAAATTATTATGCACATCCTGTTATTGCATTGAATAAAGCCGATAATGAGGTTGTCATAAAATCATCTTCGGAAAGTGCTTTAGGGTTGGGGGTTATCAATATTGATTTTGACACTAAGGGGCAAAAGAAATCAATCAGTTTTACAGCTTAATAATTTACCTATCCATAAAAATTTAATTTTAGCGTGTCCCTATGTTGGGCCGTTTGCAAATGTGCTAACCCTTGCAAACGTAATTATGATATTAATTAAAGCCTCTGCTTTTATTAATATCACTACTATTTCTATCTCCTTAAAAATCATTGCATGACCGGGTACCCTTATAGTTTTGAACCTACTGAAGGGTATCATGAATATAAGGTAACTTCTGTACTAAAAGATTATCTTAACCTACTTGTGGCCCAAACTGACAATAAGGAATACATTGAACATATACTGTCACAAATTAGAAACTATACTACACAACTCAATAATTTACAATTACAAAACCGGTTAGATACAATAAGAGAAGTGTACAAGGCTATAGATGGATATTTTAATGCAGCACCTAATGAAAGTAAAAAAGATATACAATGTTCGGAAGGCTGCACCGCATGTTGTTTTATAGATATTGATGTGTCTTATAATGAGGCTGCTCTAATTATTGATTATTGTAAAAGCAATGATATTAAAATTGATAAAAAATACCTGAAAGAACAAGCTATTGTGGGTAGACAAGTATACTCACCATTATCAAAATGTGTATTTCTAGTCAATAATCTGTGTTCGGTTTATGCCGTCAGGCCTGTTGCATGCAGAAAGCATTGGGTAAAAACAGATCCATTACTCTGTGATATTTCTAAAAATATAGCCAACCCTGTCGGGAAATATTTTGATATAAACATCGAAATTCTTGCAAGTGCATTGTTGAATGCAGATAAATGTGAGTCTTTACAAAATGCACTTTTGCATGAAATAGACAATTGTTAGTTATACCCTATTAAATGGTGTATAAAAATTACTTATACGCTTGATTTTTCCAGATAATAGTGCCTGCCATTATTACTTTTATGTACAAAACCAAGACGAAAGTAGAGTTTAATGGCAGGGTTTAAAGGGTCTACATGAAGTGTAATTTTCTTTTTTATTTCTTTTGCCCTTTTAATCAGATTATTTAACAATGCGCTACCTATTCCTTTGCCTATAAATTGTGGCAGTAAGGTAATATCTATAATGCGTATCTCATTTTCATTTTCCCAGGTATAAAAGCGTCCTGCTTCCTTTTTTTTGAAAAGAACTACTTGTTGTGTGGCGCCGGGATAATTTGACTTATATTCAGCAAGCTGTGCCATAGTTTGCATGTATATAAAATCGCATTTTTGTTCTTCGGTCCAGTTGGTTAAGCTTAATTCTTTTTCACGGGTAGAACGGTAAACTTTTGTAATAAAGGGTATGTCTTTTTCAACTGATTTTCTTAATTGAATCATTAGTTAAAATTAATAAATCAAAAATTAATCTATGTATTATTTACTGATAAAATGGGTAAGATTTTTTTTCTATTCATTAGTAACAATACATTCCTTTTTTTATGATAACTTACCAGACATTCCTAAATGTAAATGTAAGAGACTGCCTTTTAAAGCAGTCTCTTTTTGGTTGTATAATCATCTCCCCCCTCTCATAAGTAATGTGATTCTAATTTTCCAGTTACGAATAGCCGGTAGCTAGTTCACATTATGGTATTTTCGAACCACTTATATTGGCATTATAATTTGTTGTTTAATAAAACGACTCATAAGTTATAGTACATTTCAAATAATTTTCTGGTTAAGTATTTTTGAACTATTTTTCCATTGCTAACAATTAAAATACAAACATATTCCAACTTTACCTTAAGGTCTATAGGGATTAATACCTAATGCAAGTAATGAGAAAAATGATTACCCCCGTGTTGAATTCTAATGAAACCCAGAACACTCCAAATATTCTAATACCGGTAAACCCAAAAGATTTTTCGCCGGATTTTAATAAAAATATTTCTGTAAATGTTGCTGTAAATGTTATGGAGGCTTTTCAACCAATGATAAATCAGGTAGAGAAATTTGCCCTTAATAAATATTTTTGGTTTATTGCTAATCCTGTAAAAGGTGTTGTAGAGTATGCAGGTGGAATGGTGGAAGAGATGATTGGCGTTTCTATTGCTGATTTTGAGCAGAAAATGCCTGAAAAGCTATTTACCCAAACCCATCCTGATGATCTTCCTCAAATGTTTGCATTTACCAACTATTGGATCAACTTGTTTAATAATTTACCTTATGAAACAAAAATTCATATTCACCCTACCATTTATTTAAGACTTCAAAACAAACATGGTATTTATAATTGGGTCATGGTACAGTTTGCAGACCAGCTATTAGATCCCAATGGAAATATTATTTATGGGTTTACTTTAATAACCGACATATCGCATATTAAAAAGGATGGACCGGTAATGATGAGCATTCTTAATACTCTTGATGAAACCTGTCAGCATTTTTATTGTAGAGATGGAAAGGAAATTGAAAAGTCATCAATAGAGTTGCCAAAATTTACTGAAAGGGAATTAGAAATACTTACCCATCTTGCAGCCGGCAGAAGTAGCAAACAAATAGCATCAGAGTTGGATATTGCAATTAAAACGGTAGATAACCATCGTCAGCGAATGTTAGAAAAAGTTAATGCTAAATCAAGTGCAGAGTTGGTAAGTTTTGGCATAAAGGCCGGGTATATTTAAAAATAAAAATTTATTTAAAAGGTGTATTACAACATTTGTTTTCATTTTATTTCCCCACCATTTGTCCTACAATTATACCCGCAGCTACAGCAGCATTAAGTGACTCTGCACCTCCATATTTCGGAATTGTTACAGGGTTCCGCCGTTGTTGGTATGGCAAAGCCTACCAACAACCTGACCTCGCTATAGTATATCCCTCTTGAAACATTCCGGCAGGTGTTCATCACCTGCAAACGATGTATAACATAATATAGAGTGTTGTGGGTGAAGAACCCACAACGGCGTGAAACCGGAATAAAACGATTTATAAATTATTTCCCCACCATTTGTCCTACAATTATACCCGCAGCTACAGCAGCATTAAGTGACTCTGCACCTCCATATTTTGGAATTGTTACAGGGTTTGTGATTTTTTTGTAAAGGGATTCTCTTATACCTTTTGATTCGTTGCCAATAACTAAAATCCCTTCTGAAACACTTTCAATTTTAAAAACATTTTGCCCCTTAAGCATTGCGCCATAAGTAGGTATTTCTGCGGGAAGATCCCATTCATTTAAGTTTTTGTACCAACATTTTACCCTAACTATACTTCCCATTGTTGACTGCACTACCTTAGGATTGTAAATATCTGCACAATCATGGCTGCAAATAATTTGCGAAAGTCCAAACCAATCTGCAATGCGGATAATTGTGCCCATATTACCGGGGTCTTGTATACCGTCTAACAGCAGGGTGAGTTGATTGCTAAAAACAGGTTCTTCTTTAGGCGTTTGCTGCCATGCTATAACCACTACTTCATTAGGGGTTTGCAACTGACTTATGCGACTTAACTCAATGGTTGTGATTTCAGCAAATGGTGTAAGTTTAATATCATTTTCATTTAACCAATGCGGGGTGGCGTACAGTTTTTTTATTTTAAAATTGCTGTTGATTAATTCCAAAGCTATTTTGGGCCCTTCAGCAATAAATAAGCCTTCTGTTTCCCTTTGTTTTTTGTGGTATAAAGATTGAATATCTTTGATTTCATTTTTAGTCAGCATAATCAACATGTTATATAACTACAGGCCGGTAAAAGTCGTTTGCTCTATACTCATTTTCACCCTACTTTTTGCAGCCTGTACCGTTGTTAAAAATTACCCCGTTAACAAGCCTTTTGTTTACGAAAACAAAATTGTATTAACCGGAGATGTACCCAAAGATGAGAAAAAAAGACTTGCACTTGATCTTGTTAATTATTGGGATGATAGTTTAAAGGTACTTACAGTAAATAAAATAGGCCGCAATGGCATCTCTATATATAATCAGGTGATTGATAAACCACCTGTTTACGATACTGCTGCAATGACCCGTAGCTTGTTATATATGAGCTCGTATCTTAACAGTCAGGGTTATTATAATTTTAATATAAAACCAGATTCTCTTATTATTGATTCTGTAAAACACAAGCCACAAATAAGGGCAAAGGTTCAGGTGTTAGTTAATGTCAATAAAAATCTATCCATTGATTCTGTTTCTTTTGATTCTATCATAAATCCGGTATTAAGAGAAATAGCATTACAAAACCAGAAAGAGAGTTTTCTGCAAAAGAACAAACCGTTTAGTAATACCCTTGTCAGCAACGAATTAGACAGACTTGTAAATCTTTTTCATAAAAATGGTTACTATAAACTTACACGTGAAAATTTATATGCTGAAGTAGATACAATAGATGCTGCCCTGCTCGAAGTAACCCTTGACCCTTTTGAACAGGCTCAAAAAATAGCCGAAGCAGCATCACGCAGAAAAGCAAACCCGACTATTGATGTTTTGATTAAACAGCGACCTGTTGCAGATACCAATACACTAACACGTTTTTATAATGGGCATGTGTATTTTTATCCTGATACCAGTCAGTTAAAAAGTTTAGAAAACGATTCACTGATCAACAATATGTTTGGCCTTGTTCATTCAAACGGAAATGTAACGGTAAAACAAAATACCCTTTTTATTAAAATAGATCCAATTATTGAACATAATTATGTAGAAAAGGGAAACTTATACGACGAGCAAAAATATCTTAAGACATTAAACACATTTTCAGCCCTCGGTCCCTGGAATCAGTTAGATTCTAAAATAGTGGAAAGGATAGATTCTCCGTATATTTTAGATTATCATTTTTTTATGGTACCGGCTAAGAAATATTCATTTGGTTATGATATAGAAGTAAGCCGCAATAGTGGTAGTATAATTTCAGGAAACCTGCTGGGAATAAGTAATGTACTTACACTCCGCAATAGAAACATTTGGAAGAGAGCCATACAAAGTAGTACAGTTATCAGGGGAGGAGTGGAACTTGGTTTTTCTGATACTGTGCTGCAAACTATACAGGTTAGTTTGTCGCAGACCTATAGTATACCACGATTGCTAACCCCATGGAAGATAAAAAATATTAAAACACTCGATGATTATAGTACTATATTAAGTCTAAACGGTTCCTATACTGACCGTTTAAATTTTTTTAGACTAAGGTCTGTTGTGGCCGCTTTTGGTTACGATTGGAAAAAGAAAAACCGCGGATGGATATTACGACCTATAAATATTGAACTATACAGCCTGGATACTTTAAAAGGTTTAAAGAATGCTTTTATCACCAATCCATTTTTGCGTACGGCATTTAATACAGGTTATGTAGTAGGGGAAAATGCCACATTTTCCATTAGCTGGCCTAATAAAAACCGGCCAAATACCTTCAATAATTTTCGATTTTCTGCTGAAGAGTCCGGGGGTCTTATTGGTACCTTGTCAAAAGGAATACAAGACAAAGTTTATCAATACATAAAGTTTGAAACTGAATTTAAAAAAGTAGTACAATGGCGCAAAACCTCGGTAGCGTTCAGAACTTTTGGTGGCATAGGTATTAATTACAGTAATGATCCGGTACTGGGTAAATCGCTTCCATTCTTTAAACAATTTGTAGCCGGTGGTCCTTACAGTATGAGGGCATGGGGCATCAGGCAATTGGGATTAGGATCTTCATTGCTCAGCGATACCAATACCACTTTTCGGGACAGGTTTGGCGATATACAACTTGAAGCTAATTTTGAATATAGATTTCCCCTTTTTGCAATAGGTAGTATGAAGGTTAAAAGTGCTTTTTTTGTAGATATGGGAAACATCTGGAACCTTAAAAATGATGTAGAAAACCCCGGTAGCAAACTGTCGCTCAATAAACTATGGAATGATATAGCAATAGCTGCAGGCGTTGGGTTATTACGGTTAGATTTTGATTATTTCCTTATTAGATTAGATTTTGCTTACAAGTTAAAGGATCCTACCCGCTTGTCTAATGGAGGGTGGATGAGTATTAAGGATTTTGAATGGCGCAACACAGAGTTTAATATTAAAGATGGCAATGGTAAAGAACTGAAAAGAAATAATTTTTCTTTACAACTGGGTATTGGCCTGCCGTTCTGATGACTCTTTTTTTGCTTCACTAACAAACTCATCCATATTCATAGCGTTTACCGTTTCAAATATTCCTATGCGGGTACGTCGTAAGCTACTTAGATATCCACCGCATCCTAATGCCTGCCCATAGTCATGTGCAAGGCTGCGTATGTAAGTGCCGGTGCCGCATACCACTTTGAAATGAACAACGGGCATTTCTATTTTCTCAATAGAAAATTGGTTTATGGTAATAGTACGGGGTTCCATAACAACATCAATTCCTTTTCTTGCAGCCAGATAAACCGGTTTGCCGGCTTGCTTTATAGCCGAATGAATTGGTGGCACCTGCTGTATTATTCCAATGAATTTTTCTGTAGCCTTATGTAGTTGTTCTGCAGTTATGTTGGTAGTGTCTTTTATATCAACGGGTTCGCTTTCAAGATCGTAGGTTGGGGTAGTGGCACCCAATGTTATTGTACCGGTGTATTCTTTTTCCATACCCATGTACTCGTTTATCTTTTTGGTAAACTTTCCCGTACAAACTATTAAAAGCCCTGTAGCCAAAGGATCTAAGGTGCCTGCATGTCCCACCTTTTTTATTCTGATGGTGTTGCGAATTTTCCTTACTACATCAAACGATGTCCAGTCAAGTGGTTTGTCAATTAATATCACCTGTCCGGCTTCGTATTTATTCAGTTCTTTTTCCAAAATGGTATTTGTTGATTAGGTAAATTTTGAGCAGCTTAATTAAAAATCCCTTAGAAATTTAAACTCTTATTCTTCATCTGTGTACTCTTTGGGCTTTTTCTCTGTGCCCTCTGTGGTTAATTTTATTACAAAGGCAAGTCTTTAAACAATTCTTTCAGCCTAAGTTTTTCAATATTTATTGTAAAAGAAATCGTTTTCAGAAACCTTTTTTCAGTAATGGTGGATTTGTAATAGTTGCTATAAACTTTGCTATATATCAATGGAACATACACATCTACTAATGAACCAAAGAGCGAAAGCTGAACACCTGCATCATAGACAAATCTACCCGAAGCAGGATTCTCTTTCCATGCTTCGGCATAGGTGCCAATATCTGCAAATAGCTTGAGTGGAATATTGAAAGGTAAAACACTTAACGGGTTATATTTATCCGGTAGGCCGGTAGATAAATTGAGCGCCATTAACCAATCATCTGTCTTGCCAACTTTATCAGAAAGTAATTCTGTATTTACTTTAAAGAAGCCATCCCTTTCCATCACCTGTTGACTTTTCCATCCTTCATATTCATTTCTACCGGCAAAGTATCCACTATAAGTATAATCTTCATAGCCTTTTGGCGCACTTAAGTTTAGCAAATAGCGGTCGTTGTTGTATCGGGTAAGAAAAGTTTTTTGAACAAGGTAGAAAAACTTACCTGCAAAAAATCTAACAGACATACCCGTTTTTCCGTCAGGGTAATTGAAGTAGCATTTTGCATTAACTCCTGCCCGTATAAATTCTTTTCCCTGATCTGCTGAAAGTGAAATGCTATACGGAAATAGTTTTCTGTTATCTGAAACACCTATTGACAAACGGTTTATTAATGTGCTTACCGGTATTGTACTGACCACATCAAATGTATCAGTTGTGGTTTCAATCCTCTCGAAATTTAGTGCATCTTCTTTTATTGCAAATGCTTTCCATTGCAGTTCAAGTCTTCGGGTTGAGTGCGGGTCTTTATCATAAATTGTAACATTTACCGAAGGTGTCCATCGTTGCATTCGTTGATAAAGTTTTTTGGAGTCATCGGTCATAAAATCGTTCATTGTGTAATTCATGTAACCTAAGCCGATAGCTATTTGATGACCTCTTTTGTAAATATTGTAAGAGGCACTTCCAAAACCATTCAACTTTTTAGAACCTGTGGCATACAAAGCACCACCTACAAATTGTAAATTGTTTATTGGCAATTGATAGTTGTGTAGTAGCATACCAACCATACCCTTGTCATACGTGTTGTAACCAAGTGCCGGCGAAATGCTGATGTAATTGTACTTGTCAGTATTGCGCATATTAAAAAGAAAAGTAGGTTTTATTGATTTTTTTCCTGGCGGGAACAGGGAACCTGTTTGGCTTAACTGTAAAAAATGGTTGGTGATATCTTTACTGGTTACACTATTTTCAACTACTGTTTTGAAATCATTTGGTGATGGATGTTTGAAACGCCATTTGCTATAATACTCCTGCATAGCTTTATCAAAGGTTGCCCTACCCAAATCTTTTTCAAGTTTATTCATCCAAAGATTTGTTTTGTAGTAAGCAACAGCACCATAGTTATCAACCGTAAATTGCGAAGAAGATGTTTCAATAGGTTGATCTTTTTGCAATTTAATTAATGTAGAAAGTAGCATTTCCACATCTTCATCCGGAAGCTTATTGCTAAAGCTGCCTTTATTATTCTTATAAGATTTCCTATACTTCTTTTCTTCGTATCGCTTTTGATAGTAAGAGTTCATTCCTTCATCCATCCACGGGTGGGCTCTTTCGTTGGTTGCCAATGCAGCTTCAAACCAATTGTGGCCTACTTCATGAACTATTGTGGCATCCAGGTCTTTTCCTGTTGTTTGAACAGTTATAAGTGTAATAGTTGGATACTCCATTCCACCGCTGTTTTCGTTCTTGCTTCCCTGTACAACTGTGGCAGTAGAGTAGGGGTAGTCACCCAACCAACTGCTATAGTGACGTAAACCATCTTTTGCATAACCTACTGTTGCATCCCAACCTTTACTTTTAGGATTGTAAAATGAAAATACATCGATCACTTTTTTAGATGGCAGCATTACAGTATCATATTTAGCAATAAAATTTTTGCTTGCAAACCATGCAAAGTCGTGTATGTTATTCTGCTTGTAGTGCCAGGTTTTTGTATTGCCCGTTGCGGTATGTTTACCCTTTTGTTTCAGTTGACGTAAAGTTTCAGCATCTTGCAATACACCTGTTGCTGCTACAATGTATGCAGATGGTAACGTAATTTCTACATCATATTTTCCAAAGTCAGCGTAGTATTCTCCCTGATCAACATAAGGCATAGGGTGCCAGCCTTTTTTATCATATACTGCCGGTTTGGGAAACCATTGTGCTACCTGATAATCCCGGCCTATGTGTCCACCACGTGAAAAGTTATAAGGTAGTTTTACTTTGAATGGTGTTGTTATAATGGTTGTTGCACCCGGTAATAATGGCTTTGGCAAAAGCACTTTTACAATATCAATATTATTGCTGTCTGATTGTGTATTTGCCGTTACACCATCAGACTTAAAATTCAATTGATTGATATATCCTTTTTGCCAGGGCTTTGAAAAATAAAAATCAGTTCTTCCGGATTTTAGAAATTGTTCACTAAAAGCAGTCTTGTCATTTTTGTAAGCATTGGGCCATAAATGAAACCAAATAAAACGCAGTGTATCGGGTGAATGATTAATATACTCAATTGTTTCAAATGCATCCAAGGTATGGTCTGCATCATTTAGCGAAACGTTGATAGTAAAATTAACCTCTTGTTGCCAGTATTTATTTTGGGCAAATAAAGAAATGCTTCCTATAAAAGAAAATAATAAAAGAAAAATGCTTTTCACAAAACTGATTTGAGTGTTGTTAAATTGAACCGGTAAATTAATCCTAAAAACGGTTTGAAGATAAAACATTACTGATTGAGGCGTATATTTTATACCATTTTGCATTAGAAATAGTCCAATCTTGTTTTGGTATAATGCCGATGTTATAGCCGTTTAGGCCAATGCAATTGGACTATTACGGATATCCAATCGGCATTAAGCATAAAACTACTAATCAAGGGGTAAAATGGATACTGTTTGGTAGTTGTATGTGATGACACTATGCGACGAGGATGCTAAAAGTGCTTCTTTCCGGAAAGGCGGAAGGGTTTGCAGGTGAAAAACACCTGCAAAGGGGGGAAACACCTGCGACGGCTGAAGCTACAGCAGTACTGTAGAGCAGACATTGGTGACTATAGAGCAGGAGATTGAACGATATTTAGCTATTTTAACTAACGGCCTATAGCACCTAGTTATAAACAAATTTTTTACCTGTTATGCCATTTTTTTGGGTTTCATATACATTAAAGTGCTCAACAAGTAATTCGGGTTCATCGGGGGTTATAACAATGTGTTTGTCATAGATTGTAGTAATTAAAACATAATTATTCATCCGGGTATTGTACCAGGTCATTGTGCCCATTTTTCTGTTTGTAAACTTACCCCAATAGCCAAAAAGGCCCTCTACTCCCAATATTCTCCAGGACCCGGTTAATTTTTCTTTGTCTAATTGTTGCATACTTTTTATTTCAGCACTGCTGATCTTTACGTCAGAAATTAATCTGTGAATGATCAATTCATCTTCTTTCAACTTATAGTTTATGGGTCTATAAGCATAAATGGCCAAATAGGTAAAAGCTAATATTGATACGGTAATAACACCAACCGGCTTCGCTTCAACCGTAATAAGCATGAGTTGACCAATTATAAATAAGGCAAATAAAATTGTAATAATTGCAGTTGTCACTTTTGCAAATTTGTCGGTTGATGTTTTATAAGTCATAAACTTAAATAGGTTGTTAGTTTTTAATGATAATTTATAAGTCAAATAATAATGGTATAAAAGTTTAGTGAATAGATTTAAGTAAAACCAGAAGTCCCAAATAAATCGTAATAAAAACAAAAATAGCAAAGCTTAATGCATTTTGAACCCCTTTCATTTTCTTTTTTGTGGGTGCATTCGTAAGGGCAATATTCATATGAGAATAATATAATAAGTTTCTAATTGAATCCCTTCGACTCTTAAAAGTATAAAAGAGAATTAGCTTAGTTATTATGAAAAACAGTACCAACAAACTAATTATCGTAAGCAGTAAATTAAGCGTCATTAATAGAATTTTAAATGATTTAAAAAGGTTTTTCTATGATTCTAGTTTACAATATCGCAAGCAAAGTGCTATTAACTAATAGTTCCTAAAGAGACACACTCATCTCTCTATCAATAGTTGTTTAACGAAGATTGCAAAATAAATTATTTTAGTTAAACAATTTTCATTAATTTAGATTTGGATTTTGGTTTAATACTAAGCGTTTTGGTCTAATGTATGGTATGAAGATATACCATACATTTTTTCATATACCAATTTGTAACATAGAGCTAACCAAAACTAACTGCAAACTTCAAACTTTTTAAAAGCGTTTATTTCCAACTCAAATATCCCCTGCCACTTTTCCAAAAAAGTAGATCGTCACGGATATGCTTAATTACCAGCTAAGGGAGATTCAAAGATGCCAACAGCAAGTTCAGCCCAAGAGATAACTAATGCTATAAGAAGCAAGAAAAGCAGCATAAGCCGAAACTCAATTTTTCGAACTTTCATTAATATAATAACACCCGCTAATCCTGCACCCATTAAAAGTACACTAGCAGCAATAAAATCAAATAAATCCCAATTAACTTCCTTTGTAAATTGCATAGCAAGTAAAGGAATGAATAAAAGAACTACAACTGCAATTATTATAAAATATAAATTTCTCATATTTAGTGACATAATGGTTTTTAATTTGAGTAAATTATTTCTAACTCAATGGTAAAAATAGTAACCATACAATTTTCTAAAAAATTTAATTTATTTAGAACTTTTCGCTAATTTTATTTTCATTTAAGAATAGAACATATTCCCTCCAGGTTACCCCGATAAATCACGGGTTGTTCTAAGAAAGGTATGGTATAAAATTATATCATACCTTTTTTCATTATGCTTTGAATTTTATCTAAAGCAATAGCCAATATAAATAAAGTGAAGTAAATCCTTTATTATCAAATCTGGCGCAAAGCCACAACTTCCGCCCTACGCAACTTGCAAAGCTTTGCACAATCATCCGCCCTGCGTCACCACTTGCAGCAATACCAATGTTGAACTAAACCTTCGGTAGCCTTGCGAGTACAAAAAGGCGTACATTTACAATTCCAAATCCAAAAGCGTTTTTGCCCAAATCTACTGAAAATCAAT
>JAYTDC010000181.1:0-29921 GCA_043736115.1 Segetibacter sp. | reverse complement strand
TAAATTTTCTACCCCCCCCCCCCCCCGCATTTTTTTGAGTTTCATCATTTTTGTTGTTTTTTAAGTTTTGGAAAATGTAACTGGCGACGTCAACCAATTAAGAAAACCAAAGTTGCTTAAAAGAACTCATCTAAAATAGGGGAAATTTCCCGTATTTTAAATGGGAAATTTATCGTGGTAGACTGCAAGGTTATTTAATTTTGGGGAAACGTTTTTTTCTTGTAAATCTAATCAAACCCAGTAAACACTATAATTTGTTTATCATTGTTTATGTTAATTTCAAAAATGAAAAATACTTCGATTCGAAACCCTTTTTCATAAAAATAGAAACCGAATATCATTATGATCACTTTCGAAACAGTAATAAAAAAGTTCGGCCAACAAGGTGAAAAGACCGGGTGGACATACATTGAAATACCCGAAGCAATTGCTATACAATTAAAGCCCAATAATAAAAAAGCTTTAAGGGTAAAGGGCAAATTGGATGCTTATACTTTTGAAGGTCGTAGCCTTGTACCTATGGGCGGCGGAGATTTTATTCTTGCGTTGAATGCTGATATGCGTAAAGATATACGCAAACCAGTTGGTGCTATTATTAAAGTAAAAATGGAAGTGGACAATGCGCCTACACAAATTAATACAGCATTGTTGGAGTGTTTGGCAGATGAGCCTGCTGCATTGGAGTATTTTAATAAAATTCCAATTTCTCACCGCAAGTATTACAGCAATTGGATAGAAAGTGCCAAGACAGAAATTACCAAAGCCAAACGTATTGCACAGGCAGTAACTGCCTGCAGCCGCGGTCAACATTATGGAGAAATGATCAGGTCACTAAAGAATGACAAGCTTAATTGAGACTCACTTCACAAAGACTTCCCTTATCTGTATTCTTTGTATTGATTAAGAGGAAGAATATTTTGAAGTTGTGAAAATTCCTGTTGAGTCAACGGTTCAGCTTGCAAAGTTTGTAAAGCATCTTCTAATTGAGCTAAGGTTCTAATGCCTGCGACAGCAGCATTAACCGCCGAATGTTTCAAAACAAATTGTATAGCCGTTTGCGCTTTAGTTCTATGCCTTCCTGAAAGGCTACCAACAGCATTGGACATAGTTTCAACTTCTGCGGTTGTATAACCAAGATATTCTTTGGCAGCTTTGTCAACTAGCAATCCTCCTGCAACAATTCCCCTTGCCAATACACCAATATTGTGCTCTTTTAAAAAATCCAGACATTGTTCTTCAGGTCTGCGGTCGAGTAAGCTGTATTGCATCATTACGCTAACAATATTGCTTCTTTTTACATACTCCCGTATTACATTGGGCCTAATAGACGATATGCCATAGTACCTGATTTTTCCTTGTTGTTGCAAAGCTTCAAAAGCTTCTATTGTCTCATCTATAGGGTCTTCTATAGTGCCGCCATGCAGTTGATAAAGGTCTATATGATCTGTTTTTAACCGCTTCAGGCTTTCTTCACAAGCTTTCATGATATAGGCTTTGGTGGGGTTCCAGATTAATCCGCTGCCGTCGGGTTTTGGTTGGTTGCCTCCTTTGGTTGCTATAAATATTTTTTTACGAAATGGTTTAAGAGCTTTTCCCAATTCTATTTCGTTCCTTCCAGAATCATAAATATCAGCCGTGTCAAAGTAGTTAATACCCCGCTCAATTGCAGTGTTTAATAATTTATCTAATGCTGCATAATCACCCTCTAGTGACATACAACCAAAACCGATCTTACTAATCTGAATTTTCGACTTCCCCAATTGATTGTATTCCATTTTTAATCTTTTTATCATTAACCAAAACATATTTATTAAAGCTCAAACCCTAGTTTATAAATCATAGTTCATAACTCATTTCTCACCAGACAATTCTTTAATAAGCATTGCAATCAAATTACAGTTCTCAATATAGCTGCTTAAATTTACCTTATTAAAAGTGTCGGTTATGTTATGATAGTCTGCATGGTCTTCAACACCAACATATAAAAAGGGAATATTTTGTTTGTGAAATGCATAATGATCGCTTTGGTTGGTCCAATCCTCCCGAAAGGAACCGGAGTCATGACCAACGAGCAGGTTTACCGTTGTTTTATCCTGTACATCATGAACAGCTTTGCTAAACGCCGGATAGTGTCTAAGTCCGCATACGTACAATTCGTTTTGGTCGCTTCTTGCTATCATATCAAGGTTAACATTTAGTTTGATGTTTTCTTTTGTAACTCCTTTTGGCAAGTGGGTTACAAAATATTTTGATCCGAGGAGACCAACTTCTTCTTTATCAAAAAAAGCAAAAATGAGCGTATAGGGTTGAGGGTGTTGAACAAAATATTTTGCCAATGCTTCCACACAAGCTACACCGCTTGCATTATCATCTGCTCCATGATAGATGCTGCTGTCAGGTTTTCTGCCCAAGTGGTCATAATGGGCACTGACCACTATAAAACTATCTGCGTATTCTTTTCCTTTTACACAAGCTATGATGTTTTTTCCTTCTGATAATGGGTTAAGATTATTGGCGATGAATACCTGTTCATAGCCGTCTTCGAAATGACGGGTTTTTGATTGTTTTAAATTTTTGATTATTCGCTCTGCAGCCAATTTGTATCCTTCAGAACCGGAATTGCGACCCTCACAGGTATCAGATGAAAGAAATCGGAGTTCACTAATAATCATAGCACTATCTAATATCCTTTTTGCAGGAGGATTAATATTTTGAATTGTAGTATTGGCTTGTTCTGCAGGTTTTTCTACAGGACGGCAACACAAAAAAGCAAAGGCTATAACTACAAGAATACTTTGCATAAAGGAATAAATCATGTTGAACTTATTTATTGAATAACAAACTATATTTCATGTAAAAAATAGTTGTTTTTTAGTGAAGAATAACTAATAAACTGTTTCACAAATAAAAACTCCCTGAAAACATAGCGTCTGCAGGGAGTAAATAATGTTCAATTAAATGGTGGCGGAGAGAGAGGGTTTTGAACCTGTTTCTAAAACCCCTGTCAATCTTACATTCTATCAAATATCAAATCTCTGGTCTCGATAAAGTCTCGCTACAACTTAACAAATAACTGCATTTCAGTAGCAAATTTATGGAGTTTCAATTAAATAAAACCTCCTTTACATGATTTTCAGAAAGGCCTGTGTAGTTACAAAACTCTTCAATAGTTACTAATTGGTGAGGTTTCTTTTTTAATATTGTCTTTATTTTGCAAATGATCTTTCTGCCGTAACGCTCTGTGCGGCCGGTAACTATTTGGATGTCCTTGGGGTGTATGACTAATCTTTCCATTTCTTACCAATCTTTTTTGTGGTTTCCATAATGTATGTATGAAGCATCTATAAGGTTGCTATAAAGATGCTATGCCCTATCGGGAACAAATTTACTACAAGAAATAGTATGAATAATAAGTCCTATGCGGAACATTCGGAACAGATAGCATAGTTGGCTTAATGACAGTTAATAGTGTGTTTGATGTGGTTGTAGTTTTAGGTTATGAAACTATCAAGGAACATACTAGTTAGCTTTTTCTGTGTAGCATTTTGTTTTCAAATTTATGCTCAAGACTCGGCAAAAGTAGTGCGGGTGAAAGATGGTGATACTTACGTGCTTGCTACCGGAACCCGAACTATAATAGTAAGATTGAAAAATGTTGATGCTCCTGAAAGCAAACAAAAGGGGGGCATTGAATCAAAAAGATTTGTTGATAGTCTAATACTAAATAAAACTGTACAATTTTGTTCGTCCGGTACGGACAGATATGGTCGTGTGTTGGCTAATTTGACAATAGGTAATAAAAGGCTTGATAGCCTGATTATAGGCTCCGGAATGGGCTGGCAATACACTGGGTATAGCAAGGAATTGATGCTTAAAAACCTGATGCAGGAGGCCATAGCAAGGAAAGCGGGTTTGTGGGCGTGTGGGACAAAAAATGTTTGTCCGCCGTGGATATGGAGGCAATACAACTATACTTATAAACTGCGCTTTTGCAGTGGGTGTAACATCACATTTTAACTTTTAAATTTAGATAGAATGGCAAAATTAAATGGGATTTTAAAGATAGAAGGTACATTGGATAATATGACCTTCTATAAGTCCAAAGACGGGCATTTGGTTAGGACTAAAGGCGGTGTAGGTGGTGACAGAATTAAAAGTGATTCTGCATTTGCAAGAACCCGCGAAAACAACAATGAATTTGGCAATGCTGCCAAAGCGGGTAAACTGCTTCGCAATACATTGCGAACGCTGATGATGAGCGCCAAAGATACCCGGGTTACGAGCAGGCTAACCCAAGTGATGAGCATGGTTAAGAACTATGATACTAACTCTGCCAGAGGTAGTAGAAGTGTTGCAAGTGGTTTAACGAAACCCGAAGCACTTGCACTTTTGAAAAACTTTGATTTTAATGAAAGTGCCGGGCTTGCAAGTGTGTTGTATAAACCTTACTCGGTGACAACCGGAACTGGTGAGATAGGCATATCGGATATTATTCCGATCAATGACTTAGCCTTTCCTGTTGGTGCAACCAACGCCACTTTTAAAGGTGCTTTTGCAACCGTTGATTTTGAAAAGGGTATTAGCGCCATTGAGTACTCGAACGAAGTAACAGTACCTATTGATTCTAACAGAATTAATATCAAGCTCGTTCCGGCAGCAATACCAACTGTAAGTGGACAAAAGCTTTTTCTGTTAACCATTCAATTTTCGCAAACCGTAAATGGTCAAAATTACTCCTTGAAAAACGGAACATACAATGCGTTGTCGATTATTGAGGCTGTGTAGTAGAACGGATAATGCAAAAATAGAAGCCCTGCCTAAACCGGTGGGGCTTTTTAATTTAATCAAAAGCAAAGCCCCCTAAAAGGGCAATGCTGATAACTGGCGCCGGCCAAATGGAAAACGCCAAATGAACCAACCGCCGGGCAGATAGTGAATGATGCGACCGGCCGAACAGAGATAATGAACGGGGAGCCTGGACAAATGCCGACTAAAAACCAAACGAGGCAAAGGAGACGGCAAAGGAATGAGAGTGCGACTGAATGGGTCAACTGCCACACGACGACGGGAAATGATACGGAGCTGCTTGTGCATACTAAAATGTTTTTGATTGCATTTCCCTTAGCGAAGGCGGATAAAAAAACCAAAATGCAGCGGAATAAAGGATGGCTTCTGAGTGCTGGCTTTTGTGTTTATGCCGAACAATTTGGTTTTTTTTGTGGACTCCTGTGCGGATGGCCGCCGTAGCTAATTTTGCATTCTCAAAAACATATCGGGCACAAGCAAGCGGGTCAATATCTGTAAAAGTGTTGTGTGACTATATATAGCACAAAAAAAGAGACCTTTCGGCCTCCATTTTTCATTTTAGGAACTGTGCAATCATTACTTCTTTGGCAGTGTTGAATAAACGTGCCTGGTGCAATAGATTGTGCATTTGCTTTTCGTAGCGGTTGATGGTGTGCAGGGTCTCCAAGTAAAAGGTGTATTGTGGTTGGATTTTGGCGGCTGCATCGTGCAGGACCTTGGCCACATCGTGTTTGGTGACAAACTCAATAACGCTACCCCGTAAGTAAGGTCTAAAAACTTTTCCCTTCCAAAGGCCGAAGGCGAGCCAGTAGTAAAAGTCATAACTCTCTGCGTTGGTGCAGGTGAAGCGGAAACAATTGGCGCAAGGAACCTTTAAAGGTTTGCCCGCATTTAGTCCAATGCGAAGGATGTAAAAGGTGTGTGGCTCAACTGATGAGGTAACTCCTGTGCTGTGAATTTTCATTGATTTGTACTGCATAACAAAAATGGTTTTTGATGATTGAGAAAAAGCCTACATGGCAGAAACCGACAATTGGCCGGCGATAGGCAACCATTTTGTAGCGTGGGTAGGAAGGCAAGGTTTTTTGAATAAAAAATACTACCCGGAACGTGCCTAACTTTTTTATAAAAAGGCACAGAGAAGGGTGGAGATTTTTTTTAAAAAACCGACAGGCAAGTGGAGTGAAACGGAACGCAGACCTTGCCGACTTATTGAGCATAACTTTGCCTTGCGCTGGCCATATTGGACTTATTTTTTCCGCTTCTTTTCTCTACCAAATGGCTCTAAGAAACTTGCTTCAAATCCTACTGCTTTAAATATCTTATGCCTTAAATCTTCCATCAATTTTTGAGTGTAAAAAGATTGGCTAATTGAGAAAAAATGAGAAAAACTGGGTAAACTTTTACTAAACGAAACCTAATAAAAACAAGATCAAGGGTAAGCCTTGGGGCAATAATTTCCAGAAAAAATAAAGGCATACAAAAAAGTGGCAGCGTGGGTTAAAAGCATGTGCCATGATGCCCTGAAGCAGTCCAAAGAAGGTGGGCATGAAACGACCTGACAGGCCGGTGTGTGAAGGATTATGCGGCAGCATCCGGCAGGGCGGAAAGTGAAATGACCTGTGCTCTAGCTATTGGGAAGCGAAACGGAGGAAATGGCTGATGCTGTGCGGTGGCTGGCAGTGGTGAAATGAATGGAAGCGCAATGGAGTGGAACGATAGTGGAGTGGATGGAGCAAAGCGGAATGAAAACGAAACGTGTGCAACGAAATGGAGCGAAAATGAATGAACCTGTGACAGCCACAATGCCACTAAAGACAATGCCTTTATTTTTTCTGACCATTGAAAAGGGCGGGTGGGGCTTAGGTGGTCTTACCGGTGCTGTTGCGGCTGTTTGTGTATAGGTTTTGTGTGGTTATTTAACATAATGTGGTTATAGGAAAAAGGGTTTACCCCCTTGCCCTAAGGGTTTTCTCCTATAACCGCACATTATGTTTCAGTAACTTAGCTGTTATTTTTTTACTGGCACAAGTGGAACGGTGGGCGGTGGGTGGAGTGCAACGTCTTTTTGCTTTTGCAGCATTGGCCGTGTGTTGTAAGCCACCGCAGGAACGAGGATGGCTTTGAACAAACTGAAGGGATTGCCATCTGCAAAAAGTGTGACAGGAAAAAATAACCGTGTGTTAGCTGAAGCGGAAGGCTACAAAAAGACCATGCAAGCCCCGACATCCGGAGGGGCGGGGATTTTTGTAGCCTGGCGCAGGAAACAGCCGCAACTTAGCACCACGATAGAAACGCGGCTTTAGCCGCACCGATTATTGTGCTTCAGGCTTTCGGGATTAGGTTCTGTGCGGTGGGCAAAGAAGCCTGGCAGAAAGCTGACGATGGTGAACGAATAAATGTAGTGCAACGAAAAGAATGAGTGAGGCGTTGTGAACTTGTGCAGTGGGTTTTAAGGGTGGCTTAAAGCATTTGGCTGCGAAGCAGAGTCGTTGTGTGTAAGGGCAACTATATGCTTTGGAAGGACGGTAATATTCTATTAAACGATGATAAAAATATTAAACAAACAGTATCGGGATTTCTTCAAAGTCTCTGAAAGCATTAAGGATGGTGTAATACTAATTAGATTGTTTTTTTTATTGTTCTATTGTTAATTATTGGGCTACAAATAGGTTTATATCTTCCGTAATTATTGCTCCTATTTCATTAACCAGCTGAACAAGACAGAGAGAAGGGTTGAGATAATAATACTTATGATTGCCCACCTTACCGTTTGGCGAACTCCTGATTTACCTTCTTCTCTTACAGGTAAAATAATATTCTTGTAAACTTCCTCATAGTTGTTAGCAACCTTGCTTAAACTTTTAAAATGAACTTCAATCTGGTCTAATTGCGCTATTAATGGTTGTAGGACTGGGTTTAAACTTAATTGCTGCCGAGTTTGTAAAATAATATTTTCTGTCGACCTTATTTCATCAGATAATTTTTCAGGATTGAATGTTAGGATTTCTGTAATTCTGGTATTTAGCTTTTCAATTTCCATTTGTTTTTCAGAGGCTTCATTTGTAACAGAGGTAACTAACTGCTTCAAATATTGGCTTGTTTCCGGCTTAATTGAACACATTACAATTGGTTTAAAGCCGTCTTCCCCAATTTCCTCATAATCTAATACTCCTTGTTCGTCGAGCTTATAAAAATAATCTTCACTTATTTGTGTTTTATCTGACAGGAATAGTGTTTGCCAAATATCTTGATTGTCGATTGCAACTGAACTGTCCTCTTTAGCATTAGAAATTATATTGCTTATAAGATAGATTTCCTCGTACTTGGTCATAATCGGTATTCCCTTTTTTAATTTGTTACTTAGAAGATTTGATATTTTAGAAAAAAGCCGCTATCGTTTTGTGGTACAAGTGAGTGACCCAACGATGCTAAATCAGGGTAGTAATGCAGGCTACATAATGGTTCTATTCTTAATGCCATTTAGTCTTACATGATTTTTGTTTATTCCAATTTGTGCATTGATAAAGCTAACTTATACTCTTCATCAAAGGGTAATTGGAGTTGAGAAACCATATTGGGTAAAACCAACATCCAGCTAACATAGTAGTAAGCTAAAATGTGATAACCTGAAAACAGTTTGCCCGGTATAAAACTTATCCTGTAATCAGATTTATCTGGTCTGTAACCCTGGGTTCCATTTGTTGCAATTTCAAATGCTATCTTTTTTATTTCTTCTTCAGGCATTTTATTTAAATACTTTAAGGCATCTACCATAAACATTGCAACAGCCATATTAGTACCTACTTTTTCCTGCGACTTTTGAAATTTTTCCATTTCCCTTGCTTTGTAAGGGCTTTTGGTTTCTATGTCGTAAGGGTCTTTTTCAATGGAAGACAGAAGGTTATCAATATCAGTTCTTTTAGTCCTGTATTCTTTCTCATCAATCAGTTCAAAATTATTAGCAAGTTTTAAGTCTTCTGCCCAATGCAGCACTAACTCATATTCTTCAGCAGGCTCTTTGTCATCTTTGTATTGTAGGTACTCATCATAAAACCCGTTTGCCTGTTTTAATTCTGCTTGTGTTGCCTGAAAATCTTTTATTAAATCAACACCGAACAGATGTTTAAAATGCAAAGCATTCACCAGGTTGTAAACCCTGCTTTTTGAAAGAATGTCTACAGGTGACAGTGCGATTGTATTTTTATCACTAACAGCCTTTAAGCCTTGCTGATTTAATGTATAAAGAGAAAGAAACTGGTAAGGTCGCAATTCAACGAAGTCGTTATAAAGGAATGTTTCAATAAATAAATCAACCGGAGTATTATAAGCCTGTAAGTTCATACCATCGAAGAGACTTGTGCAATATTTGTCTATAGCCTCCTGTGGAATGTTCATTTTCTTCAACTTCTTTATATTTTGGTCAAGCCCTTTTATAAAATTACTTCTATGTTGTTGAGTGGCAGTAAATAGTTGATTGAGTTCTACTTTCCTTGCTTGTATTACGAAATCTAAATGCACCAATTCGTGCATAATAAGATGCTCCACTGCCGGGTATTCAGGTTTGTGCCGGATGATGTGCTTTGGTCGATTATATATCTCTGCAAATTCAATTTTTGCAGCTGTCGGCATATCATTCTCTACAACAATATCTACCACTGTACCACCATCAAATTCCAGCTTGTGCCTGTATTCTCTAAATATCTTTTTGCCTTCACCTGATGCGATTGATCTATTTGCAAGTTGAAATGCCTGTTTTACCCCATTTTGATAGATTAGATCTTTTGTATTGGACAGTTTTATAGCCTGTATGGTGCTAAAAAAGGCTGAACCTAAATCATTTTCTTTCTCTGCTATTATACCTAATGTTAGATGTGCATTTGGATAATCAGGATTAATTTTAAGCGCTTCCCACAGATACTTCTTTGCCTCCTCATATTTGCCCTGCTGCATCAATACATAGCCAATGTTTGTAAGACTGATATTGTCTTTTGTGTTGGCTACAAGAGCCTGGTCATAATATTTAATTGCAGTTGAAATGTCCGCTTTGTATTTTGCGAATATGTTACCCATCATTAATAGCGCCCAGCCGTTTTTGCTATCCCAACGAAGTGCATCAATGAGATAATTAATAGCTTCCTCCTGGTCCCCCTCATCTGAAAGTACCTGTCCCATAATTCGGTGGTATTCAGAATTGGTTGGGTTTTTCTCTATCAGTTTTTTTAGAATTGGTTTTGCCTCGTTGTACTTGCCTTTTTCACATAATGCTACAACCGTTTTGTAGTCTCCTTCTTGCGATAGTATTGTAGGTGTATCAACTTCAATACTAACAATATCGTTTTCAATTGTAACCTTTGGCTTGTATGGTCCATAGGTATAATATTTCTGGAACGCCTCGATGATTGCTTCTTTTTCTGCCCCCTTTAGTTCAGGGAAGATGGTAAATAGGAAATCATCTATTTTATGGTCGAGCTTCATTTTAATTTATTTGATTTCTTTGGACATGTGAAGGTATAGAGAACCACCTGGGAACGAGGAATCTGCCACAAAGGAAATATTTTGATATTGCGATGTGAAAAGATTATTTAATGTTAGCATGAAATTCTATCATAATATTACAGTAATTTATTTCTATCGGTGGTTATAGAATATGTAGTATTGCAAATTTGTAAATAACTAAGGCCAATAATTTGTATTTTATTTTCTACACGCTTGCCATTAAGGTAGGAACCAGTACTATTCAAATCATATAGCCATACATCGTCTTTTGTATTAATAATAACGCAATGGCGCCTACTGACATTATATTCACCTGGCACTTCAATTGTATTTGCACTATAACCAGCTCTACCAAACTTGATAAACCAATTATTGTATTCCTCCAATTCTATACCAGGCGAATCTTTATCATTAATATATAATTTAGATCTTTTACCCATAATAAACCGATAATCTGCGAATAATAATTTTGACTTAAGTGGGGGTGCTTTGTGGTAATTGTGGCTCAATTGAGCATCGACCTCAAAACACACGTCCATATTATAATCAATAAACGGATTGATTTTTGATATTGAAACTTTCTCTGGTAGAACTACTTTTCCATTGTTTTGCATAATGTGACATAAATAATAATTATTCGCCAGAATTGGATTACCTGTTTCATTTTTCAATACAACTTTACCTAA
Organism: Segetibacter sp.; assembly: GCA_043736115.1. Lineage (GTDB taxonomy): Bacteria > Bacteroidota > Bacteroidia > Chitinophagales > Chitinophagaceae > Segetibacter. Next base: position 18,930 of record JAYTDC010000181.1, on the reverse strand, counting down.
CTCAATACCAGCCTCGTAGCGATTGGTTTCGTAATAACATTGCATCAATAAATTGTAACCTTCATAATCTGATGGATACCTATGTAAATGATCGCTAATTAATGAAATTGCAATTGGATAGTTTTTTAAACCAATATTTATTTCTGCTAGTTCTTTTTGAACATCCAGCCGCGGATTTAAGCTTAGAGCCTTATCATAATATTTTTTTGCAATTGCAATTTTATTTTGCAAAAGAAAATATTTACCTGAAACAGATAAAATATTAACTGCATCTGGAAATCTTAATGATGCCTCTTCAATAAATTTTCCTGCCCTTAACCATTTTTTTGAAAGAAGCATACGCTCCAGTTTTTCTGCACATTCGGCAGCTTCAATTAATTTTTTATTTAAGAATACCGGTACCTGCCGAAGCTCTAAAGCCTCTGCAAAATCTTTCATGGTTTGAAAACGTAGTTCAGGAGTTTTATTAATAGCTTTTAGAATAATATCTTGTTGCCATTGAGGTAAATCTTTGATGGGGAAATTTTTGGTATCATGTAAGGCGATAATTTCTAAAAGGGATTTGCCAATAAAAGGATTTTTGGAACATAACAATTCCATCAAGGTAACACCTAGACCATATATATCTACCCTAGGATCATTTGTGACATTATAAGAATGTGATAAAGATTCCGGGCTCATGTATGGCCTAGTACCACCACCTGTATTAGCTATACCAAAGTCTGCAATTTTTACTTTGTTATTTGCTGCTACTAAAATATTTTCCGGCTTTATATCATGATGTACAACTTTATTTTCATGTACATAGGATAGTGATAACGCAATCTGTTTAATAAATTCAATTATTTGAACAGGGTTAAGAGAAATGGACTTGTGTAAAGCGTACAAATTACCGGCTTCACAATATTCCATTACAAGGTATAATAAGCCATCTTGCTGGAAATTTGTATAGTAGTTAACTATACCTGTATGATTAAAGGAAGCCACATGCTTAATTTCCTTTATGATATTTTGCTGTACTTTTGGGTCTTTATTTTTCAGTTCTTTTATTGCTACAAGTTTTTCAGAAATATTTTCCTTTGCTAAAAAGACCCTGCCAAAAGCACCACTACCAAGCTCTTTGATGAAATGATATCTGTTATCGTAAATTACTGTGCTCATTTTAATAAAGGCAAGTTTTGAATATTTGCAGAAGTAAAATATTTAAGAACCAAAATGATATTATAATTTGTTTATTATGCTAACTTAAAATAGTAAGATAACCTTTACCAACTGCACTATCTTTCTTTGAAATTAAGTAACTAAATTGATCAGATGCTGCCACTGGAATATCAAAATAAGAATACCAAGGCTTATAACTTAAATCATCAAACAGAGTGGACTTAGAGCCTGATAATTTTATATCGCTAAAGATTATTAACTCGGATATAAATTTATTTGTGATAACTAGTTTATTGCCCAATGAGTAAAGGCTGATCTTATCCCGTTTGATGGTATTCAATTCAATAATCATTGGGAGCAAAGCATCAATTGCAAGATCTACTGAACGATTGCTTCCATATATTATTTTTACTTTCTCGCTAATGAATTTTTTATTTATTTGGCTTTGAACTTTAAACCCTTGGCCCATGGCAACTAATAAATCATAAATAATCGGAAAATTCAAACACAATAAACATAAACAAAAAGCTTTTCTATCTTCAACTCTTAAAGAATTGTACGGCACATCTTTTAATGAGTTCTTTAGTTGATTTATTACCTGCGAATGACGAGTTAATATCTGGACAACAAAATTTGTTGCTTTTTTTGCTCTATTCAACCCTGTCGTAAATTCCAGTATACTTTGAAAAATGTATTCCTTATCAATTACACCATTCATTAAATAGAAATGAATGGCTGAATCCAATACATCAAACGGGATACGTTGGTTTAATCCTATATATTTTCCTTTACTGTTCATTGATAGTTATAAAAGGTACTATTACTTCCCATAAATGAGAACCACCATGCGTTATAACCTGGTTGTTTTCGTTAGTAAATGCTTCTTGCTGTTTTAGATAAACTGAAAGACCTTTTTTACCCAAAAGCAAACTTGGGTTCTGTTCTAAAAAGTTTTTCAATAATATTTCATTGGTGAAATGCAAATGTCTTTTTCCCCGACTTAAAGAACCAACCTTTTCTTTAATCGTTAAATTTTTATGTCCTATGGCTTCAATGTTTCCGTGGTCGGCTGTTATGTATACATGAAATCCTTTAGCTTTTAATGCTGAAATCGTGTTGACTATTTTTGATTTTACAATCCATTGTTCGGTTGATGTTTTTAGTTGACCATTACCCAAGATCGAACCATGCATAATATCATCTAAATCATTGCAAACCAAACCAAGTATTGTTGTATCGGGTGTAATACTTTCTATGGCAAACGGGTCATTTACACTGAATTTTTTAAAGGCAATTTGAAAACCAGAAACTCCCTGGTTGAGCCAATAGGTTTCAAAAAGTTTGGCTTCTTTTGAGTTGTCGGCAGACAAGTCTGGTTTATCGCCTTTAAATATTGCCTGTCTTGACCATGCTGTTATGGTTGGAATAAAAGCTAATGATGCATTGGATGTGAAATTTATATCAGCATTAGCTAATGCTTTGCCCAATATATTCCATTGCCAATAGTTCATTCCATCAATAACTAACAGTGCTTTCTTTTTTGCAGGCTTTGCATTGATATGTTCCAATATTCGGGAAACCACTACTGGCTTTCTTACACCACTGAGAGAAAATAAACTGCCGTAAGTATTATCAACGAATCGCTGAAAGCGAATATTGAATGAGTTTTCAATCCTTTGGTAATTCCCTTTCAATTCTTCATTTTCAGATAACAAATACTTCAATTTTGCATTTGCCATTATCTGAATAATTTTGAACCACTGGTCAGCAATGTCTTCAATTATTTCAAGCTGCTGTTTTAGGTATTCAATTAAGCCTTCTAATTCATTATCGTTGTGGCCTTGTTGGTCAACAAATATTCCAATTTTTAAAGGATTGGCAAATGATTCATATTTTTTTGGAGATACTTGTACAGGCTTTAAATATTCAAATGCAAAAAGGTATCCTAAACTTTTATTCAACAAGGATTCATTGAAATCAAGTTCTGAATTTCCTTTATCTACAAATGATTGCCATTGCTCCTGAATAAAATTTACAAGGTTAATTTTGGTTAAACCTTTTGTAACAAGTGCTGGAAAATATGGCTTGGTAATAGTAGAAAGGAACTTCGTGAGTGGTTCATTTATTCCATTTTTTTCGAGCAACACTGTAATCAGTGCATTTAGTATTCTTTCTTTTGCCTTACTGTTGGTGAGTGTATCAAAATCTACATTGTACAAATTTTCCAAAAGAAATTTCAAGGTCTTATCGTGACTTAGTTCTTCGTACGGCTTGATATTGGAAAGCAGGCATAGTGCGTTAAAACTTAAACCCTTGATTGCTTTTGCATCTAAATTTGGAAACAACTTGGTTAAACCTAATGCTTGAAAATGCACCAGCATTTCAATATCCGGTAGTGGAAAGTAATTGCTTGGAGCTATTATCAGGTATTTGTCTGATGCTTCTCTTACCTTCAATTCAAAAGCAAGCCTAACCGCTAATGCTGTTTTGCAGCTTATCAGTTTAAAGCCATCGTTTTCAAATGCTTGTTGTAATTCTTCATATTCAAACAGGTTATCTTGATCAGCAATTATGATGTGCTGTTTGTGACTGGAAATCACCAACTTTTTATATTTATCTATCCAGTTACTCATTTACAATTTTTACAATTAATGAGCAGGATAGAGTAGGCACTATTTGAACTGAAGATTGAAATGAATCGTCCCAAATTTCCTTTTCTTTATACAGCCTGTTTAACCTCGATTGTTTAATATTTTCAATGCCAATGCGATTCATTTGCTTTTCTTGAAATACAAATGATTTCTCTTTATTCGATTTGATTTTACCAGCATTCAACATAATGCTGCTTTCAAACTCTTCGTATTTCTTTAGCATCAGCTTTTCTGACTTTTCGGAAATATCTGCAAAAGCTATTTTCGATTCATCCACAGGCAATACACCTATACAATCGAAATAATCGTTTTCTTGAATTAATTTATCCCAAACACTTTGTGCAAATGCCGAAAAGTTTTCACCTTCAGAAGAAATAAAAATAGGTTGAATGATTTGGCTTGTTTCAAACTGATTTTTAACCTCCAAATGCCATAAAGACCAATAACCAGGTGTTGAACTTCCTTGTTTTATTTTTACAGTTGGAATTTGTTGAGAGGTGGTATATGGTATTGCTTCCCTTAATATAGTTTGAATAATTTCATGCTGTAATGAAATAGGTTCAGGGATTGGATTGTTTACGCTTTCCTTAATGTTAAACGTATAGATACCTTCCTTATGACTTGGAAACTTGAATCGAATGCCATCTAACAAGTTGTGGTAGGGAATGCCTTTTGTGGTTAGATATTGTTTGGTTAGATTTTCTAACCAATTAGGCAATGGGCTGTGTTTAATGGCATCCACTTTATCGACCTTAATATCTTTGGAAGATAATGTAGGCAAAGCTCCTTCTGTACTTTTATACTCTTGCAGTTTGCTTTTTATCTCCTCTAACCATGTATTACTTTCTTGCTCAAATTTCGTAGGATTCAATAATGAAGTTAGGTACAAGCGGTTCAATTGGTCACGTTCTAATGTGCTATCTAAAACATCTGATGTTTTATCAATCCCAAGCTCATTCATAATTTGACTCAGCTTGGTTTCAACAACTTCATATACTCTTTTATCTACAGAGTTGTCCAGCATCATATTTAAAGCAAGCACTTCAAATGATTGTCCAATACGGTCAACCCTGCCAATTCTTTGTTCCAATACCATTGGATTCCAAGGCATGTCGTAGTTGATTACGATATGGGCAAACTGCATGTTTAGCGATTCACCTGCTGCATCGGTACAAATTAAAATTTGAGCACCTTCTTTAAATTGTTTGAGTGCATTTACCCTTTGGTCAAAATCCATTGAACCATTGATTGCATCACAGATATAACCACCTTTTTCTTCCAATACTTTTTTTAGCATGTATTGGGTACTGGTGAACTCTGTAAAGATTAGAAACTTTAAATCTGGATTCTGTTCTGTTCGTTTTAACTCGGATAGCTTAGACATTAAAAACTCAACTTTAGCATCTGTTTCTTTATCCAAACAATCTTTGGCATCACGAATTAAACCTTGTAGAATGCTTAGTTCAGTGTCATAGTTTGCCTGGGTTTCTTCCACCATTGAGAACAGCTTTTGCTCAAAGTCCATTTCCATTTGGCCTTCAAAGCCAAACTCTTCCATGTTGTTGATGATGTTTTCTTTGTTTACTTCTTGTCTTTCGCCTGAGAGCCTTTCTGCTCGTTTTTGCATGGCATCTAAAATAGCCTGTGTTGAACTACTCATCATCCGTTGAAAGAGTATCATCACAAATCCATAGGAAGTGTTTTTGGTCTGTTGAGCCAAGTTAAAACCGCTGACTACATATTCTGTTACAGCATCGTATAATGCTTTTTGTTTGCGGTGATTTACTTCGTGTAGTACAACTTCAATTTTCTTGGTATGTCTTTTATTGAACAATGCTTTACCATTGTAATCTATTGCTTGTCTTTTTTCTGTTCTTACTACATAAGGTTCTAACTCCGGGATGGTTGGCATTCCTTCTCCTGCAAAGGCATCGTTGTTTAGCAGTTGTAATAACCTTCTAAAATGGTCGCTTTTGCCCCTGTGAGGAGTTGCTGAAAGCAACAGCACATTAGGAATAGCATTGCATAAAATATCTGCCATTTGAAAACGACCCACTTGTGTATTGCTGCCACCAACTTTGTGGCACTCGTCAATTACCAATAGGTCAAACTCGGCTTCTAATACACTTTGTATGCGATAGCGATTGTATTCATCTACTTTTTGTTTGCTCCAACCTTGTCGGGTTTCAATAGGCTTTAAAGCATCCATTGAAACAATGATTTGATTGTGCTGTGTAAAGAGGTTTATTTCATTATCAACTTCGAGCCTTGCAAAAGTTTTACTTACCGTATTGATATAATCGGTATCGTAAATGTGGAATAGCTCATTGAAATGCTTTTTCATTTCTTGTTGCCATTGACCCATTGCTGATTTTGGAACCACAATTAAGGTTCGTTTAGCAATGCCTCTTAATTTCAGTTCTTTTAAAATCAATCCTGTTTCAATGGTTTTACCCATACCCACTTCATCAGCTATTAGAAACCTAAGAAACTGACCAGCCATTACTTTTTCTAATGCCAATATTTGGTGTGGCAAAGGAATAATATTGCTCTCAATAGGAGCTAACATTGACTGCTTAAATACCTCACTTTTAATTTTTGCTGCAATGGCTTTAAAAGCTATATCTGCATCGGTAGGTAATTTGGTTTCATCAGACAATTCAGAAAAAGGAACAGATTTTACCTCACCTGTAGACAGTATTTTAACCTCGGCTATTTGTTTGCCAAATACCGATTTCTTGGATAGTATCTCTATTTCTTTTCCTTGATAAAGCATAATTTAAAATGTTCCGGTTGGTCTTATTGTTTTTACCCCCACAGCATTGTTTTGAGGCACATATGTTCCTATAAATTCAGCATTAATTGCATCAATAACTAGCTGTATTCCTACAAATTTTAACATCCAAAATGAATAAAAGCCATGCCCTGTTGCTGTACGAGCAATTTGCCTTGCGAAAGCTGCATTTTGATTTGTTAACCAATCGTTGTATGAGTCATTAATAACACCTAAAGCACTAAGCCTAGCAATCCACCTTGAATCTGCATCAGTAGGCTCATTACCTGAATGTGGAGTACGATTTAATCCAGTAAGATTTATTGTATCTGTGGCAGTTGTATTTTCATGAAATTGCAAGCCATTTGCTGGTTCAATAATATTCAATTCCGAATATAAAAATACTAAAGGTGTATTATCTACATCAGGCCAAAAATAACCTGCCCTGTTTGCATTATTATTGCTTTTAACGCCATTACAATATCTGCATGCTAATAGAAAGTTATTCCAATCAAGTTCATTGCCGCCATTTGCAACAGGGTGAATATGTTCTACTTCAATCATGTTTTTTACTGGCATTTCGCAGTAAGAGCAAAACCATCCTAATCTACCTGCCAAATCATTTCTTGCAGCTTTATAATTTGTATATGTATTAGGGGCAATTCCCCTTTGCACTGAACGCATATTTTTCTATTTTAATTTTTCTTCTGCCAAAAATCTCTTTTGTTCTAAAAATGCTGTGTAGGCAACATTATCAGAATAAGCTTTGCCGAGAATGTTTAGTCTTTCTCTTAATTGATTTAGTTCTTCAGAGGGAGTGTTTGGAGTAAGCTTTTGTAATAAATCAAAATATTCTTTTGCAGCTTCATACATTTCTTTTTTACGAATACTCCATGCTGGGTCTTGGACTTTTTGCAAGTACTCAGCAATATCTTCCAAACTGTATTCATTTGCACCACCAATACTAATTTGCCCATTATTTTGAAGTTTGAATAATTCACCTTCGTTTGTTTCTTGTATAATAAATGGAGAGTGTGTGGTAGCAACAAATTGTATTTTAGGGAAAGTGTCTTTGAGTTGGTTAACAATATTCTTCTGCCAAGCCGGATGCAAATGCAAATCAAGTTCATCAATTAAAACAACACCTTCTGAATTTAGATTAGCTTCTTTGCCAAAGTGTGGATTTAATGTAACACAGCGATAAGCTAAGTCGGCAAATATGGCTAGGAGGTTTCTATAACCATCACTTAGAAAATGAAATGGTGTTTCTTGCTCGTTCTCAAAAACAATATAAAGCGTTTGTATTTGATCCTTATCAAAAACCCACTTTACATTTTTTGCCCCAGGAATATTATTTATGATTACTTCTTTTACACAATCTAATTGAAAAGTTGATTTATCATTAACTGCCTTGTCCTTAAACTTACTTTTAAACCAGTCTAACATAATTTTGAAAGTTGACTTAATCTCTAATGCATCTTTGTAACCTCTATAACGAGTTGGAAGATTTTTTACGATAGATTCCGTTTCTTCTTCCTTTTTATTTTCTCTACCTTCTTTCCATAATCTGGCTGTAGAATAATAAGCTAAAACAGGTAAGTCAATTGGCGTTGTTCTTTTTGAATCTTTAATAGATTTATTAAGTTCTTCAGACAGCAAACGAATAGGGCTTCGGTTGCCCATTATATTTGAGCCTACTACACCATTTCTTTCTTTGTACCAGCCAATTTCTTTACCATTAACAAATGCATTTAAAACTTCAACTTTGGTAGTTGAAGTAAATTCGTAGGAGCCTTCCGGAGTTTTAAAATACCTTATGTCTGCTTCCCTAATATGGCGACTTTGAACACCCGGCATACCTGAAAAGTAAGAACCAATAGCAACTGTTAATGCTTCCAAAATGGCTGTTTTCCCTGAGCCATTTTCACCAATTAATAAATTGAACTGCTTATGAAGATTAATTTCTAAATCTTCAATGCCTCTGAAATTTTGTATATGAATTTTGTCTATTCGCATATCTTAAATTTATTTTAAACTCTGTCTTTTGCTATATCGTAATACATTAACAATTGCTCATCTTCCAACAAAATATTTTGTGGAATCATATCGCCAAGTGTAACGATGGTTTTAAAATCTTTTTGTTCCCAACTGTTTTTGAAACCTGCACGCAGGGCTTCTACCCGAACTTCTTTGAGTTTTTTAGCTTTTGGTTGGTTGATGGCTGCTACATAAGCGGTAAATTCTTTTAGTAATACTTTAGAACGCAATGCTTCCCTGTCTTTAACTTCATTAGGATCAGGAGTACGCCAACGATCATCTGTGCCAATTATGAAACTTTCATTCAAAATATCTTTTAACTCCGGTAAAACATCTCCTTTTCTTAAAGCTTGGGTTGCAATTTTCCAATCATTGGTGATATCCTGGTATTTCTGATGTTCTTTACGCAACCTGTCTTTTAACCATTCAATGGCATCACTCTCGTTAGTTACAATTAATGACAACTGAACAAATTGTGGAGATTTAGCTTTTTGCTCATCATATTCTGCTGCCTGCTCGGCCAGAAAAAACATTCCATCTCTCTCTGCGAATTTCTGTACTAATCCATCTTGAAAATCTTTTGCGTCAATAGGAATTTGTAACCCCCGCATTAAGTAAAAAGTAATTAATCTATCAAACAGAATTTTAGGGCTACGTTCAATAATAGAGGTCGTATTGCTTTCTATTTTGATATGCACAGGCAGGTGTGATAGATGTTCTTTCACAAAATCCCAAACTCCTATTTCAACTGAGTTTGTATTTATAAGAGAGATAAATTCATTGGATGGCTTATAGCAACTAATAATTAAATCCTGTTTAACGGCTGTAGGTGAGTTTACTGCATTATAGCTTCCTTTCTGCTTATCTAATCCGGCTACATTTGCTATTACGAACCCAGCTCTTTGAATTGCAACTTTTATACTATTCCAAACTGCTGCACTTGTATTGCTAAATTCCACTGTCATCCATTTTTCAGGCTTCAAAACTCTATAATATTGAGAAAAGCAATCTGTGATAATATTTTGATACGACAGTAGGGTTTTGTTTTGAGTTTTGTTTTCAATCGCTTCGTCAAAATTGTTTGTATGAACTTTCAACCAAGATTCAGATAAGAAATTTAACTCAGAGTACATGAGATTTGAGCCGAAAGGCGGGTCCGTAAATATGTAATCAATGGAGTTGTCATTCATATTAATTGTAGATGAAGCTGATGATAATGAAATAACTACATCATCCTCTAATGAAGCAGGTGTAATTTTTGAGCGTCCCTTTAATGCTTCTTTAAATTGCTTTATTATATTCAATTCCTTAATTAAGGATGGTATATATAAAGTTCCAGATAATGGACCTCCACCAGCACCCCAAACCCCATTTTGATAAGTTAATCGATAAAGCTTGGTAGTCTGAAATGCAACTTTCGTAATTAAAATATTGAAAATTGGGTTAATGCATTTAGCCTTGATTTTAGACAAAGAAATAAGATTTCTTCTTGAGTAAAAATGATGAACGTTTGTTATGCCAATTCTTAACGCTTCAATAGTCTTATCACCATCTGGGATTTTGTTGGTTGGATACCAATCTTGGATATCAATATTTTCAATTTTCTCTATTAATTCCAAATCGTTTTTATCGGGGCGTTTTTCAAAACGTTTACCAGAAAAACTATAATTTATTAATACAGGTTTTGATTTAGGTTGTCTAATTGTTGTTTCTAATGATTTATCAAAATATGTTGTATAGGCTTTTTCAATTGATTTTTTTGTTGATTTTCTATTACAAGAGTGACAGAAAAATTCATCCAAGACTTTACCATTTTCTTTATCAACTGCTTCGTCCCAAAAAATAATTTCTGCTGAACAATTAGGGCAAATAAAGACTTCACTCCAAATAACATAATTTATCAAGCCCGCTTTACCATTTAAATGTTTTGTTTCGTACATCCATTTGCATTCCTCTTCAACGGAGCTAATAATTTTTTGAGCGACCTCTTCAAATGAAGTAAAGTCCATTGCTGTATTATAATTATAAGAAATAAAAGTTGCCAAAGGACTTAAATCGCTGCAAACTGCTTTCCTTATTCCCCAATTCGGTTTTTGTAATCCTAATTCTTTAAATTCTTTTTCAATTTTAAATTTTGTTTCCAAATCTGACTTATCACACATTCTTGCAGCTACACCTGTCATCCCTGTTCCTGCAAAGCCATCGTAAATTATGTCTCCTGGCTGAGTAAAATGAAGGATGAACTTCATAATAGCCTTGTGAGGGACTTTAGTAGGATAAGGATGATACATATACATCGGATCATACTTTCCCTCACTTACATCATAGAAATAAGGTTCATCTACATAAAAATCATTTCTTCTACCTTTAATATTTTCTTTTTCTTTTTCCCATTCAGCTATAAAATCATTTAACCAAGGGTTAGGGCAAGCAGTGTAATAAGGCGGGTCGCTTAGGTTAATAATATCCTCATCTTCCCCAATAGGGAAGCCTTCTATTTTCTTTAACCCCGGTAGTTTGGTACGCAGTTCATTACGGAAGTATTCTCTGCGTTCTTCTTCAGAGGTAAAATCTTTGCCGAGGCATGTTATTTTTTCCTGCTTGCTCATGTTGTTTTGTGCTTTAAAAATTCCAGTATCAACCTTCCTTTTAATGTGGTAAGGTATTGTTGTTTGGGGCTTGTAGGTTTATCGGGTATCGTCATGGTAAGCCAGTACATTGCTACTAACTGCCCAGCATATTCATTATAGTTTTTCCTTATGTTCTTTAGCCCTATATCAGCCAATAAGGTCTCACGGTTCACCGGCTTCTCTGCTTTTTGCAGAAGTTTTATCTGTTTATCAGCTATGGCACCAGCTATGGCACCAGCTATAGCACTGGCTATGGTACCAGCTATGCGACCAACTATATCAATTGCCTGTATATCAATTCTTTTTGTGCCGATAGCTATGGTACTGGCTATGGTACCAGTATCTGGTTCAGCTATGGTACCAGCCTGGCTAAGTATCTCATTCAATACTCGGTTGATTCCTTCATGGGTAGAAGCGATGGCGGCTATGTTGATGGTAATGGCGGGCAATTGCAGGAAAGCGGGATGAATATAAAGCTCAACTTCAAAGAATGTTCTTTCCTCATCCGATTTAAAGTTCGGTGGTGGAGAGCCATTGTCTTTTAAAGCTTTTAAAACAGTTGATATTCCAGTAGCCCGGCCTTCTGTTAACTCCAATTCTTTCAAAAATTCGCCTAACCTACGATTACGGTATCGTCTGGAACGTACCTGGCCGGTATTAAAAGCCTGCAATTGAATGGAACGGTCTGGTCCGCCATGGTTGATGAACACAATGGAATTGGGATATATTCTGATTTCAATCGGTTCCCGTTGCTGATAATCCCGGTGGTAAAAGGCGTTTACCAATATTTCTTCAATTGCCTGTAAAGGATAATTCCATGTACGATTACTTTCAGCCTTATGAGCCGGTTTTATTACCTTCTCTTTTAAGAAATTGGTAGTAAGAAATTCCAGCGTTCTTTTTATCTGTGAAGGAACCGGCCCTTTTATGGGATCATATTCAGTAAATGCTTCAGCTTCGCCGTTCGGGAAATAAACCACTTCTACCTGTGTAGCCGGAAAATATTTTTCAGGGTTATCGGAAAATAGCATCAATGCAACATTGCGTGGAAAAACATGTTCATTTGGCCCGGAAACTAACTCCATTTGCCCAAGTATTTCAAGGTCGGTTTGTTTACCAACTTGTTCGGCCAGTTTGCTATTTATATTTACCAGGTAATCCTTTACCAACAACATGGAGATGTTTTCAACTTTAGCCTGGGTGTTTGAACGGTCATCAAAAGGCACTTGATTGGCTAATGCAATTAATTCCTGTTGCTCTTCTAAATTGGCTTTTACTGAATTGGCGTATTTGCGTATGTAATAAAAATATCGTTTTGTTGCAGCAGTTACTTGTTCAGGTACTTGGTATGGTCTATTAGATCCGCCTGGAATCCAAAGAATAATAATTTGTTTACCATCTACAGCTTCAGTAAATAATTTTGGATGATGCACAGGTTGGAGCAGATTATTGAAGCCAATCATTTTCCGCTGAATTTCTGAAAGCTCTGCGGTTGTTAGTCCCTTTACCGGCCTTTTAGCAGTTTTAGTAGTTTCATCTTCTGCCACACCAACAAGAATATAACCTCCACCAATATTATCAAAGTCATTGGCAAAGGCACAGATGCTTCGGTATATGGCATCTGGATTCCATCCTTCTTTAAATTCAATACGATCTGATTCCACCGTACGGGCAGAGAGCAAATCTTCTATGTTGATATGAAGTGTCACTTGCTGAAATAATATTATTTAATAATGATACGAACCTTATTTCTTTCTTTACCGACACACAGACTATCAATGTATGCAGTTAGCGTATCAATGGCTTCTTGCGGAGTTAATGGCTTACTCAATTGCTTACGAATGTCGTCCATTGTTATTTCCACTTTATCAATACCCTGTGCAAACTGTGCTATTAAATTTCTTAGCCTTGAAGCATTGTCGGCAGTTAATTCCTCTTTAGCAGTTCTAAAATCTTCCACCAGTTTTCTATCAGCTACATTTAAAATATCCATGTTTTCCTGCACAGATGGGTCTTTAAAAACAGAACGCATGGCGGTAGTCCATTTTTCTAAAATGCTATCTAATTGTTCCTCTAATTCATGAATTTTAAAAGTAGGCTTACCATAATATTCCCTTGGATTAAAATCGTGGTAAGGTTCTGTCAAAACTTTTGCCTTAGTTAATGAGGCATCTGCTTCACGAAGTGAAGTGATGCTGTTTACCCAATTTTGGTATTCGGTAGCTGTGATAAATTCAGAATCCTTGATGATGTCGCAGATGCGTTTTTTCTCACTTCCCAGGATACGCACTTTAGTCAAATCATCCTGCTTTGATAAACGACAACGGGTGTATTGAATCAAATAATAATCAGCATACCTGTCGATTAAGGAATTAAGCAACGCCTCGTATTTTTTAATATCATTATCTTTTGAAGAAGCCACCACAGCAGGTAAGCTATCAATAGCTGATTTTATATCATCAAATAATGGCTTTTCTTCCTGAACAACATAAGATTGGGCTGTGTAGAGATAACCAACTAAGCGTTCAAATTTATCCCCTTTATCTTTTAATTTATCTATCAGGTCGCAGTAAGGATATGCTTTAAATGTTGGGGTTAATTCATCCTCTGCGAATTTAAACGCTTTCAGTTTACCATAAGAAGTGTAAGACTGAACGCTATCCAACATAGCACCCAATGTCTCCAATTCGGTTTTCATTTTTGCGCTGTCTTCATCATTCAGCAATGGAACATTTCTACATTTAAGGCCCTGGACAATAATGGCTTTTGTTCTTACCACTCTGTCTGCATAATTCTTAGCTGAAGTAATTATTTTACTGATTGTTTCGGGCTTTTCTAATTCTGAAGTGTAATCAGGCAACCCCAAACAAGTAAACAAAGCCTTCAGGTGTTTAACCGGAATACCCTGTGGTTGTTTTACATGCTGGAATGTAAAGTAGTCTTCTTCTGAAAGCGTTAATACAGATTCAATGTTTGTGGCTGAGAGGTTCTTACTGCCTGACCAGTTAATTTCAATATCGCCTTTGTATGACAGAGCAGCCAATACAATAAACTCTAATTGATAGTCTATATTAAAATCTACGGAGTACCACAAGTTTGCAGGTGCATAATGTGCCCAAATAATATCTGACCTGTTAAGTACTGCTCCTGTACCAGCTTCTTTCAACTTCTTTTTAATGCTTTCAGCATACTTACTATTATCACTTACAATGGTTTGTCCGCTCCATAAACCCAAGCCACTTAAAATGGCTTCTCCATCACGATTGGGTTGTGAAGTAGCTGTAATCTTTTTCAAGGCAGCTTTTATACGGCCATCAAAATTTTCTTTACTTAATGGCTGCAATAAATCAGTAAATGCCGGATAGTGCGGGTACTTATCGTTAAAAGTTTTATTCAATACTTTGGCCGCCACACTTCGGAAAATCATTTCCTTCGTAGAACCTTCACCCGGCAATGGGTAGGATTTAAGGGATTTGCTATCACCCTTGTATATTACTTTTGTTTTGTCGGCATACTCTTTATCAAACATGCCAATCGCCTTGCGTTGGTACTCTTCAATCTGATTACTAAATAATTGCTTTTGATTGGTGGGTGCAGATGCATGTTTAGCTTTGGCTGCACCATAAAGGCAAATTGTATCCTTAAATTCATCAGATAAGCCAGCTACATCAAAATATACTTCATCTGCTTCATCATTTCTATTAATGGAATTAAACAAAGGGCAGAAGAAAATATAGTATTGCTGTATGGGTTCTGTTGTACTTCTTTCATTTGGGTTGCCAAAAAAGATATAACCCAAACGGAAACTTTTTTTGTCAAGCCATTCTAATGAATGTTGCCAAATCTTAAAGCCTGAACGATAAGAGTCTTGTTGAATTTCCAATACATATTGTAGGAAGTCAAAATAGTATTGGTCCGCCTGGTCTGTATCTTTTTTAATTACTTCATCAGCATAATCTCTTATCAATTGAGGTATGTTAATACCTCCTTCTGTTCTAATATAAAAATCTGCACTTACAGTATCCTGATCAACATATTGCCCTGCCGTTGCTGTTACCAATTGCTTGGCAGTACTGTCAATGGCAGCTAATAACAATTCAGGCTCATCAACATTTGAAATAGTAACACACAAATCTTCTTTTAAACTATGGGTACTTGCACCGTTTCGTTTGTCCAGGTCATCACATAGAATACGAATGGCTAATGCCTGCGCAATGCTTTGTGCTATTTCTTTACGATTAGATCTTGCTCCGGTAAAATGATTGGTAATTCTGCCAGAAATAATGTCAACTTTGTCTCTAACCATTCTAATATCAGGAATAGCAAGCATCGCAGGATTGCTTGCAAGGTCTGGCCAGTAGGTGTCATACGTGACAAGGCCGGGATTATTTATAGGTACTTCCTTTTCTAAAATATCACCAAACTTTACGGAAAGAACTTTCAAAATTTCCCGCTGGCTTTTGCCATGCTTAATTTTTTCAAAGTAGCTTACATAGTTGGGATGTACCGGAAACAAATCAATGAACTCATTTAGATTTGTATTGATGCCTTCAAACAGATGGGCAAATTTTAAAAGATGCTCCCTTATTTTGGCTTTTTGATGAATATCTTTTTTAAGCAGCCTTTCTTTTACAACATAGGATACGTCCTCTTTTGTTATTATCAAATCAGCATAACGATCTTCAATTTTATTTAACATATCAGCCTGAAACTGAAATTCAGGGGAACGATATAATAATTCCTGCACACCAAACATCAATTTGAATCTTGAATTGTCGCAAGCTTCCCCTAACTGCCGCAGTAACATTAAGTCATTGTGCAGTTCATTAGGCTTTCTTCCTTTTAAGTATTCGAGCAACTCATCAATGACAATAAGAAAATGTTGCTTTGGGAATTTAGCCTCAAAGTCAGCCATCATTTGCTGAATAAGTTCTTTCCAACTGAAATGAGAATCACCGTCAAATTTAAAAGCAATGCCTTCTTTATTTACGAAACGTTCGATTTGAGCAAATACAATATCCTTTAGTGGCTTATCAGTACCTATTTCAAAACGCAACACTTTATATTTACCTGCAATAGTTTTAAAAACTTTCTTTAAATCCTCATTTTGAATATGCTTTACTAAATCTGCATTTTCAGCAATTGCTGACACTAGAGACATTAAATGCGATTTACCTGTACCATAACTACCAACCACCTGAATACCCTTTGTTTCGTAAGTTGGTTCGGTTACTAAGTTTTTGATTATTATTTCCCTTAAATCTTCCTGCATTTTTTTTGAAAACACAAAAGTTTTTACAAGATTCTCCGCTATTGATTGCTCTCCGGCACTAACTAATTTTACGACAGTCGTAATTGGTTCAAATTGGATAAGCTCTTTATATTTCATATTTCAGTTTTTTTAATGTTGTATCTGAAAAGTCGAGAAAGAAATTTTGTTTTTGTGTGGGCCAGTTTAATCTATCAGGTAACTCTGATTGATTTTCCCAAATAATTACTAAGGCAGCAGATTTGGAAAACTCTTTAAGCAACTGCACAGCATTTATTTCAAGAGCCGGTTCCAATAAAATACCTAAGTTGTAAATAGTGATAACATCGTTACCTGAACCATGTATTTTAGATTTATTATTTTCCAATAATTTTTTGGTGAAATCGTAGGCATCAATATTTAGGTATTTATAATCTTCCAATGAATCAATGTAATTGGCTAAATCCTTGCCTATATTAATGACGTTAATATTGTGAGATTGAATAAAAGCGATACTATCAGTCAATGTTTCAGAATTGCACATCAAAGTGTAAAGCTTATGGCGGTCAGGAGTTGTTGAAATATCACTAATTGCGAAGACATTCATTGCACAAACTTCTTTCGATTATTATAATTTGAATTTTTGTTTTCCTTCACCATAAGTTCATTCACAATTTATCATGTTAAACTAAATATGGAGTGTGGTACGTTATAAAAATGTATTCAGAAAGGTTTCCAACCAAGTGTTATTATATGCTTTTGTCATTGTTAGGTTTTGGTTTGTAAGTAGTGAGGAGCAAAGTACGAAGAAAAGTGATATGGAAGGTAGAGGGTAAAGTAGTCTTGAGAGCCCCTTTTAGGAAAATGTGCACTTTTGTGATACGTAATAAAAGGACTGAACCATTATGTTGATCAAATTCCATCTTGACTTCTTTCATGGAAAAAGCAGCTATGCAAGCTTCTATATAAGTTGAATGACCCCTAAAAACAATATAATATGACCAGTATAATTAGTAATTGTAATACATAAATGATGCGAATCGTAAATTTGCAAAAATTCAAAATCGGATGATTGTTGCTAAGCAGCGCTTTTTCGGGTAGAATGACCAAATTTTACCTCTTTACCCAGGCGTAGGTTATTAAATTTTGAAATCTTCTTAAATCTGACCAACGGTAAAATTTCATCGTGTAGTTGGATGCGGGCAATAATGATTTTCTTGCCGTCCAGTCCAGATGTAACTGTAAAGCGAAGACGTTTGGCAAGTGAAGGATTGCAGTCTGCAAGTACTTTCTTCATTAGATAATCAGCTTCAGCAAACCTGGCATATTCTTTATAACGTGCTTTAGTTTTAATAAAGCCAGCTGCTTCCGCTGCATGTTTTAATTGAACAGCTCGTGTTGTTTTACAATTCAATTTTTTAGCAATCTCACGTATTGAAAGTCCATAAAAATTGGGAGAAGTTTTAGAAGATGCTTTGAATTGTTTGGCGACGTCCTTTTTTGTCGCGGTTCTTGGCTTTCTTCGTTTAACTTTCTCCCAATAATATTCTTGATTTCTTACATTGTCTGCGATAATTGATCCGGCTAAGAATGCCTGAATCTGCTTTAAATCTTTTGCGAAAAACGTTGTTGACTTCCTGGATTTAAAATCATGTATGAAGCGTAGGTGATGAAAACTTCTTACAAAATATATTTTGGATTTATCGTTATATCCTATCCAGTTTAATTCTATGAGCTTTGCAAAATGTTTTGTGGTTGTTCTTCTATTTTTTACCCGTAACACATTCTGCAATTCAACCATTACCGGGCTGTCCTTTTTAATTTTTCCGTCTGAATACATTTTCATAAATAAGTAAATTGCAAACGGTCTTTCCAATTCGTTTGCGATAACGTATTTCGATAATTCTAATGGAATTTGTAAACTGGCGTGCTTCATATTGGACATAAGTTTTTTGGGTGCTTTTTCAAGCACAATTTTTTTTCATAGTACGATTTAGCTTTTGGGTTATTTTGACGAAGTGTTGTTAAGCAGCGTTTCGCTTGTTCTTCTCAAGGACACTTAACACATCAGCGTATTTGTAGTAAATAGTTCCACCCATTTTACTAAATGGCAGCGATCCGTTTACTCTTAAATTTTGCAACGTACCTGGGGAGCAGTTTAATAATTGCAATACGTCTGAACTCTTTAGCCATTCCTTTTGATCTGTAGACGAATTGAGTAATTTTTTAATTTCAATAATCAATTCATCTTTCAGATTTTGGATGTCATCTTTTGTTAATAATTCTACATTCATTTCCTATTCTTTAAGTCTTTGAAAATATATATTTATTCATTAGCGTTGCGTTGTTATCACCCTTAGTTCTTTGAAAGTATTGTCAATATTGAGTTTGCAACGATTAATCACCTAAGACGATTTGATTTTTTGTTGA
>JAYTDC010000180.1:0-2705 GCA_043736115.1 Segetibacter sp. | reverse complement strand
TCAACAAAAAATCAAATCGTCTTAGGTGATTAATCGTTGCAAACTCAATATTGACAATACTTTCAAAGAACTAAGGGTGATAACAACGCAACGCTAATGTAAAATTTATTGTATTAATTCTCATATTATTGTTGAATAAACCTCCGAAATAATAATTATTTAAAAATAGACTTTGTAATTGTGTAGAAAAATAACTTAAGAATTCTTCAAACAATTATTCGTACCAATTTATTTCACAAAACAATCTATACCCCAATTGCGTATTTATTTAAAAGAACTAAAATAATGAATCTCATTTCTTCCTCTCGAATATACATAACTATGGTAATGATTATCATTTGTACTGCAATGGCATGTACAAAAAATAAAGCATTTATAACCAGAGTAACCCCTCCTGTTGACACTTCAAATCAAAACGACACAAGCCATTACGATACTTCTAAAACCTATACCAACCTTGCATTGGGAGATTCTTATACTATTGGACAAAGTGTAAACTACGGTGAAAGATTTCCTTCCCAAATAAAGCAATTGCTGGCTAATAATCATATCAAAATAGATAGTCCCCTATACATTGCAACTACAGGGTGGACTACATCCAACTTGTTATCTGCAATTGCTTCACAAAATCCCCCACCGGGCTATGATATTGTTACGTTACTCATTGGGGTCAATGACCAATACCAACATGTTGACACTGCCACATATCGTATAAGGTTTACTCAGTGCCTGCAAAAGGCTATCACTCTTTCAGCTAACCGCCCTGACAGAGTATTTGTATTAAGCATTCCCGATTATAGCGCTACCCCTTTTGTACCTGCTCCCAATAAAGCGCAGGTTAGTATGGAAATTGATTGGTTCAATGCCATCAACCAGCAGGTGACTTTACAATACAATATTGTTTACATAGATATAACACCAGGCACAAGGCAAGCCGCATTTGATTCAAGTTTAATAGCTTATGACGGCCTTCACCCTTCGGGAAAAGAATACAATGTTTGGGCAAAAATGCTGGCACCATTTATTAAACGAAGCCTATAATCTGATTCAATTTTTATGCGGATACAAATAACACTCCGAAGAATATCATTTAAACCTCATAAAAAAATGCATTATTCCAATTCATAACTCATAATTCTAAACCTATAACTCAAAAAACTTAACTCACAATTTATAATTCACCATTCATAATTCCTAATTCTACCCGCCCATTCCTTACTTTCGCTGCTGAAAAAAAACTAATCCGGCAGTATTATGCTCTTCAAGCGGTCAAATGAATATGTAGTTTCAAAGCAAGTGGACGGATTTTTTACCGGCCTTTCTGATGCTGCAAAATTTACAACCCGCTTTTTTAGAGAAGTCTTTCTACCTCCCTATGAGGCCAAAGAAGTCATTAGACAATGCTATGAAATAGGTTACAAATCACTCTTTCTAATTTCATTGACCGGTTTTATTACTGGTTTGGTTTTTACCAAACAATCACGCCCATCACTTGCAGAGTTTGGAGCAACCTCGTGGTTACCTTCGTTGGTGGCTATTGCTATTGTTAAGGCATTGGCACCGCTTGTAACATCTCTCATTGCCGCAGGAAAAATTGGTTCTAATATAGGGGCAGAAATTGGCAGTATGAAGGTGACCGAGCAGATAGATGCTATGGAAGTATCTGCTACCAATCCTTTTAAATTCCTTGTCGTAAGCCGGGTTGTTGCTACTACGCTCATGATACCTATTCTTACCTTTTACACAGGCTTTGTTGCTATGATGGGGGCTTATATTAATGTACACAACAATGAAGCAACAAGTTTCATAGCATTTTTTGAAAAGGCTTTTGAGAAAATTACTTTTATTGATATTTTCTCAACTGTTACCAAAGCAGTGGTTTATGGTTTTACAATCGGTATTGTTGGTTGCTACAAAGGTTATAAGGCAACACAAGGAACAGAAGGGGTAGGCAGGGCAGCAAATGCATCTGTGGTTATGTCCACGTTTCTCATCTTTGTAGAGGAAATAATTATTGTTCAATTGACCAACAGTATCAGGTAAGAAATGGAAACCGGGCACCATATAATAGACTACAACGAAGTAGTGATAACTATTAATAATGTTTGTAAAGCATTTGGTAATAATGAGGTGCTTAAAGGTGTAAACCTGGATGTTTACAAAGGTGAAAATGTTGTTGTACTTGGCAGATCAGGAACAGGAAAATCAGTTTTAATAAAAATAATTTCGGGGTTACTGAAACAAGATAGCGGATCGGCAATAGTTTTAGGTAATGATGTAGCAAAACTGAGGTTGAAGGCATTAACTGCTTTACGGCTTAAGCTTGGATTTTCATTTCAAAACAGTGCCTTGTATGATAGTATGACAGTAAGAGAGAACCTTGAATTTCCTTTGGTAAGAAACCGAAGAAATCTTTCACGGCGAGAAGTAGCAAGGGCTATAGACACAGTATTAAGTGCAGTTGGTTTAGCTCAAACTATCAACCAAATGCCATCAGAACTTTCTGGTGGTCAGCGAAAAAGAGTTGGCATAGCACGTACATTAATTTTACAACCCGAAATTATGATGTACGATGAACCTACTGCAGGCCTTGATCCTATTACAAGTATTGAAATTAACAACCTGATCAACGAAGTAAAAGATCGATACAATACAACTTCCATCATCATTACGCATGACTTAACCTGTGCCAAAACAACCGGAGA
>JAYTDC010000179.1:0-44546 GCA_043736115.1 Segetibacter sp. | reverse complement strand
GTGATTTTCAAAATATGCCAATATTTTTAAAATCTTACAGTGGTTTATACCGATGGAATCAAACAAATAGTCAAATGAGGCGAAGCTGAATTGGACTATTTTGTTTGTCCAATCGGTATAAACCATTTTCAGGGGAGCTTGTAAAATAATTATTGAATTATTTAACTTGTATTAAAATCTTACAGCGGGGCATTTTAGGCTTCTGTCAGTATTAATAATGCCTTGTTTAATAAGCGAAAATTCATAAGCACCACGGCTTTGGTTGTAATTTTTCAAATTTGAAATAGTAGCATCGTAACTGAACGTTAGCTTAATGCCAGATTGTTCAAATCCTAATACAGGTATAAAAGCATCACTTGCTCTGTAGTAGCCACCAAAGATAACTTGAGTACTTCCATTATCTGTTAATTTACGTTGGGCATTTACACCCATTACAACTTCCCAGGCAGTAGTCATTTTACTTATGTACAAGTTAGGATTTAATATCCAGGCATCTGCAGCCCTGAAACTGCCATTTAGAAATAAGGTAGTCCGTGTTGCTATTCGTGTATCGGCAAGGGTAGGACTGAAAAATGATTCTCTGGGGCGGTTTATATTGGAAACGCTAATTCCAACATTCATGTAGGCATTTTCATTGGGGTAATATGCATAATTAACACCTGCCTGCAGATTAAAATAATTTACTTTATTAGTTATAAATGGTTCATTGCTAGGAGCAGTTATGTCAAAGAATTTTCCATTCCATTGGTTGTCAAAAGTAAGTTTACTAAAGTCAATGCGTTTGCTCACCCATCCTATGTTGAAGCCTGCGCTAATAAGACTTCCTAATCCAACAGCCTGATGATAAGCAATAGACCCAAATGCCCGGGTAGTAGTAAGATTACCTGTTCCTGCAACATCATTTAGCAAAGCTCCCCCTATTCCTATCCATCCGTTTTCCATTCGGTCCCCAAATAATTGACCATCAGCAAAGGCACTAAAAGTTTTGTAAGGATTGCCCAGATTGGCCCATTGCTTTCTGTAATTGGCGCCTATTCTAAAATCACCGTCGGGTATAAAACCGGTATTTGCCGGGTTTACCAGCATTGGGGAATTATAATATTGAGAAAAATGCAAATCCTGCGCTGCTATTTGTTTATTAATAGTAGTAAGTAATATTAAGAAGATAATATGTCCTATTCTTTTTTTCATTTGCTATTGTTGCTTCTACCTTATCAAAGTTATGTCACCCTTCTTTTGAAAAGTGTTATTGTCATAATAAATTACATCCAGCGTATAATGATAAACCTCCATGGGTTGTGGGCTGCCTTTGTATCGGCCATTCCAGCCCTGATTTTTGTCTCTGGATTCATATACTAAAGTTCCCCATCTGTTGTATATTCTCCACAACATACTAACTATACCAAATCCCCGTACAAAAACTTTATCGTTTGCTCCGTCATTGTTAGGTGTAAATGCATTGGGTACATCTAACAACGGCAAAACCCTTGCCGCAATAGGTTTGCAAACAGTATCCGGACAACCCGATTTGTTATAAGCATTTAAACAGGCATTAAACACCTTTGTTTGATTATAGTTGTGTTGTACCCGGTTGGTATTATTTATCACCAAAGAATCCCCATCGCCAAAATGCCAGATAAACCAATCTGCATTGATAGAGGTGTTGAAAAAATCAACAGGTGTATTTTCCTGTGGAGGATTAGGAGAAAAATCAAAACCTGTAACAGGTGCACTGCTAATAGTTATCTGAAATACTAGTGTATCTGTTTTGTTGCAAGTACCAATATTGCTTGCTATCAATGTAATTGTATATATACCAGGTACGGTATATAAGTGTTTCGGGTTTGCATCTATTGAGGTTGTTCCATCACCAAAATTCCATAAATAGTTTTCGCCGGCAATTGTTGTATTGGTAAATACTGCATAATAAGGCACACAACCCGATGATGCTGTTTGTACACCGGCACGTACCGTATTAGCAATGCTTAAGTTTTTAGTAGTGTCTATTGGTGCATTGCAAAAATTTGTGTCTGTAAGTCTTAGCCGTATATTATAGGTACCTGCAGTCGGGTAACTATGTAAAACAGAATTCAATCCTGCTATAACCGGTGGAGAACCATCACCAAAGTCCCAGGTAAATGAGGTAGGGCTAAATGCACGTGCTGCCGGTACAACAGTTGATAAATTATTAAACTGATACTTAAATGAATCGCAGGGCAGTTGTTTTTGCCAATCAAAATCGATAAAGGCTTTAAAAGTTTTGACATGAATATAGGTACGTGAAGTATCTGTTATATTGCATTTTGAACTGTCAATGGAAATCAGGGTTACGTAATATATACCGGTATCGGAAAAGGTATGACTGATAGATGGAGTTGTTGTGGATCGTTTTGGCGATCCGTCATCAAAAATCCATTCATATTTAACACCCTGCGCTAAGGTATCTCTAAACATAACCGTAAGCGGTACACACCCCACTGTATCATTTGTAGAACCTGCAATAGAGGATTTAATTGCTGTGGCTATTCCTGAAAGGTTAAATGCAATTTTTACGGCTGCCAGATTGCAATTGGTTGACCCGTTTGTTCTTGACCAAACACCCGGTGTTGTAGGAAAGGGTACATTGTTTCCACAGTTGGCGCATAAGGCCTGGTAAATAATGCCCTCCTTATCAAACCTGCTTGTACCACCATCTACATGTTCGCCTGTTCCACCGTTTTGGCCAAAGTAACTTGCATACAACCTGCTTTGGGCATTTCTTTCCAATACAAAAAAGTAGAAATCACTACCATCTGTGGTTTTTTGAATGGCGTTGTTAGTGATTGCTAACCCCGTGGTGCCAGAACTATTAAAACCGGTTGCGCTGTTTACCTGACCTCCCCAGCCTGATACATAAACATTTTCGCAACGATCAACCAAAAAAGCTATGGGTGATATGTTGGGAATAACACTGTTAGTTCCAAATACAGTAGAATATATATAATCTGAAAGGTCAGGCATTAACTTGCTAATAAATTGTTTACCTCCGGCTTCAGAAAATGGAGCATTTTTTATAGTCCAGTTATTGGTAGAAGTGCCCATAATATAGGGAAAGCCAAATCGGTCAAACTGTATGCCGTATAACATATCAAAACCTGAAGTGCCAAAATATCCGGTTGTTAATAGTGTTGTTGCATTAGAAGATAGTATAGTAACAAAACCATCAGTATTGCCGGCAAAAGTTGGGTTCAAAACACCTGTTTTATTACCCGGAAGGTTATTGCTTGTTGTATTTCCACCAACATAAATGTTATTGTTTAAGGGATTTACTGCCATTACAAAAGCTGCATCGTCACCACTACCACCCAAAAAGCTGCTTAAAATAATATTACTTAAGTCGGCTGTTGTTTTTAAAATAATGCCGTCCTGTGCACCACCAATCGTTGCCTGAAATGGTGAGGTGAGCGGAAAATTGGCAGATCTGCTATTTGATGCCAGTAATATATTGCCACTTCCGTCAAAAATTACTTCGCTTCTTGCATCGTCACCGTAATTTCTTCTAATACTTATTTCCCCTTGGGGGTTTAGATATTTTGGGCCTATGTTAGCACCATCATCTGCAGTTCCACCAATTCTTCTTGAACCAATAATGTCAGTACCTGCAGCATTTAGTTTTGTTAAAACAATATCATACCCACCACCTAAACCAACAAGCGCTCCGTTTTTTAATGGATAATTTCCAGAGTTACTTCTTCCTGCAATTACCAGATTACCCTGTGCATCTGCTACCATGCTATGTGGTTGCTCATTGCCACTTCCACCTATATAAGTTGCGTATATTCTGTTAGAACCGCTTGCATTAAATTTTATGATTCCAATATCATATCCACCAATGCCACCTTCGGAAATGCCACCACTGTATGTAGTTTGAAATGATCCTGGATTAACTGGAAAGCCTGTACCAAACACAATACCACCTGCATAAAAGCTGCCATCATTTCCGTAGGTAGCGGTATAGCCCCAATTGTCTTCGCTACTACCTGTAAATGTAGAAAAAATTAAAGTTGGGTCAATAATAAGGGTTGCATTTTTGTCATAATTGTCTATATCAAAACGAATGATATTGTCACTGATTTTATACCTGCAGCCGACTTCTTTTTTTTGCCCATTAATTATTTGGAAGGTATAAGGAGGCATTTCAAAATTCTCACCCAGGCTTGTTTTAATTTTAAGCTTCCTTTCTTTTATTTGTAATTGCTCTGCTCCATCATACTTCATAGCTATTTGGCCTGTATTGGCGCCGGGATGTACTACAATATCATATTTTAACTGACCATTGTTGGTGTAATATCTTACATCTACTCCTTCATATATAGATTGGTAGGTAACTGCCTGAAAAATACGGCAATTGCCCTGCCAGTTGTCTGAATTATTTCCAATGAAATAATTATTGTAGGTATTCAATTGTTTGTCAGGTATAACTGTTGGGATTTGGGCGTTTAAAAACTGAACATCATAAGCATGTGAATGAACTATTACTTTATCATTAAGGCTATCTTTTTTATTATTGTTTACTCCCAGCTTACCATGATACATATCTGCGAGCAATTCCAGATCTTTTGGATTGTGCTGTAAAACCCTAAAGCCGTTATTGGTAAGAAAAAAAGAACCCAATGTAAAGTCGCCCTTATATTTTACCAAAGGGTTCCATTGGCCTTTATTTTCGACAAATTCAAGCGTATTATTTTGACCAATACAAACTGAATTAGTCAAAAGTATAATGAATGATATAATTAATTTAACAGGGTACTTCAATCGTCTTTCTTTTTTCCTTAATAAATAAGGATGGCTAAAACTATAAAAGGTTTAGTAGTAATGATTGTTAAAAATAATAATAACAACAATCAAACCAATAGTGTAGATGCTAATATTGTAGATAAAGAGGCTTAGGGAGGAATAATTTTTAAAGAAATTTTTTTAATCTTAGAAATAATGCAACAAACCCAGGTTTGAGTATTTTACAAATACATACCTATAAATCAAATAGTTCTCTTATTAGTCTCACAAAATTGTAATTAGGGTTAAAAGATCGAAATAAAAGGGTATTTACACCCTATTCTATTAATTAAAGGGTTTATAATTTCGTATTATTCATTTTTGATCAAAATGAAATTTGAATAGCTTGTAAAAGTGTGACCTTTTTATCCATATTGTTTTTTTATTGGATTCTATATTTATAAAACCAAAATCATTATTTAAAATTAAATAAAATGAAATATAGCTACCTGCTTGTAATATCTATGATGATATCTATTGTAGTTTTTACACAACCTGTAACTATTGGCACAGGTAATCTGACAACATCCAACTCTCCGTATAGTAGCTATTTCAGCTATTCTTACAGCCAAACCATCTACTCCAAAAATGAAATTGCGGCTACCGGAAATATAAACTCCATATCCTTCAATTTTGCCGGAACCAGTTTGTCCTATTCTGATTCTATTACAGTGTATTTGGGAGTGGTAAATAAAGAATTTTTTAATTCCGCAACAGATTGGGTACCACTCTCTGCACTAACACAGGTATATAAAAACCAACTTACAGGGTATGTGGTGCCTGGAAATATCACCATCACTTTACCGGTGCCTTTTGCCTACAATGGATCCGGTAACCTTTTGATAGCTATTGATGAAAATAAGCCTAACCGTAACAGTACCGTAAGGTATTCAGGCACTCCTGTTACACCTGCTAACCGGGTTTTGTTTTATGGAGATAATACCAACAATCCAAATCCTGCCTCACCTCCTACAGGCATTTTATCTAATGTTATTGGTAATATAACCATCAACGGACTCACAATTTCACCTTGTAAAAATCCAATAACTAACGTTACCGTTTCTAACTTGTCAGCTACCGGCACAACTGCTGTAGCTAAATGGAGTAAATTAGCGCTGGCGGGACAAAGTCCTTCTCAATATTTATGGGAAGTAAGAGAAAGTGGCTACACACCTGCAGACGGAACTTACGGCCTTGTTTCAAGCGGTAATATTCTTGATACCACTGTTGCTTTATCCGGTCTTAATACATCTTCATTTTATACTTTTTTTGTAAAACCCCTATGTGGTGTTGCAAGTTTTGGCAATTGGACGTCCGGTACGGCATTTAATACCGATTGCGATGCCGTTAATATACCTTATTTCCAGGATTTCAGTTCATCGGTAAACGGTAGTTTCCCAGATTGCATGACTGTAGAATCAAGCGATAATTTTTATGAATGGGACATATATGGAGGAGAGGCCAATCTATCTATAGCTGAACCATATTATAGTTCTTCATTTAAAACCTCTGGGCTAAATTTGAAGGGAGGCACTGCGTATAGACTTAAATTCAAATCTGTTTTTTCTGGTGTAGCTTCTTTAGATGAATTTCGGGTAAATCTCGACGGCTCTTTAATGGAATTACTTTCAAGTTCCAATGCCTCATATAATCCCAATGATATTTATTATACCATCGATTTTATTCCCACTACTTCAGGAATATATAAAATATCCTTTGAAGGATATTCAAAGTCATACTATTATTCCTGTACTGTTGATGATATATCCGTTACTCCATCTCCGGCATGTGTAGAACCCTTGCTATACCCGGCAACAGGCATTTCTACCACAACTGCTACTATATCTTGGCAATCTACAATCAGACCGACTACAAGTTATGATGTTTACATCAGCAGTGTTAATACACCACCAAATGCGTCTACAATACCCTCATACCCCGGCATTATCAACACCTCATTTACATTTTCAAATTTATCTGCTAATACAAAATACTATTATTGGGTAAGGGCAAACTGCGGTAATAATAGCTATAGTGCATGGTCTATGTCCAAAAATTTTACTACACTTTGCCAGCCGATCAACCTTCCTTACGCCATTGATTTTGAAGCATCGGGCAGCCTGCCGGAATGCACAAGCACAATGGGGTATAATGAGGGTTTTTGGACGGTTAATAATGACATAACAGGTCAGTCATTTCGTCAGCTTAAATTTGACTATAATTATGTTGATGATTATATAAAGCCATATGCATGGTTTTACACACGGGGTTTATATCTTACGGCCGGCATTACCTACAATCTTTCATTCAGGTATAGCACTTATTCTTATTCACCCTATGAATCAGAAATCGGCGCTTATTTTGGTAATTCTTATGCTGCAATGAATAATGTTTTAGCTTATTATACCATCACCGAAGTGGATGGGGAAAATATTTCAAATACCAATTTTATCCCAACCACAAGTGGCGTTTATTATCTTGGTTTTTTCGGGAAAACTGATCCGATGAACCCTTTTGGAGATGGTGCAGTATATCTTGACGATATTTATGTAACACAGGTATCACCCTGCATGGAGCCAAAATCCATTTTGGCTTCCAATATTAAACAGACTTCTGCCAAAATAGACTGGAGCATGCAATCTGCGGGAAGTACGTCTTACGAATTGTATTACAGTACAAATAATCTAACACCTGCACTTAATGCTACCCCAAATCAATCCGGCATACTATCTACAACTGCTAACATATCAGGGTTGTTGCAAAATACAAAGTATTATGTCTGGGTAAGGTCAAACTGTGGGGCGCAAGGCAAAAGTATCTGGTCAGTACCCGCATCATTCACTACGCTTGAAGCCGCTGGCATAACATCTGTTACGGCTGCTAAAAATCCAATTTGTGCCAATACTACCACCATACTTACGGCAATAGGTGTTAAAGGTACCAATGCAGTAATAACCTGGTGGACAGGGCCCGGTGGTTCCGGTACAAATCTTGGTACAGGTCTATTTTTGACAAACCGGGGTGCAGGTACTTATTATGCAAGAGTAACAGCAAGTGCAGGCAATCCTGTAGAGGCTATGTACAGGGTTACTGTTTATCCCGGAACCGGGGTTTCGCAATCAAGTGTAATTATCTGTAACAGCTATACCTGGAATGGAGTTACATACAGGCAATCAGGTACCTATACATTTAACACAACCACAGCAGGAGGTTGCGATTCAGTAGCTACACTTCAACTCACTATATTATCCGTGGCTTCAACTTTTACCAAAACAGATGCAGGTTGTTATGGCTCTGCAACAGGATCAATTGCTGTGACCCCTACAAGTGGCACGGGCCCTTATACTTATAGGTTGGGTACTGTTGGTAGTTATAGTTCAGTTAACACATTTACAGGTCTTAAAGCCGGTAGTTACAGAGTGTCTATAATAGATGCAACAGGTTGCTCAGGATTAACCAACTCGATAATTGTCTCTCAATCTCCGGCAATATCCGCAACAGTTGTTCAATCAAATATAAATTGTTACGGTGCAGCAACGGGTTCATTTACGTTAACCGGTACCAATGGTACATCGCCATATACTTACCGCTTGGGTACAACAGGGTCTTACACCCCAATAAATACTTTCAGCAACCTCAAAGCTGGTAGTTATAGGGTATATATTCTTGATGCAAAAGGATGTGGCGCCAATGTGGTTGTAACCCTTACACAACCGGCAGCACCTTTAAGTTTAGCAACATCCAAAACAGATGTTATATGCAGAGGTGCGGCCACAGGAGTTATTACTGCAACAGCAACGGGTGGTACTACTCCATATACTTTTAAACTTGGCATGAATGGTACCTATGTTTCTGCGGGAACATTCGCCGGACTTGCTGCGGGTACCTACACAGTATATGTGTTGGATGCCAAAGGTTGCACAGCCACATCTGCATTATTTATTTTGCAGCCGGTTACCGCAGTTACGGGAACCATCAACAAGAATGATGTGAAATGTTATGGTCTGGCTACGGGTGCCATATCAGTAACAGGTACAGGAGGCACTTCACCTTATCAATACAAATCAGGAAGTTCAGGGGTATATTCTTCTCTCAATAATTTTACAGGTTTGAAAGCAGGAACTTATAATATGTATGTAAAAGATTCAGTGGGATGTATTTTTAGTACAAGTACAATTGTAACCCAACCATCAGCTATTTCGGCAAATTATACCAAAAATGACGAAAGATGTCCCGGGGCAAAAGATGGTAATATTATTGTAAACGGGGTAGGTGGTACACCTCCTTATACTTACAGATTGGGTACTACAGGAGCTTTTGGTACCAACAATACTTTTACAGGTCTTAAAGCAGGAAGTTACAGAGTATATGTAAGTGATGCTAATAGTTGTGGTAATTATTCTGTAGCAATAATTATTGCTCAGAAGTCAACTACTTGTTTTGCACAATCGGCAATTGCAAAAACAGATCAACCGGGAAAGGAAAAAATGGGTGGTCTTGAACTAAATATTTCTCCAAACCCGACTAGCAGCAGGTTTGCGCTACAAGTAAGAACACCTAGAGAGGATAATTTTACGATCAGGGTTTTAAATGTAAATGGCAAAACTGTTTATACCTCCATAGGTTCTCCAAAACAAATTTTACGATTTGGCGAATCATTGTCTGCGGGGGTTTACCTTTTAGAAGTAAGGCAAGGATTGGATGTGAAAACGGTAAAAGCTATAAAAGCTAAATAAGTTATTGCTCAAACAATCATAAAAATAGCCCCGATACAAAATTGTCAGGGGCTATTTTTATTTAACAATCGTAAATGTTCTTTAAAAGGTTGGTTGATGATGTTTTTTTAAAACCGTTAATATTAACATTACCTACCGACAGATTTATTTCCCTCAACTCTATAATTTCCTTTTATTTAAAATTGAAGAATTGACAATCCTTAATTGAAATCAATATAAAAGCCTGCCTATTTTACCTTTTTCCCCGGCAAGAAATATCTTCTTCCCTTTACTTACCATGCATACATTAAATCCTTCGAGGCTTGCCCTTTTCCATTCTTTTTGGGCATTGTCAGTATAATCTACGCCGGTAGGGCCGCAGGCTACAAGGCTTTTATCATTGATTATGCGAACACAACTGCGATACCCGAAGGGAGGGCCTACAGTAGGGGTTCCCCATTTTTTACCGCAGTCATTAGAGTAGTAAAAATTATCAAAATAATCACGGGGAACTTTATAATCTCCGCCAATGGCATAAAATTTATTTACGCCATCTGTAGCAAATGAATAGGCACCTCTTGTTTCTGTACCTTGAAGTATAGGAGTTGGAGCGCCTTTGCTTGTTTTGCCCTCCCTTGCTACTAAATATAAAGTGCTAATGTAGCCACCTGTAATAAATGCATATTCATAATCAGGGTGATTGAGAAATGAAATATTAGTACCGCTAGCGGCAAAAATAAATTCTCCTGTAAGTGCAGGAGGCATTTGGTACATAGGTGCTTCAGCCCATGTGTCGCCACCATCATGTGTACGAATGATGTAAAATAGTTTCCGTCCTACACCAATATTCAGGTTAATGGGATCACCAACGCAAATTCCTTCTTTGCCGTCCTTAAAATCCATAGCGTCTAAGAACATACCTGTGGCCGCCCGTTCAAAAACCTTTTTCCAGTTTTTGCCGCCATCAGTTGTTTTAAGAATGTTTGCCGGATTATCAACTACCATAACTATTGCGGTAAGGCTATCAAAAGCTTCTATATCTCTAAAATCCCTTTTCTCAAAACCCGGAACAATTATCCATTGCCAGTTTTTACCTCCATCAGTTGACTTGCCTACAGTTCCGTTGCTACCGCTTACCCATACTATATCATCTGTAGGCACACTCATACCACGCAGGCTTGTGTTAGTACCGGTGGTCAGCATATCTATGTGGAAACTTTGTTGGGCGGTTGCTGAAAGTGTTATAGCTAAAAATAGAAAAATGGCAATACTCCTCATAATCTGTAAATTCAATTTTTTTTCGAATAATGTGATAACGAAGGCTATGACCATGTTAGTATTAAAGGTTTTTATAAAACCATCTTCCTGATCACTCTTTCTATTATATCTAATTTATTTTAACAAATTTCTTCAAAAATCACCATCTAATTTTCAATGTATTATTCCGCTTATCAACATCAGCCAGTCGTTGAGACGGGTCAATTTCTACCTGTAAAATTTCTGCCAGTTTTTTGTTGGTAGTGAATGTGTAGGTTGGGTGAGTCCAACGCCATTCTTCATGTATTGTTCTTGATATAGCACTGTCCTCTACAGGCTTGCTGCCAAACATTAGATTAAGTGGTATGTAGTGGAGTTCTTTGCTGCTGTCTTTAAATGAAATCTGTACATCTACAGGCATGGGCATTTCGCCTATTCGGCGTATTCTTATGCTTGTCTTTCCATCATCTTCCCATAGACTATCTATTGCATAGTTGATGGTTTTGGTAGTGTTGACCCAATATTCCTTGTACCATTTCAGTTCTAATCCACTTAACTTTTCAGCAACTCTTATAAAATCATTGATATCAGGATGTTTAAACCGCCACTGATTGTAATACTCGAGTAAAATTTCATCTCTTATTTTATCTCCGGTTATATATCCGAGCTGTTCTATAAAAACCGCTCCTTTACTATAACTATTCAGCGAGTAACCATAGTTGGAAATGTAATGGTCTGCATGGGTGGTTAAAGGTTCTGCAAATCCACTTTTAACAAGGTTGTAATAACTGTCATAGTTTCCATCCTGTGCAAAATCTTTTTTGCCTCTTAATTCGGCTATAACTCTTTCCTCGGCATAGTTTGTAAAACCTTCGTCCATCCAT
Organism: Segetibacter sp.; assembly: GCA_043736115.1. GTDB lineage: Bacteria > Bacteroidota > Bacteroidia > Chitinophagales > Chitinophagaceae > Segetibacter. The sequence goes on along the minus strand of JAYTDC010000179.1, from coordinate 32,875 downwards.
GGGTAAATGCTTTCATTGGTTGCAAGCATACCCTGATACCAACTGTGCATCCATTCATGTATAGCAGTTCCTATGCCCGGGCCTTTTACTAATGTAGCCATGGCATATTCCATACCACCATCGCCACCTTGTATAAAGCTGTAATTTTTGTATGGATATGCACCAAAATACTTTGCCATTAACGGGTAGGCAAGGGTAACTGTATCCGCTAATTTTTCCCATGCAGCGTTGATGGTGTCGTAGTTTTTATGCACTATGTACAACAGTGGGCCATTTTTAATTTGTCTCTGAATAGTAATGTAATTTGTATCTGCTGCCCACACAAAGTCATGAACGTTTTGAGCTGTAAAATGCCAGGTTTTCTCGTTTACCGTTTCTTGTTTTTCTTTTGCAGTCACTCGCTCCTCTAATTTTGAGTTTTGACTTTTAACTTTTGCCTTGTATTCCAAGGGCTGCAAAGTACCTGTACCTGCCAGGGTGTATTTTTTATCTATGGAAATGTTTACATCAAAATCTCCCCATACGCCATAAAATTCCCGGGCAATATAAGGATTGGCATTCCAACCGTGATAATCATATTCAGCCAACTTTGGGTACCATTGGCTCATACTATATCTTACTCCTTCTGCATTATCCCTTCCGCTTCTGCGTATTTGAATTGGAACCTGTGCCTCAAAACTAACATCAAACGAAACTTTCGATTTTGGTAAAATGGGTTTACTTAAAACTACTTCAAGTATGGTTTCGTGTTCCTTTAGTTGTTGTGCAATGCCGTTGTATTTTACATATAATATTTTCTGGTAACCAATTTCATTGGGTTTTAAGTTGGCAATTCTATCCCTAACCCTCGGATCCCAATCTCTTACTTCTGTTCCATCTTTCCTTTTACGGAGTACGGTATTCCCTAACTCCCTGCTTCTAACATCCATACTACTATTGGGTTGAAATGCATTCCAATAGGTATGAAAAAACACACGTGTAAGTGTATCGGGTGAATTGTTGTAGTAGTCAATTTTTTCTGTGCCCGTCAATTGATTTGCTGCAACATTCATCTTAACATTTATCTGATAACTGATGCGTTGTTGCCACCGGTCTGTTTGTGCATTTAATTTTATTGTGCAAATAATTATTGATAAAAAGCAAAAGCATTTATTCATAAATTTCAATATTATTGTTTATTAGAAATTCAGCCTTGAAAAGGAAAATCTCTTACATAGTTTTTACTATTGATAATTAAGGCGTGGCCCGTCATTGCTAACCTTGCGAAGCTTGGTGAATCAATCCGCAGTTTAATTTCCAGGATTTTAATTATTTGTGTGAGCAGATTGCTTCGCTTTGCTCGCAATGACGGCCTTTTGGTGCATAATTTTTTCAATTTACTATTTTAAAATGATTTATTTCCAACCCATGAATTGCATTGGTTTGTTCCCATAACTCGTTACAAAAAATTCTTTTCGCTTATTAGCGTTCCTTCTGTTGAAAAAACCAGGCCGGTTTTATTTACGGCCCCTTTCATAACTGTTATTCTGTATTGTATCGGCTTGTTTTTTTCTTCAGTTTTTGATACATCTTTCACAGGAATGTTGGCATACTTTGTTTTCTTAAAACCTTCTTTAACTACATCGGGTAGTAGATTGTAGGTAATTTTCGTTTCGGTTCTAAACCAATTCCCTTTGCTTGAAAAGGTAGCTTTCATTTCAGCAGTTCCAATTGTAAATGTAACTCTGCATGATGTAAACATATCATTCCATACAACTGCTGTTGCATTTGGAAACCTGGCATTGAATGAATCTAATACAACTGTGGAGATTGATTTATTTTGTGCATTTAAGAATTGAAACAAAAATAAATTCAATAGTAAAATGGAGCATATTTTATTCATAAAACAACTTTACTTTTTTGGAAAATGGAATTTTAATATTGTGAAATGTAAAAACTATTTTTCCTTTCCTTCTACAACTATTACAATTTCGCCTTTCACAGTTTTAGCTTTGAAGTGTTCGCAAACATCATACAAACTTCCACGTTTATTTTCTTCAAACATTTTTGTTAACTCCCTGCTAACACTACATTGGCGATCATTTCCAAAATAAACTGCAAATTCTTCTAGTGTTTTAATAAGTCGCATAGGGCTTTCATAAAAAACCATTGTACGTTCTTCCTCGGCTAATTTTTTCATCAGGGTTTGCCTTCCTTTTTTGAGGGGTAAAAATCCTTCAAAAGTAAATCGGGTAATCGGTAGGCCGCTGTTGACTAGTGCCGGCACAAATGCTGTAGCACCGGGCAGTGTTTCTACTTTAATATTGTGTTTGGCACATTCTCTCACCAATAAATATGCAGGGTCTGATATGCCCGGGGTACCTGCATCGGTAATTAGGGCAAAAGATTTACCACCCAGTAGCTGGTCTGCAATATGTTGTACTATTTTATGTTCGTTGTGTTGGTGATAAGGTGAAATGGGTTTGCTGATATTGTAATGCTGCAACAATTTACCGGAAGTTCGGGTGTCCTCTGCTAATATTACATCTACGCTTTGTAGTACTTCTAAAGAGCGAAGTGTTATGTCTTTTAAATTGCCGAGAGGTGTTGGTACAATGTAGAGCATCTAATTTGAAAATTTGAAAATGGCTCAATGGAATGAGTCATAGAGTCAATGGTCATTTGGTCATTAATCAATTTAGTTAATAACTACTTGACTTATTGGATAATGACTATTAATTTATAAACTCAATTTCATAAAACTCCATAACAGGATTTGCTAATAGTTTTTTACTGGCTTCTTCTGCTACTTGTTTAGCTGCAGCCTGGCTTTCAGCTTCTATATCAAGGGTAATGTGTTTACCAATTCTTACATCATTAATATTGCTTAGGCCAAGGTTTAATAATCCACCTAAGACTGCTTTTCCTTGTGGGTCTAACAAATCTTTGAGCGGCATAACTTTTATCTGAACATGGTAGATCATTTCTAAAAAAATTATTGTTTATTGATTAAGATTAATTTTGTTGGATTTCAATTGATAAATTAAGTTGCATTTTTTACACTACGGTATTTTCAATTTCCCCGGTCACATATCTTTTCATAGACAATGAGAGTAAAACATAAAGTACAAAAACAACGGGTACTGCAAGCCATTTTATTATTAATCCAAGTACAATTGCCAGTATTAATAAAATGATTTTTGGCAAATCATTTTTTAAGTTAAACCCTTTAAATTTTAATGCTAACATAGGTAGCCTTGATACCATAAGTACACTTAAAATTGCAACCAACAAATACCAAAACCATTGATTCAATAAGATGTGAATGACTGTATCATTTTGAGTGTACCAATAGATAAGCGGAAACGATGCAACCAATAATCCAACAGCAGGAATTGGAACACCTTTAAAATAAGTAGTCTGATTTTTATCCAGGTTGAAACGGGCTAACCTATAGGCACCTGCACAGGGTAAAGCAAAAGCAGGTAATAACAACAATATAGACAAATCTATACCTCCTTCCTGTTGTGCAAAAGAAAGTCTTAAGAACTGGTAAATGATCATAGAGGGTGCAACTCCAAAGCTTACTACATCAGCAAGGCTGTCTAATTGTTTGCCCATTTCTGAAGCATAATTTAACAAACGTGCTACAAGACCATCAAAAAAATCTATGATTGCTGCTATGCCTATAAATGCTGATGCCCAGTAAATTTTTTCCGGTAGCATTAACATGGTTTCTCCATCATCATTTACAGTTGCTACCATACCATTTTGCATAATGAGTATAATAGCTATGCAGCCAAAGAATAAGTTTAGAAGTGTAAAAATATTGGGTATCTGTTTCATTTTTTTGTGCTACTTTTTCATAAGATTTTCAATCTCCTCTACTGTTATAGGAATATTCTTCATTAAATCAATATTGCCCGTTTCTGTGATCCATAAATTGTTTTCTATTCTTATCCCCATTTGTTCTTCCTCTATATAAATGCCCGGTTCTACAGTAAACACCATACCCGCCTGAATAAGTTCTGTTCTTGTACCTAAATCGTGTACATCTACCCCAAGATGGTGCGATATACCGTGGTATAAATATTTGCGATAAGCTCTGTTGTCTTTGTCTTCATTTTTTACATCAGCTTCAGTTATCAAACCAATTTTTATGAATTGTAAAGTTGCTTCATCACCTACTTTATCAGTATAATCAACGATTGAAATACCTGGTTTTAATAATCCTTTTGCATAATTGTGCAGGTGTAAACAGGCATTGTACACTTCTTTTTGGCGGTCAGTAAATTTGCCATTTACAGGTATGGTACGGGTAAGATCTGCGCAATAGCCACCATAGTTTGCACCAAAATCCATGAGTAACAATTCACCGTCTTTGCACTCCTGATTATTGCTGACATAGTGTAAAGTTCGTGCCCTATCGCCACTTGCTATAATACTTCCATAAGCCTCTCCTTTGCTACGGTTGCGTAAAAATTCATGAATAATGTCTGCATGTACTTCATGTTCCCACACACCGGGTTGTACAAACTGAAGTACTCTTCTGAATGTTTTTTCGGTTATGTCAATTGCTTGTTGTAGTACTTCTACTTCTTCTGCCGATTTTATACCACGAAGCTTTTTCATTATTCTGGCTGATCGCTCATATTTATGAAGAGGATATAAGCTCATAAACATTTTAGCATAGCGATAGTCTCTAGTCTCCAACAGCACTCCTTTTCTGTCGTTTTCGTTGGTATTGAGATAAACTGTTTCTGCCAGGTGAACCCACGGCTGCAATTGTGCATCAAGCGTATCCAGCCATATTACTTTATTGATGCCCGAAATATCAGTTGCTTCATTTGCCCTTAATCTTCTGCCATCCCATTTTTCTTTTGTTTCATTGGGTCTTACCAATACCAATACTTCCCGGAAGTTTTTATCAACATTGTCAGGAAATAAAACCAGCATAGTATCTTCCTGTTCTATGCCCGTAAGCCAATAGAGGTCACTATTTTGTACAAATGGGTAAATAGCATCGCCATTAGAAGGAACCTCGTCGTTACTATTGAAAATAGCAATGCTGCCGGGTTTCATTTCTTTAACAAAGCGTTCTCTGTTTTTAATAAAAATCTGTGGGTTCAGTGGCAAATTCTTCATTGTTCGGTTTTATGAATAAATGAGAATGTGCAAGATAAGGAAAGTAGAAAGATGTTAGTGGTGTAGGGTTACAGATAATGTCACCCTAACAATTATACAATTTTATTTGAAAAAAGTGTTTCCGAATTAATTACAAAAAAAGTTGTCAGATTTATTCAATCACCTCTATCGATTTTTTGTATTTGCTTTTGTCAAATACAAATTTGCTGTCAGCAATAGGGGCATTAGTGTTAATATTACTAAGATTAAAAAGGATGGTATTGTTGCTTTTGTCCAATACTTTGGCTTTTGTAATCATCATTTTAGATTTGTCAATGAAAACATTTACCTGCTTGAAATTTTTGCGTTTATCATTTGGCGTCATTTCAATTTCATTGTATTGCCCGGCAGAGGAAACAAGTTTGTAGGTAAAATCTTTATCGTAAAAATTGGTAAGCAATTTTTGCGGTGTCAACGTTTGAGCGTCAGCATCTACAGTAGTTACTGTTACTTCATCATTGCCATTATAATTCCATGTTTTGACTCCGTCACTAAATATTTCAGTTATAGACTGCTTAATGTAATATTTATTTCCTTTTATGAAAATTTTCCCTTTTACATTGTTATTTACCTTACCTGTCCTTGCCTTAGAAACCAAAGCAAAATCTGCAGAGATACCTTTGAATGTTTTTAATTTGCTGCTTACAGCATCCAAAACTTTTTTTGCGTTAAGATCACTTTGTGCAAATGCCTCGTTTGTAATAAGAGCCAAAACTATCAATAGATAAAATATTCTTTTCATAATGTGTTTTTCAGTCTGCAAAATTATGAGTTTAAGACTTAGAGAGAGAAACAATGTTTAAAGTGAGGTTGTTAAAAATGTGTTCACACATTATTATTAATTCTATTGCTGAATAAAAGTGTTTTTAGAGTTTACCATTTTTAATTTCATCTACTACCGACGGGTCCAATAATGTAGTTGTATCACCAATATTAGACAATTCACCTTCAGCAATCTTTCTTAAAATACGCCGCATAATTTTTCCACTTCGTGTCTTAGGAAGGCCACTAACAAATTGAATTTTATCTGGTTTGGCAATTGGACCAATTATTTTTGAAACAGTAAGGCTGATATCCTGTCTTCTTAAATGCTCATCACCATGGTGTCCGTTGTAAATAACAAAAGCATAAATGCCTTGGCCTTTTATGTCGTGAGGATAACCAACTACAGCACTTTCTACAACCCCCGAATGCATATTGATCGCATTTTCAACCTCTGCAGTACCAATACGGTGTCCGCTTATATTGAGTACATCATCAACTCTTCCCGTAATCCTGTAATTGCCTTCTGCATCTTTAAGTGCACCGTCACCCGTAAAGTATAGTCCTGGATAAGTTGCAAAATAATTGGTTCTGCACCGTTCATGATCGCCCCATGTAGTTCTTAGTATTCCCGGCCAAGGTGCTTTGATGCATAAATTCCCGGATGTTATTAAAGCCCCTCCTTCGGAGGGGTTTGGGGAGGCTTCTTCACCTTTCTCATCTACTAGTAAAGGTTGTACCCCCGGCATTGGCAGAGTAGCCCAACTAGGTTTTGCAGGAGAAATACCAGCCATGTTTGAAATTAATGTTCCTCCCGTTTCTGTCTGCCACCATGTATCAACAATAGGGCAATTCTTATTACCAATATTATCATCGTACCAATGCCATGCTTCTTCGTTTATTGGTTCGCCTACTGTGCCTAATACTGTTAATGAAGAAAGGTCTTTACCTTTAATGGGGTCTGTACCATAACTCATTAAACTACGAATGGCAGTTGGGGCAGTATAAATACAATTTACCTTGTGTTTTTCTACAATTTCCCAAAACCGACCCGCATCGGGCCACGTAGGAATACCTTCAAACATCATAGAAGTTGCTCCTGCACTTAAGGGCCCATATACTATATAACTATGTCCTGTTATCCAACCTATATCTGCAGTACAAAAGTGGATATTACCCGGTTTGTATTGAAAGACATTTATAAAGGTGTAATTGGTCCAAATCATATAACCTGCAATGGTGTGAACCACACCTTTTGGTTTGCCGGTGCTTCCACTTGTATAAAGTATAAAAAGTGGATCTTCTGCATCCATTTCTTCGGCAGGAAAGGATACCACACCATTTTTCTCAACCTGTGTTTCTGCAAAATCCATTTCATCTTCCCACCATACATCTCTACCTTTTATCATAGATACAGGTGTTCTTGTACGTGTATAAACAATGACTTTCTTTACAGTTTTGTTTCCAATAAGTGCATCGTCAATTACAGATTTAAGTGGAATGTCTTTACCACCACGATAAGCCCCGTCGCAGGTGATGATAAATTCTGCATTGGCATCGTAAAGGCGGTCTGCAATACTTTGTGCACTAAAACCTCCAAAAATTACACTATGAATAGCACCTATTCTTGCACAACCCAATACAGCATAAGCCAATTCAGGTACCATGCCCATATATATACATACACGATCGCCCTTTTTTACTCCGTTGTTTACCAGCATTTGTGCAACCTGACAAACTCTTTTATGCAGTCGGTCATAAGTGACTATTCTTACTCTTTCATCGGGGTTGTTTGGCTCCCATATTATAGCAGGTTTGTCGCCCATTGTTGCCAAATGCCGGTCTATACAGTTTTCTGTTATGTTCAGTTTTCCACCGGCGAACCACTCAATTTTGGGTTCTGTAAAATTCCAATTTAAAACTTTGTCCCATTTTCTTTTCCATAAAAAATTTTCAGCTATTCTGCCCCAAAAATCTTCAGGGTTTTCTATGCTTTTTTTATAGTCTTCATGGTATTGTTCTAATGATGTAATCTGATAGGGGTATGACATGGTAAACACATTTGATTTCTAAAAGTAATAACAATACATCAGTGTCAAAATCTTTTCTTAGTTCTTAGTTTTAAATTTCTTTATTTTCAATTTTGTAAAGACCTTGATTGTTTTAGGAAGAACTATTGGTTTGAGGCATTTCTCTATTTTATTCAATACTTAAAATTAATAATGAAGCAAACCAAAAATTCTACAAATGGAATGGCTTTTATTATAGGTGCATCTTCAGTAGGCACACTTATAGAGTGGTACGACTTTTACATTTTTGGCATGTTAGCCACCATAATCTCCAAACAATTTTTTCCAGAAGATTCAGGCACTTCTGCTTTGTTAAGCACCCTTGCCATTTTTGCTGCAGGATTTATTGTTAGACCTTTCGGTGCACTGGTTTTTGGCAGATTAGGTGATCTTATCGGTCGCAAATACACCTTTTTGCTGACGCTGATTTTAATGGGTGGTTCAACCTTCGCCATAGGGTTAGTGCCTGGGTTTAAAAGTATAGGATGGGCAGCCCCACTTATTGTTTTGGCCTTGCGCCTTGTGCAGGGGCTTGCCTTGGGGGGCGAATATGGAGGGGCAGCCACATATGTAGCAGAACATGCACCACCTCATAGGCGTGGTTATTGGACAAGTTGGATACAAACCACAGCAACACTAGGTTTATTTCTCGCATTGGGCGTAATCATTCTTATACGGGATACACAAGGGGTAGAAAAGTTTTCTGGTGAGTGGGGAGGGTGGCGTTATCCTTTTTGGCTATCATTGTTATTGGTGTTTGTATCTATACTTATAAGAATGAAGATGAGTGAATCTCCCATGTTTGCCAAAGTAAAAGCGGAAGGCAAAACTGCAGTTAATCCCCTGAAAGAAAGTTTTGGCCATCGGGCTAATTTTAAAATGGTATTGCTTGCATTGTTTGGTGGGGTTATGGGGCAGGGGGTTATATGGTACACCGGGCAGTTTTATGCTCAATCTTTTTTAGAAAATACCGTGAAGTTAGAGTTTATGCAAAACAGGGAAATTTTGCTGTGGAGTATTGCATTAGCTACCCCATTTTTTGTATTGTTTGGTTGGTTGAGTGATAGAATAGGCCGAAAATGGATTATGCTTACAGGTATGTTACTCGGTGTAATATTTTACCGCCCAATATTTAAATCATTGTTGAAAAGTGCAGATGTGAAAGAATGGGTTAAGGATATTAACTTGAGTAAAGGTGATCAAACTGTTACTCAAGTAAAGGTTACTAAACGCGATACCATATTAAATAATGCTACCAGCTTGAATGTGGAGGTGCTTCATCTAAAAACAAGCCATAGTTTAATAAATGGAAATAAATGGACAGCCTTGACTTCTGATACAATTACAAGGTCAGAAGCAGGCCTGATACCGGATTCAAAACCCGTTTATTCTGATAAAATATTATCTCCAATACTCAAATGGAAGTTCATTTTTTTGATTTGGGTAATGGTCATTTTTGTTACAATGGTATATGGGCCTATGGCTGCATTTCTGGTAGAATTATTTCCAACTAAAATACGCTACACCTCTATGTCATTGCCTTATCATATTGGAAACGGTGTATTTGGTGGTTTGGTGCCGTTTTTGGGTACTCTGATTGTTGAATTTACCAAGACAAAAGATTTCCCTCTTGGCGATCCTTTGGCAGGGCTATGGTACCCTATTGGTATTGCAGCACTTTGCTTTTTGATTGGAGCCATTTACCTGCCAAACAAAATTGATAATAATGTAATGGACTGATGAATAGATAAAACTTGAACAATGAATAATTTAAAGAAATGGTTAGGGATTGTTTGGATGCTTTTATCTCCGGCAATTGTAGTGTTTATGTTGCTTCAGGCTGCGGATAAAATTAACAAAGCAACGGATGCAACAAAGGCAAACGTTACTTTGCAATGGAGTATAATATTAATTATTTTCTTTCCTATCTGTATAGGTTTTTTAATCTTTGGCTATTACGGATTCAAGGGTTATTATGATCAGCTTCCTACTAAATCTTCAGAAATAACGGACTATTGATGATTCACCCTAACCAACAATATTAATGTCTTGCTTAATAAATATGTTTGTGAATATTTAACTTGCAAAAGCCCCTAAAATATCATCCAGTTCCATATCTGTTCTTACTTGTACTTCACGTGCCTTACTGCCTTGATTGGGTCCAACAATACCTGCTGCCTCCAACTGATCCATTAAACGTCCTGCACGGTTGTAGCCCAGTTTCATTCTTCTTTGAATAAGCGAAGTGCTGCCTATCTGACTGCTAACAACCAATCGTGCAGCATCTTCAAACAAAGGATCGCGGTTGCTGCTGTCAAAGTCTTTACCTTCTAATTCTTTTTCATCTACATATTCCGGTAATAAGAAGGCTTGCGGATAGCCTCGCTGATCGCCAATAAACTCATTGATTTTATCCACTTCAGGTGTGTCAACAAAAGCGCATTGCAAACGGGTAATTTCTCCGTTAAAACTAATGAGCATATCACCTTTTCCGATTAATTGTTCTGCACCACCGGCATCTAAAATGGTACGGCTATCTATTTTGCTACTCACCTTAAAGGCTATACGTGCAGGGAAGTTTGCTTTTATAGTACCTGTAATAATATTTACCGAAGGTCTTTGTGTAGCAATAATAAGATGTATGCCAATAGCTCTTGCAAGCTGTGCCAAACGGGCAATAGGCATTTCTACCTCTTTGCCGGCAGTCATAATTAAGTCAGCAAATTCATCCACTACAAGTACTATGAAAGGGAGGTATTGATGCCCTTTTTCAGGATTTAATTTTCTTGCTTTAAATTTTTCGTTGTATTCTTTAATGTTGCGGCAACCGGCTTCTTTTAGTAAGTCGTACCGGTTGTCCATTTCGATGCACAAAGCATTGAGTGTATGCACAACTTTTTTAGTATCGGTTATAATGCTATCCTCTTCGCCGGGCAAACGTGCAAGAAAGTGTTTCTCAATATTCTTATAAATACTCAACTCAACCTTTTTGGGATCTACCAGTACAAATTTTAATTGTGAAGGATGTTTTTTGTACAGTAATGAAACAAGAATGGCATTAAGACCTACAGATTTACCCTGACCTGTAGCACCTGCCATAAGCAGGTGTGGCATTGTAGCAAGATCAACAATAAAGTTTTCGTTGTCAATTTTTTTACCAATTGCTATAGGCAATGAATAAGCGCTGTTTTGAAATTTATCTGAAGCAAGTAATGTCTTCATGCTAACTACTCGTTTGTTAACATTTGGTACTTCAATACCAATAGTTCCCTTGCCGGGTATAGGTGCTATGATACGAATGCCAAGCGCAGCAAGACTTAGGGCTATATCGTCTTCCAGATTTTTAATACGGCTGATGCGTACTCCCGGTGCAGGCACAATTTCGTAAAGCGTAACAGTTGGCCCTACAGTAGCTGCAATACGCTGAATAAGAATGTCATAATTTTTAAGTGTTGCAATAATCTGATTTTTATTATTTTCAAGCTCAATTGGGTCATGCACGATCTTTTCGCTACCATGTGTTTCTAATAAGTCAAGCGATGGATATTTATAATCTCTAAGATCAAGGGTAGGTTCATAGGGAGCAAGTTTTGCTATTCTTTTCATAGCATCTAATTCCTCTAATTCCTCTTCGTCTATTGTATCGGGCACTTCTTTAATCTCCAATTCCATATCTATACTTGCCGGAGATTGAATGGGTAAATTTTTTTGCAAATCAAGCTCGGGTAAGGTTAGTTCTTCTTCATTTTCTATTTCTTCCTCCACTTCTTTTATTTCAAGTGAAAGAGGTTCATCTATTATAGCCTTAGGTTCAATCTTTTCTTCAACTTTTTCTGCAATTGGTTCTTGTGCAATTAGCTCATCTTTTTCAATTATGTGCAAATGATGTAGTGGGTAGTCATTCATTGCATCAGGTGTATCCTGTGGCATAATGACAAGGATGCCATTACTTTCTTTCTTTAGTTTGTTGTTAGATACCAAAACATCTTTTTCTACAAATAATTTAGCACCCTCTTCGTTATTATATGCTGCGTTAATTGTTTCTGCTGTAGGTGAAGTGTTAATAGTTTCATGGTTTGCAGCTATGGGTATTTCATCAGCAGTATTGTTTTGTGCTACTTGTTTTTTCTCGGGCCATGTAAAAGTTGGGTTGTACTTCCAAATAAAATAACTCACAGCTGTTAAAGCCAATATAGATCCGGTACCAAATACCCCCAACCATTTTATGAGCCAATCAGTTATTATTTCTCCAAATGCACCACCAAAACTAAATTCACTATTTCTAAAAATAAAGGACAGAGCTATACTAAAAACTATCAACCCAATTGTAATAAACTTTAGATTCTTTGTAAGAGAAAAAACTTTTTTTCCAAATAATAAATTGATACCGGTAACAAAAAGGAAACTGCAAAAAAGAAAAGATGTAATTCCAAAGCCTTTGTAAATAAATGCATGTGCCACATAGGCACCCAAAACACCAAGCAAGTTGCTGACATGCATATCGTCAATGCTAAAAATTTTAACCCCAAACTGGTGAACTTTATCCTGATCTTCCTGCCATGTAAAACAATAGGATGCAAGCGCCATAAATAAAAACAGCGATGCAAGCAGGCTAATTGTTCCTGCAATTTTGTAAGTACGTTCGTCCCTGACTATATCTTTCACTGTCACTTCTTCCTGTTTGTCTGGCGACAATTTATCAGGACTTGGCGCAGGGGGTGTTTTCTTTTTTATAGTGTTTGCCATAACAATTTTAAGCTAAGCAAATATAACTGTAATAGTTGCCCTTACCTTGTTTCAAACCCTATGAAACCCTTGCAGAAAGGCTATTGTTTATAAATAATTGAGCGCCTTAAAATTATTAACACCTAAGTAAAAATGTGGAAAGCCAAAAAGATGAAAATGGGCAGGGCCGGTTTTTTGCATTGATTTATATATTGAAGAATTCATTTGAATTCTATTTCAAAAAATTTATTTTCAGAAATTGCAACTTATGAACCAATTAAAAGCAGTCATTTTTGACCTTGATGGAACCTTGCTAGATAACAATCAAATTCACTATGAGTCATGGAAAATATACCTGAAAAAAATGGGGATGAATATAAGTGACGAAGACTATAAAGCCAACATTAGCGGCAGAACCAATCATGATGCAGTTGAACACATCTTTCATAAAAAAATGACCAAAGAAGAAGCTGAAGTTTATTATTTGGAAAAAGAAAAAATTTACCGGGAATTGTATGCCCCAATTATAAAGCCTGTTGATGGGCTTATCAATTTATTGGAGGAGTTGCAAAATGCGAATATAATTATGGCTATTGCTACATCAGGCATACAGGTCAATATTGATTTTATGTTTGACCATGTACCAATTAAAAAATATTTTATGAAAATAGTAAACAGTACGCATATCAAAAATGGAAAGCCAGATCCTGAAATATTTGAAACTACTGCTAAAATGATTGAGACTGAACCCAAAAACTGTATTGTTTTTGAAGATTCTACTGCTGGTGTAAATGCTGCTATTGCAGCTAAAATGAAGGTTATTGCTTTAACAACTACGCATACTGATCAAGAATTAGATTTGGCTGACAAGGTTATTAATGATTTTACAAAAATAAATTTTGCTAATCTGTCCTCGTTGTTTAAGTGAAGAAACAATAGAAATGAGTAAAATTATGGTGGTGAGTCAATTTAGTTTTCGTGTAAAAAGTTGAACTTATCTCTAAGCGTTACCCATTCGTTTAGTAATCTGTAAGGAAAATCGGGTTTTGTGATCAATTCATCTATTCTTACTTCAAATAACTGGGGTATAGTATTTATATCATTTGCTTCCATAAACTTGTGCATGTCATTGCTACAAAAAAGAAGTCTTGTATTTTGAGTCATCATTAGTAATGTTTTATCTAAAAACGAAAAATCATTCAGCCTTATTATTTGTACTCAATTATTCCAATTCATTTTATCATTAAAATTTATTAATATAAAAAATGCTGAACAAGGGTAATAATCTTATATCACCTGACTAAAAAATAAAAACCGGTACTTATAAAATAAGTACCGGCTAATTAATTTGGGTATGTTATATAATATTATAGCTCTATTTGTTTTTCTACCATTAATTTACGCATATTCAGTAGAGCGTATCTCATTCTGCCAAGAGCAGTATTAATGCTGCAATTAGTCATTTCTGCAATTTCTTTAAAACTCATGTCAGCATAATGACGTAAAACAATAACTTCTCTTTGTTCTTCTGGAAGCATATCTACAATTTCTCTAATGCCGGTGTGGCTTTGAAATTTTATCATAATATTTTCAGGCCCTTCTGCAGCTACATTTATTGTTTCAAAAATGTCATTTCCATCACTCGTAACAATAGGTGGTGTACGCTTTATTTTTCTAAAATGATCAACACATAAATTATGAGCAATACGCATAGCCCATTGAATGAATTTACCTTCTTCACTATAACGGTTAGTGCGTAACCGATCTATAATTTTAATAAATACTTCCTGAAATAAATCTTCTGCCAGGTACTTGTCTTTTACCAAAAAGTAAATAGAACTGTACAACTTGTCTTTATGACGATCAAGTAAAATTTCTAATGCATTGTTGTTGCCCTCCTGAAAGGATTGAACTAACTGGTGGTCTGTTGCCTGTTGTAATGCTGTTTTCATGTGAATTAATTTAAGGTTTTGAGTTTAGAAAAAATAGGATTAGATTTAGTTACGTTACTTTCCAATTTTTCGTAAAATTTGTGATTACGAGTTGTTATTTTTCAGTAGCGTGGAACAAAGAAAGTCAATACCAAAAGTCTTATGTAAGTATTGCGGTTTAAAACATGCCCCAAAAGGACGCATTTGGAAAATGAGCAATTTTGTAACATTATGGTCATGCAGTTCTAATATTTGTATTTATAAAATAAAAAGAGTCTTTTGAGGTTAGTATTCAGCTTATTTATAGCTAGTATTTGGTCATTAGTTACCTATATGAACCTATTCAATTATTTTTGACTTATCACTCACTCGCCATCCATATTAGACAATCCAATAGAGTACCTAAAAGGGGTAGGGCCTCTAAAAGCAGATTTGCTTAAAAAAGAACTCAATATTTATACATTCGGCGATTTACTTGAGCATTTTCCATTAAGGCATATAGACAAAACAAAAATTAACAAAATCGCAGAAATTGCAGGTGATACGGATTATGTACAACTTATTGGAGTAATAGATGACTTGCATACCTTGGGAGAAAGCCGTTCAAAAAGAATGCTGGCAACACTTAGAGACAAAACCGGTACATTGGAATTGTGTTGGTTTCAATCTATTAATTGGGTAGAGAAAAATATACAAACCGGAAGGGCCTATCTGGTATTTGGAAAGGTTACTTTTTTTAATGGTAAAGCACAAATTACTCATCCTGAAATTGAACTTTGGACACCTGCAATGTCTGAAGGAAAAAGTTTTCTGGAGCCAATATATCCAACTACAGAAAAACTAAAAGCAAGAGGGCTAAATGGTAAGCAGATAGGCAAACTTACGGTCACCCTAATGGAAATGATTTCACCAAAAGAAATTCAGGAAAACCTGCCCCAATTTGTTATTGAACAGCAGAAGATTATTCCCCGTTATCAGGCATATACCTGTATTCATTTCCCAAAAAGTAAAGAAGATTTTGAACAATCAGTATTCAGGCTAAAGTTCGAAGAGTTTTTTATTGCACAGGTAAGGCTTGGATTGTTAAGACTTAGCAGGCATAAGACAAGCAAGGGTGTTATGTTTGAAAAAGTTGGTGATTTATTTAATGTTTTTTACAGCAAATATTTGCCTTTTGAACTAACCGGTGCTCAAAAAAGAGTTTTAAAAGAAATTAGAACAGATACAGGCCGTGGAAGACAAATGAACCGTTTGCTACAAGGCGATGTAGGCAGCGGTAAAACTATTGTTGCCCTCTTAACTATGATATTAGCGGCAGATAATGGTTATCAAAGTTGTCTTATGGCGCCTACAGAGATTCTTGCAAGGCAGCATTTTATAAGCATTAGTCAGCTTCTTAAAGACATGCCGGTAAATATAAAAATACTAACCGGGAGTACAAAAGTTGCAGAACGAAGAGAAATTTTGAAAATGTTGGCAGATGGAACATTGCACATGATTGTAGGCACCCATGCTTTAATAGAAGACCCTGTAATATTTCAAAATCTAGGTCTTTCTATTATAGATGAACAGCATAGGTTTGGTGTTGCACAAAGAGCTAAATTATGGGCTAAAGCGGCCATTCACCCGCATGTATTGGTCATGACTGCAACCCCAATTCCCCGAACATTAGCTATGACCGCTTATGGAGATCTTGACTATAGTGTTATGGATGAATTGCCACCCGGCAGACAGCCTGTTACAACCGTTCACAGAAATGAGATGCACCGTGTAAAAGTCATGGATTTTATACAGGAAGAAATTGAAAAAGGCCGGCAGGCTTACATCATTTTTCCATTAATTGAAGAAAGCGAAAAACTGGATTATGAAAATCTGATGGATGGTTATGAGCATGTAAAAGCATTTTTTCCCGAGCCTAAATATTGGATAAGTATGGTACATGGGCGATTGCCCACAGATGTTAAGTCAACCAATATGCAACGATTTGTACAGGGCGATACACAAATTATGGTAAGTACCACTGTGATAGAGGTTGGGGTAAATATTCCCAATGCATCTATAATGGTGATAGAAAATGCTGAAAAATTTGGATTGTCTCAATTGCACCAATTACGTGGCAGAGTAGGGCGTGGCACTGAAAAAAGCTATTGTATTTTACTCACAGGAAAGCTTAGTGCCGATGGGCGTGAACGAATAAAAATAATGTGTGAAACCAATGATGGTTTTAAAATTGCAGAAAAAGATTTGGAACTACGGGGACCCGGTGATATAGAGGGAACTCGACAAAGCGGTGCATTAAACTTTAAACTAGCCAATATTGTTAATGATAAGGATATATTGCAAAAAGCTAAACAAGAAGCTGAAAATCTGTTAAACAAAGATGAAGATCTTGTTTATTTCGAAAATAGACCATTAAAAAATTATCTTTTGCTTCAAAAAGGGAAAACCGTTTGGAGCAAAATTTCATAAATTACAACATGAATATTAGTGAACTTTCAGAAATGACTTTTTTTATTTTCCTGAGAAGAAATTATTCAGAATTTCTGAAATGTATAATGATACTTGCGCTCATTACTAACATCTGTTTTGCCCAGTATTCAAATATTGAATTTGTAGAGAATAAAGGGCAATGGAATGTATTGGTAAAATACAAAGGGCAAATTGTAAATGGTGCATTTTTTCTAGAATCAAATGGTTTTAGAGTTATGCAGCATAATACAAAAGATATGGAAGATATTGCAAGCATATTTCATGGTCCTCATGAAAATAAAAAAGAGCCCGGAAGCCAAAGCATAAAGCCTGATGTAAAGCCCATAAATCCGGATAGTTTTATTCTTCATTCACATGCTTATGATGTAAGGTTTTTAAATTCGCTACAACCCTTAATAACCCCTGATAAACCATTACCTACCTACAACAATTATATTATTGGCAACAACGCTGACAAATGGAGCAGTAATTGCAGAATATTTCAGGCGGTTAATTATGGTGAAATGTACAAAGGAATAGATGTAAGATACTACACAGACAATGGACGGTTAAAGTATGATATTATAGTTTTGCCAGGTTCAGATGCATCGCAAATTGCAATGAAATATGAAGGTGTAGATGAGCTAAGAATCATAAATGGTGAACTTGTTATAAAGACATCTGTTGCAGAAACCCGGGAATTGGTACCCTATGCTTATCAGGTTATTAATGGTTTGAAAAAAGAGGTGAGGTGTTCGTTTAAATTAACTGAAAATATTGTTTCATTCACCTTGGATAATTACGATAATTCTATTGCATTGATTATTGATCCAACTTTGGTTTTTTCAACTTTTACAGGTAGTACAGCTGACAATTGGGGATACACTGCTACTTACGGACCTGACGGAAGTTTCTATGCAGGTGGAATTGTTTTTGATGCCGGCTTTCCGGTAAATACGGGTGCTTATCAGGGTACATTTAATGGTGGTATAAAAGATGAAGAAAACCTTCCCGGATATGATATAGGCATCATAAAATTTAACCCATCTGGTACAGACCGGGTTTATGCAACATACCTGGGTGGAAATAAAAATGAACAACCCCATAGCCTTATTGTAGATGCACAAGGCCAACTTGTATTAGCGGGCCGCAGTAATTCTGCTAATTATCCATCAACCGGTGCAATAATTGGTGCAGGCGGTAATTATGACATTGTACTTACAAAATTTAATGCCTCAGGGTCTGCACTTGTAGGATCAAGACGAATAGGAGGTTCAGATTATGACGGAGTAAACATTAGACCAAAATACGCTGAACCAAAGGGGGCAGAGAGCATAAGGAGAAATTATGGTGATGATGCCCGGTCAGAAGTTATTCTTGATGGTTCGGGTAATATATTATTAGCATCTAATACACAGTCGGCTATTTTCCCTACTGCACCCGGCGCATTTCAATCTGTTTTATCAGGTAAACAAGATGCTGTTTTTATAAAGATGGATCCCTCACTTTCAATTATGCTACAAAGTACATTATTGGGTGGTAATGGTGATGACGCCGCATTTGTTTTAGCTATTAATCCCACCGACAATAATATTTATATCGGGGGAAATACATCAAGCAACGATTTTCCTGGTAATAAAGTAAATGTTATTGGCAATTCATTTCAAGGGCTTACAGATGGCTTTGTATCCATTATTTCACCTTCGGGTCAGTTATTAAAATCGACATATCTTGGAACAATAGGTTATGACATGTTATATGGTATTCAGTTTGACAAATATTCCTTTCCTTACGTAATGGGAACAACTACTGCTTCATGGCCTGTAACAACTAATGTTGCCTTTTCCCAACCCGGCAGCAAACAATTTATCAGTAAACTTAAGCCCGATCTTTCTGCTTACGTTTATTCTACTGTATTTGGATCTCCAGGTTCTGCGTTACCTAATATATCACCAATTGCATTTTTAGTAGATCGGTGCGAAAATGTATATGTATCAGGATGGGGAGGTGATGCAAATGCCAAGGTTGGATATCCCAATGCGGGTACAAATGGAATGAGCATAACTAACGATGCCTTTCAAAAGAGTACAGATAATAATGACTTTTACTTTTTTGTTTTAGAGAAAAATGCCCAAAGCCAATTATTTGGAAGTTATTTTGGGCAAAATGGTGGAAATTTTTCAGAACATGTTGATGGGGGCACAAGTCGCTTTGATAGAAACGGTACCATCTATCAGGCTATGTGTGCCAACTGTGGTGGGGGGGCTGTATTTCCAACAACTCCCGGTGTATGGTCAAGAACCAATGGTTCTGTAGAATGTAACCTTGCTGCTATCAAAATTGCTTTCAACGAATCGGGTGTTGCAGGTAGCATTAGATCTTCAATAGATGCAGTAATTGGTGATACAGTTGGCTGTCTTCCTCTAATTGTTAATTTTACAGATACCTTAGCCGAAGGCAAAAATTATTTATGGAATTTTGGCGATGGTTCTCCTGAAATAATTACTACTACTCCAAATATAACACACAGCTTTACAACTATAGGTAATTTCAGAGTGATGCTTGTCTCCATTGATAGTCAAAAATGCAATCTAAGAGATACTGCATACCTCAATATTAAGGTAAAAACAGATAAAGCCAATTTAGGCTTTAGTTCCAAAAAGTTGGAACCGTGTACTGCTTTTAACTATCGTTTTGTTAACAATACATTTGTATCTCCCCCAGGTAAAACATTCACTAACCAATCATTTACCTGGAGTTTTGGGGATAATACTCCTGTAATAACTACGGGTCCTGATACTATATACCATAGCTTTCCTTCACCGGGTATCTATGTGGTAAAGCTTACAATTATTGATACCAATTTTTGTAATGCACCACAAACCATTACTGATACCCTAAGAATTGCCTCACTAGTAAAAGCAAAATTTGAAACTCCGGTATTGGGCTGTGCACCATACAATGCTTACTTCAACAATACGACAGAGGCAGGGGAACAATTTATTTGGGACTTTGGTGATGGCACTACCTCCACAGCTCAATATCCTACACATATTTATCCTGCTCCCGGTGTGTTTGTGGTAAAGCTGATAGTTATTGATTCTGGTACCTGTAATAAATCTGACAGTACATTATTTACCATAACAGTTGCAGACAAACCAAATGCTTCCTTTAGTTTTTTACCCGTTCCTCCTCAACCTAATACACCTGTACAGTTTTTTAATGGAAGTACGGGAGCAGTAAGGTATAAATGGATTTTTGGCGACGGTGATGAACTACCAACCACTTCATCAGCTTCTGTTCAGCATATTTACAACTCCAGCAATAACTTTAGTGCTATGTTGGTTGCCATTAATGCTAAGGGTTGTGCAGATACTGCTTTGCAAATCATCAATGCAAAAGTATTACCCCTATTAGATGTACCCTCCGCATTTTCACCCAATAGCGATGGTGCTAATGATATAGTTATGGTAAGGGGGTATGGTATTCAAAAAATGAATTGGAAAATCTATAATCGTTGGGGTAATATAGTTTTTGAAACCTCTGATAGAAAAAGTGCCTGGAATGGTAAATATAAAGGGATTTTACAACCGGCAGATGTATATCACTATACACTTGAGGTAGAGTATTCTGATAATACTAAAATTCAAAAAATTGGCGACATTACTCTATTGCGATAAGTAAGCTTTTCTTAATTAATATATTTTTCATTCAGGTTTGAAACATCAATGCTACCATTTTCATTTACCAAATATATTCTGAAATACAAATCATTTATTGTAAAATATTCGTGCAGTTTTTCTACTATTGCCTGATAGCGACCTATGTTGGGAAACGCCATGGCAACTTCAGCATTTTCAAATGCCCCAAAATTATAAAATGAATCTATCAATGCATCTGAAAACCAACTTTTTGCATGTTGTGAAGCTTTTACGGGCAAATGAGTAGTCTCGTTTGATTCGTAATATGGAAAGCCTTTTACTTCAATAATTTCTCTCTTAAAAAATTTAGTTGCAATTATAATTCTTTCTGATTTACCTTCTTTAACAGGTATTTCTTTTTGAATTTTATACCCATTTTCTTTTAGATATTTTACAACATTTGTATAAATAAAATCTTCTGAATACCACAGTCCGGAGGTGGAGTTAGGTGTATTAGTAATAAGAGGGTCCATAGATAAAAATGTTTGCACACTATAAAGGATAAAAAAATCATTCCAAGTCTAAGGTAATAAGACAATTAAAGACATGATGTGTTGCATAATGAAGTATTTATTTATCCTCTTTGTTTATTACTTAATTCCACTATTTTTTTTAAAAACTTTTAAAATATTCTACCTAAAATAGATTTTTCTAAATTTGCATTTATCTTGTGATATATTTTTAGTTTTTTTGCAATAAAAATTTCAATCAATTTATTAAAAAATAAAGTATGAATAAATTTAAAAATGGAATAGTGGTGGTTCTTTCAACTTTAATAAGTATTACTCTGTATGCACAACAACCTCCTTCAAAAAGCAAAGAGAAATTAAACGTGGTAAAAAGTGCTGAAGGTGAATTGGTAGCAGAAGGAAGTGTCGAAACTGATGCCGGTGCTTCAAAAAAAATGATGAAGAAAAAAAGTGGAGAACCTAAATCCATGAAGAGTAAAGAAACAGAGATGATTTTGGAAATGGAAAAAGTTGAAGTTCCTTCCAAAGGTTCTGTAAGTGATGATGAAGTTACCTCTAATGAGGTGACTATTGAATCAGCTAGTGACTTGAAAATTAATAATATTGCAAGTGATAATAAAATGGCTTCTGACAATAATGCATTAAAAGAAGGTTATAAGGCTTCAGCATCAAAGGGGCAAAATGTTCAGAAAAAAAAATTAACAAAAAATAATGCTGTAGTTTTAAAATCTACAAAAAAAATAAAAATGAAAAAAGGGGTTGTTAAAAAAGCAAAATCATCATCTGTAAACCCAAAGAAAAAAGGAATTTCATAACTACACTCAATAAAGTTAATAACTAAAAAACCCGGCAAAACAGCCGGGTTTTTTAGTTATTAAGTTAGCAACCTAATGGCCGGCGTAATAATCGTAACCTCTTTCTGCCCAAAAGTCCGAGGGTTTTTCATTGCTGAAATATAGAGTACCTATTCTCTTCAAATGTTTAATGCCGTACTTAACTGGAATAATTAACCTTAAGGGATAACCTTGATTCATAGGCAAAGGTTTGCCATTCATTTCGTAACAAAGTAGTGTTTGTTGGTGCATGGCGCTAGGCATATCTATACCCACATAATAAGCTTTATCGGGTGTTTGCAGCCCGACATATTTCATTTTAGATTGTGGTTGCAGATTGTAGTGTTCTATAAAGGTTTTTAAGGGAACACCCCCCCAATGCGTTATCTGACTCCATCCTTCTATACACTTAAAGTCAAAAACAATTTCCTTTTTCGGCAGACTTTTTATTTCATCCAATGAAACTGAAAAAGTATCGCCGATACTCCGGACTACTTTTAGCCTCCATGATTGTTCGCTTATACTATCACGTATTCCATCTCTTCCATTTACCCTTACTTTTTTTGCAGCTGCACCTAAGGGATATTCTTTTACCAATTTACTGCTGTCAAATAAAGCCGAAAAAACTTTTTCATTTAAATTTAGAGTCTTTCTTAAAGGTCTTGGCGTACCTGCAACTTCCGGTTGTTTTTTTATATAGTTGAAAATGTACCATGCTGTTGCAAGAAAAGCAATAAGTAATAAAAATGCAATCCAGCTTTTTTTGCGGAGCGATTTACTGCTGATGTTTTCTTCGGGTAGTGGTTGATTAGGCATTGTCAGTTTTTTTGGTTGAAGCAGGTAATATCTCAAATCCGGTAACCATTGCCTGAAAATTATTCCAACCCGTTTTAACAACCTGAATTATGTGTATCAGAAAAAATAAAACATAACCTATTGTCAATATAAAATGAATAGTTCGTGCAGTTTCATATCCACCACAAAGCCATGCCATAGCACTAAACTGAACGGGTTTGTAAATAGCTATACCGGTGAGTAAAGAACCAATTCCCATAATTATTATGGTTGAATATGCTATGCGTTGTGCAGCATTATATTTCACAGCAGGTGGTACGGTTTTGCGAATATGAAGGTCATGCAACAGAACAAGCCAAGCTTCTTTAATGCTATGACGATTAGGCAATAAGTGTCGCCATTGACCTGAAAAAATGGTAAACAAAACATAAAATAATCCATTGAGCGCAAAAATCCACATTAATGCAAAATGCCAGTTCATCCCTTCTGCCAATCTGAAAGGTATGTGGAGAGATTTGTAAAAACCCTGAGGGAAAAATTTAAATAATACCGTAGAACCCCAGCTAATTTTATATACATCATTGGCCCAGTAAATCAGCATTCCACTCCAAATCATACAAGCCAACACCGGAAAATTAATCCAATGAAACCATCTGATAGCCAACGGATGTTTACGTACAATTTTTTTCATGACTGACATTTCATGAACTAGTTTACTTATCTAGGTGGATAAAAAAAATATTTTATAAAAACTACTACCAATAACAACGGATTAGCCTATACTTAAGTTTTCTAAAATAAAGATTGTTTTATTTTATTAGTAGCTTTCTTCATTTTCTTTTGCAGGCTTGCGTTCGGGCTTTCTTGGAATAGCTTTTTTTATAGGTTCAGGCTTTTGTTCTTTAATAATTTGTCTGTTCTTTTCAGATTGTTGCATTAGCATTTGTTCATTGCTTTTGCCTTCCAGGTCTTTTAAAGGTTTGGGTAAAGGTGCCTGCCCGTCTTCTAATCGTTGGTTAAAAATTTTATCAACTTGTACCCATTTTCCATTCATCCATTTGAAACCCTGATAATCTCCATCAGGAACAAAAGTGTAGGTCTTGTCTGATTTGCCATCTTCAGGAACCAGGTGGTCATACACAATCATATCAAGTTCTTTATCAAAATTCATCCGGGCTTTTCCGTCTTTTTTATACTCAAGTGCAAACCTAGCCTGCTTGCCACCACCCCCTGCTTTGATAGTGCCTGTAGGTATTGAAAAAAAAGGGCCGCCAAACTGTGGAAAGCCTTTTTCATCAAAATACAATACTTCTATCCACTTTTTGGTACTGCGCATATTGTTGTCGTCAAATCCAAGAAGAGTATAAAATTTTCTGTCATTAACCGTCTTCATTATAATGCCGTAGTATATACAACCAATCCAGTTTTTACCAGTACGTATTGAATCTTGTGGGGCTGTTGTAAAATCGCTCATATCAACCAACGGAAAAAGTTTTAAAGAACCATCAGCAGTTCGCATTTGTATAGCACCACGTTGGCGATAATAATTTTCATCTCTTGTAAACTGCCACGAAAATATTCTAAAGGAACTATCAGGGGCATATAAATGCGATACTGTCTGTAGCGAATCAAAAGGATAGTAAAATGAATTTGGTTTTTTTAATGCCCTAACCAAAATTTTTATAAAGGCACTATCGGCGAGAAACCTTTGCAATGCTGTCTTTTCATTAATCATTTTAAAGCCCAACGATTTCAAGGAATCTTCATGCTTTTTTAGCTTGGTATAATCCTGCGGAGCTTCTGGTTGGGCTGTAGTATTTAGCCCAACTGTTAATAATAGAATGAATAAAAAAATGCGCATGGTTTATACTTTGAAACAACGAATATAAACAGTTGAATATTAACTATAAGTGAAGATATTGACTAAAGTAAATGTTTTAAGATTTTGTTACAACAGATTGCAGTGCAAGTGCAAAAGCGTATAAATCAGGAAACCTAAAATCTATCAAAGGGTGAGGATGTTCTGTTTCGGGGTTTGTAGTATCTACATAAACGGTTAAAATGCCAGCATTTTTGCCAAATTTCATGTCACTCAATTTATTGCCCACCATAAGGCTTTTAGTAAAATCTATATGGTCAAAATCTTTTTTGGCTAAATGTGCCATACCGGGGTTGGGTTTTCTTTCAGGATGATTATTATCCATGCTATCGCAAAAATAGATTTGGTCTATACGGCCACCTGCTGTTGTTATTGTTTGAAGCATGTTGCTATGTATATTTTGCAAATCCTCTCTTGTCATTAGTTGCTTGCCAACTCCCCGTTGATTAGTTACCATCACAATAACCCCAAACATTTCTGAAAGAATTTTCATAGCAACAGTTACCGTGTCGTAAAAATTAAACTCACTCCAGTTTAAAATATAATCTTCTTTCTTCTCATGATTAATGACGCCATCTCGGTCAATAAATAACGTCCAGGTTTTGTCTATTGTTGGAAGAAGCATAATGTGAAATGTGATAATTTGAAAATTTGAAAATGGCTCAATGGCTCAATGGCTCAATGACTTTTTGACTTTTGACTTACTGACTGTAATGACTAGGTAATTCAATCTGCGCCTTTGCGTAATCTTCAGGTATGCCAATGTCTATAAAGTATTGCTGTTGTTCTATCCCGTACATTTTTCTTGTTGCAAAATATTTCTCCAAATAATCTTTTTCGAAAGAAAATTTTTGTGGCAAATCTTCGCTTAAAAAACTTTTTTTATTAAGTATATACACACCTCCATTTATTAAACCCGATTCGTAATACTGTTTCTCTTTGAAGCTGATGATTTTACCAGATGTATCGGTAACAACAACTCCGTAGCGATCAAATTGGTTCATTGGTTTAAGGCTAAGTGTGCAGTCTGCATTAGTATTATTGTGGATGGCAGCTACTTCATTAACATCAATCTTAAACAAGGTATCGCCGTTTGTTACCAATGTATTTTCGCTTTCGGCAAATGTTAATGCTTGTTTTATAGCTCCACCTGTCCCTAATGGTTCGTCTTCAAGAGAAGTTTTAAATTTCAAAAAAGGAAATTCTTTGTTGAGGAAATCAATAATTGGCGCACTCATATACCCCAACGAAAAAATAAATCGTTCAATACCTTGCTGTTGCAGATATTCGATTACATAAGCCAGGAATGGTTTGCCGTTAACCGGTGCCATACACTTTGGTAAATCAGCTACCATGGACCGCAGCCTTGTACCCAATCCCCCAGCCAAAATAATTGCTTCTTTCATTGATTTAAATAAGGTGAGTACAAAAATGCATAACTCTTTAGTAGCAAGTAGTTAGTATTAAGTAGTAAGACAGAACCATTTCACACTTGACAACTCACCACTCACCACTCACTACTCACTACTCACAATTCACAACTCTTAACTCATCACTAATTCTCAAACAAATTATCTTCAACTAATTGGCAAATAATATGACCCAGCATAATATGGCTTTCCTGAATCCGTGGAGTATCAAATGAAGGAACGTTTAATAGGATATCGCTATTCTCTTTCATAACCCCACCTGTACTGCCGGTAAGCCCAATTGTCAACATTTTCTTAGTGTGAGCTGCTTCAAAAGCCTTAACTATATTTCCTGAATTGCCAGAAGTACTTAGACCGACTAATACATCCCCTTCATTTCCTGTTCCTTCAATTATCCTGGAATAAATAACATCATAACTGTAGTCGTTTGCCACAGCAGTCAGATAAGATGTATTGCAATGCAAAGCCTCAGACGGCAATGCTGTTCTGTCTTTATAAAAGCGACCAGAAAACTCTGCAGCCAAGTGTTGTGCATCTGCTGCACTGCCGCCATTGCCACAAAACAACACTTTGTTTCCGCTCTTAAATGCCTTTGTAATAATATCCACAGCATTTTGAACCTTGATCAATAGTTCATCATTCTGAAGAATCTGTTGTTTTACTTCAATAGACTTTGAAATGATATCTGAAATAATGTTCACGATAATTATTTTATGTAAAGATAGGTGGCATTGATTATTTCTACTTAAAGATTCCTACACCGTCCATGTATTCAATCCCTGCGGACTGAACTGATAATTTCTTACATCACCACCGAATGTGCGCAATGTTTCGGCAACTTTATAGCGGGTATTTCCGGGGCAGTAAAATATCATAAAACCACCACCACCTGCACCACTTATTTTACCACCGGTAGCACCTGCTTTTTTAGCACCTTCATATACTTCTTCTATACTGCTATTGCTTATGTTAGCTGCCATTTGTCTTTTTTGCTGAAAGCCAAAATCCAGTATTTCACCAATCTCATTCAGACGGCCTTTTAGCATCGCTTCCTTCATCATTTTAGCCTGCTCTTTTAGTTGGTGCATGGCTTCAATACTTTTTTCATTTTTGCTGTTAACATTCTTAACCTGTTCTTTTATAATGGTGGCACTTTCCCTGCTTGTACTTGTGAAATACAGTACCAGGTTATTTTCCAGCTCATTCAGATACTGCTGTTTTATTCTCAACGGATTTACAATTACTTTATCTCCTTCGTAAAATTCCATGTAGTTAACTCCGCCAAATGTTGCAGCATATTGGTCTTGTTTGCCCCCTGCCAATAGCAGATCGTTGCGTTCTATATCATAGGCGTAGTGGGCTATGTCATACTCTCCCAAAGGCAATCTTAGCATCTCATAAAATGCACCCAAAACAGCTACAACCAATGTGCTACTTGTTCCTAATCCGCTACCGGCGGGTGCATCTACAAACGTATTTAGTTTAAAACCCGGTAGTGCAACACCATAATCTTTTTGAATGCGGTTGTAAACCCCTTTCAATAAATCTAAGGTGCCATCAATTGGTAGTTGGGTTGAGCCTTCAAAAACCTGTTCTTCGTTGCGGTCAAGTGCCTGAACAATGATTTTATTTTCAGTTAATGGTTCAATGCTTGCATGCGCATATAGGTTGATGGTAGTATTTAGAATCGCACCTCCATACAGGTCACTGTAAGGGCTTACATCTGTGCCACCACCTGCCAATCCCAATCTCAAAGGAGCCCTGCTGCGATATATCATTTTTGGTTTAATGTTTAGGGTTTAGAGTAATGTTTAGAGTTTAATGTTTAACCGTCATTGCGTGTGAAACGAAGCAATCTGCTTTAAAAAGTGATTACAATTATCAAAACATGATCTGGTTGCATTTTCCCTTCATTTTCAAATTGAGCCATTGAGTGATTTTCACATTGTCAATATTGCCTTAGTCAGATTTTCCCAGCTATATTTTTTCTTTTCTTCACGAAGATGTGGTAAAAAGTGTTCTTCACCTAATTCATATAACTTCAAAATTCCTTCAGCAATTGAAGAAGGATTAGGTTCGCATATCAACCCAACTTTTCCTTCAGGAACAAGATCGGGCAGGCCACCTACGTTTGTCACCAACATGGGTTTCTCAAAGTGATAAGCCAATGGCGTAACCCCGCTTTGTGTTGCATTTCTATAAGGTTGAATAACAAAGTCTGCTGCACTAAGGTAATAGCGAACTTCGCTGTCTTGTATGAAATCTGTTCTTAAAATTAATTGGTCTGACAAATTATAAGTAGCAATTAGCTCGTCGTATGTTTTTCGATCTTCATAAAACTCACCGGCTACCATTAGCTTTATGTTAAATGCTTTCATAGCGGGTTCAGCCATTGCCTGTAAAAGCAAATCGAGCCCCTTGTATTGCCGAATAAATCCAAAGAATAAAATGATTTTTTCAAATTCATTAAGACCTAAATGTTTCCTTGCTTCAGCTTTGGGTAAAGCTTCTCCAAAATTGTCATATAGCGGATGAACCACCTGTTGTGCAGGTTTTGTTGTAAAGGCTTTCAAGTCTTGCATTACCTTTTGGCTCATAGTCACAAAAGCATCAATAGACTTTATAAAATATTTAGTAAATGCAGTATCACCCGGTCTTTTTTCGTGTGGTTTTATATTGTCTGCAATACATACTACCCGTGTATGTTTATTTTTTTTAGCGCCTCGCAAAATGGTACCTAAGGCAGGTCCCATAAATGGTAACCAATACCTTACAACAATTAAATCAGGCTTGAGTTTCTTTATTTCGTTGCCAACAATCAACCAATTAATTGGGTTTACAGAGTTGATGCAAACTTTGATATCAATATCATTTGGTGCCGGTTCAGATGAGTATTGCGTAGTACCTGGAAAAAGAAATCCGGGGTATTGAAGAGAGAATGTATAAATACTTACCTGATGACCTTCCTGCATAAACTGTCGTGCCAATCTTTCATTGAATGATGCAAGACCACCTCTCAAAGGATGTGCAGGACCTATGATGATGACTTTTCTCAAAATGGTTTACTGGTTTATTGGTTAATTGGGTTAATTAGGTTTATTGGTTTGTAGGTTAATTGGTTAATTGTCTGCAGGTTCATTACCACTTTTCAATAACCTGATCACAATGTGAAAAACAGGCGCTGGAAAAAGCTGAATAAAGGTATGTCGTGCAAGTGAGCCCCGCCGCGGCGGTGACGATGCTTCATCAAGGTTCTAATGTCGGTGACAAAACATTCGCTATAAACCTACTTTCTTTTCTATCAGGTAAGCGTTTCTTTCACTTGAATTTCTGGATATTAATTCAGCCAAAAATCCTGCAAGGAACAGTTGCATTCCTATAACCATGGTAGCCATGGCAATATAAAAAGACGGCCTGTTTGTTAATGCGAAATCTCTTGCAATAAATTTTGCTACGATTAAATAAATAATCATAAAAAAGCCGATTAGAAAAGATAAAGTCCCGTATAGGCCAAAAAAGTGCATGGGCCTTTTGCCAAACTTGCTTACAAATGTTATGGTAGCAAGATCAAGAAAACCATTTACAAATCTCTCCAACCCAAACTTGGTTGTGCCGTATTTTCTTGCACGGTGTTCTACGACTTTTTCTCCTATTTTTCTAAACCCGGCCCATTTTGCAATCACCGGAATATAACGATGCATTTCTCCATAGACTTCAATGCTTTTAATTACTTTCTTTTTATAAGCCTTGAGGCCGCAATTGAAGTCATGCAACTGAATGCCGCTTGTGCGGCGGGTTACGCCGTTAAAAAATTTTGTAGGAATGGTTTTGGTAATTGGGTCATAACGCTTTTTTTTCCAGCCGCTTACTAAATCGTAGTCCTCCTCTATAATCATTTTACGCAGATCGGGTATTTCATCAGGGCTGTCCTGCATATCCGCATCCATAGTTATAATTACTTCGCCTTTGGCAGCTTTAAAGCCTTCGTTTAGCGCAGCTGATTTACCATAATTGCGTTGAAATTTTATTCCCTTTATGTGGCTGTTGCCTGCAATTAAATGCTCTATTACATTCCAACTATTATCTGTGCTTCCGTCATCAATTAATATGATTTCGTAAGTGAGGTTATTTGCATTAGTTACCCTTTCTATCCATGCACAAAGCTCTGGCAGAGATTCATCTTCATTATATAAAGGCACTACAATTGAAACGTCCATTACAAGTTAATATTTTCTTCAAAAACAGGTTCTTTCTTTCTTACTATTAGTGATATAATAAATGCACATACCCCACTTATTGCAACTCCAGTTAAATACCCCTTAATTACTTGCCCGAATTTTGTAGCATTGTCAAATTCATTAAACTTATCCATTGATTTTTGAGCATCCTCTTCAGGTACTTTATATTTCTCCATCATTTCTCTCATTGCATTCTTCATTCTGTCAATAACTTCGGGATCAATATATTTTAAATGAATTAGATTGTAAATGGCATAGAATAATTCAAATATCAAAACAGATATAAAGAGCGTTTGAAAAATATCCTTTAATAATATAAAACCACCTTCTAGTTTTCTCCTGTAAAAAGCCTCATATGCTAAAAGGCCTATAACTAATAAATAGTTTACTGCTGCAAGCAAGCCAAAACGAATCATGTTTTCAGCGGACATCCATCTTACAAAAAGTAAAATCATGTAAATTAACCCAATAAGAATTCCAAAGCTTACTCCAATGGATACGTTTTTATTTTTCATGTAGGTGCAAATTTTAATCGTTCAAATATACTTTATCCTTATTGATAATGCCAATCACCTTTCCTTTTAATTCTTTGTGAATGAAAGGTGAGTTATGGCTTTTGCCTTTTATATCGGTAGCCTTGTAGGTGAATGTTGTGTTGCGTTCAAATATTGTAAGGTCTGCTTTGTTACCTGCAGCAATCACATTTTCTGTAGGGAAAAAGATACTTCGGGCATTTGAAGAAAACAACTCAATCAACCTTTCATTTTTCATTTCTGGAAATAAATGATTGATAATAGCAAAGGTAGTTTCCAGCCCTATCATTCCAGGTTGTGCATATTCAAACTCACAGATTTTGCTATCCCAATCCTGCGGAAAATGATGTGAAGCAATAAAATCAATACTTCCATCCTGAACAGCTTCCCGCAAGGCCATCATGTCCTGTCGGCTTCTAAGTGGAGGATTTGTTTTTAAGTTGGTATCATAAGTGATTAAGTCTTCATCGCAAAACATAAGGTGGTAAGGAGTTACGCTGCACGTTACATTTATGCCTTCTGATTTAGCGGTATTGATTAGTGCTACACTTTTTTCTGTTGTTATGCCGGTTATGTGTAAACGGCTTCCCGTATATTTCGTTAGTTCAATATCTCGGCTTATGATTAATTCTTCGCCCAAAGCAGGTATGCCGGGTAGTCCGAGTTGTGTACTTATAATACCCTCGTTCATAAGCCCACCTTTGCCGATAGACGCATCAACGGGCATTTGAATAACTACTGCATTTATAGCTTTTACATATTGCAATGCTTTAAGTAATAATCCTGCATTTTGAACAGGTAACAAACCGTCAGAAAAAGCTATTGCACCACTATTGTGCATGTCGTAGAGTTCTGCAAGTTCTTTGCCTTCAGTTTTTTTACTTATTGCGCCCAATGGAAAAATGCTAACCGCTAAAGTGTTGCTTTTATGAACTATGTATTCAATTGCTGACTTGTTATCCGTTACCGGTAATGTGTTAGGTAGCGTAAAAACATTTGTATAGCCACCACTTGCAGAAGCATTGGCACCGGTTTCCAAAGTTTCTTTATGTTCAAACCCTGGATCGTTAAAGTTTGAAAAAATATCAATCCACCCTGGGGATACTAACCATCCTGTAGCCTGGATTATTCTTGCATCATTATCCAAAATTGTAGGTTGAATTTGTACAATAACACCATCAATGATTAAAATATCATTTACAAACCCATGGTGTGGGGAGTTTTTGTCAACAATGGATACCTGCCTAAGTAACAGCTTCATGAAGCAGTAAGAAAATTTGCTTGCAAGATAGCCGTTTTTTATAAAATCCTCTTTACATTCGCATACCTTCTCTGATGGAGAAGGTTCGGGACGTAGCCCCGCCGTTGGCGGGGTATCAGGCCGAATAAATAAAAAAGAGTTCGGGACGTAGCGCAGTCCGGTAGCGTATCAGGCTGGGGGTCTGGGGGTCGCTGGTTCGAATCCAGTCGTCCCGACTTATTTTTCTCTTTCTTTCCTTCACATATGTGATTTTGGTTTAAGATTTACATAAATGACTATTGCTGATAGTATTCTGGACTTTTACGAAAATTTACATTTTGAAGGCACGCTACCTGATCAGATTGACATAATGAATCCTTTTAGAGACAGTTTTGAGATAAGGAAATTGTGTGAATTATTTTATAGAAAGTTTTATTCAGATAGCGAAAATAGAACATTAATTCTTGGAATCAATCCTGGCCGACTTGGGGCTGGAGCCACTGGTATTCCTTTCACTGACACTAAAAGATTAAATGACGATTGTGGTATTGTTTATGATGGGTTTTCTACGCATGAACCTTCTTCCGTCTTTATTTATGAGATGATTAATTCTTATGGCGGGCCCAAACTATTTTAT
>JAYTDC010000178.1:0-44626 GCA_043736115.1 Segetibacter sp. | reverse complement strand
CTTTTCTACTATGAAAGCGAACGGGTTGCACTCATACAATAAACGCAACTTGCCCTTTGGCTTGTCGGTAGTACCGGGGTACATAAATATTCCGCCTTTGATTAAGTTACGATGTACATCTGCAACCATGCTTCCAATATAACGTTGGGTGTAAGGGCCGCCATCGGCTTTTGTTTTCTGTTGACAAAGATTGATATACTTGCGCACTTCTTCTTCGTACCTTAGAAAGTTGCCATGGTTTACTGAATAAATATTTCCACCGGGAGGGCATTTAATGTCAGGATGACTCAATGTAAACTCACCAATACTTTGGTCAAGCGTAAAGCCGTTAACGCCACGTTTGGTTGCATATACCAACATGGTGCTACTGCCATAAATAACATAACCTGCTGCTACCTGTTTATTACCGGGTTGCAGAAAATCGTCAATATTTACAGGGCCTCCCCTTGGACTGACACGTTTGTAAATGCTGAATATTGTCCCTATAGAAACATTCACATCTATATTACCGCTTCCATCCAAAGGATCCATCAGCATTACATACTTGCTGTTGTTACTTATCTCATCGTCAAAGATTACAATATCATCATTCTCCTCACTACCAACACCTGCACAACTGATGCCGTGGCGGGTAACGCCAATGAACTGATTATTAGCAAAGACATCCAACTTCTTTACGTCTTCGCCTTGTACGTTTACACTACCGGCATCGCCGAGAATGTCTACAAGACCGGCTTTGTTAACTTCTACATTTACCCTTTTTGCCGCAAGGCCAATATCTCTTAACAGCATACTAAGTTCCCCTGTTGCCTGCGGAAAATCTCTTAACTGCTGCAAGGTAAATTCATCTAATGTCTGTACTCGGCGGTTGATAAGCATGGTTAAATTTGATTTGGATGTCTGTTTTTTTATGGATGATGTCTGATGTATGATGTCTGATGTATGATCTATGATTTTATGAATTAGGTGTTAGATGTTAGGTAAAAATTAAACATAAAAAAACCTCTTGAACCTTTTAAACCTCTTGAACCTCTTAAACCCTAAACTCTAAACCCCAAACCCTACTGCACAACTTTCAGTTCATCTACAATATGTTTAGCGCCTCCTAATTTTTCTATACACCACAGCACATATCTTATGTCTACATTAATAGTTCTGTTGAGGTCTTTGTCAAATATCATTTTGTGGCTTAGTGCTTCGTAGTTGCCATCGAATGCAAGCCCGATTAATTCTCCTTTGGCGTTCATAACGGGTGAACCGGAATTGCCACCTGTAATATCATTTGATGTAATGAAACCAACAACAATATCTCCCTGTGTTGCATCAGCATAGCGGCCAAAATCTTTGGCCTTGTACAAACTAAGATAGTTTGCAGGAAGATCAAACTCATAATTGCCGGGAACAAATTTGTCAACCACACCTGACATGGTAGTTACATAACTGTAATTGGTAGCATCTTTGGGGTGATAACTTTTTACATTACCAAAACTAACCCGCATAGTGGAGTTGGCATCAGGGTACATGTTTTTTACATTGCCGGGGTTCATTTCCATAATTCCTTTAAGATACAACCTACCCAACTCATTGTTTTGTGCATTGAAAGCGGTGAACTTAGGTAAATAATTGTTAGTATAGTTTTTAATAAAAGCATTTGCCACTTTATATGCAGGATCATTGTTAAGCGCATCCACGGAAGGATTAGCTTTAAAAGCTTCCCATTTACCATTATCAGAAATAATACTGTTGGCATATACATCTGCTGCAAATGATTTAAAAGGGCTCGACTCTATGCTACTGTACTTTGAAAACAACTCTTCATAAAAACCTTTGGGCTGTTGCGCTTTATCTATGTCATTGTAAAACATCATCAGCGATCCTGCCAAAATATTTTCATCGGCTCTCAGATTGGTATTCTTAAAAAATAGTTTTCTTGCACTGTCAGCAAACGAAATAGCTTTTTGAATTTCAGCCTGATTACTTTCTCCCTTTTTCAATTGCGCTTCAAGGTTTTGCAAAGAGTTAGCAGTGGCAATTATTTTTGTTGCCACTATACCCTCTGTAATATATTGACGCAGCATGGCATAAGGCCTCCATTCATTGTAGATTTTAGCGTAATCATCAAATATATTTTCATACTCCTTTTTGCCTTTGGCCCAAGTAATAAAGCTTTCTTCTGTAGCTTTCTTTTGCCCATAAACATCAGCTTTTAACAACTGCTTTGTTTCGCCGTCAAAGAACTTCCAGTAGTTGGCTACGCCTGCATATTCAGAAGCCAATTGTAGTTTATTTGCCGGGCTTTTTATCATTTCTGCTTTCATATATTTAAGGCGCATATCACGGAGTTTTACCAATGAAGGGTTGTTGATGTCTGTTGACAGTTTAACACCATAAGAAGTCTCGTAACGATTGGTACCACCGGGATAACCAAATATCATGGCATAGTCGCCGTCTTTTATGCCTTTGATAGAAACGGGTAGAAAATGTTTAGGCACCATAGGCACATTGCTTGCACTATAGTTTGCAGGTTTCCCATTTCCATCTGTATACACCCTGAAAACAGAAAAGTCGCCTGTATGACGTGGCCACTCCCAGTTGTCCGTATCGCCACCAAATTTGCCTACACTCTCCGGTGGTGTACCTACAAGGCGTACATCTTTGTACACATCATATACATACATAAAAAACTGGTTGCCCTTAAACATACTTGCAACAACTGCCGATTTAAAATCATCGCCTGCTGTAGCAGCTTTTGCTAAATTGGCCTGCACACGTGCAAGACGTGCTGCCCTGTCTGCACCGGTAAGGCTACCTAAACTATCCAACACCTGATTGGTTACATCGTCTATCCGGTTGAGAAACCTTACCGTAAGGTTTTTAGAGGGTATTTCTTTTGATTTATCTTCTGCCCAAAAACCATCCCGCAGGTAGTTGTGGTCTACGCTGCTGGCAGCAGCTATTTGTCCATAGCCGCAGTGGTGGTTGGTAAATATTAACCCCTGGCTACTGACGATTTCGCCGGTACAACCGCCACCAAAAATGATGATTGCATCCTTAATGCTGGACTTGTTGACACTGTATAACTGTTCGGGCTTTAGCTTAAGGCCACGCTTAACCATGTTGCTGTACACCTGCTGACCAAGCAACAACGGTAGCCACATGCCTTCATCTGCATAACTGCGCAGCATTGTAATTACCAAAACTAAAGAGAGGATAATTTTTTTCATATGGGAGAATA
The DNA here is from genome assembly GCA_043736115.1 of Segetibacter sp. Classification (GTDB taxonomy): domain Bacteria; phylum Bacteroidota; class Bacteroidia; order Chitinophagales; family Chitinophagaceae; genus Segetibacter. Next base: position 41,391 of record JAYTDC010000178.1, on the reverse strand, counting down.
TATTTGAGAGAGCAAAAATAAGGGGGAAATGAAAATAAAACGGGGGATTTTTATGAGCTATGAACTGTAAACTATGAGCTATGAGCTGTAAGCTATGAACTATGAGCTATGAACTATGAGCTATGAGCTGTAAGCTATGAACTCATAACTATTTAAACTCATTTCTTTCAACTACAGAGAAAACGGAGTGTGGCACAGAGGGAAAGGAGAGGGAATAAATTATAAACCTGTGTACGATGCGAAAACCCCTTGTAGCTCCTCTGTGGTTTATCTTTTTCAGTCAAATTCTCTCTTTTTTATCTTATTATTGTATTCAGCAATATGCCGCACTATGAAACTGCTGTTATTACTTACCTTATTATGCTTGTTACAACCACACCTCACCACCGCCCAAAACTCCATGACCGGGGACGGGTTCGGCGGCAGGAGTTGGTACAAGGCGCATAATTACCAGGTGAGGCTTATAGTGCTTACACGGTGTGTGGTGAATAGTCAGTTGTATGGGTGGGGGAGGAGAACTTGCATTTCAGGGAAGGGGTAAGCAATATAAATTTTTTTGAAAAAAATTGACAATGAACAAATTTTTAATTGCATCTTCATTTTTACTCCTTATTACCTATCTGCCTACTTCTACTATGGCGCAACAGCCATCTATCACATCGTTTGCTCCATCAAGTGGAACGGTGGGTACATTAGTAACAATTTCAGGCACTAACCTAAGCAATCCTACTGCAATAATTATAGGTGGTACAGCTGCAATAATTATTTCCAATACAGGTACAAGTTTAGTGGCAATGGTAATGCCGGAAGCTCAAACAGGTTTAATCAATATTACTACTCCACTTGGCAGCACTTTAAGTTCTTCTTATTTTGCTGTATTAGTAGCAGCTCCACCTTCTGTGCAACAAGGAAATAAACTTGTAGGTTCTGGTGCCATTAATATAGCCAGTTTGGGGCCTGTAAGTTTGAGCGCAGATGGAAACACGGCCATAGTCGGCGGACCTAATGATAATACGTCTCAAGGAGCAGCATGGATTTTTACACGGAGTGGCAGCTTATGGAGTCAACAGGGAAATAAATTAGTAGGAACCGGTAATGTGGGGGCAGCCAAACAAGGAGGTGCGGTTTGTCTTAGTGCTGATGGAAATACTGCTATTATTGGTGGGACTGAAGACAGCAACGGACGGGGTGCTGCTTGGATATTTACCCGCAATGGCAACACATGGAGTCAACAAGGAAACAAGTTAGTAGGTATAGGTGGTATAGGACCCAATATATTTCAAGGTATGTCCGTTAGCCTCAGTGCGGATGGCAATACAGCAATTATGTCAGGGGATAATGATAACTACGGACAGGGTGCAGTATGGATATTTACACGCAACGGCAACACATGGAACCAACAGGGAAACAAGTTAGTAGGTACAGGCAATACGGTACCGGCAAGGCAAGGTATATCAGTAGACATAAGTGCTGACGGAAATACTGCTATTGTAGGCGGGTATCCGGATAATGGAGGGCAAGGCGCAGCATGGATATTCATCCGCAATGGCTCTGCATGGAGTCAGCAAGGCAGTAAACTTTCAGGTACAGGAAGTGTGGGAGCACCTATCCATCAAGGATATTCTGTAAGCCTGAGCGCAGATGGAAATACTGCTATTGTGGGTGGTTTTTTAGATAACAGCAATCAGGGTGCAGCGTGGATATTCACTCGCACTGGCAATATTTGGAATCAACAAGGTAACAAGTTGGTCGGTACGGGTAACATTGGGATTGCGCATCAGGGTCATTCTGTAAGTCTTAGTGCAGATGGCAACACCGCAATTATAGGTGGATACTATGATAATAATCTTATCGGTGCTACCTGGATATATAAAAGAAACGGCAATATGTGGAGTCAGCAGGGCAGTAAATTGGTAGGCTTAGGAAATGTTGGTACAAGTTATCAAGGCCACTCAGTGGGGATTAGTGCCGATTGGAAAACAGCAATCGTTGGAGGATTTTTTGATGATAATCTAAAAGGGGCAGCCTGGATATTCGCATCGCTAAATGTGCCTTGCTCCATTCCTCCATTGCCAATAGTCAGTGTAGTTCAGCCTACTTGCACCGTTTCAACCGGAAGTATACTCATCACTTCGCCTATCAGCAATCAATATACCTATAGTCTTAACGGCAGCAGTTTCGACACAACTAAAACATTTTCGGCTTTAGCTGTCGGCACCTATACTGTAGCGGTAAAAAACGACAGTGGCTGTGTAAATTCAATAAGTGTAGTTGTCAATACTGCTCCCGGTACGCCACCTGCGCCTACGGTCAGCACTACACAACCTTCTTGCACAGTTGCTACTGGTACTATCACCATCACCGCACCCCTTGGCACAGGGCTTTCTTATAGCATTGATGGTGTGGATTATAGCAACACAACAGGCGTGTTTAATCCCGCTAACGGTGGGACTTACAACGTCACCGTCAGGAATAACAACGGTTGTACATCAGCGGCTACGGTGGCTGTAATAAATACAGATCCGGTGATTCCGCCAGCCCCAACTGTTGCGATGGTGCAGCCTACCTGCCCGTTGCCATCAGGTACTATCACCGTTACTTTTCCTATTGCCAATGCCACCACCTACAGCATAGACGGCGTTACTTATATTCCCAACAATGTGTTTACCGGTCTGGCACCCAACACTTATAGTGTGACCGTCAATAATGGCAATTGCATTTCACCGGCAACGGTGGTTACACTCAATGCGATCACTCCATTGGTGCTTTCATTGTCGGCTTCACCAAATCCAATCAGCGCAGGCAATGCAGTGAGTTTGGTAGTTACTGGTAGCAGATCTTTTACTGTCACTTCGTGGCTGCCTTTAGCCAGCTTTACCAATCAATCCGCCACCACGCAAAGCATTGTTGTCAACACCCCGCAAACATTTACCGTCACCGGTAAAACCACTGATGACTGCGCCGACACAGCACAGGTATTGGTCACACTCAAAACGGCCGAAGAAATTTACATACCCAACACTTTCACTCCCGACAACAACGGCCTGAATGATGTCTTCAAAGTCTATGGCACCAGCATAGACCGCCTGGAACTCACCATCTGGAACCAATGGGGCGAAAAGATATTTTCTACAAACGATAAAAACGACGGCTGGAATGGGAAGAGTAATGGAAAGCTACAACCAACAGGAGTGTATATTTATGTGGCTAAAGTGACATTGCTAAGCGGTAAGGAAGTGGTGAAGAAGGGGATGGTGAATTTGTTTCGGTAAACATCGAATCTTCCGCTAAAGTAAATTATGTAGCTGTTTTTTTTAGCGAAGCGTAACTTCAATTTAAAATAAAAACCATTAAAAAGTTGGGATACTTAAATTTGTAATCTTGTATTAATTTGCGGGTCATAGACAAGGGTTTTAAACATTAATTAAAGTTACGCTACACCAAAATTTATACTGGCAAGTAAAACCGACCAAGGCAAGGACAACAACAATAAAAATTCCATGAAACAAAAAATCTACATAGACACTTCAGTTGTTGGTGGTTACTTTGACGAAGAGTTTAAAGAAGCAACAATAAAACTTTTTGAACGGCTTGACAACAATGAGATTATTTTTGTAGTATCTGACTTGCTTGACCTTGAATTAATAAATGCCCCGCAACAAGTTAGGGAACACTTGTTGAAATATTCGACCGACAAATTTCAAAGAGTTGAACTGACTGAAGAAGCAATCAAGCTTGCAGACACATACATTGACGAAAAGGTAGTTGGCAAAACAAGTTTAGAAGATTGCCGTCACATTGCTTTGGCAACCATAAATAAAGTTGATGTTTTAGCAAGCTGGAATTTTAAGCATATTGTAAACCTTGACAGAATAAAAGGCTATAATTCTGTAAATTTACGTCTTGGATATTCAATGATTGAAATAAGAAGCCCCAAAGACTTAGTAAACTATGGAAACGACTAAAAAAGAAAAAGAGTTTGACGCTGTAAAAATGATGCGGGACATCAGGGACAATATTAGTTCTGAAACTCAAAATATGACCTTTGACGAATTGAAGGCATACATCAAACAAAAACTTGCTGACAACAAAACAAAACTTGTTGGGCAATAAAAATGACTACAAGTGGCAATACTGCTAGACTCGGCTAAGCCTCATTTAGCCAAACTGTTCTTTAGTCTGGCTAAATTATTTCAATTTTCATTTTTACCTACCCTGCAAACCCATCCTTCATCAGCTGGAAAGCAGCAAGCTTTTTCCCTCACCTCTTAACCACCCCAACAAAAAAGCTGTTGGTGAAAACACACAACAGCGGCGGAAAATATTTTTTTTCTTTACTATTTTTATAATAACTTTAAACCATATATCTTAATTATGAAAACAACTTACACACTTATTCTGTGCTTTTTTTGTTTTACATCTTTTAGCCAACCGATCAATAAATACGATGGTGTTTATCTTATTAAAAGTTACACTTTAAGGGGCGGCGATCCGGTTAGAACAGGGTATCCAGCACCTTATGAAATGAATTTAGTAACAACATCAGACACTACAGTTCAATTTGACAACACTCAAGTATGGCCAGACGGCTCCTCTATTGGTGTTGGAAATATTATATTATCAATTGATTCAACAACAAATCTTGTTACTCCATCCAGTACTTTTGTAGGAACAGGATTAACGGTATCACCAGTTCAAGGGTATAATAATTATTATGATGCAAGTGCAAAAATTTTTTATGTAAGTTATACCTGGTATACTGGACCCACATTTAGATTAGTTATTGATACACTTATTTACTTAAGACCAAGAGATGTGTTGCCATTAAAATTAATAACTTTTAAAGCAATACTATCAGGTAACGAAACACATTTAACCTGGACTACATTAAACGAAGTAGCTGTAAAAGACTATACTATAGAACGAAGTGTTGATGGTCGTTTATTTAATGCCATAGGTTCTAAAAAAGCATCAAACTTACCAGAAACGGACTATGCTTTTTATGATAAAAACCCATTTAAGGGTATTAATTATTATAGGCTTAAAACAACAGATATCAATGGATATTACAAGTACAGTAAAGTAGTCACTATCAACTACCATAATGATGTTAGTTTAGAAATTTATCCCAATCCTGCTATAAACAATTTAATTGTAAAACACAAAATTGCAAAAACCAGTGCATTTATTACTTTAATTAATGCCGATGGTAAAGTGAAGCAAATGATACCCGTACAGCGGGGAGCATTGCAAACAGAAGTTTTAGTTGACCAATTGGACAAAGGCAATTACATAATTATTTATCAAAATGCTGATGAAAAGTCAGTTGTAAAATTTGTAAAAGAATAATTTATTAATCGACTGAAGTAAGAGTTGTAGCTGCTTTAAGGTCAGCATCTCGTAACTTAAATCAGAAATGATATAGAGTTCTTCTCTAACAACGGAATTACAACTTCTGCTTATAACCTTTATGTTTTTGCAACACCGATATTGTCAAATGTTTCTAACCTACAACAAACATATTTTCAAAAATGGAGTTGCTATTGTTGACCAACGGCTACAATTATATTAATGTCGAAAATTTCGGGATAATATGAATCTTTGCAATTCTACCATTCTAATTAATGTATAAAAAATTAATCTCAATGTCATTACCTAATATTTTTACTTTAGAAGTATCAGATCAGTTGATACATAGAATTAATCAATTGAAATCTGAAACACAACTGCAATGGGGTAAAATGAGTGTAGACCAAATGTTGGCGCACTGCAATGTTGCGTATGAAATGGTGTATGAAAATAAACATCCCAAACCCAACCCTTTTATGAAGTTTATACTTAAAAACTTTATTAAAAAGAAAGTAACAGGCGAAACTTCATTTCCTAAAAACAGCAGAACAGCTCCTGTTTTTATAATAAAAGATCACAAGAATTTTGAAGCGGAAAAGCAACGATTAATTGATTACATTGCCAAAACACAGCAATTGGGAGAAAATCATTTTGATAATAAGGAATCCATGTCATTTGGTAAGCTTTCCAAAACGGAATGGAACAATATGTTTTACAAACATCTCAACCATCATTTAACACAGTTTGGGGTGTAATCAATAATTTAGTTATTGAAAATTATGATTGCATTTTCCGGGGTTTATAAGAATTGAATAAAATATTACTTCATCCAAGCAACACATTTATTGGATTGTTTATAAATACCTTCTAATAAAGTTCATAAATATTATTGAAATGCCTACAATTTTTTGTTCTACAAAGCTTTCAAAACTTTTGGTACTTAAAACAAAACTTCATTCCCATACAACCGATGATTGGAATAGTCACTTATTTGCTTTAGAAGGACGTAAATGTCTGGCATTTGTTCATAAAGAAACATTTTATTCTTTTGCACTGTTCGATATTTTAAAAAGTGATTTGAAGGATTTTAAAAAAATATTTTTAGATAACTTTTTAAACCAACTGAATTATGATGGATTATTAACTGATACTTTGAAGGAGAAGTTCATTTTTTTTATCAGGATGTTGAAATTGCTACTACAGATAACGATCGTTCTTCTATTGGATATTTAAATGATTTTATTACAAGAATTAAATACTATAGAGATGGGCATCCGCCAACTTTAGAAATTGCAAAAGAATATGTAACCTGTTACTCCAACGAAAACCCGATAGGCGTAAGAGGCTATAAAAATGCTAAAGAATTGATGATTGAATATTTTAGAAAATAAGTTATTGATGAATGCTATTTTTGAATTTTTATTAATCGATTTAAAACATTTTCCAGAGACTCACATAGCCAATTGCTAAAAAGAGAATCTTATCAATTGATTATTACCAGAAAAGTAAAATCAATGCCGTAATGCCTTATGAAAAATACAGTTTCAGAAAAATTAATTAATTTCATTTTCCTATAAAACATTTAAACATGAACCCAACTATTAAAAATATTATTGCAGTAGTTATTGGTGCAGTTTTAGGCAGTATTGCTAATATGGGTATTATAATGTTGAGTAGTTCTATAATTCCCCCACCAAACGGAGCTGATGTTACAACAATGGAAGGCTTAAAGGCAACTATGCATTTATTTGAACCAAAGCATTTTATAATGCCATTTCTTGCCCATGCTGTTGGAACGTTTGTTGGTGCTTTGTTAGCAGCGGTAATAGCTGCAAATAATAAAATGAGATGTGCTATTATTGTAGGAATACTATTTTTAATTGGTGGCATAACTAATGTATTAATGTTGCCCTCCCCTCTTTGGTTTACAATAACAGATATTGTTGGTGCATATATTCCTATAGCCTATTTTGCTGCAAAGCTGGTAACAAAAAAACCCTGACTTTCATTATTCTGAATAAAAGGAAAAATAGATATTATTGATTTAAAAAATGTTTCTACAAAACCGGCTTATGCTAAGTATCATTTATTGTCCCTACTAAATGGCTACCTTACTTGTTTAAACAGCAATATGAAACATTTGCACATTTTTACTTTATTGTTATTTACTTATACTTCAAAAGCCTCTGTAGATACTGTATCCATCTACAGTGCCGCTATGAAGAAAGAAATAAAAACTGTAGTTATAAAACCTGCTTCATATAAAAAGTCAAAACATTTTCCCACAGTATATTTATTACATGGTTATAGTGGTACTTATAGAGACTGGATAAATAATGTACCACAGGTTCAACAAATGAGTGACGCTTTTCAATTGATTATTGTTTGTCCTGATGGTGGTTTTAGCAGTTGGTATATTGATAGTCCCATAGACTCAACTTATAAATATGAAACCTTTGTAAGTACAGAGGTACCTCGGTTTATTGATTCGCACTACAGAACTATAGCAAATAGAAAAGCAAGAGCTATAACGGGGTTAAGTATGGGAGGACATGGTGGAATATTTATTGGGTTTAGACATGCAGCTACTTTTGGGGCCTGTGGCAGCATGAGTGGTGGTGTGGACCTTAACTATAGCAGAAAAAAATATGATGTGTCTTTGCGTATTGGAGATACAATAACTCATGCTAACAACTGGATTAATTATTCGGTGATAAATGTAGTTGAGCATTACCCCAAAGAAGGTCTTGCAATTATTTTTGATTGTGGAGTTGATGATTTCTTTTATAAGGATAATGTAGCATTGCACAATAAAATGCTTGCACTAAAAATAAAGCATGATTACACAGAACGGCCGGGGGCACATGAATGGTCGTATTGGGCCAATGCAATACAATATCAATTGCTATATTTCAAAAAGTATTTTGATAAAAAGTAACCGGCAAAATCGAAACAGCAATAAACATTTTAAAAAGTTTATAAAGCATAAATAACCTGTAAGATGGCTACAAATATTTCGACAATTACAATAAATGCATCCCTTAAAAGAGTCTGGGATACAATCACAAATCCTGACTTGGTAAAGCTTTGGCAATATGGAAGCAAACTACAAACAACATGGCAAGTGAATAGTCCTATAAAGTTCAGTACAGAATGGGAGGGCAAATTATATGAACAATGGGGCATTATAAAAGAGGTTATTCCATATTCATTGATGAAATACAGTTTGATTGCACCACGGCCTGATTTGGAAGACAAGCCCGAAAACTATTTTATGATGAGTTATGTATTGACTACAGTTGATGAAGCAACAAAGCTTGACATTATTCAGGAAGATAACAGACCAAATACTGTACAGGAAGCTCCGCAAAATGAAACAAATCCTATTATGATTTAGTTGAAAGAAGTTGCAGAAAGTAGTGTAGAAAAATGAGTTTCTTTGTTCTTACGATTTCAAAAAACGAGCTTGAGATACCACAAAAACGATTTCTAAAAAATATTGTAGCAAAAGAAAACCCTCTTATTTTGACGTAAGCCCTTCTTAGTTTGACACATTGGGTGTTGAGTCTGACAAATGAGTTTATTGAGTAAAAAACGCTTGAAGTTTATACATCAACCTTAAAGGCTTACACAAAATGGTGCTATAAAGCAGTATAGTATAAAAAATGTAGCCGTAGCTAAAAGCCGTTTGAAGAAAAGGGATTTTATGATAAAAATTTGTATTTTAGCGAAGGGAAGGGTATTGGGAAGGGTAGAAAAAATAACAAAAGAGCATGAGTAATAACAAAATAATTTTAAATGGCTGCATTGAGCAGTTCAAAAAGGACAATGAACTTGCAACTAGCGACAGCGAAACATTCGAGTTGTTTGCTATGTCTCAAGTGACAAAATCAAGTGACTTTTCGTTTGAGGATATTCAAAACTCTATAGTGGATGGAGGAAACGATGGTGGAGTAGATTCTATTATAGTCGTGATAGATGACTTTATTCCAGAGTCTATAGAAGATTTGGAGGAAATTAAATTTGCAAGAAAATCTCAAGTACAAATAATTATATCCCAATGTAAGAAAGAAAATAGCTTCAAGGAAAGCCCAATTGATAAATTAATCACAAGTTTGCCAGAATTATTTAGTCTCGAAAAAAGTGAAGACGCTTTACTTGTACGCTTTAATCCAGATTTGGTAGACAAAGCGCTTATTGCAAGAGAGGCGTGGAAGAAATGTACCATTGCAGGCGGACAGTTAGGAGTATCATTCAACTACTGTGCATATTCTGAGAAGATTGAAGTGAATACAACATTTGAAGCAAAAACAAAGCAATTAGAAGAACTTGCATCTAAACAATTTATAGGGGCTAAAATTACATACCAAAATTATAGTAGTGAAGAGTTACTACGATTATATCAACTACAAAAAAATGAACGACTATCCTTAATATTTAAAGAAAATCCATTATCAACTACCTTTAAAACATTTGGAATAGGTTATGTAGGTACCGTAAAATTGGCTGACTATAAGAATTTTTTAACAGATGACGATCTGTCGATTAGAGAAAGTCTTTTTGAAAGCAATATTCGTCACTTTCAAGGAGCTGTTGATGTAAACGAAAAAATAAAGAAGACCATACAAACAGAGCAGGATGAAGATTTTTGGTGGCTTAATAATGGGATAACAATAATTGCAGACAATCCCTCATTAGTTGGAACTACATTATCAATAGACAATGTACAAATCGTAAATGGTCTACAAACTTCATATTCGATTTTTCTGCATCATGCAGGTGATAAGAATGATACAAGGTCAGTATTAGTTAAAGTGATCATCAATGAAAATAAAGCTACCATAGATCATATCATTGCCTCAACAAATAGTCAAAATCCTGTATCACCATCTCTTTTAAGAGCTACTGATGAAATACAAAGAGATATTGAGCTTTTCTTTCTGAATCTGGGCTACTATTATGATAGGCGAAAAAATTATTATAAAAATCAAGGAAAACCAGCCTCCAAAATTTTCGGTATACAAACAAATGCACAAGCCGTTGAAGCGATTATGTTCAACAATCCACATATCACAAGGTCAAAACCTACTTCATTAATAAAAGATGATACTGCGTATAATAGAATATTTAACAAAGGATATAGCTACAATGTCTATTTGACCAGTTGTCTAATTGCACAAAGATCAGCTGAACTTTTGAGAAATGTTACAGACGGTGTACAAAAATCAACCCTTTCAAATTTTAAACTGCATTTAGCCAGAATAGTGACCTCGTTTATTACAAATAAATCTTCAGTCACGAAGGATGACATTGCATCAATTGATCTTATTACTCTTGATCAACAGAAATTTGATAATTCAGTTACCTTACTTACAAATGCAATTACTGAATATCAAACAAATAATTCCGGCGCAAATTTGATAAATATGGCTAAGACAAAACAATTCACAGACTTTATGTTAACGAAATTAACTCAAAGATTTTGAGTAAATTTTACAAGAATAATTGTTGTTGCTGGTTTAAGCGAAGCTTAACTTAAATCAGATTTGAAACTAGGCCTTTTGCCTTTGCTGGTGTTCTTCACCTGCAAATTTGAGCATAAGGCAGGCTACTAGTGTCAATATAAGCTATTGGTGAAGAAAACCAACAGCGGAGAGAAGGAATATATTGACTAGCAGGGGGTATTAATTTATTATTAGAAATGGTTAAATAGAGAAATAGTTTTTATTGGTATAATATAGTTTCTTGTGGTTAAAAAAGTAACAGTTGCAAAATTGAATTTTTAAAATTTTTGACTAGAAATTTATGGAATACACAGTTGATCAAGCAAAAAATATTTTTGATTTAATTAGGTTAGTAAGTCCCTATGCTTACCCACTTTTAATTTCTTTAATTTTTCCCATAATTTGGATTTTATTCAAAAAACTATTGGGACTAAGCAATAAAACTGGTGAACAATCTGTAATTCAAGGTAGTTTATTTAAAAAGGCTATTGCGTATGTTGAACGCATAGTTAGTCTTTCTGGTGACAAAGCAGATAAAGCTGTTTTTTATGTTTCTATATTGATGTTTTTTTTAGGAGGAATTACTCTAAAAATTGGAGAACATAACGAAGAAGTTATTCGCCAAAGGACGCTTGGCTTAAAACATTTTTATGAAGAAAGCGGCTATTTATTTATTAGCATTGATGCTTTATTGAGGCAAAATTTCACACAAGATGAGATAAATGATATTACTTACAAATATCCTGATGAATTTTTAAAATCTGGAAGTAACATAGTTTGTGTGGATACAACTATCAAAAGAAAAGTGTATTTATTAAATCACATACTTCTTGAAAGCTTTATCAGAGAAAAATTAAATACTGCTAAAAGCGTTGTTGTGGATGATCTGTTTCAAGATGATGCAGTATTTGACTCAACTACTCAAAAATATAGAGAAACAAGAAACGTTAAAAACTTTTTTTCTAAAGATATTGTATACAGTTTTTTAGCATTGCCTTCCATCAAGGATAAATACAATTTAGATGTAGTTAATGACCGTACTATAATTATTAAGCAATAGTTTTTTATCCCCGCCAGGGTAAGTGTTGTACTTGTATAAGTTTAAGCTAAGCGAAATTTATATCATATTTAAAACATAAGTTGATAACCGCTAAACTAAAGTGTGCTTAGATTATAATTATGTTGTTTAAATTAGCTTTGGATATGTAACAGCCCATACGACTATTGTATAACTATGAAAGGCAAAATTATTTGGAACTTCTTTAAAGGTTCTATCCTCGTGGGTTCTCCCCTAAAAAAAGCCCACGATAACCTGCACGTTTAAGTCTTTACGCCGCGGTCCCAAAACATAGTAAAAGAACAAATGAAAAACAAACAGCAGGAAAAACTTCCTGCCGTTTGCTTCATTACCAAATAGAATACTTACTAGTTGGCACTAACAATCATTTTCTTTGTTTCTATCATTCGTCCATTTACATATAATGTGTAAGAATAAGTACCCGCACTTAACCCTGAAGTGTTAATATTTAAATATCCTTTACCGGTATTATTTAGTTTTATTCCTTTCACCCGTTTTCCATTTACATCTGTAACAACCAATTCAGCATTGTTACTGCCTAAAGGTATATTGTAGCTGATTTTTGTATTGTTGTTAACCGGAGGATTTGGAACATTTTGTTCTAGTGTTACAGAGGTCAAATTAATATTTTCCCGTAAAGCATTGTTTACAACTTTACTACTTGTTAACAATGACTCAAGCTTAGTTACTCTATCTTCAAGGTCAGTTATTCGTTTATTTTGACTTTGAATTGTTTCGTCCTTTTCAGTATTCATTTTATTAAGCTCCTGAACAGACTTCACAAGTGGTACTACAAATTCACTGTAGCGCAAACCATAAAAATCATTCTTATTTTTTGGAACATCTACACCACTAAAATCATAGTTTAATTCTTTAGCGGTCTTTTCTACTTCCTGTGCAATAAATCCACTGTAGATAATTTTTTCTTTAGCATCTTTAGCTTTGACATCATTAGCGGTAGGCTGGGGTTTTGGATGATTATTTGAATTCCCTTTGGTTGCTTCAAATGCATTGTCAATTCCACTTACATCAAGATTATAAGTAACCGGCCGAAGCTTATTAATAAACTCAAGACCCGGTACATTTTCTTTTACATTCTTTTTAAAGCGGCCGTCTGAAAAGTTAGACCAACCTACCTGACCACCAATAGATGTAACTGATGTATTACCAATTCTAACTGCGTTTGATCCTGTAACTGTTGCTCCGTAACCAACTGCAGTAATATTACTTAAATTATCACCTGCTTGTGTAAGTGTTCCAAGAAATGTTCCCTCTGAACTACCGTTTGTATAATCGCCGGCAGAAAAACCTAATGCACTGTTGTTATTTCCATTCTGTTGAAATAATGAATAGTAACCTACACTTGAATTGTAGTTCCCTGTTCTGTTACTTGGCATAGAAATATTTCCGAATGCACTGTTGTAATTACCCGAATCATTGATGGCAAGAGCCCCGGCACCAAATGCTGCATTCTCAAAACCTACCGTTGTAGCGTTGAGTGCCTGATAACCTGTTGCAGTATTATTTGTTCCTGTGGTCAGGTATTGGAGGCTGTAGTTACCAACAGAAGTATTCGCAAAAGTATTACTAATTGCATCACCTGAACGATATCCTAAAAATACATTCACACTATCAATAGCACGTATTGTTTTCCAACCATTGTTGTAAATATAGAAACCGCTTACATCATCAGTTTGATATAACAAAAGACCTACTGCAGGAGATGATATAGCAAGACGTTGTGCTTTGGTCATTCTTGGTGAAAGCATACCTTTATTAGAAGATGTCATATCTACTAATGCTGAAGCGTTGGGGGCAGATGTTCCCATTCCTATAGCTCCGTTCGATTGCTGCACGTACAACTGTGTATTATTAAATGAAATATTTCCCGTACTACCTATTTTCAAACGTTCTAATCTTGTAGCACTGTTACTGCCGGTTACAAATGAGATACGGGCAGGTACGCTTCCCGCAGATGGTGTTCCATCTACATAAAAATCTATACCAGCCGGGTTTTGAAAAGCACCTCCATCATAACCAGATGAGAGAAAAGACATCAGGAAATCATTGTTTGCTACCACCGAAGGGGCGGCTAAAGTACCCCGGCCTTTTCTACCAATAAAAACCGGTCTTGCACTTGCAGATGAGCCCGCCATAGACAAAATATAATCAGCATTGCCTAACGCTGTTTCCCCAAAACCCACAAACAAAGGCGCCCCTGCACTTACCCAGGATGATGCAGGGTTACTACCTGCACCTTTTACAGTTAATATGTTTGAGGGGGTAGTAGTGCCGATACCGATACGGCCTAGCGTATCTATCGTTAGCCGCTTGGTATTTTTGGTAGCAAGGTTTAGTACAACAGCATTGGTCGTACCCAAAATGGAAGCAGCTGTTGCATTGCTGTTACCGGTCAGGTTCCATTGCCCAAAGCTTTGCGCCACAGAAAACACAATAAAAAGCATGGTCAGCTTCATGGAGATTCTCTTTATCATAACAGTAGTTTTACCAGTTTAATGTTTAAGGGTTTATGTATATTTCAACATGTTGTTCTTCTTAAATTCTTTCATCAAAAATTCATTGCCAGGTATCCTTCGTTCTGCTACTTTTCTTTTGAACCAAGCAATAAGTCCATCATTGAACTTCGGTGGCGTCGCACTCTTGTACGTCAATTCATTATTCAGCTTTTCCCACGTTTTTCTCATTTTACCACAGCTTCACACAGAGAGAACTCCGACAGAGATATAATAAGGAAACACCTCTTACCCCACTGTGAAAAACCTCCCTTTCATCTGTAATAAAAAATGCTTCATAGGCTATCTCAATAATGAATACTAAGTACTCAAAACAACTACTCTCTCACCACCACAAACTTTGTCTGCTTGGTTTCTCCACCATTCAGCATTTCCAGGGTATAAGCACCCGGAACCAGTTCACGCAGGTTCAATTTGAATTGGTTATTGTTGCCTGATAGTGATGCTTGGTTTTGTGTAAAAACTTTTTTGCCGCTCATGTCATACACGTTCAGCACAATGTTCTTTTCGGTATTGCCGCTGTAATCTACTGTCAGCAAGCCTTTGGTAGGATTGGGATAGACTGCAAAGCCTTTGACCGGTTCTGTACGCCTGTCGGCTTTGCATACGGGTATGTATGTTTCTGTACCGGCAACAGGAGCGCTATATACTTTAGCTCCTTTGATATTGCAGACAGATTGTACACTCCAGTTTACGTTGGCTGCTTCTTCTACTGTTATAGTAGCCGTGCAGTTGCCATTATCATTTGCCAAATCATACACCCTTACAGTTTTCACACCACGTTCATTATTTTCGGCAAGAGTTGCTGTTACTGCATATTGCCCATCTTTTATTCCTACCCACTTTATTTTCATTTCTTTACAACTCGTTGAACTCACCATTAGTCCTCTTGGATCTTCACATTCGCTGCTCTGTATTTTTAAACCTGACTCAGGGCATTGGGCAAAAACACATCCCTGGGTCAGCCCAAAAAGTAAAATCAAAATATTTCTTTTCATATCGAATTGTTTTACTGATAACCAAATTTTTCTAGAACGCTTTAGGGCGTTACTTAACAACAAACCCATTATGTTACTTTAAATCATTTGCAGCCACACGGACTCGGACTAAAGCCACTACTGATAGATGCTGCAGAGCCACCACCACTGGAGGGCGTTGGTCCTGTGCCCATCAGGTTATAGAAATCCTGGTAAAACGGCAAATTAGGATTTCGCACATAACCATATCCTTTGTCAGCAGTAAATGGATTCCATGAGGGCGGTACCGAACTCCGCACGCCGGAAGGATTCAGATTATTAGCCAGGTATCTTCCACCGCCTGCTCCTCCTACAATTATGCCACCGCCAAGGGTTCCCAAGGTATAAGCAAAGCAATCCCAGTTGCCGCTGCTTGCATTATTGTAAAGGCTATTGGCCGTAGATATCCCCCCAACGACGGCCCCGACACCCAAGGCCGTGGTGACGGTTGCCGTAGCAATGGTAGAAGCTGTAGCCGCCGACACACCCGCTGCCACAAGCCCCGCCGCACCTACAGATGCTACAATTGGAGCCGCCACAATAATAACCGCAGCTACGGCGGCTCCTACGGCAACTCCTGCCACAAAATATCCTACAACAGATAGCCAGCTTTGACCAAGAGGATCTATAAAATTGTATGGATTGTTGTTAGCATACATAAACAGGTTATAGCCTGCGGCTTCACCTATCGGGTCTCTGCTAAGCCACCTGCCTGTGTTGGCATCGTAAGCACGATATAGTGTAAGGTACAAACCACTAGCCGCATGATAATAATAACCTGTAAAGCCAAAGTCAACATCTATAGTTCCTGCCAATCTTGTTCTGCGGCCATAAGGATCGTAAGTGTAGCGAGCCATTAATACACCTGCTGCATCGGTTACATCTCTTATTGAGCCAATGTGGTCTTTGGTGAAAAAGTATTTTACTGCACCAATTATTTCGCCTTGTGCAAAAAAACGTTTGGTTACTTTTGAGCCACTTGCATCACGTTCCTCTACAACTTCATCGCCATCCCATAGCCAACGTTTTATTATTGTGCCATTTAGTTTTTCCGCCACCCGTCTGTTCAGGCCATCATACATAAATTCAATTATCGCATTGCCCTTTGTTATCTTAACCAACCTATCCTCTGCATCCCATGAATAAGCAACCCCAGGGTTCGATGCGGTGAGCATATTACCATTATTGTCGTAAGTGTATGAACTGCTTACCCCATTACCTGTAAGGATGGTATCATTAAACACAGTAGTGTTGTTGTTTCCAGAAAAATCTGTTGCAGTGACACGCAAACGGTTAGAAGTGCCGGGAAGTGTTCTAATAAATCCATCAAAGGTCTTGGCAATGCTGTCAACCGTAGCCATAGCTGAATCGTTAGAAGTCAGATTCTCAAGTTTGACAGTTGACACTTCGCTCAACGTTCCTTTCATATGTATAGGTCCACCGTTTGATTGTACTGTAAGTTGATTAATATTGTTGTAAGCATAAGAGGTAACATTATTATCAATTTGTTCACTGGTGCGGTTGCCGGCCTTATCGTACTGGAAAGCATATCGCTTAATAACAGCGCCAGGGTTTTGATTTCTTTTGGTAGCCGCTATTAGTTCGTCTGCAAGATTGTAGCTGATGTCATCGTAAGAAATGTCGGTACTATCTGCCTGTTGAGTCCATTTGCTTAACTGGCTTTCCACATCGTATTCATAGTTGAACTTTGACAACGTACTACCGACTGAATTCCTGTTCCATATTTGTTTCAACCGCTGGTCGCCAATATTGGGGTAATAGGAATAAACGGTGGTTTGACCATTGGGATAGCTCATTGAACTAAGCCTGCTGGTTTGGTTCAGGTAGTCATAGTTGAAGGTACCCAGCGCATTTGTTTCTGCTACTTTTCTTCCGAGATTGTCAAAAGTCGTAATTGCATTTACCCCATTTATAGACCTGCTACTGATTCGTGCCAGTGAATCGTAACCATATGTAACAAGGTCATTGGTTAGCGGTCCGTCCACACTGGCAAGCATACCTGATCCTAAACCCATTCCAATGTTTTTGTAGCTATAGGTTGTAGCGCCGATTGCATCCATCATTGTTCTTATACGGTTGTAGCTGGTGTCGTAGGTATAGCTAACACCTCGGGTGGCTATAGTTGCATTCAGGTATGCTACGCTTTTCATGGTACCGTCTATGTTGTAGGTGTAAATTTTTTTCTGGCCTTTGGCATCAGTCACTTGTTTTAATTTGCTTGTTGATTTTTCATAAACATAGCTCGTACTCTTACCATTGTTATATGTTTTGGTAATGACCCGTCCTTGTAGGTCGCGGGTAAAAGTGGTGATGTTTTTAAGCGGATCGATAATTTCTGAAATGCTGCCACAGTTACACCAGATAAATTGTGTGATCCTACCAAGTGCATCTATAAAAGCATTCTTTCGGCGCAACGAATCGTACACGCTATGAGACCATCTGCCCAACCTGTCACGCTGGTGTACAGCATCGAGTCTGTCATAGACTATTTGCTCAAAGCCATTATCTGGATAGGTAATAAGGGTAGGCCTGTCAAGCGCATCATAATCGGTTGTTATCTTGTATCCTTCAGGGTCTGTTACACTTCTTACACGCCCATAGCCATCGTAGCCAATAGTGAGTGTTGAACCAGCTACCGGCCCGGATATTTTTAATAAATAACCGTTTGTATTGTATGTAAAAGTGGTCGTTTCATTCTTTGCGTTTTTCACTGTCAGCAACTGTCCTTCTGCATTGTAGGTGTAAGTGGTTACAAGACCTGAAGCATCTCTTGAAGTAAGAGGAAGAAAAATATTATTGTAAGTAAATTGAGAAACGAGTTCATTAGCCGAACCTCTTGTCTGACGCACTTCCAGCAAATTGATATTGGTACTATCATACACGTAGGTAAACTTTCTGCCCGATGGGTCCGTGGAAGAAACAACATTACCAATACTGTTGTAGGAGAATAAAGTCTTTTGTTCCCTACCATCATCCAATATCCTAGCTATGATAGATGGCTTTGCAGACATGCCCTGGTTTGCAAATATGCCACTGGTTTGTCCCTGGTACGAGTACCACTCTCTTCTCTCAAGCGGCATTTTTATGCTTTCAAGCATCGGTGCTGCCACACCATTTTCGCCTGACAAATAAGAGCCATGCAGCCAGTGATAAATCATGGCCTTCGTATAATCGCCGGGAGCAACCTTCATGGCTTGTTTGTCCCATACAAAAGTGTTTCGGTAAACGAGATAGGTGTTGTACGCATTGGAGGGCGCTACATCTTCGGTCATATTAATGCCGGGTGCATTCTCCCTGTATTCTACTCTTTCCTGTTCACCCAATGGATAATGTGTTTCAAGAGAACGAATACTGTTAACGTCAGAGGCGACAAAGCTGGTAGTACCATACGGAGTGGTCATACTATTGATGAAATCACTCGCATTGTATTGAAAGGTAGAGACAATACCTATCATGTCTGTTATTGAGCTGAGCCTGCCTGATGCATCGTATGAGAAAGTCGCAAAGCGTCCAAAAGGATCGGTCACTTTAGTCACCTTGTAAATGTCCGAATTGCCGTAAGTAACCGTTGTTACCTGGTTTAGCGCATCTTTCAAAGAAGTTATTCTAAGGTTAGCATCATAAGTCAAAGTGATTTTGTTTCCGGCAGGATCGATTATTTCTGTTAGGAAAATTTTTCTCCCGTTGGAGGTATTTCCATCGGAACGGGCATATACTTCTTTAGAGCCATTAGGGTGACGCAATTCGTAACAATTAGGGCAAATCCTTACCAGTACATCGTTGGTCTGAACTTCTGGTGCATAGCTTTTCTTGGCAGTGTCGAACAAAACAAAAGTTCGGGTGCCGCCACGCATAGCATATAAGTCCGCATTTGCAGTGGGATTATTGGGATTATCTGTGATATACGATAGCCACTTGAATGTCCATTTAGGTCCAAAGTTGGAGTAGGTAAAATTAGCCGGCTGGTAACTATCCCGCTGGTGATAGTCAACATCCCACAACATAGCAGGTCCTTTAGGCGGGGTGTAATAAGCTGGGCGGTCAAATATGTGCAAACTAACTGCAAGTGTATGGACATTGCTCTGCGCCATAGGCGTACTGCCCGGGCATTTGGGAAACTGGTTGTCGTCCTCTCCCACGTGCTTACCATTATC
Organism: Segetibacter sp.; assembly: GCA_043736115.1. GTDB lineage: Bacteria > Bacteroidota > Bacteroidia > Chitinophagales > Chitinophagaceae > Segetibacter. The sequence continues at coordinate 21,735 of JAYTDC010000178.1, read as the reverse complement.
AGGAATTTCATTTCCCTTGCCAAATACTTCGGCGCCTTCCTCTACCGTTACTTTGCGCCATCCTTCGGGCAATGGACCTTCGGGTACAAGGAAATAACCGCTGGCACTGGAATCAAGCGCAGTAGAAGTAAGCCAAAACTGCTTACCATACATGGTGCCGAGTGTTACATCCTCACACATGTAGTTGCCCTTATTAGCTTTGAGCAAAGCGCTGTAATGATTGAGTTTCCAATGTACAACGGCTTTCAAAATAACAGGTGCACCGGGTTTTCTAAATGCCATTTGGTACTTCATCCCTTCCCTGACAGACATTACCTCCAACTCTGATAATGAAAAGCCACGTGCAGGTGATTCTAATTCATAAATTTTCTTGTTGAAAACAACTTTACCGCTGTCTTTTCTTGAAACCATTTCCAGCGCAAAAGGTCCGCATTTATAAGATACACCGGGACGAGCTTTCATCGTAATTAAAGCAGCTCTTGCCGAGGCAACCCTTTCTACTGCTGTGCCTAGGATAAGTCTATCATTAATTTCATTTACAAGGCTTTCCATTCTTTCCACACGTCCTACCCATGAGTTTATCATGAGCAATTCTGAAACAACCCTATCAGCAAGTGTTTTTATTTTTACTTCGCTTTCTCCTTTTAATAATTCCCATGCTTTTTCCCATGCTTCCATTGCTTTGCTATAATAACCTGAACGGCGATAAACAATGCCCATGCTGGACAGTAATGAACCTTGCCAACGACTTTTAGGATATTTTTCTAAAAAGCTATTCAGTGCAGCAAAGTCATCAGGGATGGTACGTTGGGAATAATTAATCAGTGCATATACAAAGTCTTTATTTTCTTCTGCTGACACAATTCCTTTAGCAGGAACTAATGGTTCTTCAAAGAAATGTACAGCATAAATTTCTTCGTCAGTTGGGTTTTTTGAAAAACTTACTGGAATGGCTTCTGTATCCGGAAGAATATCTTTAGGCAATTCTTTATTTACAGATACCGCATCCGGAGTTCTTATTATAGGATACTTTTCAGATTGCTGTGAAAAAATGTTTGTTCCAAAAAGTAAACCCAGCATAAATAACAAACTAAATTTCGCCTTGAACACTGGTTTATATTTTAAAATGAAAAGTTTCATAATCAGCTATTTCAATATTTTAAAAAGGTTCAGACAAAGTGATAACAGGTGCTGTATTATCCGCTGCATTCGGGGGCGGTATTTTAGACCTGTATCTATCCTTTGGGAATGCATCTAAATTATCAGGCACACCATCAAAATCTGTATCAGTAAGTAATGGATTTGTTCCATTTATTATTTCCAACAAATTAGATATACTGTCTCCATCGGTATCTGTTGATAATACAAGAAAGCCGGTAAAGACATTTATGCCATCTGCCAATCCATCACTATTTGAATCAAATATGCTGCTGCTTGTACCATACAATCCAGCTTCGGTAGGGTCAAACAATCCATCTCTATCCCCATCGTCAAAAGAAATACCTACCAATGGGATTGTCTTACAGACAGTATCACTTGATCTTGCACAAACATTATTTGTAATCAGACAAGCGGTATATGAGCCTGGGTTGATGTAGTGATGCACAGGGCTGCTATCAACAGCAGAAGTCCCATCGCCAAAATACCAGAGATATGATGTTGCAAAAACAGATGTGTTATTAAAAATAACATCAGAGTAATTTGTAGCAAATGTGAAATCTGTTGCCAAAGCAATGCCTGCGCAATAAGTAAATCCTGAAAGAGAGTCTGAACCCGCGGCTTTTGTAACCTTCACAAAACCAGATGAACCGGTATTTACTACAGCATTAATAGTGCTGTCGTTCAAAACAGTAAATGATTTTGCGGGTTTACCACCAAAAGTTACAGAGGTTGTACTTGTAAATCTTGTTCCTCGAATTACAACAACTGTATCTTTTGCACCTGCCTGCGGACTGAATGATACAATAAACGGCAATACAGGAACGACAGAAGCGGTTTTGAATGGTATAAACTTGATGCTGTCTGAAACTCCATTAGCCGTTCCCGTAGGGTTTAATGTAGGGTGATATGGTCCTGATGCATTACCCCAATAACAATTTGTTGCATCTGCACTATAAACTTTATAAGTGTTGTTGGCCCCCAAATTTGTGTTGCTAAAAATATTACAGTTATTAAGTACGGGCTTACTATTGTAAACAATTATTCCATTTTCATTTTTAGTAATGTTGGTATAAGATGCATTCACTTTTGAAGATGCAATATACATCCCTGAATTTTTATTGTTTTTGATGTTGCAGTATTGAACATTACAACCACCGGAAAAATACAGTCCCCCATAATTTCCTCCGGCATCGCCTAGACTGTCAATCACTACATATTTCAAAACCGAACTATCCCGGTTAATGTATACAGTTCCTCCATAAAGGGTGGCATTGGTTAAATTTTTTGCTCCTTTAAATTTAATGCTGTCAGTTTTATTTCCAATGGCAACTAATATCCCATTGTTGATGAAGTTAATATTCGCAGCAGGAAAAACAAGTGTAACTCCAGGTTGCACAGTCAGTGTATTCCCAGCATTAAGAGTTAATGTACCTGCTAATCTATAGTAGGTTCCTCTAACCTTATACATAGTTTCGGTTGACCCTATATTGTAACTGCGAATGGTAATGATACCCTTTAGGCTATCAATATATTTTCCTACACCTACCCATGAATATACATCTGCAGTTTCGCTGTTGGTAATTGAACTGTTTACAATGGATGTTGTGATATTATCACTGATTATTAATGACCCATTATGATAGTAGCTATCGCCCATACTATCTATACGTACATAACTTAATCTACTACTGTCTTTATTAATATATATTCCACCACCATGAGTGGATTGTCCGGAATTTGCATTGGTGCCATACAATTTAATAGAGTCGGTAGAGGTCCCTTGTGCATCTAATATTCCAGTAACAGTCATACTTGTACCAAAATTTGGAAACAGAACCCTAATGCCGGGCTTCATTGTCAGCTTAGCTCCATTATTTATTGTTACTGACCCTAATAATCTATAATAGGCACCATTGCCCAGCAACTTAGGAAAGGTTCCATTAACCCCCAAAGAACCACCTCTAATGCCAACGTGCACTGTGTTCATATTGTTAGCACTATCTAAGCCACCTAGCCAAGTATTGATATCATACGCCCCACTATTTTTAAATGATGAATTGTTTAGCACAGGTTTAATATTATCGGAAATAACCAGTCCCGAACTTTCTGAATTTCTAATTGAAGAATTTCTGAAAGTTGAATTGAAAGACATTAAGAGTGCCGATGCATGATAATAAGAATCACCCATACTATCCAGTGATACATAGTCGAGTATTGAACCCTCTTTATTCAAATGCACTATTCCACCATGGGTTGAACTACCATTTGATGGATTAGATTTACCAATAAATCGAATGGAGTCACTAACGGTACCCTGTGCATCAAGAAGACCATTAACAACAAGGCTTGTAGCCATATATGGGAAACCAACAGACACACCCGGCTTGATTGTAAGTTTTGAACCTGCGTTAACTGTAATAGTTCCCAACAGTTTGTAATAATTGTTTGAGTTGTACTTAGGCAATTTTGAATTTACATTCAGATTTCCTCCACGTATATTTACATTACCTGTAAATGAATTTAAATTATCTACCCCTCCAATCCAACTATTCAAATCCTGTGCATTACTGTTCTTAACTATTGTATTATTTATTACAGGCTGAATATTGTCAGAGATTATAATTCCGGTTGATTCGGTATTTTTTAAAATAGTGTTAGTAATAGTACTTTTAGCGGAAATGAGTATTGCACTATTATGATAATAGCTATCGCCCATGCTATCTATCACAGCATAATTTATGATTGAGCTATCTTTATAAAGTGCAATGATACCACCGTGTGATGAGCTGCCCGTAGAATAGTGACCATAAAATCTTATGGAGTCAGATACAGTTCCCTGAGCATCTAATATACCGTTTGCTACCATGCTTACAGTATAATTTGAGAAAATTAATTTGTTACCGGGCTGAATAGTAAGCTTAGAACCATTGTTAATAGTAATTGTGCCTAACAAATTATATGTCGGGTTAGTTGTATTGAACTTTGGCATAACTGTATTAACGGCAACACTACTTGCCTTAATATTGGGAATACCTTTAAAATTTGTAAGGTTAGTTACTCCTCCAATCCAGGTGTACAGATCACCATAGTTGTTACTTTGTAATACAGAATTAGAGATAGATACTTTTATATTATCCGCAATGACGATACCCCATGTTTCAGAGTTTTTAAGGGTAGTATTATTGATAGTACAATATGCGCCAAGAGTAAGGGCCGCAGTTACATAACTAGCATCTCCCATGCTGTCTATAACAACATAGTTTAAAACAGAGCTGTCTTTATTTAAGTAAATACCGCCACCATGATCTGAAGCAGCAGTCGGAGGGTAATATGCACCTTTAAATTTTATAGAATCTGAAGCACTCCCCTGTGCATTCAATATGCCATTTATTACCAGGCTATGAGAGTAATGAGGAAATATTATTTTAGCCCCAGCCTGTACATTTAGCGTTGCACCATCACTAATTGTTACCCCACCATTAAACTTATAGTAACTATTGCCGCCAATTTTTGAAACAAATGCATTTACCCCAACAGTTTGAGGCTTAACTAATACAACTGCATTTAGGTTCAGGAAATTTTTTCCTCCACCTATCCATGTGTAAATATCATTTGTGTTAGTATGTCTTATTGAAGAATTAGAAATTGTAGGTGTGAGATTATCTGCAATAATAATAGAAGAGGTGTAATATCCCATACTATCTATGGATACATAGTTGAGAACAGAGCTGTCTCCGTTAATAGAAATTGTACCGCCATAATATGTATTAGAAGGTTGATAATATTTCCCTTTAATTTTTATGGAATCAGTAGAGGTTCCTTGTGCATCTAATACACCATTTACAACCAGGTCAACTGAATAATTAGGAAACAAAATTGAAACACCAGGCTGTATTGTAAGACGTGTACCGGCTGACATGGTTACTCCATTTACAAACTGATAATAACCTGTCCCACTTAGCTTGGCCATTGTTGCATTTGTGGAATACGTGGCTGATTTAATATACACTATACCGTTTACATTTGAAAAGTTCTTGCCACCACCTATCCAGGTATAAATATCAAGGTTACGGTTATCATTTTTAATGGTGCTGTTTGAAATTGTAGGGGTCATTTGATCTGCAATAACAAGAGCATGATTACTATACCCCATACTGTCAGTGCATAAATATTTTAAAACACTTGTAGAAGTATTAAGATAAAGAGTACCCCCGTAATAAGTGTTGTAAGGTGCACTATAAGTACCTTTAAACCTTATTGAGTCAGTTACAGAGCCGATAGCATTAAGTGTTCCGTTAATTACAAAATCGCAACTATAGTTGGCAAAAATTACGGTTACCCCCGGTTGTATATTAAGTGTATGCCCGGTAGTTACTGTAACAGTGCTTGTAATTATGTAAGGGCTATTTGCTTTTGTCCATACGCCGCTTTGGTTACCCGCTATATTTGTAGAAGCTCTTGAAGAAAATGAAATTATTAAACTAAAAATAAATAACCCAAGAAGGGAATAACATGTCTTGTAAAACTTTACGAGGTGCATAAAGTAATCAGTTAGTGGTAAATAAATCTTTGAACCGATATAAAAAGCCTTGTACTAGCCTATTAATTTTGCCATTTTGAAGAAGAAAGCCATTGTCTTTATAGCTACAGAGAAAAAAGAAATATTTAAGGATAAAACCTTGCTAGCTATTATTGCCATATTATGAGCTAATTTACGATTATTTTATTAAAATGACCTTTTTGAATACATTTATTTTTCAATTTAGATAAAATACTGCCCATTAAAAATAAAAATCTACTTCACCAACAATTCCTATTTCATTATCATGAAACTTTTACTGATTTATTGCTTAATAGTATTTATGACGCTTAGTTGTAAGCCGGATACGAATGATGCCATCGCTATCAAAAAATTGCTTGAAAAAGAGTCGGCTACATGGAGGTCGGGTGATGTAAAAGGTCATGCAGATTGTTGGCATATAGAACCTAATAATTGTGTACTTGTATCAACACAGGATGGAGCAACTTATGATGTACCCATTGAAAAGATTATTAAACCCTTACCCGGTTCAATGGGCAAAGGTGGCAGGGCTGAGAACAGCAATTATAAAATTAGTATTGAGGGTAATATTGCTTATGTAACCCACAAGGAAATATCGTATGCCACTGATAATTCAAAAAGCTACTCTTATGAAATGCGTATTCTTAAAAAAATAAATGGAGAATGGAAATTGGTAGCACAATCTATACATCTTTACGATCCCCACAGGCAGGTAGATTAAGCCTTGCCTTACTCATCCACAGACTCTATTAGTGTCCCCAATGCTAAGGCAAGTGGCGTTTCTCCCTTATCAGCTTCGTACCATACCCACTCTTCATTAACCATGCCTTCTGCAACTATAACATCAGGCTTCAGGTGTACAATGAAATAGATATTTCCTTTATTGAGTACAGGGGATACCACAATCTGCTTATTTTCATACACAATAAAAAAATCTTCGTCTTCAGGCATTGTATGTTGAAGGTAATTCATACGGATTAAGTATTGCATACAATTTTCGAAAATAATTAATCATCGATAATTTATATATCATTTTAATAATTAAAGGAAGAAAATTTTGTTGTTACTTTTTTGATATTGTTCCAAAAATGACTAGAAAGAACACAACTAAATAAATGATTATAATTTTTTTTGAAAAATATTATACAGTAAAACTTTTTTAATTATATTTATTTTATATAAACCCTATCACCGTACATTTATAATTACTTGATTCTATAATAAAAATACCAAAACTGCAAATGAAAAAACTGATTTCATTTATTCTATGTAATATGGCAATAGTCTTATATGCTAATAATATTACTATATCTAATGTAAGACTTATAGATAAAAACACTTCTGCGGGTGTTAACAATAAGGCCAACTTTACCAAAATACAATTTGATGTAAAATGGTTAAATAGTTGGCGTACAATTACAGGTTCTGCCAATTGGGATGCTGTATGGATTTTTGCTAAATATCGTTTGGGTAATGGTGAATGGCATCATGCCAAAATACATAATACAGAAAATATAGCACCAATGGGTAGTATTATAACAACAGGTCGGCAATCCCCTGGCCTTCCTTACAACTCAATTACTAATCCTGGTATTGGTGCATTTTTATATCGAAGTACAAATGGTAGTGGCACCATTACATTGAACAATGTTCGGCTACGTTGGAACTATGGAATGGATGCAGTAACAGACAACGAAATTGTTGATGTGCAGGTTTATGCAATTGAAATGGTGTACGTGCCACAGGGAGCCTTTGATGCAGGTGATGGTTCATCAACAAAATATATTCAGGGTCAATTTAGAAATGGAAGTATTAAGGAACCTGTAAATATAACATCAGAAGCTGCATTGACTCTCGGTGGAAAAGCTAATGGAAGCCTTTCTAATAACAATGGAGTAGGTATGACACCTGCGGATGATTTTAATGATTCGGTTACAAAATATCTACCCGCAACATTCCCCAAAGGGTTTAATGCTTTTTATAGCATGAAGTATGAGATAACACAACAACAGTATGTTGACTTTCTAAATACACTTAATCGTACACAACAAAATAGCCGAACAGGAACTGCACTTTCAGCCGGAACAACAACTGTAGAAAACAAGTACGTAATGAGCAATACTAAACATTTGTACAGACGTAACAGCATACGTTGCGATACCGTTATAAGTGCAACCAACCCTATTGTTTTTTATTGTGATTTAAATGGAAATGGTATAGGTAGCGAATACAATGACGGCCAATTTATAGCCTGTAATTATATAAGTTTTATGGATGTAGCAGCATATCTTGACTGGAGCGGACTAAGACCAATGACTGAACTAGAGTTTGAGAAAGCATGTCGTGGAACTAAAAACGCTGTAATAGATGAGTACGCATGGGGTACAACCGTTGTAATTGGCGCTGCCGATTTAATTTTTAGCGGACAAGATTGTGAAACAACAACTACTATTGGTGCCAATGTAAATTTTAATAACTATGCAGGTGTAGATGGCCCTATCAAGGTAGGAGCTTTTGCCACAAGTAATACTAGTCGTGAACAATCAGGAAGTTCATTCTATGGCATAATGGAAATGAGTGGCAATATGTATGAACGTACCGTAACTGTTGGAAATATTAATGGCAGAGCCTTTACAGGAATAAATGGGGATGGTGTACTAAGCAAAAATGGCAATGCAAATGAAACCGGATGGCCAGGTTTTGATGCAACCACCGGAGAGGTAAAAAGTGCTGCAGGAGCAGGGTTTCGTGGTGGTGTTTCAGTTTATTCGTCAATTAACTTAAGGGTATCTGCCCGTAATGTTGCTACCCGAATGAATTATTACAGACATGTAGGTTATGGTGGCCGCGGTATACGAACAGCACCATAGACAGGATAAAATTCCGAATAAAACTTTATCAGACTTACTCTGACCAAAACTATAAATATGAATTTTTATAGAATAATATTGATAATTTTTTTTAAGGTAATCGCTTTTGCAGCAATAGCCCAATATACAGGAGGGTGTGGCGGAGGAGGAGCCATGAATCAAAAATTAAAAACTTGTTTAGATGGTTGTTGTTTACCAACAGTGCCTGTAATAAGTTCCTCATCTACATCCAATTGTGGCACTATAAGTACTTCATTAAAAATTAATAGCGGATTATTAAATGATGCTTCTTATTGGCAATGGTATAGAGACAGTTGTGGTAGTAACTCTGTAGGATTGGGTACCACAATAATAGTTACACCTTCTGTTACAACAACCTATTATGCAAGAGCGGAAGGGGGATGCATAATACCTGGCAGCTGTGCTTCAATAACTATAAGGGTTCTAAAACCAACTACCTCGAATACTACTATTACAAGATGCAAAAGCTTTTTATGGAATGGTACAACCTACACCAAAACCGGTAATTATACATGGCATGGCATAAATGCTGCAGGTTGTGACAGCACTGCTAATCTTCATCTTACAATACTTACTGTATCAATAAATTCAGTAACCAATAGTACAAATGCATTTTGCAACAATACAGCAACCGGATCTATAACAGTAACTCCTACTAATGGCATTATCCCATTCACTTATAGATTAGGTACTACGGGTTCCTATGTTACCTCTAACACTTTCGCAAATATAAAAGCAGGAAAATACACAGTTTCTATTTTAGATGCTATAGGATGTTCAGGTATTACTAATCAGGTAATAATAGGAGAAAGAGATGCTGTTAAAGGATTGTTCACAAAAAAAGATGTGGAATGTTATGGAAATTCAACAGGTTCTTATTCGGTTAATGGTTATAATGGTATACCTCCTTATTGGTATAGAAAAGGGATTACAGGCGCATTTACCAAGGAAAATAGTTTTGCAAATTTAAGTGCAGGTACACATAATATATATATACAAGATGCTTTGGGTTGTATTGGTAATGCTACTGTAGATATTTTACAGCCTTTGTTACCCTTAAGATTTTCCTACAACCTTTCAGATGTCAAATGTTTTGGAGAAGCAAACGGTTTTATTGGAATTATTGCTAACGGAGGAACATCGCCCTATCAATTTAAATTAAACAAATCAGGTTACTTTGGCAAAGTCTCATATTTCAGCAACCTGATTGCGGCTTCATATAGTATTTCTATTAGGGATACACTGGGCTGCACGTATGATCAGAATGTAATTATAAAACAACCTCCTCTATTAAATGCAACTTTTACTAAAACAGATGAAAGCTGCCCCGGATCGTTTAATGGCACCATAATGGTTTTACCAGTAGGAGGCACTCCTCCCTACACTTATAGAATCGGTAATTCTGGTACATTTGGATCATCTAATATTTTTACAGGATTACGAAGTGGGAGCTATATTTTATACTACAACGATGCAAAGGGTTGTAGCGGAAATATACCCGTAAGTTTAGGTATTATTTCTATTAATTGCTTTTCTAAACTAAAAAATAATCTGGAAAGAAACTCTTTAAATAATAGTAACAAATCCCTAGCTATTAAAGTTTTACCCAACCCTGGCAAAAGTATTTTTACAATGCACTTACAATCTACTAAACCTAACATCATTTTTGTAAAAGTAATGGATGTTAATGGCAGACAACTTTATCAAACCCACTGTACATCTAATCAGTCAATTAGTTTTGGAGAAACATTTATACCGGGAATTTATATAGCAGAGGTAACGCAGGGTAAAGATCAAAAAATTTTAAAAGTGGTTAAGTATTAGATTGAAACTGTCTATGCAATATTCAACACTCACAGTACCAAGAGCAAGTATTCCAGGATTTGAATAGACTGTTGGCAACTTAATGTATACATACCGACTGCTATAAAACCGGTTTTATGCTATATGCTCAACATTGTTTTACTCTATAACTTCAAATAAGTATTCATCCAATTTACCCAAAGTCTGTCTCTTTCCATTTGTGTAACAGGATCGGTGGCATTGTGTGCAGGTATTGGCCAACCTATAAATTTGGTAACAGTACCATTGTCTATAAGCGTATGGTATAGCTTGTACGACTGCGAAATGGGTACTCTAGGATCGCCTGTATTTGCCAGAATGAGTGTGGGTGCTTTAATATTTTTTGCTTCTGTAATAGGAGATTGAGCTATGTACTTTTTCATATTATCACCAATATAAGGTGATCCACCAATTGCTGTTGCCCGGGCTATATTACCATCACTTAAATTATATTGATCCATCCAATCGGTAACTGCAGCACCTGCTACTGCTGCTTTCCAACCACCATAATGGCCTGCCAACCAAACCGTCATGTAGCCCCCATAAGACCAGCCACTTAATCCTATATTGTCGTTATCAATCATTCCTGTTGTTTTCAATTTTTCTAATCCCGCCATCACATCGCGACCGGGGCCTTCACCTGCATCTTCTACAATTGCCAATTTATATCCTGCTCCTAAATTATCGCTTCCTCTGTAATTTGGTTCAAATACAAAGTAACCTTCATTAGACAATATTTGCGATAGTCTTGAAAACTGTTCTACTGATGCGGCATTTGGCCCTCCATGAATTACTAAAACCAAAGGGTATTTCTTGCCTTTTTCGTAGTTAGCAGGATAGGTTACAATACCACAATGATTCAATCCGTCATTTTCCCATCTTATGGTTTCTGCTTTACCAAAGGTCAGCTTACTCACTTCGCTGTTGTAATCAGTTAATTTCAACAATTTAGAAGTGGGCGATGCCATATAATACAATTCAACAGGTTTATTGGGTTCGGTGCCTGTTAAGGCTATGGATCCGGTTTTACTTACAGTAGCATCTAACCAAAAACTCCAGAAAGGACAAACATTTCCGAGATCTAAAAGATTAGAATTCCCATCTAAATTCATACTCCACCTAGAAGTTTTATTATCGTTATGACCGCCTATTAAAAAATTTTTATTATCGGGTAGCCACGCAGACAGAAACAAATCTCTATTAAGTTGGTTAGATATCGCTTTGCCTTCACCCCCTAAAACATTGGTAACCCACAGTTCATTTACACTTTCATTAACTCCCTCTTTTTTGTACCAATAAGAAATTTTATTTCCATCAGGCGAAAAATTTGGATAGCCTTCCAATTTTTTTCTTGTAGTTAATGGCTTATAGCTTCCCTCTGCAACATTCAATATTTGAATAGTACTTTTTTGCTTATCGCCTGAATAGGCTGTAGCTACCTTTACAAACAGAAGGCTTTTTCCATCGGGCGACCATGAGAATGGAGACGATGGCGCCCCGGGTGGAATTACAAGCGGTAAACTCCAATCACCATCGGTCAATCTTTTATTTTCTGATGTCATTGTATTTACTGTCCAAATATGTGCCGGCATTGGTTGACTACCAACAAACATATCGTTGTTGGTTATTTCAAAAGCTGTAAAACCTTTTTCAATTTCGGTTTTGTTTTTGGGTTCATTGAGTGCGGCAAAGGCTATGTCAGTGGAGTTCGGGCTCCATGCAAAATGCTGCACACCTTTTGGTGATTTGGTTATTTGCTTTGCTTCGCCACCACTCATATTTAGCAAAAAGATTTGATTGAGGGCATCTTTGCCTTGGCCAACTTTTGCAATAAATGCCAATTGCTCTCCACTTGGCGACCACCGAGGACTTGATACAGATAATCTATCTTGAGTAAGCACAATTCTTTTGCCTGATGCTACATCTACCCTTACCAATTCAGCATTAAATCGGTTATTGATATAATCGGGCCGGGCAACCACAATGACTACACTTTTACCATCAGGCGAAATTTGCGGATCAGAAATATTGACAAATCTGGCATAATCTGCTAATTCAAATTTCTTTTGTCCGTAAATAAGGGTTGTACAAAAAACAAGTAATACTGTTTTAAATATAATTAGGAAAGCAATTCTCATGATGTTTCTGTTAGATATTTATTATGGTTTGATCTTGCAATTATGAAGAATGAAATTATTCGAAAGGTTAAAAATTCTTATTAGTTTGGTGAATTAAAATAAGATAAATTTATAAACAATTTTTGAGCGTTACAATCAAATATTTAGAAAATCTCTTTCCCCTTTACAATAAACAATATTTCATTTTGAAATTGCATTTACCCGTAATCAGAAGTATTGAAATTTTTTAACTTGCCATAGAAATAAGATACACGATTCTCCTTATCATCATAAGTTACAACATCTCTGTTTTTATGAAAATAAAAATAACTTAAAAGCCCAAAGTCTCCTGAAGAAAAAGCAGTGTGTGTTAGCAATATACAAAGTATTGTGAATGTCCATAGTTGGTTTGTAAAACATAATAGCAATAACAATATAGTTGATATAACAACAAATGGTGCCAATGCCACAATATGAAATTCTTTTTTGTTAGCCACAAACTTATCAGCAATTGCCATAAAATAAAACTTTTTAAGATTAGCATCATAAGAGGTTTTATAAGCACCTTGTGATCTGTAGGCCAATACATGAATATATTCATGTATTGGAATGAGCGTAAATGCAATTGCTAGTCCATAGGAAAAATATGTAAACCCGGCTCCTAATTTGAAAGATGGGATTCCATAACATTTCCAAAACCAAAAACCGATTATACCAGCAATTGCTACATTACAAATTGAATAAAAAAGTGAAATCAGTGTCCTTTTCTTTAGGTAAGTCCTAACAAAAGGAATGAGTTCATTATGTCCTAGATTGTCTAGTAATTGATAACCATTTCCATTTAATTCGTCAGGCTTTATTTTCATCTGAAATTATCTTTTTGAAATGACCAAAAGTGAGCATTATTTAACGTTGAACTGGAAATGATGTTGTCAGGCTCTAACTTAGTTCATTACAGGTTCTTTAATAGTCTTACCCTATTTATATAATTTTAGAATTGGTCAATCTAAAAAAATATATCTTTTTATAAAATTAGAGTAAATAATATTATTAGCCCTCTGCCCAATTTCTAAAATCCCCGACCCTTTCTCTGCTAATCACAATTTCATCTTCGGGCAACGCCCCTTTTAACCATATACGTAGGCGATTATTGTAATAGGGCTTCACTTGCTCAAGCGCATTAATTTGAATAATACAACTTCGGTTTATCCTGAAAAAAAGTTGAGGATTTAATTGTGTTTCTAACTTTTCTATTGTTGCGTCTACAAAGTATTTATGACCCTCCAGGTCAACCATGTAGACAAGTTTATTATCTGCCTGAAAGAATGCAATATTTTCTATGTTGATAAAAAACAGACGTTGGCCAATTTTACCTAAAAACCTTTTCTTATATTGTACCTGTGCCAACCCCGGTTCAAGTAAAGCATATTGATTATTAGAAAATGAAGCAGCTAAGTTTTTATATTTATTTAATGCTGCAGCCAAAGCCTCTATCGTAACCGGTTTCAAAATGTAATCAATACTATACATTTTGAATGCTTCCAAAGCATATTCTTCATATGCAGTAGTAAATATGACCGGTTTGTTATAAGGATATTTTTGAAAAATTTCAAAGCTATGACCATCAGAAAGATGGATATCTACAAGCATTACATCAGGATGCGGTTTAGTTTTTAGATAGATTATAGTTTCCTCCACACTTTCTAAACATGCATCAACTTTTACAGTATTGTCATACTCATGTAGCAATAACTGCAACCTGTCAACTGCAATCTTTTCATCTTCTACAATGATTACATTCATGAAGCATTTTTTACTTTTAAAAGTGGGAGAATTACTTCAAAAGTTGTTTCAGATTTATTTACAACTACATTTCTGCCGCAGATCATTTCGTATCGTTTGTGAATATTATCGAGACCTATTCGGGTGCTGCTTTCTACAACCGATCGCAATTGCAAATTATTTTTTACAATCAGTGTATCATTACCATTAGCATGAATATCAATGTGCAGGGGTTTGTTTCGGGAGGCAATATTGTGTTTTATTGCATTTTCAATCAACATTTGTAAAGATGCAGGTACTATAAAGCTATTTCTGTAATGCTGTGGTATACTCATTGTTACTTTCAATCCTTCATTAAATCTTTTTTCCAGCAGGTATAAATAGGGTTCTATAAATTCTATTTCTTTATATAGTTCTACAATTTCTTTTTCGTGGTTGCTAAGTATGTATCTGTAAACTTGTGAGAAAGCTTCTATAAACCTGTTTGCATCAGGGTTATCTTTTATAACCATGCCTGACAATACATTTAAGTTATTAAAAAGAAAGTAAGGTTTTATTTGACTTTTTATAAGTTGCATTTGGGCTTGTGCACTAATTCTCCTTAATTCTTCAGCCTCTACCCATTGTCTTTTATATTCCTTAAAAAAAAGTAGTATGGCATTAATCAAATGAAAAAGCAGATTGATGAGTAATCCATAGATTACATTTAGTTTTAGCGGATTATGCAAACCCTGCCACGACATACGATATACCCAATGCCCTATGATATAAACTACTAAACTTACCGATAATAGTGTTGAAATATTTCCTACAAAAAAATAAATACCTAAGTATTTAATTTTGTTTTCAGCGGGTATTGTTATTTTTCTGATAAGGGGTTCAACTATTCTAGACCCGTCCCAGATTAAAAAAGTTATACCAAATATTGTAACAAAAGCAAAATACCATGATACGTTTATATGAAAGTAATGATAGACCTTACATAATTCTGTAATAACAAAAGTAACTACAGACAATAATAAAATAAACAGATATCTGTATCTATTGTTGAACATAATTATTTTAATTTAACCAGCCCTACTTTTTAAGTAGAGCTGGTTTTATTTTACACATTATTAAAGTAAATTATTTTAAGGAAGTAAAACCCTATCAATAACGTGTACAACACCATTTCTGGCAACAATGTTTGTTGCAACTATATTTGATTTATTACCAGCATTACCGTTCCCGGTAATAGTGGGTCCACCGGCTGTACCGTTTGTGAGATTAACTGTAGTATTACCACCTGCCAGCATAGCAACATTACCATTAGCTAAATCTGATGAAAAATTACGTCCACCAGCTACGTGATAGCGTAAGACTGAAAGTAATGTTGCAACATCTATTTGATCGATATCCGTTAGGGAAAGGTCAGACAAAAGTCTTGAAAAAGCAAGATTTGTTGGAGCAAATACGGTAATAGTTGCTGAACTAAGTGTACTTATTAAATTAGGATCTCCACCGGTAGCATTATTTGCCCTTACAATAGCCTTTACCAAAGAATCTAACCCATTGGCGGGTATTTGCGCTGTTTGTACAATATTACCTGCCGGAGGTAACAAAACACGATTAATACGATGAATAATACCATTATCAGCACTTATATCTGCTTGTGTAACTTTTATACCATTAATAAAAACACCACTGCTATTACTTGTAACAAATACTGAATCCCCACCGGTTGTAATGACCTTAGCATTGGGACCGGCCGGAACCGCGGCGGCGACTATTTTACTACCAAGAGTATGATAAAGTAATATGTTTTTAACCTGAGTTTCGGTTAGTGTTCCAAGGGTTGCAGAAGTAATACCCGAAGCTGCAAATGCAGCATTGTCAGGTGCAAAAACAGTAAATGGTCCGGCACTGCTCAAAGTACCTTCAAGTTTTGCTTTTAACACAGCGGTTTCTAAGGTGCTAAAATCATCGGATTTAACCACCACATCCGTTATAGTGTTTGTAGCAGGAGTAACCGGTACATCGTCGTCTTTTTTGCAACCTGCTATAGTCAATAATGCGCTACACATTAATACACCTGTAAATCTTAATAGATAATTTGTTTTCATAAATAGAAGTGTTTTTGTAAATCAACAAAACAATATTTCTTTATTATTACAAAAGGAGTGAGTTGTATTATATTGAATATGAATTGTTTATTTACAAGGATAAACTCTACAGATAGAAAACTGTTTATGGTATAATGAACTCTTAGAAAATAAAATATTTTATTAAAGTTCACTTATGAAAATCAAAAAAATAATTTGAGGGTTTATAATCATTTGAGAGGTAAAAACTTTATATTCTTTGAAGTCTGAATAGATATTATTATTGTAAAACTTTTATTCGCATTTACTCAATCTTCTTTTTTCTCTTCACTTATACCTACAGATGGAGCTATAACAGGCGGCAGTTGTACAGGCTTTTTCTCTTCCTGCTTTTTAGGTTTTGTAATCAGGTGATTAAATTCTTTTCTGTACGAGATACTTGCCCCCGTCCGGTTTCTGCGACCTACTCCAGCTGTGGATATATCAAGGTTGTTGCGACTAAATATAATGGCTCTAACTTTTCTATCACGGCTTAGAATAAACTCTACAGTTACATCGGGCAGTAGCTGTAGATTGCCTAATTGCTGACTTGTAACACTGTTGCTGTTTACATTCAAGTCCAGATCGCTACCCAGTGTAATAATAACTTTATTGTCAAAGAATTTTTTATTCAGCTTAAAATCTAACTTGGTACGATCAAATGTATTGGGGTTACTAGCCGTACCTCCAAACAGAGAACTACTATTGTACAAAGAAGCATTTACGTCTAATTGAAAGCCTGTTTTTCTTAACAGGTTACTTACTACACCATTCACCATGTTGCTAAGCAAGCCTGTAATAGTATTATATCCTAAAGCTGTAATATTAGGTGCTTTGTTTTCGCCATAGGGTGCAAAGGAACCAAATACAATAAGGTAAGTAACCTGCTTCAACATTTCATTATCATCTCTTTCAAGCTTGGTAAGAAACTGGTTAAATGTCTCATCAGTTTTTACCTGTGCACCTTGTGGAAAATCTAGGCCAAACTTAATATCAGGCTTTTTCAGGTTGCCACTAATATTTGCAACTACATATACATCACCTTGATAGCTTTGCACATTACCGCCCAAATTTAGGTTACTAACCAGATCTCCCAAACGAACATTTTCAGCAACATAAGTTGCTAAAACCTGCAACCGGGCATTGTAGGGATCACCATTCCATTCAATATAGCTACCGCTATTTTCCTGAAATATAAATGGCTTTTTTATGAAGGACTGAAAGTTAAAATCATAGGTGCCCTTCACTACTTCAAAGCGTCCTTTAATAGTGAGTGGGTCAATTGTTCCTGCATGAATTTTTAAACGACCATTTCCGTTAGCTTTTATTATGTCTCCTGTAGCCGGATCCAATATCACATCTATTTTGGCAAGAGGATTGGCAGTAAGATCCAGATCTACAGTTACATTAGATTCATTACTTCGGCTAAGGTCAATCATTTCTGTACCATACTGTTTGAAGACAATATAACTTGCTTTACCACTCTCTCTGCTACTTGTAAGGGGAATATAAACCTGTGAACTATCTACAGGAGATGCCACAATACCTATGTGTATATCCTCTTGTGGCCCGGTAATACTCATACTTGCTTTACCAATAGCGTTTCCAAAAAACTGTGGATTGTCAATTGATTTGGTATCTATCAGTAGTAACCTTTGGGTAAATAGATCCAGATCAAACCGCATGTTTTGTAATTGCTTCTGATAAAGTTTACCGCTTACATATCCTAAATTTCCAAACTTATCTTTTATAGCAAACCTGCCAAAATCTATAGCTTCATTATCAAATTTAAAAGTAGCAGAGTCTACTTCATAACTTACTTGTGTAAAATTTACTAAAAGACTTCCTTTCTTTAGCGTAACATTTCCCAATAGTTCCGGTTTAGAAGGATCCCCATTGATCTGCAGATCGCCGGTTGCCAGTCCGTTTATATTTGTAAACACAGAACTTAAAAAACGGTTAAGAATATTTATCCTTGTATTTTTTAGTTTTATTAAAGTCCTAAGCGGTGCTCCCGTAGAATCTTTGAGATCATATCTGCCACTTGCAAGAAAACTATATGCATCGTTTAGAGATGTTGCATTAAAAACAATTTTACCATCTTTACTATTATACTTGCCTTGCACATTAATCACTCCAACTGAATCATTATCTAATTTGAATTGTTCTGTCTTTACATCAGCTTCTATAGTAAATTTACCAAAGAAATCTCTCATGAGTATATTACCCGAAAGTAATCCTTCTAACCTGGGGTTATTGAATAATAAAGGGGTAAAATCGCCAATGTTAATGCTTTGAAGTTTTATTTTGAGATTGTCCTGATTCAGCTCATTATCATGTGTAGTAGCTACTTCTATATTTTGATCACCTTGAGAAAATCTTACGTTATCTGCAGACATTAAATTTTTTCGGATTACAATTTCCCCTTTCTTTTCAAGCTCCCACCTTTTATCGTTTATTACAAAATAAGAAGAATCAAAATTTATTTGCACCCCGTCAGTAAATGTAGTTAAAGCAGCATTAAGACTAAGCTCATTAAGTGTGTTTGTGGCTTGTGTTTTAATACTTACAAAAGATACATCTTTTTTAGAGTTTATTTTTATACTGGTATTGGGAAAAACTGAACTATCACTTGTTGATATATTTTCAATATTGCCGGTAAGTTGAAGTTGATCAAAATTTCCCTGACCGGACAGAGTTATATTTTTAAATATATTATTATTGATAGAAAATTCTGGAACATCTGCATGTATTT
This sequence comes from Segetibacter sp., assembly GCA_043736115.1. GTDB lineage: Bacteria > Bacteroidota > Bacteroidia > Chitinophagales > Chitinophagaceae > Segetibacter. Next base: position 2,506 of record JAYTDC010000178.1, on the reverse strand, counting down.
CAAATACTGTATCAGAGGTATTAAGGGTGCCTGTAATACTACTATTACTAAGCCCCCCAATATCTTTATTAAATAAACCAGTATACCCTTCAATATTTTTGGTATTAAGTACAAAATTGAAGTGCTGATTTTTTACTCCTGATTTAGGTTGAGCAATATATGCCGGATAATAATTGTGCAGAAAAACCTGAAAAGTCTTGGGCAACTCAAGTATATTAAAACGTCCTTCTATAGAAAGATCAAATTCATTGCTTTGCAAGGAAAGTAATCTGTTTCCATTATCATAACTGGATTTCAGGGTGATAGAATCAAGATTGATATTAGTATTTTCCTGTGTTAGTGTAGCATTGTAAATTTTTACACTTCCCAGAAACTGATCTATATTTTTTCCAGTAAAATTAAGGTCAAAAAGACCGGTTATCTGTAGGTCTTTTGCACTTAGATTTAAACGTTGGAAATTGCTATGTGACAGATCGCCCAATACATTGAAGACAGGATCCTGCCCTCTGAAATCCATTTTTACAGTTGTAATAAAATCAATGTTTTCATCATCAATTTTTACAGTACCATCAAATTGCTTTTTTTGAAAAACACCTTCTACATTAATTTTCTTATAGCTATAGTCATTATACACAAGTTGACTAATATTTCCCTCTACTGAAGTTTTAAGTGAATTCAGGGTTAGCCCCACTCCTTTAATGCCTCCATCAAAGGTAATAGTGCCCATATTTTGTATTTTCAAAAAACGCCCAATATCAAATCGCTGCGTAACTAACCTACCGCTATAACTTGGGGGGCTTTTATCAGGCAATTCCATAATAATATCGGCACTAAAACCTCCAAGATTGGTACTATAAACGCCCTTGGTACTGAATTTAGAAAATGTACCCTTAAAGTCACCTTTAAACTTAATTTTTCCCAGACTTGACAGGGAGGGGTTCTGGACATCAGCTATAACCGGTATAAAACTAACTGCATCTCTATGCGTGGTTTCTAATGACCCATTTTTAAAATCAAAAACTGTGGTACTGATTTCAGGCAATCCTTTTATATTAAGATCACCCTTAACAATAGTTTCATTACCTGCTTTTATAATCAGCCCTTTAGTATCAAGATCAGCAAGTATTCCTTTACCATAACCCGAAATACTTATTTCCTGTTTCCATGTTTTTAATTCCGGGGCAAAATAGGCTATATCGTTGCTATTTACTATGGCATTTGTAAGTTTAGCCTCCATCATTACCTTTTCTTCAAAATTTGAAAAGTCTTCATTAAAATCAGTGAAATGCATTGCATAATAATTATGCAAACTGGATTGTGGGGTTACCAAATCAAGATTTTTAAACTCCATTATTTCTGGAGTTAGTTTAAATTCAGCTTTTAATTTACGTACATCAAAACCACTTCTTTCTCTTGTAGCTAAATCAATATTTGCCTTAATAGTATCCTTTATAAAACTTGCATTTTTAAAAGTTCCATTTATTTTTTCAAAGCGTAAATAGGCATCATCAAAATAAGGATAAGCAGGTCTGTCAGGATTTTTAAGGTTTTGAAACGTTCCATTTCTAATAATCAGATTTTCAACTGTAAATTGTAAATCACCGCTATTAAAATATAGTTCCCCAGGCTGTCTTAATTTTTTATTTTTAATTGTAGCTGGTTTTTTTCCTTCAAAATCTGACAGGTAAAAATATGGCTTGTCCAGATCCAGTTCTTTAATACCAATGATATTTTTTTGAAGATCAAATATGTCTGCCTCCAATTGCAGGTTATTTACTCTTACCACCATTTCCGAACCAATCCACTCATCATTTTTTCGTAAAGAAAAGTTTTTGAAATCCAGCTTTTTCAAATTCAAGTTGAGTGATTTTTTTCTCTTTGGGAAAGTATCAGAAGTTGAAAAATAATCTACCATGAACTGATAATTCCATACTGAATCTTTGCGGTACATATTTATTGATGCATCTTCTAAACCAATATATTTAAGCACCAATTCATCTTTTAGAAAAAACCAATCTGTTATTCGCAATTTTAACTTGCCTGCATACAAAAGGGTATCTTTATTTAAGTCCTTTACCAAAGTGCCATCCATGTTCAGGCTGTTGAATAATGAGATATCAACATGCTTAATACTTACCTCAGTATGAAGGTCGTTAGATAAACGTTTGGCAAATTTTTTTACTATCCAGTTTTGCACCGGGGTCAACTGAATTAGCAACCATAACATTAATATAATTGCTATAATACTTACTACAATTCTGATAAATATTTTTAGGAATTTCTTCAGGATCTGATTTTTGATTTTATCAAAAATAAACAAACATGCTTATATGCCCTCCTTTTGTAAAAGGCCTTAACATTTAAGGTTTTCCAATAAGGGAAATATTGACAATTCTAAGCGAACATTGGTCCCGACTTGTCCCCTCTAAAATTAGTGCGTTTTCAAAGTATTGAATATCAGCGTTTTAGTGTATTATTTTTGTAAATTTACCGCACTAAGGCAAGT
>JAYTDC010000177.1:0-11589 GCA_043736115.1 Segetibacter sp. | reverse complement strand
GCGTTTTGCGTATGTTGCAAGCCATGATTTACAAGAGCCTTTACGCATGATTACAAGTTTTCTTCAATTGCTTGAAAAAAAGTATAAGAACCAATTAGATAGTAAGGGTAATGAATACATTGCCTATGCTGTAGATGGTGCAGAAAGAATGAAAAAACTCATTCTTGACTTGTTAGAATATTCAAGAGTGAATACTGCAACAGTGCAAAAAGAGGAAATCGATTTAAACATAATTCTAGCTGACATTTTACTTACCTATAATAATTTGCTTTCACAAACAAATGGAAGTATTACCAGCTCTAAATTACCAGTTGTTTTTGCTAATAAAACACAAATACTTCAGGTATTTCAAAACCTGATTGGTAATGCATTTAAGTACAAAGGGAATGAGGATCCGGTTATAAAAATTTCCTATGAGGAAGAAACTACTTTTTTTAGATTTTCAATTTCTGATAATGGTATAGGAATAGATCCTAAATTTTACAATAAAATTTTTATTATTTTTCAACGCTTACATACAAGGGAGCATTATTCAGGTACAGGTATTGGCCTTTCCATTTGTAAAAAAATAGTTGAAAAACATGGGGGTAAGCTATGGGTAAATTCAGCTTTAGGTCTGGGCAGTACTTTTTATTTTACACTCCCCAAAATATTGATTAAAAATTTATGAGTGATGTAAATATTTTATTGGTAGAAGATAATGAAGGTGATATAATTCTAACAAAAGAAGCTTTATCTGATGCGAAAATTATTAATGGCCTTACAGTGGTAAGAGATGGAGAAGAGGCAATAAAATACCTGAACATTGCTAAAAATGGCAAACCGGAGTTACTTCCTGATCTGATTTTATTGGATATTAACTTGCCGAAAATTGACGGCAAAGAGGTATTAGTATTTATAAAAAATGATATATTTTTAAAAGAAATTCCTGTTGTAATGTTGACAACTTCATCTTCAGAAATGGATATAAACGATGCTTATGAAAAGAATGCAAATTGCTTCATTATAAAGCCTGTTGATCTTTATAAGATTTTTGAAATTGTAAAAATGATTGAAAATTTCTGGATAAATATTGTAAAACTTCCAGTAAAAGAATAAAATGAATTATAACAATCTGAATATATTAGTTGTAGAAGATAATCAGGGTGATTTTATTCTTATTCAAGAGTATTTACAAGAAATTTTTATAACCGCTAAAATACATCATGCCATTACATTGGCCGAGGCTAATGAAATAGTAGATACAGAAAATCTTGATGTTATTTTGTTAGACCTTACTTTGCCTGATGGATTAGGTATAGATACCTTTTTAAGTTTACAAAGTAAAGCCGAACAGATACCTGTAATAATAATTACCGGATTGGAGGATTCAAAATTAGCTTTGGAAAGTTTGCATGATGGTGCACAAGATTATATTGTAAAAGACGATTGTACCCCTACCCTTCTTTCAAAAAGTATTAAGTATGGTATTGAAAGAAGTAATATACGAAAGCATTTAAAAAAATCAGAAGAACAATACAAGTATTTGTTCTACAATAATCCACTACCCATGATTGCATTTGATACTGAATCAAAAGCAATATTTATGGTAAATGAGGCTGCAATTCATTTCTATGGATATAACGAAGTTGAATTTTTAAAAATGACGATGAACGATTTACTTTTTAAAGGGGTAGATAACTTAAAAAAACAAAATATATTTTCTGCGGATGCAACAAAAGATGTAAAACACACAAAGAAAAATCATAAAATAATAGATGTAGAAATACAACAACATAGTATTGTAATTGAAGGTAGAAATGCAACACTTGCCGTTATTCATGAAGTAACCGAAAGAAATAGGGCTAAAGAACAAATGAGACAAAGTGAACAGAATTTCAGAACTATTTCAGAAAATTTTCCTAATGGCGCAGTATCAGTACTTAACAAAGATTTTTCTATTATTTATACTGCAGGTAAAGAATTTCACATTAATGATGTTCCAGTTTCTTATTTTATTAATACCAATTATGTTGCACATTTTAATGAATTAGAAAAACAAAAGATTACCGAAATGCTAAAGAAGGTATTTATGGGTGATACAATTGTATTTGAAGTTAATCATGAGGACCTCACCTATATTATAAGTGGAGTACCTCTGTATGAAACGAATGGCAGCATTCAAAAGATATTAATAGCATCACAAAATATTACACTACAAAAAAATAATGAAAAAGAAAAAGAGCACTTAATAGAAGAGTTAACACAAATTAATAGCGATTTAAGGCAATTTTCATATATCACATCTCATAACTTAAGAGCCCCTCTTTCTAACTTGCTTGGATTACTTAAATTGATAGATCTAAATTCTATTGAAGACCCGACCACAAAATTATTGCTTGAAAATTTTCAGGATTGTACAATACAATTAAATGACACTGTTAATGATCTTATCAATGTTTTAATAATTAAAAATAATGTCAATATAAAAAAGGAACCTTTAGAAATAAGTAAAATTTTTGAAAAAGTTTCAAACTCAATTAAAAACCATTTAGTTGAAACTGAAACCACATTTACTATAGAACTTGACCATGCCAATACAGTCAATTTCAACAATACTTATCTTGAAAGTATTTTATTAAATCTGCTTACAAATGCTGTAAAATATAGCTCTCCCACACGAAAACCACACATTTCCTTAACTAGTGAAAAGATTTTTGGGGGAGTGAAACTTTACTTTACAGATAATGGTTTGGGAATAGATCTTAAGAGGTACAAAGACCGCGTATTTGGATTATATCAACGATTTCACAACCACGCAGATAGTAAAGGTTTGGGTCTATATATTGTTAAGTCGCAAATTGGCGTTATGGGAGGAGAAATAGATGTACAAAGTGAAGTTGATAAAGGAACAACATTCATCATTACATTTAAAAATTAAAACGAGATGGTAGAGAAAGTGATGTGCATTGACGACGATCAGATTACACTAATGTTGTGTGAAATGATAATTAAAAAGGCAGCATTTGCCGGAGAAATTATAACCTCAAATAATGGCAAGGAAGGGCTAACCTGGTTTTCTAATTTCTTTAAAAATAAAAAAACAGGATCTCAAGAACTGCCCCCACATATTATATTTTTAGACCTTAATATGCCTGTCATTAATGGTTGGGATTTTATCGAAGATTACCTCATGAAATACGCTGACAGACTACCTGAAACAAAAGTTGTAATACTTTCCTCAACTGTAAACCCAGAAGATTTCTCTAGAGCCAACCGATATGACATTGTTATAGATTTTATAAACAAGCCTTTGACAATAGAAGAATTGGATGAATTGAAAAAGAATGAACAACTAGTAGAATGTTTTTTATGATTTAAGTAATATCTATTATAATTTCTTAATACCCTTACTGCTAACTTATATTTTTCTTCAACCTTAACTATGAATGGATAGTTGGTTAAATTGGTTTATTAACTCATATTTTTAGTACAATCAGATGAAAGGCATAATGAAAATTAGTTATTTCCATTAAGCCTTGTATTTTATTTTTAGAGACACCTATCTTAAATTTAAAGTTGTTCCACAAAAAAATATATAAAAGGAAAAGCTATCCTGTAACTTTATCCGTTTTCTTAAAAAATAGTGTTCTAGACCCCATTAATATTTAACAAATGGAAAACGCAGCAATTTCCGATAACTTTTCACTTCTAGGCAAACTCATTGATATACATGGCGAGGATAGTTTTAAGGCAAAATCTTATTCCTCCTCATCTTTCACAATAGACAAATTGCCCGTTCAATTATCAACCCTTACCCCTGAAAAAATATTTTCATTAAAAGGTATAGGTCAAAATACGGGCAAAAAAATAATTGAACAAATAGAAACTGGACGACTATCAGTTTTAGATGATTATATCCGAAAAACACCTATTGGTGTATTTGAATTGTTAAATATAAAAGGATTAGGCCCAAAAAAAATAGCTAAAATATGGAAAGAACTCGGTATAGAAAGCGTAGGTGAATTATTGTATGCCTGCGAAGAAAATCGCTTGCTTTTATATAAAGGTTTTGGAGAAAAAACCCAACAAAATATTAAGGATTCAATAACCTATTACTTATCTAATCAAGGGAGTTATTTATACGGACAGATTGAAAATTTTGCAAGAGCGTTTTCTTTAAAACTTAAAGATACTTTTCCGGGAAAAATAATTGAGATAACAGGTGATTTTAATCGTCAGATGGAAATAATTGATAAGCTAGAATGGGTTACCGACATTAAAGTTCAGGAATTAATTGCTTTTTTTATAGCAATCAATTACAAAGTTGAAATAGCTGATAAAACTATAGTTGCTAAAGGTGAGGATAATGTGATCTTGCATGTTCATTGCACCAATACTGATACCCTTTCATCATTGCTGTTTGAAAAAAACTGTAGCCCAGAGTTTTTAAAGTTCTGGCAGACAAAGTTTGGCAATCATATTCCGGCTCATATTTCAGATGAAGAAACTTTCAAGCATTTTTCATTGCCCTATATACCTGTATGTTATCGCGAAAAAGAAATAGCAATAATACAGGCTTTAGAAAATAAATTGCCTAAACTTATTACCACCGCAGATATTAAAGGCATAATACATTCTCACAGTGATTGGAGCGATGGAAGGGACTCAATTGAAGTGATGGCTCAAAATGCAATAGCCAAAGGTTACGAATACCTTGTAATAAGCGATCACTCTCAAACAGCATTTTATGCAAACGGATTATATCCTGAACGTATAAAAGCCCAACATGATTTAATTAATGAACTTAATGAAAAATATAAACCGTTCAAAATCTTTAAAAGTATAGAGTCTGACATTCTTAATGATGGTCGTCTTGATTACTCTGATGAAATACTTTCATCGTTTGACCTTGTAATTGCATCTATACACAGTAACTTAAGAATGCCTGAAGAAAAGGCTATGATGAGGCTTTTAAATGCCATTGCCAACCCCTACACAACAATACTTGGACACATGACCGGCAGATTACTTCTTAGCCGTAACGGCTACCCTGTTAACTATGCAACAATAATAGATGCATGCGCCAAACATAAAGTAGTTATAGAATTAAATGCTCATAGCCGCCGTTTAGATATTGATTGGCGACATATTTATGATGCAACTGAAGCAGGTGTATTAATTTCTATAGATCCTGATGCACACTATACTATGGGATTTGATGACATCAGATACGGTGTTTTGGTTGCTCAAAAAGGGGGATTAACAGCTCAACAGAATCTTAGCAGCTTTTCATTGATTGAGTTTGAAACATATCTGAAAACTAATAGAACATTTTTACCACAATAGTTTATTAGTATAGAGATTGGTTTTGATTTATTGCAAAGACAATGCTTTGAATGAAATATTATTTGCTTCTTTCCATTACCACATTAACAGATTAAAATCTAATCTTCCTAATTTCAAAAAAATATTTAAATGCTGCAACCTTTGAAATACTTATTCCCTCTATTATAAGAGTTCTGTTTTATTGATGTATAAAAAATTATAAAAAAAATAGAGTGCCTCTTTTAAAATCATTGATTCGTCTTTGTAATAAATTAGGCACAACATGATTGCTCAGTTACAAAATACCTAAACTAAAATGCCATCCTAAAGAAGGATGGCAAAAAGAAAGAAAATTTGTTATAAAAAATTAGAAAGAAAATTTTTGACTTTTCAACATTGCTAATGAAGGATCTTTTGCAATAGCCTCTTCACATAAAGCTATACCTTTTTGTTTGTCACCTTTTTTCTGAAATGCTACACCTGTCATGTATAATGCACGTATGTTAGATGGATCTGCAGAATAAATTTGAAAATAGGTAGTAGCTGCTTCCTGAAATTTTTCGGCTTTATAGTAAGCCTGTCCTATTTGAAACAAGATTTCAGAATTACCTGGCTTTTTCTCCAAAACCTGTTCAAGTATTTTTACACCTTTCTTAATATCCTGACCTAAATAAGCCATACCTAAATTTTCAAGATAGTCCAAATCTTTCTTCAAACCCTTTTCAACGGCTTGCTCAAAATATTTTATAGCAGATTTTTCATCATTCATAGAATAGTAAAGCAGCCCAAGTTCATAAATCAACTGATTGTTATTAGGATCTAATTCAAGAGTTTGATTATAAACATTTATAGCTTGTTTATAATTACTCATTTCAATAAGTACTTTGCCTAATAAAGTAACCGCTTCAATATTTTTAGGATTTTCAGTCATTGCTGCGTACAGGTACTTTTGAGCCTGACCATAATTTTCAAGCTCATAATAACTTCTGCCCAACATATATTTTAAATCCTTATAGGTACTTCCCAAATCCAATTTGCTACCATATAATACTACATCGTTCCAACGGTGTAACTGAAAATTTAATTCAGTCATTTTTTGAAGAGCAACTGGATGATTGATATTACTTTCCAGTACTTTAATAAACTGTGCTACAGCAAGAAAAAATTTCCGCTTTTCGGTGAGGTAATTTCCATATTCTATTCTGATTTGCAAATCAGTGGGGTCAAATGCAATGGCTTTTTGAAAACTTTTATCTGCTTCCCAAGCTTTATTGTTTTGATTTTGCTCCAAGGCTTGCTTTACATAAAAAGAAGCACTATCAGCGTTTGTACAATAACCATTTGTAACTGCAACAATCAGGAGGGTAAAGAAGGTAAATTTTTTCATATCGATTTGGGATTTTCTGGTTTTCAGAGTTCATTTACTGAAACCGCCCCGATATTCTTGCTCAAAATGAGGTTTTTTGCTGTTATTTCAAAATTATTCCTGCTAATGGGGGTAAGTTTAGAATAATTTTGTACAGTTTTTCTTCTTTGTGCAAAAGTTCGGATCGGATTTCATTATTAAAAACGTCACCCGCTCCCCAATATTTCACAGCATCACTATTAAATACCTCTTCCCACCTTTTTTTGCCCTTTACGGTTATCTCAAAGTCTAAATGGGGTTGTGGAAGCATATTTAATATGACTAAAATATCATCTTTCTCCTTTTTCCCTTTCCTTCTGTAAACCATTATGCTATCTTGCCTGTGATTAAGGTCAATCCACTCAAAACCGCTTTGTTTAAATTGCTTTTCATATAATGCAGGTTCATCCTTATACAAAAGGTTGAGATCTCTAACGCAATGTTGCAGCAACTTATGTGCATCATACTGCAAAAGTTCCCATTGTAGTTCGCTTTTGTAGTTCCACTCATTGGTTTGGCCAAACTCATTACCCATAAAAAGCAATTTTGCACCGGGGTGAGTGAACATGTATGTGTATAGCAAGCGAAGACTGGCAAACTTCTGCCACTCGTCACCCGGCATTTTATAAATCATGCTTGCTTTGCCATGCACAACCTCATCATGACTTAGCGGCAGCATGAAGTTTTCATCGTAGAAATACATCATACTGAAGGTAAACTTATCCTGATGGTAAGGACGGCCAAACTGGGTAAGTTTAAAATAGTCAAGTGTATCGTGCATCCAACCCATCATCCACTTCATGCCAAAGCCCATTCCTCCTTCAAAAGTGGGCTTGCTTATTCCCGGCCAATCGGTTGATTCTTCTGCAATTGTTTGTACATCAGGAAAATCGCGGTAAATGGTTTCATTGAGATCTTTGATAAAAGCAATAGCTTCCAGGTTGCCGTTGCCTCCGTATTCATTAGGTTCCCACTCACCTTCTTTGCGACTATAATCAAGGCGAAGTATAGAAGAAACCGCATCTACCCTTATGCCATCTATATGAAACTTATCGAACCAAAACCGTGCATTGCTAATGAGAAAAGACTTCACCTCCCCCATTTTATAATTAAAAATGTAAGAATTCCAGTCGGGATGAAAACCTTTGCGCATATCGGCATACTCGTAAGTATGTGCACCATCAAACATAAACAAACCATGTGCATCATACGGAAAATGTGAAGGCACCCAATCCAGAATAACCCCTATTCCTTCGTTGTGAAATGCATCAACCATTGCAGCAAATTCTTCAGGCGTACCAAAACGACTTGTTGGTGCAAAATAACCGGTACCCTGATAGCCCCAACTACCGTCAAACGGATGTTCCATAACCGGCATCAGTTCTATATGTGTAAAACCCATCTCCTTTACATAAGGAACCAACCGTTCCGTTATTTGCTCATAAGTGTTGTAAGATTCTTCGTCGTACTTACTGGGACGCATCCAACTTGCCAAATGCACTTCGTAAACCGACCACGGAGCAATGAGCGCATTGTGCTTCTCCCTTTTTTTCATCCATTTATCGTCTTTCCATTTGTACTCAATGCCACAGGTAACAGAGGCAGTGTTGGGTCTTTTTTCCCAAAAGTGCGCATAAGGGTCACCTTTATCCAACTTCAATCCATTGTAGCCATGTATGTGGTATTTGTACGCCTCCCCCTCTACCAAATCTGGTATAAACCCCTCCCAAATGCCCGACTTATCTAACTTTACAAAAAGGGGATGAACTTCAGTATCCCATTTATTAAAATGCCCGATTACCGAGATATAAGTTGCATTAGGAGCCCAAACCGCAAAGTAAGTACCACGCCTGCCCAGAACTTCAAATTGTTTATTTCCAAAAACTTTATATGCGGTATAATGTGTACCACGTTGAAAGTTTATGATATCATCTTCTGTAAATAAGGAATAATTCCAAACCGGTTTTTCAGTATCCACAAAATGGGTTTCTTCATATCTTAATGCTTCTTCCTTTTCTGTTTTTGTATTTACAGAAAGTATTGTATCCAATTTATCTGTTTGATGTTTTGCTTTGTCGCCCATAACAATGAGTTTTATTTCAATAAAGATAGCATTTAGTTTGTTTTGGTTACCAGCATTCATTCTCCGATATAGCTTTAGTTGTGTCACACGTCTATAGGGTAGTGCTACTATTGGGCTTTGAATATCGATTACTATTTTGAACCCCCGCATTGCTTACGGGGCAGGCACGAAGGCACAAAGGCACAATGGGGCACAGCGCCACAATTGGATTTCCGTCATTGCGAGGAGGCACGACGAAGCAATCTCCTGATTCATTAAGGCATCTTATATCACTATCAGCAGATTGCTTCACTTCGTTCGCAATGACGGGCAAAACCCTCTGTGTTTTCTCTGTGCGGCTTTCCTCCCGTGTCCTCTGCGGTAAATAACAAAACTTGGAAAAAGTCCAATAAAGTGAGTCCTTGGAAGTGTGCGACGCAACGATGCTCAATCAGGAACAAAAGCCGCAAAAAAAACCCACTCCCAACCTCCCGAAGAAAAATTGGGACAGGCTTTCTCCTAAGGAGAAGTGCAAGAATAAACCCTAACCCCAAAACTCTAAATTATTCTTTACCTTAACGGCGAAAACGAAACGACCATGCCATCCATCTCAATACCCGTCGGCTATCAACAGGTAATGCCTTACCTGATAGTAAGCAGTGCTGAAAAATTTTTGGATTTTATGCTTTCAGTATTTGATGCTACAGAAAAAATGAAAAGCCTGAAACCAGACAAAACAATAGCCCACGCTGAAGTACAGCTAGGAGAAAGTATCATAATGTTTTCTAGTAGTTCAGACCAGTTTACGGAACAACCTGCCGGGTTGTTTATATATGTAGCTGATGCTGATAAAACCTATGAAAAAGCATTGGATGCAGGTGCGAAATCTGTAATGCCTATGAGCGACCAACCTTATGGACGTACAGGGGATGTGAAAGATCCATTTGGAAATACATGGTGGGTGACGACTAATTTATGAGTTATGAATTATGAGTTATCAGTATTATTATGAACATTAAACTTTCCCCTTAAACATTAAACCCTAAAGCCTCCATGCAAAAACCCCACTTATCATTCTGGAGTATCATCAACATGAATGTTGGTTTTTTTGGCATTCAATACAGTTTTGGGCTACAGCAAAGCGCCGTTAATCCAATCTATGATTTTCTGGGGGCAAGACCAGATGAAATTCCCTGGCTGAACCTTGCAGGGCCGCTTACCGGATTGATTATTCAACCAATCATTGGTGCATTGAGCGATAAAACATGGCACCCAAAGTTTGGAAGAAGAACGCCATATTTTTTTATTGGGGCAATGATTTGTAGCATTGCCCTGTTCCTGTTTCCGTTTAGCAGTGCATTGTGGATGGCAGCAGGTTTACTTTGGATTTTAGATGCCGGCAACAATACTGCAATGGAGCCCTACAGGGCATTTATTGCTGACAAGCTAAACCCGGATCAACAGCCTACAGGCTTTCAGGCTCAAAGCTTTTTTACAGGTTTTGGTCAAACCCTTGCTAACGTTTCGCTATTTATTTTTCCACTGATATTTGTAGGTAAAACAGGTAAACTACCAACATGGGTATTTGCCTCATTTTTTCTTGGAGCCATTTGTTCAATAGGTTCTATTTTGTGGAGCATTAAGACTACTCCCGAAATTGCGCCGGAGGCAGACGAATTGGCTTTGCTGAATGAAAGAAACAAAGGCATGCCTCATCCGTTAATACAGTTTTTTCTTTCTATCCTTACCACAATAGTTGCCTATATCGTAATGATAGTTCTGATAATTCCAGCAATATTTTCTAAAGGAATATACAGACGTGTATTGACTTATGCTGAACATCACCCAACTATTAAAGTTCTATTTGCCCAAAACATTGAAATAATTGATGCCATTATAAACATGCCTAAAATTATGTGGCAATTGGCATTGGTTTATTTATTCCAGTGGTATGCACTTTTTTGCTATTGGCAAAATTCGTCCAAGAGTATTGCATTGTCTGTATGGAAAACAACACCGCAACAAAATGAAAAACTGTATGGAGAAGCAGTTAGCTGGACAGGTTTGGTAAATGGCTGGTATAACATAGTGACCTTTTTATGTGCCTTTGGATTGGTATGGTTTGCAAAAAAATATTCTCCAAAGTTGGTGCATTTTGGATGCCTTGTACTAGCAGGTATTGGCTTGCTTGCATTTCCTTTTATTGAAAACAAATACATGCTGTTTCCTGCTATCACCGGGTTTGGTATTGGTTGGGCAAGCATGATGGGAATACCCTACCTTATGGTTGTAAGCAAAATACCAAAAGAGCGTTACGGTGTATATATGGGAGTTATTAACATGATGATTGTGATACCAATGTTTATACAAACAACTACGTTTGGATTTATCCTCAAGCATTTTTTAAACAACAATCCTTCTAATGCAATTTTATTTGCAGGTGCCTTTTTATTAATTGCTGCAGGATTAACGCTTTTAATCAAGAGTGAAAAGCCTGAAGGTGAAATTAGTTTAGCAGGTGGTGGCGGACATTGATCCACCATTTTCTCAAAATAGACTCATTTATCTAGGCAATGTGGACATAAATGGTTGGTGAATTTTTGGATTATTATTCATAAATATGCGCTGTCAATCTGAAGAGGAAGCAGGCTCTGGTGGAGACCAACTTGCCAGCAATAAGATTGATGCTTATACAAAAAAAGGGGTTGGACATTATTTTGTTCAACCCTTACTTTTTTTGGTAAGCAACATGGCTTGAAAACTCATTTCTCGTTGGACAAATAAATGTACCATTTTACAAAGTTTATCCTGTGCT
>JAYTDC010000176.1:0-6574 GCA_043736115.1 Segetibacter sp. | reverse complement strand
CCCACAACTGTATTTTTTCAAATTACTATTTGAGTTTATTCTATAGGATTGGTCTGTGACATCAATAATTGAATCGTCAGTATTGTTTTTTTGGCTTTCTGAGGTAGTCACTCTTACTTTTATATTATTTAATAAATTTTGGACTAATTCTTCTTTTATTTCTTTTTCAGATTTCTGTCTTTTATTTGAATTCGTGTAGGTCGTGCTTTGTTGGTTCGGTTTTTTCTTATTAGAAGAGACATAAATAATAAAGATTATTATTCCGATTATGATTATTGGTGTCATTAAGGTGCGAAATGTTTATTTTCAAAAGTATTGAATATTTCAGTCAATTGTAGAGTCTTAGGTGCGGTCGGGCAAAATTAAATGTCCAAATTTTTTTATGTAGCAGCTAGCTTAGGTGTTCCATGTGTTTATTGCAGTTTAAGCCAAGCGTAACATAACTTATCCCAACCCATAAAACGAAAATTATTAATAGGTTTCTTTAAAAAGGTTTCCCTTAGAGTGGCTCTTATGCTATGGCAACCACGCAATCTAATGATAGCTGCTTTGCCTATGTATATTTCCTACACACTTAGGCAGATATTAAAAACTGTATTTATTTTTTAAGCTACTTCCTCCGAAGCTATCCTAAGTGTTCCTTGTGCTTGAAGTTTGAGCGAAGCGTAACTTCAATACAACATGAGAAGCAAGTTGTGACCTATAAACAAAGTAAAGATTGAATGATAGTTAAGTACTTAAAATCGGCTTTAAAAAAATCAATTACCAACAAAATCCAAACAGCTTACCCCCAACAAAATAAAGTATTGAGGCAACTTTTTTACAAATAGAAAAAGCCGCTCTAACACAAGGCTGAAGCGGCTTTTGGAATAATTTAGGTGTAGAATTGATTACTAATAATTCATAACTCACCACTCATAATTCCAACTACATTTTCAATATTTTCTTCACTGATTTTTCACCATTCATATTAATCTCAACCATGTAAACACCTTTTGACAATGCAGTTCCATCAAAAGATATTTTGTTGAAACCTTTGTTTACGTTGATGCCTGTTTTTTCATTTACTTTAGATCCTAATGAATTAAATATTGTCACCTGTGCCTTTACATCTTGTTTAGAATTGATAGACAATTCGAAACTTGTGGTAAAAGGGTTTGGATTAATTGCAATGCTTTCAGTAATTGTAGAAGTAGTTTTTATAGTTTCTTTTGCTGAAACCATTGGCACTACATTTTTGATACCTTTTTCGGGATCACTCATTATTGCTCCACCATTATCGGTACCCGACTTCCACATAGTAGAAGAGCAAGGTTCAAGATAAGCTATAAACTTAGAACCTGCCGTTGCTTTAAAACCAGTGCTCAACACAACACGGTCACGTGCTGTAAAGTAAACAATGTTGGTAACAGAGTTTACAGTTGTTGCACAACCACTGCCACCACTGTTTAGTTGTGATATGGCCTGTACAAACTCTCCATTTGAAAAGGTACCACATGCAGTATTAACAAACTGTGCTGATTGTGATTCAACTCCTACTGCATGCCATGCATCGCCAACGGCAATGATTTCTGCAGAGCACTGACCATAAAGGTCATAAGCTGCACGAAGTGAAGCGGCCCTTGCATCTATATAAGTAGAAGATGAAGTAAGATACAAATCAAGGCCACGGTATGCAATCAGCCTTGCTTTAAATCGGGTTATACCTGTTACATTGTATTGAACTCCAAAATCTGTGGTACCGCTACCACCTTCTGATAGCAGGTAAAACCAACGGTTTTGAACACCACTATTGGTATGTACTCCGCCATTATCTGCTGCACCAGTGTACCAGTTTGTACCCAGATAGGTATCGGGATCACCATAGGTGTTAGGAGATATAAAGCTTCTTATTGCACCTCTGTCTGCCCCAACCAAATAGTCGCAATTTCCTTCTGACCAGCTTTCAATCATTTCACCAAAAATATCACTGAACGATTCGTTTAAAGCTCCGGATTCGTTGCTATAAACCAGTCCTGCAGCCGCTTGTGTAACACCGTGGGTAAATTCGTGGCCCATTATGTCATTGGTATTCCAGTCATCGGTTGCAGCAGCAGTACTGCCAGCACCATAAATGGTATTGTTGCCTGTGCAACCCCAACATGCATTATTCACCCCCAGTCCCGGAGCATTGGAGTTGTTGTAAGCAATCATATCTCCATTTGCGCCGTCCCAACTCTGACGGTTGTGGTTAGCATTATAGTAGCTATAGGTTTGTGCTGCACCCCATTGAGCCTGTACTGCAGATGGGTTAGTCCAGGTGTTGTCAGCATCTGTATAGTACGTATTAGATGCTCCGCCTCCATTACAGTTGTAAACCCTTATTTGAGTAGTCTGACAATCATTTAAAGAACGATAAGAGCCTCCGATTAACTGTGTGCTTACCGATACATTGCCGTTGAAAGCTGAAGCACCTGTGCCACCCGAGCAGCTCATAGCTATGTCAGCATGATTGATCACCTTTCCGGTAAGCGCATCTACATATACACTTTTAGCCATTACACTATGATCATCGGTATACACTTTAAAATGCCATGCAAGTTTGTAATCAGATGCTGTAGGTCCTTCAGATTTTGCAGGTGCGAAAACCAATTCTCCTTTAGGAAAATATGTAGCGTTTGCATTTTTTTCTGAACGCTTTAATTCATTTTCCATTTCAGTATTTTGCCATAGATATTTTTTAGCGTTCATAAATCCAAGTGCACTTTCTAAAGCTTGTTTTTCAGAAAGAGAAGGTGTATTGCCAAGCTGTAAACCATTTATAAGACGACCGTTTGCAGACTGTACAAATCCTGTAGCGTTTTGGTGAACTATGTATTCGCCAAATACAACTTTTAGGTTTTTATAGTATTGCTGATACTTGTAATGGTTAAATCCTATTTCGTCCTTTACTGTTTTGATAACTTTCATTTGATCATTGTCAGATAAATCAAATCCTTCTTTAAGATCAGTAAAAATTGTAACAGGGTTAAGTGTGGATCCTTCTCTAAAGTCAACCCAATTTGCAGTACTGCCTCCTTTTGCTAATCCCTGCAGTTTTGGATTTAGCGGCCTGTCGCCTTTTTGTGCCAATACTTTATTTCCGGGATAAGCTATCATAAGCATTGTTGCCGGTATACAAATGGCAAAGTATAAGAGTTGTTTTATTTTACTTTTCATATTCTTTACGTTTTAAAATTGTTAATCAATAGATTGATATGAAAAGATTATTTAACAGCTTTTGTTAGTAGCTCAATTTTATCTTCAAGCAATTTGATTTTCTTGTTTAGCTCAATAATGTAAAGTGTATTTTCTTCTACTTTTTCTATTGTTTTGGTTTGCATATCACCTAACATAATACCACCTTCTTTTATTTCAGATGCAGATGGTATACCGGGTAAATGTTTGTTCGCATTTATACTAGCTTCAAGTTCTTCTAAAGAAAGTAATTTATAATCGTTGTTGAAAACATAGTCAGGCCAGTTTACTTTTGATTCAACCCGTACTTCGGTAGCTATCACTTTTCCATTTACAGAAAGCAAATACCCATTAGCTGGGGTTGTAGTTCCAATTGCAACCCTGCCATCTCCTTTTACTCTCATTCTTTCAGTAAAACCACTATTATAATTATCATATCCAAATGTGATATCAGCACCTGAATAATCTGAATGAAGTCTGAATTCATTTCCATAAACGCCCATTCCTACATCACCCGATCCGCCGGGATACAATGAAATTTTCTTTCCGGTAACAGCAGGAAAGGAAAGTGCAACTTTAGGATTGCTTGCACCTATACCCATGTTGCCGTTTTTGTGATCGAAAAAGAATCTCCAACCGGAAGTGTTACCATATATGCCAAATAAGCTATCGTTAAGATTTCCTACAAAATTTGCTACGCTTGAATTGTCCATTTTATTATACCAGATACCGGCAGTTGTGCTGGTGCCATTACCTTCATTTCTCAATCTTAATCTTCCGTTTACATCAAGTATATAACCAGGTGCATTGGTACCTATCCCAACTTTACGGCTTCCCAAATCTGCCGTAAGAACAGGAAAACTATCTGAAAGGAAATTAAATTTATCAGTTCCGTCCTGATATTGCAACCCCCATCGTGAAAATGCAGGTGAATGTTGAATAACCATACGATCAGCGTTTAGTGTGCCTGAAGGGAACATAGACATCATACCATTGCTGGATGCTGAAGGCGTAGCAAACTGAATAGTGCTTGCAGCAGAGTTCATGTTTAGGTTTCCTGTGTTAACATTAACATTACCTGCATTTACATTTCCTGTTGCGTATAGATCTCTCCATGTTTTTGTAGCAGACCCAAGATCTATTGTTCCTGTTGTAGCAGGGGTAAGGTTTGTGTTGATTGCAACGGCCGCAAGGTTATTTAAGGCTTTAGTTGCTAAAGTGGCAACGGAAGTTGATACAGGGTACCATCCTGTACCTGAGTACATATAAATGCCTTTTGTACCATCTGTTTGAAATATTAGCAAGCCTGTAGCAGGGGCTACAATTGCATTTTTTTGAGCTGATGTCATTCTTGGTAACAAGGCCCCTTGTGTGGTAGATGTTAGATCCATTATTGCTGATGCATTTGGAGTTAACGTTCCTACACCTACACTACCCGTGGCAGGGAAGGTGTTAGTTTGTGCATTGGATGCTTGAAAAGAGCCAATCATAATTACGGTAGCAATGGCTGCGATTTTCAGTAGTTGTTTTTTCATTTCTATAGTTTTAGAATTGCCTACTCTTTAATCGGATTTTCGGCTTGGTCCGTTTTATTTAAAAGTTTTTTTTATAAGGGGGGGTGAATTTTAAATTCTATTTATCCTCCTCTTTTATTTACTGAACAAAAGTAATAGGGTAAAACAGGTGCAATAAACTTTAGTACATGAACGAACCATTATAATACACAAATGGAGGTTCAGCTAATTGTAATAGTCTTTAAAAAAAGTAATCAAAACTATTAATGAATGATGGTGAGGCTTAAGTTTCGTAATGGATTTTATATAATTGCGATTGTATTAAATGAGGTCATTTAATTATTTTAACTTGCTCTATCTATATTTATATAACGGTTGTTTTTTAAAAAAAAGTAATTTATTTTAATAGTAATTTGCTATTTACTATTATTGTCAATGCACAGACTATAGGCACTGCTACCGATAAAAATGTATTTGATTCTTCTGATCAATCATTTTCATTTTTTAAAATATCTCTTAACTATCTTTCCAATTAAATTTTTTATGGAAGAAAGGATTCTTCTATAGTACATTACCTGACACCGGCAATTCGTTATGTAAATAAATCGGGCTTTTATACAGATGCTTCGTTTTCTTATCTTCCTATTAGCAAACAATCAAGGATTGACATTGGAACGATAGGGGCATGTTACATTTTTTATAATAAAGACAGCTCGTTAGAAACAGAGGTTTATGCAAATAAGTATTTAACAAATAGCAAAGGCAATTCTGTTAAGTCAATATTGAGGGCAGATATAGGAACTAATATTTCTTACGATGCAGACATAATAACTGTTACAGGAGAGGTGTATGGTATATTTTCCGCAAAAGCTGATATAGTCACAGGTCTGGAAATTGAACGTTATTTTCAATTGGATAATAATGACGAGTGGTCTTTTGAACCATCAGTAACAATGAATGCCGGAACAAACAATTTTTATATAACATATTCTACTGACATTAAGTATGCTTCAAGAAGAAGAGCCATAATAACTGGTGATCCTTTTATTAAACCTATAATAATTAAAAAGGGTTTTGGAATTTTAGAATATGAGGTATCAGCTCCAATCAAATATGAAGGAAAGAAATTAGGACTCTATTTTACTCCAACATATACTATTCCAGTTAATCCTGTTTCTTTTTCTCTTAATAATGGATCAACATATAAAACCGAAAAGCTTACTAATTCTTTTTTCGTGGAAGTTGGTTTGTTTATTAAGTTGTAATAAGCGACTGGTTAATTTTTTTGAAACCAAAAGTATACAACTATGCTACAGTTTAATGAAATTCATCCTTTCAATTCCATTCAATATAACCGTATATGTTCCGCTAAAAAGGTCGCTAACTTCATATTTTTGTTGGGATATTTTATTATTCCATTCTTTTACTTTTTGCCCATAAATATTATAAACACAAACGGTTTTTCGCCCTGTTAAACTGGACTTAATTGTAAAAGTAGTAGTTACTGGGTTTGGATAAATTATTACATCTTTTTTGCTGCAAGTGTTGTTTACAAAGATAGTTTTTGAGTAAGAGATTTTTCCATCAAAGTTTATTTGTTTTAGCCTGTAAAAATTTTGACCTTTTTCAGCTGTCAAATCTTTGAACCGGTACAATGTTATTTGGGTACTATTGCCCATACTCTCCTTAAATGCAATAGGATTAAAAGCTTCACCATTTTTACTGCGTTCTATGTAAAAGCCTTTGTTGCTTTGTTCGTTGGCTGTTTGCCAATTAATATCTGTGTAACATTCTTTAGTTGTTACTTTGAAATTTAGTAATGTAACAGGAAGTATAACCGAACA
>JAYTDC010000175.1:0-12344 GCA_043736115.1 Segetibacter sp. | reverse complement strand
CTACCCCATTAACTGCTGTACCTGCTGTTGTAAAAGTAACTGTAGCAACATCGGTAGCTTTGTCTTCAGTAGTAACATT
This sequence comes from Segetibacter sp., assembly GCA_043736115.1. Classification (GTDB taxonomy): domain Bacteria; phylum Bacteroidota; class Bacteroidia; order Chitinophagales; family Chitinophagaceae; genus Segetibacter. Next base: position 12,265 of record JAYTDC010000175.1, on the reverse strand, counting down.
AACATAAAGATCCCTGTAGTATTGATTTCCGGAACTTTTTACCCCCGTTTCAGGAATGCTAAGCGAATCAACACAATAGTCTATAAAGGCAACATTATTACTGCCTACAACCGGTACAAAACCTGCATTAGAAGTAGGCAAAGTATTTCTGCGGGGACTATTTAGCATTACGGTTTGTATACGTGCTACCTGATCGGCGGTAAATGTATTAAGCATCACATCGTCTGTATAGTCCATATAGTTTTCAAACATTTCATCAGGAGTGCCGCAGGTGTTAGATTTTGGGTGGTAATAAACTCCATAATTCGCTGATTCAGATGCAGGTGTATCATTACAATAGTCATCCCCACAGGTTGCATCGCCCCAAATGTGTCTTAGTCCAAAAAAGTGACCAAATTCATGTACAAGACTTTTGCCTGTGGTATAGGGATTTGTTGGTGCACAACTACTTTTTGTATAACTACTACCAATAGATGAGGTTATAATAGCAACACCCGCAAGTGGTGTTGTCTCGGTACTATTGAGACCGGGTAGTCCACTGCTTGCAGGAAAGGTAGCATAACCTATCAAAGTACTAGTACCACTTACAAGACCCGGCATAACCCATACGTTTATATATCGTGTTGCATCCCATGTACTTCCTGGCTTTACAGTTGATTCTACGTAGCTTCTATCCCACCCTGTAGTACCATAATCTGTCCAACCTTTTGTTACTCTGTTTATTCTGTCAATTCCCGGTTCTGCCAATACTGTTCCTGATGGATTTTTTTGCGCTAAAGCGAAAGTAAGTCCGGAATTAGCAGAGACCGCATAAGGGCTGCCCGCCTGATTACCATACGTTTGATTTAGCAGCATAACCTGTGCTTTAATAAAACTAGCATCCAGGTTTGGAGAAGTGCCTACAGCTTCGCCTGCACTTATAATGTGAAATATTATAGGCAAAGTGTAATTAACAGTAGTAGTTTTTGCTGATTTTCTTTTTGCTATTTGAGCACTCATCCATGACTCAAACTGTGTATCTGTTTCTGCACCGGGACGCAAAGCCCTATCTTCTAACATAGCTTGTGTGGTGTAACAGCGTATTATTGTATTATCTTTTCTGATTGTGGGATCAGAAATCTGCTGTGCATTGATGTTTCCCAAGGAAAATAACAATGCAAAAATGGCAAGCGTATAAGTTTTCTTCATAAAAAAATTTGAATTGTGAATGTAAATCAAATCATTCTTACTATCAATTTAAAGTCAAATAAATTTTATTATTTTAATGCAAATTTCATTTTTTGCATATCCGGTTAAAATAAGGAATAAACTGTAGACCTATGTTTCAGTGATGAAGGGAATTTCTAATGGTTTTTCAACAATTTACAATAATTGAAAACAATTACTTCTATTTTTCTAAAATTGCTCATTATCATTCTTCCTGTTTTGCAGATTCAGATGTACTTCAAAATTGTCATAAGAGTTGCTAACCAATTCAATTTCAGCAGCAAATTTCTTATATCGTATATCTTCTACATCCAATTGTAAAATGCTTGTAGCAAAACCTATTTCCGCTTTAGGAGACTCATAGCTTCCTGTAAACCGCATTAGGGTTCGGTCTATCCAATTGAGATGACTTTTTTTAACCATCCTGAAAACATTTTGATAGATACGAACAGCTTCCTGATAGTCTGTTCCTTTATACAAAATTGCCTGCCAACTTGCAGATGTATCAACTTTAGAACTGTAATAGGTTATAGAACAATCTTGGGAACCGGGCAGCTTTAATGAAGATTCAAAAGATTCTGTTCCACCTTCCTGCATTAGACTGTTGCCCTTAATATTTTTGAAATTATATCTAAAATCAAGAACAATTTTTTCGAGTGTTTTGGTAAACTCCGGTGAGGGTATAATTGATTTATAAAATTGAGCATAAGATGCATGGTTATGAATTATAAGTATAATTAACAAAGCAATATACCTTCTCATGAATGTGGATTAACAATTGATTCAACAATGATACTGAATAATGCGTTTTATTAGTGTGATTACAGTATTATTTTTAGTTAAAATCAATAGTTATTTTGTATTTACCATTTCCTGTAATCGTCTCCTTATTGTGTTTTGTAAATCAATCAATCGCTTATTAGCGTTATCTTCAATCTCAAAAACGATCTTACTAAAATCATTCTGTTTAAAAAATAAATCAGCAGGAAAACATGAAGTCATTTCCGGTTCAATAAGATGAATTACAATTTTTTCTTCTGACTTTGGCCAATGCAAATCAGCCTTTCTTCTTTTCTCTTCAAACTCAAAGTAAATGAGCATATAATATTTTTGTTGTTGGTAAAAATAAAAACAAAAATCAAATAACTATGCAATCGTTCATTCAACAATAAGACATATGTTATGTGATACTGATGCTCCATTTAATCTCAAAAAATACTTGAATAAAATTACCGGCTTTCCTCGTCATCTTTTTTTATAATTTCAATTTGAATAGGTTCTGTTACTATTATTTCAGGCTTTCCTTTATACAACTCTATAGTACCTGTAACACATATATTTTTACCCAAGTATAAAACATCAGGAGATGAGGGAAAGTTTGCAATGTCCTTTTAAAAAATAGCAATAGTTAGTAAGCTATTAGGAAACTTTGCTCCAAGATTTAATAAAGTAACTTTATCAAAAGCCTTACTACCATACACTTTGGTACAGATAGTTACTAATTTACCTTGATAACTAATACCAGAATCAATTGGAATTTTTGTTTGACAAAATGCTGTAAAAGCAACAATTATACATAAATGAAGCAATAATAATTTGTGTTTCACGAGGAATGGATTTAAAGTTTAAATTTTACTAAAATTATAAGTTGTCAATTTTTGATTCTATAATCTGTTGAATAGAGGGGGTAATATTAGACAATATATTATATCCTGTAAAAGCTTCAATATTATCTACAGATGTATGTTTAATTTGAAGTATCATTTTTCTAAACCAACTTTTTGTATAGAACTATTGCTGTTGTATTGTACTTTTAGCCACTAATTGTTAATTATGCGAATCATACCATTTATTATTTCACTAATAATTACTATTGGCTTAATAATAGTTTTGAATATACCTCTTGAACTTAGTGGTGCAAAAACGCCTTGTTTTGGGGCATTTTTAAGTCCGCAACATGGTTTTTGGCAAAATGCTGAACCTATCGAAAATGATTTTAATGCTACCCTGAAATTTCCTGACTTACAGGGCAATGCAGAGGTTTATTTTGATGAAAGACTAGTGCCGCATATTTATGCTGACAATGAAAAAGATTTATATTTTATTCAGGGGTTTTTGCATGCAAAATTTCGCCTTTGGCAAATGGAATTTCAGACACACGCTGCAGGAGGTAGGTTAAGCGAAATTTTTGGAACAAAGAACGGTACAACCAACTTTCTAAAGATTGATCGATTTTTCAGAAGGCTGGGCATGGTGTATGGCGCCGAAAAATCGCTTGAGGCACTTGAGGCTGATAGTATTACCAAAAATGAACTGGATGCCTATACTGCAGGTGTTAATGCCTACATTGTAGATTTAAAACCAAATCAGTATCCCTTGGAATATAAGTTGCTGAATTATCAGCCCGAGAAGTGGACAAATCTTAAGACGCAACTATTTCTAAAATACATGTGTTTTGACCTTGCAGGTTATGATACTGACTTTGAAAAAACCAATATGAAAGGTTTTCTTTCTACGGGAGATATGGAGCAACTTTTTCCAGCAACTCAAGATAGTCTTGATCCAATTATTCCAGTTGGAACTGCATTTGCTACACCTGGAATAACCATTACACCACCAACAGGTCTGGATTCTAATTATTTTCATACAAATGGGGCTGAAAACGGAAATAGCATTATTCAGCCTGATAAGAGAAATGGCAGTAACAATTGGGCGGTAGCTGGTAGTAAAACTCAAAGTGGTGCAACTATTCTTTGTAATGACCCACATCTTGGCCTAAACCTACCGTCACTATGGTACGAAATGCAGTTATCTGCTCCGGGATGTAATGTTTACGGCGTTTCATTCCCGGGTGCACCGTCTGTTATTATTGGATACAACGATAGCATTGCATGGGGTGTAACCAATGCCGGAAGAGATGTAAAGGATTACTACGAAATCACTTTTAAAGACAGTACCATGCAGGAGTATTGGTACAATGATAACTGGGTATCTTCTACTTTTAGAGATGAAGTAATCAATGTAAAGGATAGTTCGGAAGTACATGAAAAAATTGCCATGACCGTTTGGGGACCTGTAATGTATGACAAGCATTATGAAAACATTCTACACAATGGTAAGTATTATGCACTTCGTTGGAAAGCACATGATCCCAGTAATGAACTATTGACGTTTAATAAGCTTAATCATGCGAAAGGATACACAGATTATTTAGATGCTATCAATACATATCAGACACCGGGACAAAATTTTATTTTTGCAAGTAAGTCGGGTGATATAGCCATAAAAGAACAAGGACAATTTCCTGCAAAATGGAAACAACAAGGTGATTTTTTAATGCCGGGTTCAGATAGTTCTTATCAATGGCAAGGATTTATACCGGCTGATGAAAACCCAATGATGGTAAACCCTGCAATGGGTTTTGTCAGCAGTGCCAATCAAATGGCTACAGACGTAACGTATCCTTATTACCTTGCCGGAGATGCAACCATTTTCAGGGGTAAAATAATTAATCGTTTGCTTAATCAAATGAATGGTATCACTATAGATGATATGCAGCATTTGCAAAATAACAATTACAATTTATTTGCTGAAATGGCCCGGCCAATTCTATTAAAATACATTAATCAAAGCCAGTTAAATCAGGATGAAAGCAAGTACTTTGATGCTTTTAAAAACTGGAATTTAAATAACGATATCAATGAGACAGGCCCTGCAATCTTTAAGCTATGGTGGGAAAGTTTATCTAATAACATTTACCAGGATGAATTTTCCAAAACCGATTTACCTGTAGTTTGGCCCGATGAAATTACGTTGGTAGAGGGCTTGCTAAAAGATAGCAGTTACAAATATGCAGATGATATCAATACGTCAGAAACAGAAACCATAGCGGATATGGTTTTGAAATCATGGAAATCAGTTGTTAGTGAAATAAAAAGTGCAGATGCAGATGGCAGCCTACCCTGGGGAAATTATAAAAATACAGGTGTACGGCATTTACTTAAAATTCCTGCATTGGGCAGGCTACACTTACCCATTGGTGGTGGTGAGGGTATTATCAATGCAACAACTTCTGACCATGGGCCTAGTTGGCGAATGATCGTTCAATTAAGTAGTACCACTGAAGCTTATGGAGTTTACCCCGGTGGACAAAGTGGTAATCCGGGCAGTAAGTACTATGATAATTTTATAGATTATTGGGTAGCTGGAAAATACTTTACTTTATTGTTTATAGATAAAGAAGCTGCAGTAAAAAGTGACAAGATGAAATGGAAAATGACATTCGATAAAGCCTAAATCAACCTACTATGAAATTTATTGTTGCGATATTATTAACAGCATTATTAGCATTTGCAGAAAGCCTTTTTTTTCCATGGTGGTCCATAGCTATTGCTTCGTTTATTGTAGCAGTTTTTATACACCAAAAGCCGTGGAAAGCTTTTTTCTGTGGCTTCCTCGGTTTGTTTTTATTGTGGGCAGGCCAGGCATCTTTCATTGATTTTAAAAATGAACATATACTTTCTCAAAAGGTCGCAAACATTTTACCGCTTGGCGGTAACACGCTTTTGCTAATCCTCATTACTGCATTTATCGGTGGTTTAGTTAGTGGATTTGGAGCTTTGACAGGAAGTTTTACCAAGAGAAATAGTGATTAAAAAATCAGCCTTTTTATATTAACAACTTTCAATCATCATATAGCGATTTGTAACACTATACTTTTTCATATACATAGCCATAAACGCAAACTGTTGTAAAAAAATAAAAACGGATTTTACAATAATGGGAGTTTTCGAAACCTTTCATTCATTGTTCAAATCTTTATGGGGTGATAACCTAATTCTTGATTATTCCAATTGTTTTTTTAATAATTGTTAAGTAAATGCCTGAAAAGCTATTCCGCATTATTTAGTCGAATAGCAAAATGAAAGTAATGCCCTTCTGGATTATTTATAAAACCAGCTTAAACCTATTTTGTCTTTTCAATCAATTTCTCAAGTACAAAATGAGTGATGGGGCAGAAGGTTGAATTTTTTAAAGTCAACTGGGTTCTTTTTAGCAATACATCTTCGTCAGTATAAGGGAAACGTATGCAATCGCTGGGTCTTTGGTCATAAATGCTGCAAAATTTATCAGCACCAAGAAATGGGCAGGGTGCAGTTCTTGCTACATAATCTCCTTCATTATCTAATCTTAGGTAGGTGTCTATGAAGTTGCTTTCTTTCATCTTTAAATGCTTGCTGATGCGCTTAATATCAGGTGTCTTAAATCTGGGAGAATAGTGTTTGCAACAGTTGGCGCATTGCAGGCAATCAATCTTTTCAAAAGCTTCTTCGTGCAAATCGGGAAGCAATTTTAATACTTTATTTTTATCAGCTTTTTGTAAGAACTGCTTGTATTGCTTTTGATTCTCCGCTGATTTCTTTTCCCAATTTTCTAACTCTTCTTTCATTATAAACAAACTATAAGTGGTAAAGATACAAACGCATTTCTCTATTTATTGAAAACCTCCATTGCAGGTAATGCTTTATTCGTAAAATCAAACAGGGCCTGATTTTCATACGATGAGCCATCAGTAGCTGTTGTGCCTTTAAACGATACCCATTCAGTTCCCAAATAACAAAAGCCCAGGCCTTTGCTGTTGTCCTGAATAATTTTTTTTAATGCCAGTAGAAAGTTTTTTTGACCGTCTGCACTTGCAGGATAGCCAGATACCAATTGGGTAGGCAGGCCTACAATGTTATTAGTGAAATCGTTGTAACCTAATGTAAACGGGTAAGCTGTTTCAGCAATTAGTATAGACTTGTTATTAGCATTAGTTAAGCCGTCGATTGTCGTTTTCACATTGCTTAGGCTCAATCCATGAAAAATGGGGTAGTAGGACAAGCCAATTATATCGTAATCCACACTGTTATTTCTAAGTAAGTCATAAAATGATGAAGCATTATTTAACCCAGCATAATGAATAATAATTTTTGCCGAAGGTGAACTATTTCGTGCTGCTGCACATCCTTTTTTTAGTAATGAAATGAATTTGGTTGAATTGTTTATTCTTCCTGAATCCCACAAGAATCCACCGTTTATTTCATTGCCAATCTGTACATACTCCGGTTGAATGATAGACATAACCCTTGCAGTATAATTATAAACACTGTCTTGAAGTGTTATGAAATTTAATGATTGCCATGCAGCCGGAGTTGATTGAGCGCCGGGATCGGCCCATGTATCTGAATAATGAAAGTCTAACCAAACCTTGAGACCTGCTGCCTTGATTCTTTTTGCAAAAACAATGACTTCTGGCAGGCTACTATGAAAATTGGAAGGGGTATGCCATAGCCTTATTCTGACAGTATTGCAGCCATTTTCTTTCAAAATGGTTAGCGCATCCTTTTTTTTTCCATTTTTATCGTAGAAGGCAGTTCCTGCTTGTTCTATTTCGGGAAGAAATGAAAGATCGGCACCTCGAACAACCAATGTATCAGAAGTTGTAGGGGTGTTATCTGAAGGTGTTATGGTTTTTTTACTACAGGAAATTGTAATCAACATTCCTAAGCCAATCAACATTCCGAACCTGTTCATGATAGAGTCATTGATGGGTATATAGAAACAGAAAAAAACCGCCCTAATTAGGCGGTTTAAAATTTATTGGACTTTTGGTTTTAGTTTTAAAGCGTATAAAATCAAATGCAGCACAGCAAATGAAAGTGAGAATATAAACAAGCCCCAATCAGATTCCTCTGTTGTAAGATGATGAATAATAGCTACTATAAACAATAGAGCTACCAGGCATATTCCAATTACAGAAACAATTCTTCGTCCTCTTGAATGCGTTGCAGGTAAATGATCAGACAATGCACTGTTTTTAATGCCATAATACAAATAAACATCAAAGCCTATCAGCATCCAAACGATTAATCGAATCCATGTATCTAAAGGTAAAAAAACCATCATAAACAAGCAAACAAAAACACCTAAAATAGGAACCAAGGGAACTAATGGCGTTTTGAAAGCACGTTGTATGTCGGGCTGCTTAACACGTAATACCCACACACCAATACACACCAAAATAAAGGCAAATAATGTACCTATGCTCGTCATTTCGCCTACAACTCTTGCAGGTACAAATGCAGCAAACAAACTTACAAATGCCATGAACAATAAATTTGATTTTGCCGGTGTTCTGAATTTTGGATGTACACGATGAAATACAGGAGGAAGTAATCCATCTTTACTCATAGAGAAGAATACCCTGCTTTGTCCCATTAACATCACCAATATTACAGAAGCATATCCTCCTAAAATGGCAACAATAATTGCCCGATTAAGCCATGGATAATCCGGCTGTATAACACCCGCAGCATTCATGGTACCCATATGGTCTATTGCAACTTTAACCGGTGCTATACCATCTTTTCCGGCAAATGAAGTATAACTTGTTACACCTGTCATTACGTGTGCAAACAAAATGTAGAGAACGGTACATATAGCAAGTGAACCTAAAATACCTATTGGCATATCACGTTTAGGATTTTTAGCTTCCTGTGCAGCAGTAGAAACAGCATCGAACCCAATGTATGCAAAAAAAACTATGGCAGCAGCCCTTATAATTCCACTAAATCCAAACTCACCAAATGTGCCCGTATTATCAGGTATGTAGGGAGTGTAATTTCCCTTGTTGATATATTTCCAGCCTAAAATGATAAAAGTAAGTACAACCGCAACCTTTACCAATACAATTAAGGCATTTACAAAAGCACTCTCCTTAGAACCTTTAATTAGTAACAGACTCACTATTACCACAATAAAAACTGCAGGGGCATTAATAATGCCACCGTCCCACGGGCCGGTAGCTAATGATGCGGGTATATGAATATCAAAGTCTTCTAAAAATTTTATTAAATAGCGGCTCCAGCTTATAGCAACAGTAGCAGCACCAACAGCATATTCCAATACCAGATCCCAACCTATGATCCACGCTATAAATTCGCCCATGGTAGCGTATGAGTAAGTGTAGGCGCTTCCTGCAACAGGAATCATAGATGCAAACTCTGCATAACACAAACCTGCAAATGCACAACCAAAGGCTGCAACTATAAATGAAATAGTAATTGCAGGGCCTGCATTATTAGCGGCTGCTAATCCTGTAATAGAAAATAACCCTGCACCTATGATAGCACCAATTCCTAAGGCAATTAATGAACCTGCACCTAAGGTTTTTTTCAACCCTTTCTCGGTATCAGCAGCTTCAGCCATTAAAACATTCATGGGCTTTTTGACAAATAGACTCATAGTTTGTTTTGTTTAAAGAGGTGGAAAAATACAGATTTTATTGAATAGTGTTGAGTTTTTATACTTATTGTAAACTCTTTCTTTATGCCTTATTAGCTTCAATAACAATAAGTACGCAATTGTTAACCATTTTCAAATTGAATTGATCAATTAAGGTTTTATATTGCATCTTTAAAACCAAATGCTATTTACTTAATGGATACGAATCGTCCCCGTTCAACAAACAGACTTACGCTTTACATTTTAGTAGCTATGGTTTTAGGTATAATAACAGGTTATATCATAAATCAAAACTATCCACAAGCAACCCGTGCAGCATTTTCTACCAATATAAAATTGTTGACCACAGTTTTTTTAAGATTGGTACAAATGATTATTGCGCCGCTTGTTTTTTCAACTTTGGTAGTTGGTATTGCAAAATTGGGCGACCTTAAAACTGTTGGCAGAGTAGGAGGCAAATCATTGTTGTGGTTTGTTTCAGCATCATTAATCTCATTAACATTAGGAATGTTGTTAGTCAACTATTTTGAGCCAGGTTATGGAATAAACCTTTCTTCTGCCAACACTGACGCCGCTAATGATATTATTGGTAAAACAGAAGGCTTCTCCTTACAAAAGTTTGTTGAGCATGTATTCCCAAAAAGTATTTTTGAAGCCATGGCCTCAAATGAAATATTGCAGATTGTTGTTTTCAGTATTTTCTTTGGTATAGCCACTGCTGCTTTAGGCGATTATGGAAAATTTATAGTAAAGGGTTTAGATGCAGTTGCCCATGTCATTCTTAAGATGGTCACCTATGTTATGAACTTTGCACCTTTGGGTGTATTTGGTGCTATATCTGCGGTTATAGCCACTAACGGACTTGAAATATTCAAATTTTATGGTTTTTACTTTGGCGAGTTCGTGCTTGGAATTTTACTTCTATGGATAATAATGCTTGCAGTTGGTTTTGTTGTATTGGGAAAAAGATTACCGGTTTTGCTTAGGAGAATATCTGGACCATTATTGGTAGCATTTAGTACAACTAGTAGCGAAGCCGTTTTTCCAAAACTAACAGAAGAACTTGAACGATTTGGGTGCAAGGATAAAATTGTTGCTTTTGTATTACCTCTTGGTTATTCTTTTAATCTTGATGGAAGTATGATGTATATGACTTTTGCAAGTATTGCCATAGCACAGGCTTACGGCATTCATTTAGATATAGGAACAGAAATAACCATGTTGTTAGTATTAATGCTTACCAGCAAAGGAATTGCAGGTGTCCCCAGAGCATCTTTAGTTGTTGTTACAGCCACCTGTGCCATGTTTAAAATACCACCAGAAGGAATTGCTTTAATCTTGCCAATAGATCATTTTTGCGATATGTTTAGAACCGGGACAAATGTTTTGGGAAATGCATTAGCCACCACGGTTGTAAGCAAATGGGAAAATTCACTTGAACATGAATCATGATTTTTGATAAGTTTGTAAAAATTAGTGATTATAAATAAACAGTAACAATAAAAAGTTGGCTTAAACACTAAACATTAAACACTAAACCCCTTGACACATTTACTATTTATTCAATTCAAAGATTTACTTAATCCGGAATTTTATATCACTCACGGCGGGCTCTGGATAATGCTGTTTATTGTTTTTGCAGAAACAGGATTGTTTGCAGGCTTTTTTCTACCAGGAGACAGCCTGCTTTTTGTTGCCGGCATTTACAGCGATAAACTCGCAAATGAATTTGTGCATACAGGAAATGATTTTCTTGATTTACTAATTTTGATGGTTCTTATTTCAATAGCGGGTATTCTCGGAAATTTTGTAGGGTTCTGGTTTGGTAGAAAAAGTGGACCCTTTATCTACCATAGAAAAGATTCTTTACTATTTAAACGTAAATACCTAAATCAGGCACATGATTTTTATGAAAAGCATGGGGGTGCAGCTATAATATTTGCACGGTTTCTTCCAATTGTAAGAACATTTGCGCCTATTATAGCCGGTGTAGTAGATATGGATAAAAAGAAATTTGCTTTTTATAACGTAATTGGTTGTGTAGCATGGGTTACAAGTATGTTATTTGCCGGACATTTTCTTCAAAAAATTATCTTTAACCAATTTGGTTTTGATCTCAAAAAGCACCTTGAGGTTATTGTAATTGGTATAATATTAATCACCACTCTTCCGGTATTAGCCAAAATATTTCTTGGTACAAAAAAAACAGAATCTACAACTGAGATAGAATGAATAATAAGGCTGTAGGCATTTTATCTATACCCGTTCTTGTAGCTGCGCTTGGTTATTTTGTAGACATTTACGATCTATTACTTTTTACAATAGTCCGAGAACCTAGTTTGCAAGGTTTAGGTGTTTTGCTTGCTGACAAAACAGCAGTGATAAAGGCAAGTACTAGCATTATCAACCATCAGATGATAGGGTTGTTGATTGGTGGTTTCTTTTGGGGTATACTTGGGGATAAAAGGGGTCGTTTAAGTGTGTTGTTTGGGTCTATAGCATTATACTCAATTGCAAATTTCATTACAGGATATGTACAAACGGTTGAACAATATGCATGGGCTCGATTTGCAGCCGGTATTGGTCTTGCCGGTGAGTTAGGTGCCGGAATTACACTTGTTAGTGAGCTCTTGCACAAGGACAAAAGAGGTTTGGGTACATCATTGGTTGCAGTTATAGGTTTGTTTGGCGCTGTTGTAGCTTATTACACCTTTCAATTTACAAATTATGATTGGAGACTTTGTTATAAAATAGGTGGCGGTTTGGGTTTAGG
>JAYTDC010000174.1:0-1766 GCA_043736115.1 Segetibacter sp. | reverse complement strand
GTTTTCTCTTGAATTAAAATTGTTTCTGCAAGCGCAGTTGCCATAAGGTATTTTTCCATTATCCAATTGCCCCCAAACTCGAAACGAATTCCAAATGAGTATTTTTATATTTTAACCCCCACGAAGCATGATTTTTATTTGAAAAGAAAATTTCTTTAGCGTTTGTCTCAATATTTAAAAGTAGATGTTTTTTGCATCCGACATACAACAAATATTTATAATTAGCTTGTTTAATAGTTTCTTTCATTGTTTTAAAATTAAATAATTTTTATTCCAATTTTTATATATAAGTCATCACTTTTTTGTTGCAGTCTGATTGTCTCAGATAAAGCGGTAATGATTTTACAATAGTGCACAGGGTCTTCCATTAACATTTCCTGGTGGCTCTTTAAATATTATGTAATACTTGATACCCTCCGATTGTGTAGTTCCATACTTCAGATGTAATGCCATCAAAATAATTTTTCTGATTAATGACGACCCCACAATGGACTGCTTACCATCGCATATCCGAAAGTCTGGGTTACCTGCTTCGGTTTTCTTTGGCAGTGTTGTGATCTGAGTTTTCTTTTTGCCAATGTTATCAGCAAATATTTCTATAAAGGAGGAAAGATGTGCATAGTAACTTTCTTCGCGGGCATCGCCTTGTGAGGTAGTGGTTGCAATTTTTTTTAGGTAGTCTTGGATCATGTACTAGTGTAGGGAAAATTTAATTACGCAACATATTAAATGTAACAGGGATCATGAACCTTCGTGCCATTTCTGTTCGACTCCGTAGGAGTCGTATGTTTATAGCCCTATTTCTACTATATACATACGACCCCATCGGGGTCGAACCCAAAAAGCATTGTTGCAAGGATTTAATTGTTACTACACTAGTGCAATATCGAAAAAATATAGATACAAGAATGTGATTAGTATTTATGATCTCGCTTGTGGTTGATTGTGGTCGTGTGAACTTTATACTCTAAAAAAGGTCTACTTATTTTATCTCTATTGCGCTTCCAAATATTAGACTGCTCAAACTAATTTTTTTAAAATAGAAATCATTGTCTTCTTTTTTAAATGATTTGTCATTATTGGTGTCTCTTTGGAATTTAATTAATCCAAAACCTTGTTCATTATAAATGTCAATCGAAACTACGTTTATGGTCTCTGTTGTTAACGCTTTTAAGTCTTCTCCTTTGATGGTAGAGACGAATAATATTGACGGATCGTCTTCGTCAATTTTACCATTCTCATTATAATCTAAATTTTTCACGAGTAGGAATACCCAATTGTCAGTAATATTGCTCAATCTGTTGTCCTTCACTATGTCATCTCTAAACCTTTGCCTTTCCTTAAATGCTTCGACATAAGTATCAGATAAAAATAGCTTCTTGTAATTATCGGTTTTGTAATCATAAACTATAATATTAGAATAATAATTACCCCAGAGTGCAATTTTGTTAGCTGACAAAAGTTCTTGGCTATATCTTGTTGGAATAAAAATAGTGGAAAGAGAATCTGTTAAAATAGGATCCCCAAAATATTGTGGAGATTTGCCAGCTTTTTGGCTCCATGCGATATTGCTTAAAAAGGCAAAACCAATTACTATGATAAATTTGAATTTTACAATTCTGTATTTCATCTTCTTTTTAGTCTATTGTTACTTCGCCATATACATATAATCCATCGTCAGGTTCAACATTGCTTTAATCCCTGTAAGAAAGCCGCGCTCATCAAGCATAAAATCGGGTGTGTGGTGCGCAGGCACTTTGTTTGGA
>JAYTDC010000173.1:0-2930 GCA_043736115.1 Segetibacter sp. | reverse complement strand
AAAACAGTTGCAGGAGGTTGTTGTTAGCTCAAAGCAAGATGATGTAAGTAACAAGATGGATAAAAAAACTTATTCAGTTGCTTCAAACATCAGTCAAAGCGGAGGCTCTGTTTTACAAACATTAAAGAATTTACCAGGCGTAACCACCAGCCAGGATGGAAAAGTAGAATTAAGAGGCAGCGATAAAGTAGCCATTTTAATTGATGGCAAACAAACTGCATTAACAGGCTTTGGCAGCCAAACAGGGTTAGACAATATCCCTGCATCAGCCATTGAAAGAATTGAAATCATTAACAATCCATCAGCTAAATATGATGCCAACGGCAATGCAGGTATCATTAATATTATCTACAAAAAAAATAAGCAGCAGGGCTTTAATGGTAAAGTTGGTTTCACAACAGGTTTGGGTGCATTGTGGGAGAAAAGAGCAAACCTGCCAACTATCCGTCCACAATATCAGGCAACGCCAAAAATCAATCCTTCCCTTTCTTTAAATTATCGTAAAAATAAAGTGAACGCTTTTTTACAGGCAGATTGGTTATATACTGAAACACTTAATAAAAATGAATTTGTAACCAGAACATTTGATAATGGCACAATCATTAATCAACAAACAAAAAGAAACAGGAACACACATTTTGTTACTACCAAAGCAGGTATTGATTGGAGTATTAACAAACAGGATATGCTAACAGTTTCAGGTCTATTTGGCATTGAAAAAATAATTGACCGTGGCGACCAGCCATTCTTTAATGAAGATTTTTCAAAAAGTGACCGCCTTTGGCAATTTGTAGAAGATGAATTAAAAACTACGGCTGTTGCATCAGTAGCTTATCAGCACAAATTTAAACAGGCAGGGCATTTATTAAACATCGGTTTCAATTACACATTCCACAGAGAAGATGAGAAATATAATTTTGTAAATACCTTGCCCACTTATACAGGGTTGGACTCTTTTAAGTTATTATCAGATGAACATGTTGCCGATTTTAATATTGACTATGTAAAGCCTTTAAAGTATGGGCGAATTGAAGGAGGTGTAAAATTTCGCTATCGGGATATACCCACAAATATGCAATTTAAGCCTGGCTTAAATTCACGTTTAGATATCAATGCAGGTGGAGCAGCTACTTACACAGAAATTATTCCTGCGCTTTATGGTAACTATGTTTATGAAAGTAAAAAGATAGAAGCCGAAATTGGATTAAGGGTAGAGTATGTGGAATTGCAATACAAAGTGAACCCAAACCACAACACTTATAAGAGCGATGGTTACAATTATACACAGCCTTTTCCCAACGTAAGGTTAGCATATAAAATAAATGACCAAAATAAAATTTCTTTGTTTTACAACAGAAGGGTTGGTAGGCCTAACGAAGTGGATATTCGTATTTTCCCGAAATATGATGATGCCGAAATTATAAAAGTAGGTAACCCTGCACTTCGTCCACAGTTTACAAATTCTTATGAGTTTGGTTATAAAACGAACTTAAAAAAAGGCTACTTCTATTCTGCATTATACCATCGCAGCACAGAAGGGACTATTACTAGAATAGCAACGCAAGTTCCACCAAGCACTTTAATTTATACTGTTTTTCAAAATGCAGGTCATAGCAGTAATACTGGTGTGGAAATGGTTTTTCAACACGACTTTTCAAAAGTCGTTTCATTTAATACCAATGTGAACATCTATCAAAATATCATTGATGCTTTTACCGTAGAAAATAAATATCCTGTACCATCAATTTATACTGCGACAAAAGAACAATTTACATCAGGCAATATAAAACTGAATGGCATTTTTCATTTACCAAAACAAACAGACATACAAATCACCAGTATTTATTTAGCACCCGATATTATACCACAGGGCAAAATAGGCACAAGGTTTTCGGTAGATATGGGTATCAAAAAACAAATTCAAAAAAGTAAAGGAGAACTGTTTTTTAATGCAAGCGATATTTTTAATACCCTGCGGATTAAAAAAGAAATCAATGGCAATGGCTTTAAATTAAACAGCACAGATTATTACGAAACACAGGTTTTTAGATTGGGTTATAGTTATAAGTTTTAAATAGTTTTCGTTAAGCATTTATAGTTGAACACAAGCCAACAAATAATAATGTGTATTTAAATTGCTAATAGAGAACTCTAACAAGCCTACGCTTCAAGTCAGTCAGATGTGCCGGCACACAAACAAACAGCACAGAAGCCAACCTGTCCAAGAGCCTGCCTTTCCCTTTTAAGTTTAATTCTAACCATATTAAATGTTTGGTTTAAATTAGCTAATGAAAAACATAGATTCACAATCGCATACACGTGGTCAATCCATATATGTAGATGACATTCCATTGCAACAAGGTACTTTGTTTGGTGTGTCCTATGGTTCACCTGTAGCACATGGACATATAAAAAATGTTGACTTTTCTGACGCCCAATCTATGCCGGGTGTAGTGCATATTTTTACATTCAAAGACATAACCGGTGAAAACCAAATTGGCGGAATCATTCCTGATGAACCGCTATTTGCCGAAGATATTGTTGACTTCTGTGGCATGCCCATTGCTTTTGTAGTTGCTGAATCAGATGAAGAAGCCCGTGCGGCAATAAAAAAAATAAAAATTGACATTGAACCTTTGTCTGTCATTACCGACCCACGTGAGGCATATGCTGCCAACGAATTAATTGTTCCGCCGAGAACTTTTTCATTAGGAAATATTGATAGTGCATGGGATGATTGTACTTATATTGCAAAAGGTAAAGCCGATTCAAACGGGCAGGAACATTTATATATTGAAACGCAAGGTGCCTATGCTATTCCACAGGAAAATGATTGTATAAAAATCTATTCATCTACTCAAAGCCCACGGGCTACACAGTTTGCCGCAAGCCGTACTACAGGCATACCTATGCACCGCATAGAGGTGGAT
>JAYTDC010000172.1:0-7458 GCA_043736115.1 Segetibacter sp. | reverse complement strand
ATAACTTTTAAATGCTTGTTTTTGTATTGAAAAACTGATGCTGCTCCTGTAAAATATCCGAACAACAAATCTGGAACACTACCTGTCACCAGTAGTATTTTTATCTGTAAAATCGCCGAGTTGATTATTCGTGCTGCCGGTATTGTCAGTTATTGAAAGCAGGGAACACTACCTAATTTTCCCACAATCAATTTTCAAAACACTAATAACTCCATCACCTTCTACAACTAAATAATTTAGACTAAATAATCGATTTATAATTGAATAATAATCAGTGGGCGAGAAATCCGTATTTAAATTAAAATAAGGTTGATTTGGATCATAGTTTACTAAGTATCTTTTTAAAAAACCAGTTTTGTCAATTTTAGAAATAAAATTCTTTTTTTTCTTATTTGAAATTAATTGAAAATCTTTAATACCTATTATATCCCTACACGCGGATTCAAAAAAAGTAAATTTTTTAGTTCTGTTTAAGACTTCTTTTAAGTATGAAGCTAAAGTATCATTATTTTTAAATTTTATATCCAAACTTGACATATAATTTTTAAAATTATTTCTTTTGATGATTAAACTATATGAAGAATCTCTTACTAGTGCTGGAATGCACAAGTAATAATTTGCATTAAAATTATTATCAAATACTGTGTTTACTAAGGCATCATTACAGACATTAGAGAATGTGAATTTTATCAGGCAAATGGTGAAAAAAAATTTAAGCATAAATTAATGATTATATGATTCTGGTTTTTGAGATTCACTATTTGTCAATAAAAAACCACGAGGCACAACATGATATAAATGCTGTCTAAAAGTGCCATCAGGGTACTTTTTCTGTTAGTAGTAAACTGGCTGCCCCATTTGTGGTCTACCTGATGCTCCTTGTCCGCGTGGGGTCTCCTGCAAGGGACCCTGCGCTATTTGCATAAATTATAATAGATAGCTAAGTTAAGGCCTTTAGTTTAGCCGGGGTCTCTTAGCTAACACACAAGGCTAAGAAAGAAGACCCCAGCAGGACAAAATATAATTCTAATTTATTAATCTTATTTGTCATAATAGTTATTAATAGTTTCCTTTAGTTTAGCCGGGGTCTCTTAGCTAACACACAAGGCTAAGAAAGAAGACCCCAGCAGGACAAGAAATTTAATGAAATTAATCGTTATTTTATCACTCATTAATTTACCGGATGCAATCCTTCTTTTCATGTTGTATTGAAGTTAGCTTTAACATTTACTCTAGCTGGGTCTTTGACAAAGATTAAACTTAATTACTGCCTTTTGTAACAGAAGCATCGATTTTAAAAATGAATGCATTATCTATGAGGTCTATTTTACCGTTGATAAAACAATTCAACCCTTTATAAGACAAAATGTTAGAGAAATACTCATTCGCTATAATTTAGCATATCAATCCAAAAATTATATTGTTATTGTATTTTATTCACAAATCAAATAAAGAAAATGAAAACAACTACTGCAAAATTCTTACTATTAGTAGCTTTTGGTTTAACATCATTTATGGCAAAGGCACAAACTGCCGACGAAATTATTGATAAATATATTACCGAAATTGGTGGCAAAGAAAAATGGAGACAAGTAAAGTCGATGGTTGTGGAAGGACAAATAGAAGTACAAGGATTAGAAATACCATTTACACAAAAGGCAATTCAAAACGTAGGTGTAAGAGTGGATGCAGAATTTCAAGGTCAAAAAATAATTGATATTACAACACCAAAAGCGGGATGGGCTCAAAACCCATTAGCCGGTAAAACTACCTTACAACCACTAACTGCCGAAGAGTTAAAGGATAAATTGGATGAACTTGACATACAAGATGATTTTGTTGACTATAAAGAAAAAGGTTCTACAGTAGAATATTTGGGCAAAGACGAAGAGGACGGTAATGAATACCATAAAATCAAGTTAACTACCAAAAACGAAAAAGAAACCACTTATTTTTTTGATCTAAAAACTAACCTGATTTATAAACAAGAAACTGTTTCTAAGCAGCAAGGACAGGATGTAAAAATGGTATCTAAAAGTCTAAATTATCAAACAACCGATTTTGGTATAAAGGTTCCATTTAAAGTTGACATGGGAATGCTGATGAATGTAATTAAAAAAATAACCATTAACTCAACAATTGACGAGTCCATTTTTAAAGGAAACTAATTTTACTACTACATTAAAAAATGCTCCACTTATTTTGGAGCATTTTTTTTAAAATCATACACATGTTAAAGAAAATTTTACCCTTGCTTTTTTTGGGTGCATACTTTAATAATGCCAATGCCCAGGCACCAACTATTAACTCATCTTACTTTCAGGTAATGAGTGCAAGACCATTAGGTCCATCTACCATGAGTGGTAGAATTACTGCTATTGAAGGCAATGTGGTTGAGGGGCAAATAAATTTATATGTTGGTACCGCTGGTGGTGGCATTTGGAAAACCCAAAATGGTGGATTGGAATTTCAACCGGTTTTTGATAAATACTGCCAATCCATTGGAGCTATTGCCGTAGAACCCAACAATGCAAAAGTAGTGTATGCAGGTACCGGCGAAAGCAATA
Source organism: Segetibacter sp. (assembly GCA_043736115.1). GTDB lineage: Bacteria > Bacteroidota > Bacteroidia > Chitinophagales > Chitinophagaceae > Segetibacter. The sequence goes on along the minus strand of JAYTDC010000172.1, from coordinate 4,891 downwards.
TGCGTAATACCGTTTCTATCGGCGATGGCTTGTATAAAACAACCGACGGAGGAGCAAACTGGCAAAAAATTGGATTAGACAGTACCGAGCATATTAGCAAAATAGTTATTAACCCTGCTGACAAAAAGACCTTGTATGTAGCAGCACCCGGCCCACTATGGCAATCGAGCCCACATAGAGGTTTATACAAAAGCACCAATGGCGGAAAATCGTGGGAAAAAATATTGTTTATAGATAATGAAACCGGTTGTGCCGATATTGCCATGCACCCTAATAACCCCAATATTTTATTAGCAAGTTTCTGGCAATTTCGTAGAAAGCCCTATTCGTTTGCATCGGGTGGTAAAGGCAGTGGTTTATACAAAAGTATAGATGGCGGCAAAACCTGGACAAAAATCACCAAGGGGCTACCCGAAACAGAAACAGGTAGAATTGTTGTTACCATAAACCCGGCGAAACCAACAGAAATTTTGGCAATAATAGAAGCAAAAGAACCTGGTTTATATCAATCAAGTGATGAAGGTGAAACATGGAAGAAATTAGCAAGCACAGACAATATTACTGCCCGACCATTTTATTTTAGCACATTAATTTTCGACCCAAAAGATCCAAAACGTGTGTATAGGCCTGCCTTCGACTTTCAATATTCAATTGATGGTGGTTTTTCGTGGAGTTCAACAATCATTGGTGGTGTGGCACCCCACGCTGACCATCATGCACTATGGATAAACCCGGATCAACCCAACATTATGTACCTAGGTACAGATGGAGGTATTTATATGACCGTAAACAAAGGCGTATCGTGGCAATATTTAAACAATTTGCCGGTAGGGCAATATTATCATGTAAGCGTTGATAAGCAAAAACCCTATAATGTATTTGGTGGTTTACAAGACAATGGAAGTTGGTTTGCTCCCAGCGAATCACCGGGGGGTGTTAGCAGTTTAGATTGGAAAGAAATTAATGGTGGCGATGGTTTCTGGGTACAGAGTAACCCTTTTAATGGTAAAATAATGTTTGCAGAATCTCAAGGTGGTAATGCTAACAGAATAAACTTAACCGATGGATTATCTACCAGTATTAAACCTCAAAAGGGCATTGGCGAAGAAGAACATCGTTGGAACTGGAATACCCCAATAGTCATTGGCAATTATACCAAACAGCCCAATACCAATAAACTGTACAACTTATACATGGCCAATCAATACCTTTTTAAATCTAACGATGAAGGTAGAAGTTGGACTAGAATTTCGCCTGATTTAACAACCAATAACAAAGACAAACAAAAGTCAGAAAACAGTGGTGGTATAACCGGTGATAATACAAGTGCTGAAAACCATTGTACCATTTTCACATTGGTTCAAAACCCAAAGAACGATTTGAATATTTGGGTGGGTACCGATGATGGGAATTTACAAGTAACCAGCGATGGTGGAAAAACGTGGACCAACAAGGCACAAGCTGCATGGAAAGCAGGTGTACCAACGGGTGCATCAATTAGTTGCATTGAACTATCGAAACTAAATGCAAAAAGAATGTATGTAACCTTTGATAACCATGGCTACGGAGACCACGCAACCTATGTAACTGTTAGTAACGATGGTGGAAGTACATTTAGCCTGATAAAATCTGCCGAGTTTACAGGATTTGCACATGTAGTAAGAGAAGATATTGTAAACGAAAAATTATTGTTTGTCGGCACCGAAATGGGCTTGTTTATTTCTATTGATGGTGGTACAAGTTTTATGAGAAGCAAATACCAAAACATACCATGGTATTGCCTGGTTAGAGATATGCAAATACATGAAGAAACCAACGACCTGGTTATTGCAACACATGGCAGAGGTATTTATATTTTAGATGATTTATCCAGTTTAAGATCTTTGGTAAAATCCGATTTAAACAGTGATGTTATACTGTACCCTACAGCCAACTTTAAATACAATTTTACCGGCTTTATACCTTCACCTGCAAACAATTTAGCAGGCTGGACAGTGGGCAACAAAACCAGGGTGCCTGTATTTACTTATTATTTAAAACAAAGAAGTAACAATGCTGTAAAAATTGAACTTTTTGACCCGAAGAATAAAAAAATTAAGGATATCAATGGCACTTCAAATAAAGGCTTGAATAAAGTAGCATGGGGTTTAACCATTAACCCACCAAAGGTAGCTGTTGGTGGTTTTACTGCGGGATCTCCTGTTTTTTACTCATCGGTTGTTGCTCCAAAAGTACCGGTTGATAAATATAAAGTGGTCATGGAAGTTGATGGAAAAAAATACGAACAGTTTATTAATATTGAAGGCAATAACGAAAAAGGATATACACAAAAAAGTATGCAGCTGCTGTACGACCAAACCATGCGTTTATATACCGTACACGAAAAATTGTTTTACTTAATGGATAGTGTTGATAAAAAAATAACAAGCATTACCAAAAAAGAAACAAAAACAGAAGCTGATTCAAAACAACTGGAACAATTAAACGAAATACGCAAAGAAGTCCTGGAACTAAAACGAGCAACCGTTTTTTACGATGAATTTAAGTTTAGAAGAAGAGTAAGTGATGTATATTTAGAATTGTGCGGTTCCTTATTTCCATTCTCTCCCTCCAAAGAAGTAGCCATAGGTCTTTTGGAGAAAGAATATGAGGCCTTTGCAAAAAAGATTCGTCTGCTTTTATAAGTTGAACAATGTTTTTACAACCTCAAAATTGGTTTATCAATAGGCCGGTTTTGAGGTTTTTTATTGGGGGCCAGCTGGCGTAAGTGTTCTTTGGTATAGTTTCGTCTGCGTGGGGTCTCCTGAAAGGGACCCTGCGCTGATTACGAAAGTTACCCAAGCCGGGGTCTCTGGCAAGCTCACAATGCTCGTAAAGAAGACCCCAGCCGGACGAAAATTAAATTTGGAAAAGCAAACGTATAAACAAGCAAAACGAACACTTACGCTAGCAGGGGCTTTGTTGTTACATTGCATTTCCATCCACTTTTAATACTTCTCCATAAAAACTATCCGAAGCATCAATTTTATATCTTTTACCATTGTATTTAAATTCAAGAGTATCACTAAAATCCAGACTTTTGGTTTTATTCAGTAAATATCTAAATCTTGTTGTTGTAAAGTAAATGCTGTCTGACAAAAGGACTTCTTGGTTGTTGTCTAAATAAACCATATCTACATAAAACTTATCTGCTACATATTTTAAACCACTAATACCACAAGCAGATTGTAAAAGATACCCTTTTTTGGCAGATGTATCTTTAAAGAAACTTGTTATTGAAGTGTCTTTGCTCGGAATAAATAAGCTTTTGTCTGAACGATAGTATAATAAATAGCCTTCTATTTCATGTACAACTTTAGACTTATTTACCAATAAAATTGTATTACATGAGAGTGCAAAAAATGCTATAATTAATAAAAAATACTTCATCACAGTCTTAAGGTTTGAGTTGCAGGATTTTTATCTACTACAACATTCATTATGTCACCACTCTTTACACCATTTTTCATGATGTAATCCCCCCAACTACTCCAATGCGTTTGCTTCATACTATAAGGTCCTTTGTAACCTGCATGCATACCCATAGCATCCCCGCACTTCTTAGAATATCGAAACTCCTGAAAGCTCTCCGTAGTCTGCGACTACGGAGGTAAATTTATAACCCAGACTGTGTCTGGTATATAAGGCTCAAATGCTTAAAATACTGCACTAATGCTCATGACAAAACTTAGTTTGGCCTTTGCACGTAAGCTGCAGTCAAATGTTCAATTGGTAATAAACCTTTGATTTTGTAGCCGTCGTCTTTCATGGGTTAAAACATTTGAGCTAAGATAAGAATAGGAAAGAAAATTTCAAGAGTAGTTTTTGAAATGCCAGACACAACTTGTCCCGACACTTCGGGAGTCTGGATTTTCATTTGCCTCCGTAGTCACAGACATACGGAGAGCTTTCAAGGGTCTTTACTAATCTACAGAGAGCGGGCAGTCCTGCTTTTCATGTTTGTTGAAGTTACGCTACTTTTAAACTTCAACAAACACTTACATTAGCTGGGGGCTTCTCTATATTTATTATCTCTTTACTATATAGAACTCCTGCAAACTACAAATTTATTTTTCCCTTTTCTACACCTGATTTTATTAATAAAACTAAAAGTAGTATAAGGCACGATGCTAGATAAATCGGCAATATACTTCTACCTCTATCTATTTGCGTTTGCGATACAACCACTTTTTCAAGTTTACTTTTTCTAAATATTATTGAAATTACAGTAATAATAACCCCAAAATATAAAGTACCATAAAACCATTGCATAGGTCTACTGGCTTTTGAACTCCACGGCATAATATAATCTGAAGGAATATTAAAAAGTAAACCAATATGGACAGCATGAAAAAATAAAATAATAATCATTGTTAGTATTGCATCAAAGTAGGGAGAATGAGCACCTCTGTCATCATATGTCCTGTAAATAATTGCTGGTATCTTATAAAAAACTTTCATATCATTAAAATTTAAATAATGCATCTGTAACTCCCGTTAAATCAAGAATGCCAAGAGCAATTTCTACAACTGGATTTATTTTCCCCGCTCTTCTTAGAATATCGAAACTCCTGAAAGCTCTCCGTAGTCTGCGACTACGGAGGTAAATTTATAACCCAGACTGTGTCTGGTATTCAAGGCTCAAATGCTTTAAATACTTCAAGCGACTGGAACACTTACCCCCCGCTCTTAGTAGAATATCGAAGCTCCTGAAAGCTCTCCGTATGTCTGCGGCTACGGAGGTAAATTTATAACCCAGACTGTGTCTGGTATTCAAGGCTCAAATGCTTAAAATACTGCACTAATGCTCATGACAAAACTTAGTTTGGCCTTTGCACGTAAGCTGCAGTCA
>JAYTDC010000171.1:0-64487 GCA_043736115.1 Segetibacter sp. | reverse complement strand
CGGCTTTATCAGAAGCATTTTTGAGCCATTGAGGCACTCCATTTTTTCCAGACAAACTTCTGCTTCATTTTTAAAGGCTGCTTAGATGAGCTTCTAATGCATTTCTACTTCAAGAAAATTGACGGTTTTTTCGATGATTTTAGTTTTTTCACAGTCTGACGAGCAGGGCTTTGTTCAGGCTGGGCATTGTTGATTGCCAGCCCGTAACTTCTGCTCACTAAAAATTTAAAAGTACAAGATAAAAACTAAAAGCCCAACAGAATACCCTTTGCAGAAAACTGAAAAGGTAAATATGAAAAGCACCTTAACTTTCTACCGGACACATTCCTGCCTTTCATTTTAAATCGAAGTAATCCTGCGGAAACACTTCGACTAAAGGGGGGGTGGTTTATTCTTTTCAATGGTTAGGGTTAAGTAAATTACAATAAATCATATCGCTTTCTATTTTTACCTGTTTAAAATTAAATTTATTCAAAAGATTTATGGAACTACTATTTTCTGTTGCACAATTTGCTGTTATTTCTTTTATTATTTTGTTTGAGAAAGCCCATTTTATTATTTCACTTACGGCTTCTACTGCATAACCTTTTCGTCTTTCTTCTTTAATTATACCATATCCTAAATCAATATTTTCTTCTTCATTATTAAACCCTTTAAAACCCAAATCTCCAATTACTTCCCTAGTGTCTTTTTTAATAATCATCCAGGATTCATAACCTGTCGGATATTCCACTTTATTTAAGTTGTTGATTATTCTTGGTAATGTGTCCAAAACATCTACGTCTGGCCAACTTTTACCTTTTTTTAAGTTCAAAACTTCTAAGTCTCTATAATCGTTGTTTAAAATATTTCTACAAAGGTCTATTGTAAATGGAATGAGTATTAATCTTTCAGTTATAAGTTTATCTATTTCTAATTTTTTAACTTTCATTGTTTTCCATAATTGGTTAGACGGTCTCGGAAGTTTACCACTACTAACTTGGCTTTGTGCAGGCAGGGCATTGTTGATTGTTTAGCTGGGAACTTCTGCCCATTACAGATTTAAAAGTTGAAGATAACAACTAGTAGCCCTACAGCGTTCCTTCTACTGAAAACTGAAAAGGCAAATATTAAAAGCACCCTGACTTTCTACCGGTCAAACCGTGTCCCTGCTTCAGAAGAGAGACCTGCTTTTCATATTGTATTGAAGTTACGCTTCGCTAAACTTCAACAAACGCAACGAACACTTATGCTAGCAGGGGTCCTAGGTTTCATTATAGATTTAAGTTACGCTGCGCTTAAAGCTTAAATCAACAGCAGAACACTTACTCTAGTTGGGGTTTGAGTTCTTACATACCTTACTCCTACACTTTTAAATTGTTTAATTTAAAAGTAAGGTATCTCCATTTTGTTACAAAAAGTGTTGCTGTAAAAATTTAAGTAATTGCCCACCAATTTTTAAAAGCAAGCAAGTGGTTTGTGAGGACATAAACTACGGCGTTAGATTTTCTTCAGCTATATCGAATGAACAAACCATAGATGAGTTTGAGTTGCTTACACATTTTAGGGATGTATTCTAACGCCTGCAATGGTCGGTGAAGCCACCGTTCACGGAAACAGATAGGCAAATCTATTGGGAATTCATTATTCCAATGCCTTTAAAAACTCCATTACTCTTGTAAATGTTTCGTCTCCATAAGTTGCTCTTCCAGAAATTTTTGTGCCCAAAGTGCGAATTGAGCCATTTGAATTACCCAATATTTTATCTACATTTCGGGACAAGGGTAAATATCCGCCACCATTTTGCTGATTATGTGCCATAATTGACATCATAGGGATTTCAATTCCTGATTTGAAAAGTTCAGACCAATCCGCATTTTTCGATTTAGTAGCAATATCATCAGCTGTTTGCCCTAACCAAAGTGCTTTAAATTTTAAAATAGCGGGATTGCTTCCAGTATAATTTTGAATTTTTGATATTAATGCCAAATATACAGGTCTGAAAGTAATCTGAATAGGTCCTCTACCTCTGAATTTATAAAAATCACACTCCTGTATCAAAGCATTATGAGCACCCAACTCTGGATTTACTAAATCGGGCCAAATCACGCCAGACCAAGATGGCAAACTTCGTATATTAGGGTTTAGAGGTTCTAAATTGCCATGTGCAGTAATGAATGTATTATCTAATAAAAGCTCTGATACTTTTTTATTGGGGTGGATATTGTAAGATGCTTTAGTAAATGATTCGTTAGGTTTACCAGGTTTTGGAATTTGAAAGGATTCAAAGGGCCAACTCAGACCAGAATGTTTAATCATATCAAAATCTACACCGCCAACGCCTTCTTCTATGCCTAAACTTTTAGATCTTGTTTCATTTAAAAAGATTGATGTCATGGCAGCCACTTCAACTAAAGATGCTTCACCACCCAAAAAATTAGGCATAGAATCCCAAAATAATTCAAATTGTGTCTTATCTGTAATATTATAATCTTTCCACATGCCTTTCCCTGCAATATTGATAGCAAACCAATCAAAAAAAGGTTGATTTTTTGTATCCGTTGTTAAATTATCTAAATCCCTAAAATCAGTGATAAAAAATGCCTGCGCTGCATTTTTTAGAAAAATTGGGTTTGCGGAACTGCTGCTTGCCCCCTCAGTAGCACTGCCCGTGCCGCCATTCGTTTTAGGAATTGGGTTCGCTTTCCAAAAGGCAAGATCACCATTGACTTGAAAATGTATATGGTCTATGTGAGCCACTCTTTGCTCTTTTCCATTTGACATTTTATGACCTCTTGGATAGTCTGGATGAATAATTTGATTTGCTTTAACATCAATATTTTTATTTAAGACTGGGCGATTAATATCGTTTTTACCAAATATTTCTTGCAGATTATTCGTTACCATAACTTCGTCAACTAACCAATCATACAATTCACTAAAAAACTGCCCATTACTATTATCTGAGTTTTCCAAACGGTATCTATCAGTTGGAACATCGGGTAGTTGCCCCCAATTTTCTAATACAAAAATGTCTTGGTTATCATTCATAACACCTGCAAAATCAACGGAATGACCAATATTATGTTGATCTTTTAGGTTACCACCGCCATGTCCAATACCTAAATGATAAATTATACTGGATTTATATTTTCCTTTAAGCCAGAGAGTAAGTTTATATAATAAAATCGCCATTTTAGGGGGAATATTGTCCAAAGTTTTTGATCCGTTGGTATTTTTGATTTTAAAAGTGACACCATTAATTGTTGCCTTTATAATATAGGCTTTGGGTACAATTACTGTTTCTGTATTGATTACCTTGGACATAATAGTGCTTTGATTGGCTACATACTCAGCCCCGTGGATACCAGAGAATTCTGTTGAGTTGTTTTGCATTAAAATAATATCATCACTAAAAGTGCGAAGTAAATAAGAAAAAATATCTCTTGAATCTTTGTCAGAATAAGACCTAACAGGTTGATTAAGTTTTGTCATTATTTCTGTATCAGTCAATTTTCTGCTACTATTGCTTGAGCCTTCAATAGTCTCTTTATTTAATATCGGTTCTTTAAAATGCACAATCTGAATAAAAAGGTCATCAGACGCATTATCCGTTACCATCTGTTCATACACTTTTAAGAAGGTGGTAAATGATTCCGAAACTTCTGTTCCTGTGGCCGGGTCATTGAAAATAAAGTTGGTGCTGTTACCATCTGGGGTGCCAGTACCTTCTATTCTGATAAGAATACGGGCATGAGGCGAAAATGCGCCATCGGCTTTACTGGAATCTGTGGTAACCCACAAAGGTCCGTATGTTTTAACCCAATCGATGTATTGTTGGAGAGGGTAGCTTGCAGGGGCTTCTCCTATCATATCCAGCACAGTGAGGAAAGCTTCTTTTTCACTTGATTTTAAACCTTCTCCTTTCGTAAATTTTTGCAAAAAAGAGTCGCCAGCAACCGTCAATACTTCTGGAACTGATAATACTTTGCCTTTTTCCCAACTCACCATTATTGTTGCTGCTGTTGCCCAACAAGCATTTTCATTTCCTTGTTTAATTCTAGGCACAGTTTTTTTCACCTCCGCCAAAATATTGCGAAAGGAAGCAGCAAGTTCTTGTTCTTTTTGCTGCTTTACTAATTCTGCCAATCCTCCAAATGCATCAAGTGCTTTATCAGCATTTTCTTTCAATTTACTTCCACTGCCATAGCCATTTAAACTTTTGATTGAATCAGAAATACCTTGGATTTGCATTAGCGCAGAAGACTCACTGCTATCATTTGTTTTTGAATTCTTCCCATACTTTGCTTCTATTTCTTTGGCTTTCTTCACTGCATCATTAAAATCAATAGACCCATCCCCTAATTTTTTAATTAAATCTGCAGTTTCCTGCCTGCCGCTCATATCCCTGAAAATATTAGGTGTGGCTATCAACTTTAAAGCTTCTGCTAATCCTTGTGGGTCAGGGGCCGGGGAAGGCGAAACTATATTTACCGTGGAGCTTGGAAATGATGTGGGCTGTACGTTTTGCTGCGTGTTTTGTGGCGTTACGGCTGTAACAGGATTAATATCAGGAGCATTGATAGGTATTGGGTGCTCTTCCCATTTCCAGAAACGGGTGTTATCAATTTCCTCTGATATGTTGCAATGCCCCAGTTTCCCTTCTGCAAATATGCCTTTTGTTGGGAAGGATATTAATTTTTCGGTTGTAGCCCTTGTTTGCATTATCTGCACCGCTAAATTTTCAAAATCATGTTCAGAAAATTTTTTCATTTGCTCTAAAGCCAGCTGATTTTTTTCGGGGTCATTACTTTTTATGTTATCATATATTTCTTTTAATATGACAGCAGAAAATTTGTCGCCTTTTATCAGGGGATAGGCAATCCTGCTTCCAAATACTTCCAGAGTAATTGGCTCTACATGGTCTATGATATAGTCATTCTGCGGCGTATTGCCCCAAGAATGTATTTCAAATTCTTCTGCTCGGTCATTAATGTCTTTGCTAAGTTCTATGAGGCGGCTGTAATAATCGCTAAATGCAGACAGATGGTTTTTTAATTTTTTAATTAATAGATGTTCAGACGGAGATAATAATTGTGAAGGTGTTTTTATTTTTTCCGGCATAGGTGGCCTGACAGATGGCCTTTTTATTATAGTAACTGTTTGAATATTTGTCCCATTGCCAGCAAACCTCCAATTCACATCCCTTTGATTTTCAACATTTATTTCACTTGTAGGATTTGGATAAAGTTGTACCCAACTATTATTGGTACTAATAGCCCTGATTTCCAAAGACAGGATATGTAAAAGATTTGATGGATCCTGCGGAATAGATGCACTTTTTTCAAACTGAAATCCAGCAATATCACGCCAGCGGATTATTGGAGTTTCACCGTTAGGATCAGAATTCAGGGCAGGAACACTTCTATCCGTTTGTAAAATGAAATAGCTCCAGTCATCATTAACGTCGTAATTATATCGAGAACTATCATTAATATTATCGGTTAATTTATCGAATTCTTTTAAATATAATAAGGGAATCTCAGACCCATTGGTTAATCTTACATAAATCTTAATGTCATTTGGCGATTTTGCTTCATTATCACCATGCAGCTTAATACCAAATTCAAATAATTTAAATTTCATATCCCCTTCCCAATAAGGCGCAGCAGGTAAAGGGGGGTTGTTTGGGTCAGAAATGCCATCATTTTTATATTGAATATTTAATAATTCCAGCTTTTCCATTGCATCAAACCCGGCTTTCAAACTCATGTCCAACAAGTTCGCTTCAATCAATGGTTTATGAAATGCCATTATATCATCAAAATTTATTTTATCATAAGGCAACAATGCCACCGGCTTCCTATTCACCCATTCCGTTACCAACTTAAAGTGCCTTAGTATTTCATAGTATAGAATAGTAAGCGTATGGCTATGGTTGTAATTAGTAAAAGTTCTCGTTTCAATACTTTCTTTTTCTTCATGCCTTGCCTGCATTACCACAGTGCTGTGGTATTCTTTAAGAACAGAGCTTGCCTGAGAAAAACTGTCAGTTAGTTTTTGTACATTTTTTGCAGCTACATCCTTGCTCCCTGTTGAAGTTGAATGGGTGCCTTTAATGTCGCCAGTAAGCCCGCCACCAGCACCTCCTATCAAAGCTCCTGCAATTGCTCCGAATGGGCCACCCACAGCAAACCCTGCTGCTGCACCGCTAACACCTCCGCTTAAAGCTTTACCTGCTGAAAAATTAGATTTATCAATGCCGCTGTTGCCGCTTTGCATTTCCCGCAGGGCTGCAGTGGCGGTTTCAGTAATTGTCCTGTCTCGCATCTGATTATGATATAGCTGTTCTTTCAAAGTATTATCCTCAGTTCGTGCTGAAACATCCGTTCTAGACCAATCAATTATTGCAAGTTTGACTGATTCGCCGGGTGCCAAGGGAAGGCTGTATTTTATTTCCCCAAGGGAATGACCAATAGGCATCAGTGACACTTTATACTCATCTAAATAGCCATACCTGTAATTGGAAGGAAAGCCTGCAGGGGAATCTGCTGCTGTTAACCTGACCACTTGTCTAAACCTAAATTCCTGGGTGGCAAAGTTTCCTGGGAACAAATTTTCACATCCATCTGCACCTATTAATGCGGATGGTAACGCAGCAAAAGAACCTGGTGACATGTACCAATCTGCCAAATCAGGGTTTTGCATGGCTGGCAGGTTCAATGCCTTTAAGTTTGCTTCAAATAGAGGTTTTTCAATTTCAAGCTTTGCAAGAATTACATTTGGTGTAATACGGCCTTGCATTAATGCATCAATCCTTGCATTTTCTTTTCCCATAGGGTACACATAAAATGCGTATTGCTGATCTTGAAAAAGCGGATATGGGTTTTGTGGCACACGCCGCAAATCGTAAGACAAGTACCCAACATGGTCTGTAGCTAATAACCCCAATGGATAAGCCGCAATTGTTTCAAAAGGGCTTTGCTCAAACGTAGGAATATCCAGTTCAGAAGCAAGAGATTTTATAACTTTTGCAACAAGTGCCTGTTTGTTTTCATTAGGCATTGCAAAAAAACCATTTTTAATTTTTTCGGTCAATTTGGAGATGAATGTTTTTTTATCGTCATTACTCATAGTATTCCAGTAAGCAGCGCCCATATATTTTTCAATGAATTCAGTTATCCATTGTTTAACGGGAGCATCTGCTGGAATATCTATGCTCAATACAATTAAAGAACCATCAACAGGTTCTTGTTTCTTTCTGCCTATAATTGCTATTTCTGCATATACAGGCATACGCTTAATCGGGTTGTTATTTGACTTATCAAAAACAAATACCGAAAAATGAGTTTGAGTGATTTGAATTATTGTATTCATGTCAAGTTATTTTAAATTAATTTGTAGCCTTCGCTACTTTTGAGGTTGCCACTGGGTTTCGCATAACGCGACGATTTACGCTATTAGATGTAATAATGTTTTAAAAATTAGTATTGACAATCATTTCTTAATCCTTCGTTTTCACATTGTCATTATGGCAATACACTTTTAATAGATTAATATATTTCCTTTTGCTAATCTACAAATATTTTTAAAAAGAAAATATTTTCTTAAATAAATTTATTTGTATCTGTTTTAATATTCAAACAAAATTTTCGAAATTGTAAGAACTCTTAAGAAACGTGTAATAAATACTTATTACGGTGCAAATAGTGTAACAGCATAAAACAAAAACCCCATTGCAAAAGCAACAGGGTTTTAAATATTTGAAGGATTAAATTTTATTTTACAAATACCGTAATTGTTTGTTCTGTTTTATGCATAGGCTTTGCGTCAGAACTCACTTTTGCGTGGTGCATATTGGCAAGGGTAGGAGCAATAACCAAAGAAACAATTGACATCAACTTAATCAAAATATTCATAGATGGTCCTGAAGTATCTTTGAATGGATCTCCAACTGTATCACCTGTTACAGATGCCTTGTGTGGTTCAGATTTTTTGTAGAACATTTCTCCATTTATTTCAACGCCTTTTTCAAAAGACTTCTTGGCATTGTCCCATGCACCACCTGCATTGTTTTGGAACATTCCCATCAACACACCACTAACAGTAGCACCTGCTAAAAAGCCACCTAAAGCTTCGGGTCCAAAAACAAAACCAATTAAAATAGGGGATAAGATAGCAATAGCACCCGGCAACATCATTTTTTTAATAGAAGCATCTGTTGAAATCGCAACGCATTTATCATACTCCGGCTTTCCTGTACCTTCCATTATTCCAGGTATAGTACGAAACTGACGGCGAACTTCTTCTACCATTGCCATAGCTGCTTCACCCACTGCACGTATGCAAAGTGAGGAGAAAATAAATGGAATCATTCCACCAACAAATAAAGCAGCTAAAACATCAGCCTTATAAATATCAATATGCTGATTATCCGGCATTGCTACTCCAACAAATGCAGCAAATAATGCTAAAGCAGTTAAAGCGGCAGACGCAATTGCAAAACCTTTTCCGCTTGCAGCGGTAGTATTTCCAACAGCGTCAAGGATATCTGTTTTTTCACGAACTTCTTTTGGCAATTCACACATTTCTGCAATACCACCTGCATTATCAGCAATGGGGCCAAATGCATCAATCGCTAATTGCATAGCAGTGGTAGCCATCATACCGGCAGCAGCAATAGCAACACCATATAAACCTGCACAGGCATAAGAACCATAAATACCTGCGGCTAATACTAAGATTGGTAACAATGTACTTTCCATACCTACCGCCAATCCACCAATTACGTTGGTAGCATGGCCGGTAGCACTCTGACGTATAATACTCAACACCGGACGTTTGCCCATAGCTGTATAATATTCGGTAATGATACTCATTAGTACTCCAACACCTAAACCTACAGCAATAGCGCCTAAAACTCCGTTGCGTGTAAATTCAAGTCCACGTAAAGTCATTGTTTCAGGTAATATAGCGTTTACAAGAAAGTAACAAGCGATTGCAGTTAATACCATAGAACCCCAATTACCCATGTTCAATGCTTTCTGTACAGCATTTGTGCTCATACCTGCGCTATCACTTATTCTTACAAAGAAAGTTCCTATTATAGATAAAAGGATACCAACACCTGCAATCATCATTGGCAATAGGATAGGGGACATGCCGCTAAAATTATCAACAAGGGTAGAACCTGAAGCATTTGTTACTTCCTGTCCAAGCACCATGGTAGCAAGTACTGTAGCCACATAAGAACCAAATAAATCGGCTCCCATTCCGGCAACATCACCTACGTTGTCTCCAACGTTATCAGCAATAGTAGCCGGGTTACGTGGGTCATCTTCAGGTATACCTGCTTCCACTTTTCCTACAAGGTCAGCACCTACGTCAGCAGCTTTGGTATAAATACCGCCACCCACACGGGCAAACAATGCAATACTTTCAGCACCAAGGCTAAATCCTGTTAATACTTCTATGGTACGCAACATTCCTTCGGCATCAGTTTCCGGTGCAAAGAAGTGTTTAAGAATTATAAAAAGTCCTCCAAGACCAAGTACTGCAAGACCGGAAACACCAAGTCCCATTACTGCACCACCTGTAAAGGATACATTTAATGCCTTAGACAAACTTGTTTTAGCAGCTTGTGTGGTTCTAACATTAGCTTTGGTTGCAGCCTTCATACCTATATAACCGGCAGTAGCACTACTGATAGCACCTAAAATAAAAGCAACTGCAATACTCCAATGCGAATTTGGATTGCTTTGAGACATAATAGCCAATAGTATTGCTACAATTACAACAAAATATCCCAATATTTTCCATTCGGCTTTTAAGAATGCCATTGCACCTTCAGCAATATAGTTGCTGATTTCTTTCATTCTGTCGCTACCGGCATCCTGATCGGAAACCCACTTAAACTTAATAAGAGTGTATAATAACCCGATAACACCCATTGCAGGCACTGCATAAATCAATTTGTCCATAGAGATGAAGTCTTATGTTTTTTTAAATTGGCGGCAAAAATAGGGTTTTATTAACCATATACTATAGGCAAATGCAAAAAATATGAACAAACCGATATCGATTGCATAATCAGACTTTTTATTCTTTAAATAAATTATATAAATATCTAATTGCTATATTATAGATTGTATCTTAAACCGAACATACCCTTACACCTTGTATAAACTTTTACATCACTAATATTATAATTTTTAGTACCCTTAATTTCCTTAATGTTTGTTTTTGAGTATAAAAAAACGCCGCACTTTTCAGTACGGCGTTGTTCAGAACCTTTCTCATTTAAAGGGGCAATAAAAATTAATGTTGAATGACCAATTGTGCTTTAAGCATTTCAGCTTCTGTAAACAATTGTATTATATATGAACCGGATGGTAATTTACCCAGGTCAGTTACCATAATATTATTTGTTCCTTTGGTTAAGTTGATTGCACTTACCCTTACAGATTTGCCCTGCATATCTTTAATGCCTAAAGAAGCTTTCTGATTTTTAGCACTTTGGCAAATCACTACACAATGATTATTAGCAGGATTTGGCTTTATACTTAAGTCAATAGGTTTGTTTAAGTTGAAGGCTATTACATTGCTGTATTTAGAAGTATTATTTGTATTCACCGCTTTTAACCTGTAATAAACCTTGTTACCTGTTATCGAATTGACCTCGTTGCTAAAGTTGTATTGATGCTGCCCTTGTAGGTTTAAAGAAGCCACTGTTCCAACTCTTTCAAAGATTAATCCATCGTTGCTTCTTTCCACTTCATATTGTTTCATGTTAGATTCCTGTGCAGTATTCCAATATAATCTTGCAATAGATCCGCTAAGGCTTCCATCAAAAGAAAGTAATGAAACAGCAAGAACTGAAACATTTCTCCAGTCTCTATCTACTGTAGGGCAAGTACCAATAGCTGTTTGTGGCAATTGTGCAGTACTTCCTGAAGGTGTAGGACCATCATAATTACCACCTGGGCCCATTTGGTTATGACCTACATTATTATATGGATTGTTGGTAGCGGTCATAATGTTGAAACTATCCCACTCATCATACATACCGTCCATATCAGTATCCTCAAAGTTTGTAACATAGTTACCTGACATACCCGTTCCTTCATTAAAATCCGGTTTGCCATCATTATCAGTGTCAAGGTCAAGATAATCAGGAGTACCATCGCTATCCTTATCAGCCGGGGTAACACCTGCACCACTACGCTTACTGCAATTGGCAATAGTTGCTGATTCTATACAATCCTGTAATCCGTCGCCATCTGTATCTGCAGCACATGGTACTATGTAGCTGCATGTTGGCTGACCTTCCACATGATCGGTTATTCCGTCATTGTCACTATCAATGTCGTAACAATCAGGGAAACCATCACCATCAGTATCTTCAGGTACAATTCCCTTTGCGCCAAAGGCTGCAATTGCATCTGCGGTTATGGCCGTTGTAGTGCCGCTAAACACCTCGTTACGTACACCGTCATTGTCTATATCGTTCCCTGTTGTGATACCTTGATTGGTCGCATTGATTAAAGCAATATCATCGTTCAGGTCAACCAAAAATGATTCTCTGATATCTGTCATTCCATCTCCATCACTATCCAGATCAAGAAAATTTGGAGTGCCGTCTTTGTCAAGATCCTGTGCTTGTAAACCATTTAATACAGGATTGCTGTTTCCATTTTCAGCACTACTTAATAAACCGTTGTGATCAGGATCGTTTCCGTCAATCATGCCATTCATATCGGCATCCAAATACCGTCTGTCACGGCTTTCGCGGCTATCAACTATGCCATCATTATCGCTATCCAGATCTAATTCGTTAATAACACCATCTCTATCCCAATCAAAGAAATCATTAATGCCATCATTATTGCAATCGGTCCACATAAGAGGCTGATAAGGCACACCCCATGGATCATTACCTGCCGGTGTATCGCAACCCGGTGTAGGATCTAAATAATTCATTAATCCATCTCCGTCACAATCACCTTTTGGATCATAACCACCCCCTTCATTGATATCGGTAATACCATCATTATCATCATCTATATCAGTACAATCGCATGTGCCGTCACCATCATTATCAGGAATCAAAGCAAAGTCGAGTGTAAGGTTGCCATTGTTGCCATCGCCATCAACCGTTGGTTCGCTATTGGCAGATAAAGTAATGTAGTAACTTCTAAATCCACCGCTTACCAGATTAATGCCATTGTTATCGTTATCAACATTATTATTTGGATTGAAACTTGATAGGGTAATGCCCGAAGATGAAAACTTAGATGGGAAAGTAACCCCAACTATATAACTACCCGGGGCAAGTTCACCAAAACCATAGAATCCGCCGCCATTGGTAATTGCAGTACCGATACTGTTGCCATCAGGTATATTGTCTTTGTTATTATCATAATAGAGGTTAACAGTTACACCATCTATTCCCGGCTCGCCTGATTCTCTAAGTCCATTGATACTTAAATCTTTCCATACCAGGTTACCAAGGTTTAGTGTTCCTTTTAAACCTATATCTATACTGTTAGATGAAGAGGAAAGTGAAAAATTATTGGTTCTTGCTTCACCTTCATTAATAATAGTAGCATCGTTCTGATTGTCTGTGATGATACTGGTATAACCATAGTCGCCCATATCATAACCTGCAGGTATCATAGCCCCAACACTATAAGTACCAGCAGAAAGATTATTGAATTTATAAAATCCGTTTGCATCTGTTGTAGTGGTTTGAATTACCCCGCCACCACTATTGTATAAGTCTACATTAACTCCTTCAATTCCAGGTTCATCAGCCCCTTTTATTCCATCATTATTCTGATCGAACCACACCTGATTGCCTAATGTATATATGCTGCAATTAGAAGGTGATAAGAACAATATATCATCAATAAACATGTAGAAATTGTTAGGGTTATTGATATTGCTTTCGCCATTGATACGATAGCGAAAATTGCTTACATTAAACATAGTACTTACCGGTATAGTAACAGTTGTTACTGTATTGGCTCCATAGTCATCAAATATCTGACCTGAAGTTTTATGGTAAGCAGTAAACCATGTAGCACCATTATCATTTGAAAAGTCAATGCTCATCCATGCATTGTTATCACCGCTTACTACATTATAAGACCACAATGTAAACTGCATAATATGGCCCGTTGGACAACAAGGAGTACTTAAGTCAGTTACAGGTGATAATGCAGATGCAAATCCTGCCCCTGCAGGTGATTTTCCCGGACTAACACCATCTGTACGCCAGTTTACTATTTTAAGGGCATTTGTTGTAGAAGGGCTATAATAAGGAGCAGTAAGGGCAAATGAAGCATTACTATTCGTGTTAAAAGTCCATGTGCCTGTAGACCCTGTAGCAGTTGAATTTACCAGATTGGTAACAAAATTATTTGACCATGAATTTGGCCATGTTTCAGAACCTCTTAAGCAAGGTGTATTTACTATAATAGAAACATTACAGGTACTTACACAGCTACCTTTTATTAATGTCCATCTTAAGGTATAAGTACCCGAAGAGTTCAAATTTCTAACCACAGTAGTAGGGGAGCTTACATCAGAAAATGTTACTATAGCACTACCGGATGGTTGGGAAACAATACTCCAGCTGCCAGTTTCACCAACTCCGGGGCTATTGGCCGCCATCGTAGCAGATGTATTGTTTATAGATTGATTTGGACCACCATAAGCAACCGTAACAGATGAGTTTGTTAACCTTACCGTATCCGATAAATCCACACAACCTGAACGGCTGATAGTCCAGCGTAATGTTGCCGTGGTAGT
This sequence comes from Segetibacter sp., assembly GCA_043736115.1. Taxonomy (GTDB): domain Bacteria; phylum Bacteroidota; class Bacteroidia; order Chitinophagales; family Chitinophagaceae; genus Segetibacter. The sequence continues at coordinate 50,696 of JAYTDC010000171.1, read as the reverse complement.
TGAAATAGTTACGCCACTAGTAGGGGAGTTGGTACTGCTTATAGTTGCGCTACCGCTTACAACACTCCACGTTCCTGTGGTATTGTAAGGTGCAGGATCAGCATATAATGTAAAGGTGTTAATTCCGCATTTAGATTGATCAGACCCGGCTAAAATACCTGTAGGACATGGAGTAGAAATACTTAAACAAAAGCCATCGAGTTTTAAAGTATTACAACTAATTGATCCCTGAACCCTTACTTTTGTTGTACCCACAGGTGCTATACCACTTAAGGTATAGTAATCTAATGCTGCACCTGAAACATCTACATCTTTTGTAACAGTTACATTAGATTGAGACAATATGGTATTAGAAGCATTTAAAAATAGGAGGCTAAGTTTAGGACTGCAATTGATACCGGGGGTATGCGTACCGGCAAAGGCTCCAAATGTAATATTAGCCCCTTCGTTTGTGGCAACATCCTGATAAATAATAGCGGTTCCGCTGCTTTGGTTAAGAAATCCGTTATTAGAGCCACACATCAAATACCCTGACCCTGTTGTAAGACTGCCACCGGTTACTGTCCAACCTGTAGAGCCATTTTCAAAACTTGGGTTCACAAGTGGATTTGTTCCGGAATTAACACAACTACAATCTGCGGCCAATGCAAAGTCAACACATATATTAGTCAGGTTCAGGTTTATGGTATTTGTTCTGATTTCATTTCCTGATAGATTGATTCCGTTGTTGTCAATGCCAGATGTATTGTTGGGATCTGAACTTGTACTTGTAGTTACACCTTTTACAAATCCATTAGGTATTACAACACCCACAATATAACTTTTTCCGGGAACACCAGCCAGATTATACTTTCCACTGTTAGAGGTTTGTACTGAAGCTATTGCAGCTCCATCAGGTATATTGTCTCCATTAGCATCTGCGTACAAATTAACAGTAGCATTGCTGATACCAGGCTCGCCTGAATCCTGAATACCATTATTGTTTCTATCCAACCAAACAAAATCCCCAATTGATGCTGTTCCCAAAAGGCCTATGTCCAATGTAAGGTTACCCTGTTCATCGTCACCATCATTTATAGGTTCAGTTTCGTTTAATATGGTTATGTGCTTTGTTCTTATTTCACCATTGATATCAATGATACCATTATTATCATTATCAATATCATTATCAGGATTACTGCTTGTAGTTATGGCTAAAGCTTTACCAAATCCTGCAGGTTTTACTACACCTACTATGTATTTGCAATCAGCCAATTCATCAAAATAATAGTAGCCAAGTGAATCTGTAATTGTTGTTTTAAGGGCAGCTCCATCTACTACGTCATCTCCATTTACATCTGCATATAATTTTACTGTCAATCCGGCCAATCCGTTTTCTGATGATTGTTTTATCCCATCGTTATTAGCATCGCTCCATATTAAATTACCCAAAGTTGAAGTTCCCGGACAGTCACCAGGAGTTACCACTTCGATATTATTTCCTGTTTTACTGGGACTTGCTTGAATATCTGTAATATCAGGAGTACCAAAACCTACACTTCCAAAGACGGCAGCACTCACCGTTACTTCGTACCAAACATCATAAATCCAGTTTGGATAACTATTGTTCACACTATAATTAGCATTGGTTACAGGAGAATTGGTTGTTAATACATATCCTGTATTATCATTAAAATTAGCATCTAAAGATGTTTTTACACTTAAAATATCACTTGCATTACCTAAAACCATTCCACCATCGCCGCCACTTACTCCCAAAGATTTGTAACCACTGGCTACGGCACCCGAAGCTGAAATATAATCCATTTTAAACTCCAGTTTCTTAGATCCGGAAGCATCAAATAGTGCTAATTGTAAATTATCTGAACCTACTAAATCAGTGAATTGGTGCCCACCTGACCAACCAATAGCATTAACCCCGTAGGTATTGTCAACAAAGGTTTTAGCAAGGGTAGTTCTAATAGTATAAGTCTGACTTGTAGCACTATAAGACCAGTTAATTCTTGCATTTACAGTTCCGGGTTTTGTAGGGCTCAAAAAGCATTGTTCACCACCATTACCGGCAGGAAGGGGAGTACATATTGAAACATTATTAGCAGACGGAGTTAAAAATGCATTCAGGTACATTCTTATTCCATTTAATACATCTAATTGTGTGGTTTGATCATAATTATGATTGCCTAAATAATATAACATACCACCTGAACCTGAAGAACGAAATTTAGCTGCTGATGCACCTATATTATTATTGCTACCGGAACCTACAGCATGTTCGTGTTGGTTATTAAGTAAAGAACCACTATAAGTCCAGTTTTTTAAACTTCCTCCTTTGTTTATATTTACTGCTCCACAAAATTGAGAGTAACTCAAATCTGCATTGGGATATACTACCCAACTTGAACTACCTGAATAATCATTTTCAGTATTTACATTTATTCCACCGGTAGAATGGAAGTGGCCTGCATTTTCATAAGTTCTTACAGCAGCACATTCCGCCAATACATTTCCACCTGCATTAAGAAATGAACGAATATTTGTAACCACAGAAGTAGCTTCAGCAGCAGAACGAGCTTTCCAATGCGCCTCTGATGCAAAGGTGTAACAGCCGCCGGGTAAATCTTCGGCAACGCCCAAACTCCAGTTTAATGACTGAGTTTGCGTACTGTTCATACTAAAAGTAACGCCTGCATTAAGCAGGTATTGGCGATGAATTTTAAAATTTCCACCATTATTCAATAATATAGCTTTTGGTTTAAATCCTGTTAAGTCATAGCGCTGACTTACCGTTACAGGAGCATTGGTTTGATAAACCTTTACCCTGTCATTTACATTAGAAATGGTGTTGTTATAAGCATCAATTAAATTAGCTATACCAGACAAATCTGCTGATTGTATTACAAATGGTCCTGCTCTAAAATCTAAGTTGGCAGCAGTGCCCACAGAAGGCTTTATACGTGTGGCATTAACCGAAAAATCTATGCCGTCTTTGACTTTATTGGATAAAATGGCCCATTTTACCGGAACATTATTGTTTAACAAATAAACAACCAATCCATAGGCTTTGAGGTTAAAATAACCCGTACTGCCTAGCTGATAGTTGTTATCCATTGCAATAACATAGCTGCCAGATGTTAGGGTAACATTATTATTCGGCGGATTGGGCAAGTCCTGACTAATAGCATAATTGCCAATAATTAAGGTCAGGATAATCATAAAAACTTTTTTGAACTGTCTCATAGTCTGCTATTTCTATTTTAGGTGGAAATTATCTCTAAGAAGAGGAGAGAGAATGACTCCGAATAGTAGTAGGTTTTTTAAGGTTGGAGGTTGCAGAAGAAGTTCTTAATACTGGAAAATTAGCTATTTGGGAAAAGGGAAGACAGGCTACAAGATTTTCCATCTATAGCGAATTTTATGCTTTTCCTTGATTGGGAAAATAAGGTTGCATAAAGCTTAAAAAAAACTTAAGGAGATTAAAGGCTTATGTAAATAATATTTAAACATAACCTACTTAACATAATATTAATTATAGGAAAAATAAGTAGATTTATATTGCATCATGTAATAATCATTATAATGCAACTAAGGCGTATTACGTCTAATCTTTTATTTGAAAGAAAAATGTTCTATAAACGAAACCAGACTAAATAAAGCTACCAAGGAGTTGAATTTGAGGAATTATTAAGTTTTAAAAAAAGATAAACGATTACCTTAATTCAGCTTTAGTTCAAATAATAACGGCCACTTTTTCCCGGTAACATAAAATGAGTTTTTAGAGCTATCGTACGCAATACCGTTTAAGACTAAACCTTCTTCACGATTAACTTGCTTACCTGACTTTTCTAGTAAACCACTTAAATCGAGTTTACCCACTATATTTCCATTCGTTGGATTTATTTTTATGATGTAATCTGTAAGATAAATATTTGAGTAAATAAAATCGTTCACATATTCCAGTTCGTTCAAATTTCCCATTGGGCCATTATTGTCCTTAACTTGAATAGTTCTTTTTATCTTAAAGGTTTCAGGATCAACGAAATAGATATTACTTTCACCGGTGCTAACTATCAAATCCGTTCCGTCTGTTGTTAATCCCCAACCTTCATGTTCCCAATTTATTTCTTTTATTTTGGAAAAAGTTTTTTCGTCATATACAAAAACCTTGTGATTTTGCCAGCTTAACTGATAGATTTTGCCATTGAGTGTAGTTACGCCTTCTCCAAAAACATCAGGTGCCATTTTTACCGGTACACCTTCTGCTTTTCCCGTTTTTAAATTAACTTTCATTAGTTTACTGTTACCTTCTATACCTGTTCCTTCAAGAAAATAGCCATTTTTCCAGATTAATCCTTGTGTGTAAGATTCTGTATCATGAGGATAAGCTCCTATAATATTGTAAGATATATTTGCCGGTGCTGCAATTGCAGGAACTGACGGATTGTTGTCTACATCAGCTTTTTCATTTTTACAGGAGGCAAAAATTAATAATAATGTAGCTATAGGAAGTATTTTTCTCATTGATAGGTTGTTAAAACAAAAGTAGTGTGAACTATTCTATTGCAGCCAATTGTGGTGTTACAGATTACCAAAAGTTATCAAAACGGTTCTTATTAAAATTTTTCTACAAGTTTTTCTGCAATTATTGGGCTTAAGGCCACTCCCATGCCGTTACAACATATAACAGAAAAAACATTTGTTTCGATTTCTGTAATGCACGGTTTTTTATCCTGCGAAAATGCCATAATTCCACTCCACTTATATGCTATTTTAATTTCACTGGACTTTATAATATATTGATTAAGAAATGATTCTAATGATTTTTGTATTATTTCAGTTGTCTCAAAACATGTAGTTTCTTCGTTTTCGAAACTTATATTTCTACCTCCGCCGAGCAATATACGGTTGCCAACATTGCGGAAATAGTAAAATCCTTCATCAAAATGAAAGGTTCCTGATAATTTTAATCCTTTTATAGGTTCAGTAATCAAAACTTGCCCTCTTGCAGGAAGAATACCTAGATTATTGATTTTAAATAAATTAAAAGCATTTGTTGCAATAATTAATTTAATTGTTTTAATTGAATTTTCATTAAAATGTACGGTTACTCCATATTGATCATTTACCCAATTTTCAACCTTAGTTCCCCAAAGAATATTCACCCCCATATCCTGAACCTTCTTTGTTAAAGCTCGAACCAATTTTCCACTATGTAATCCGCCTTCCAATTTATTTTCAACCATTCCGTCAAAACCTGTCAACCCTTTTTCAGTTATTTTATGATTGCTCCAAACAAACGTATTATCTATTCCTGTAATTGACTGCATCCCTTTATTCAAATATTCAATATGATTTTCTAATTCAATTATATTGTGTTTTCCATTTACATAACATTCAAATCCCCCACTCCCATCAAATTCAATAATTTCATCACCCAAAACTTTTCTTATTTTTTGAATTCCCCTGTAGCGCATTTCTACGAATTTCCACATTTCCTCCTCACCCATTCTCTCTATGTCGCTCAACATTTCTGTGGGGCTACCAAAACAGGCAAAACCTGCATTTCTTGTACTTGCCCCTGTAGGTATCACTCCCCTTTCCAAAATGGTGATTTTTGCCTTTGGAAATGATTGCTTTAATTCATACGCTGACCATAATCCCATTAGGCCTGCCCCAACTATTATATAATCCTGTGGTGCAAAATAAGTTTCAGCTTCCCAAAATGAAAAGGAATGTGACATTAATGAAATTTGATACAACGATACGAATAAAATCACTGAATATTTACCATAGAGTCATTTATAGAGAATACAATCGACTTTTGTTAGAAATGTATTATTCGTATCTTGACCGCCAATACATAACCACCCTGCAATAGATGAAACGATTATCCTGCTTTATCCTCATAATCTTATTTCCGTTAGTAGTTTTTTGTCAGAAAAAAACTGCTTTAATTTTCGGAAAAGTGACAGACGAAAATGACCGCCCTTTATTTCATGTTAGTGTGAGTATAATAGGCAGAAGTACCGGTACACTTACCAATGATTCCGGAAAATTTACCATAAAAGTACCCGCTGAACGGCCTTTTGCATTAGAGTTTTCTTACACAGGCTATAAAACACAACAACGCAACTTTAATATGCTGGAAGGCGAAAAAGAAAACATCACCATACTATTACAAACCCGGCGAAATGAGCTTCAAAATGTAACAGTATCAGATAACAGAGGCCGTACTGAAGCCGGCCGTATAAACATTGACCCTGAAAATGCATTGCTCAATCCAAGCCCTTTGGGCAATATTGAGAGCCTGATAAAAGTGTTTACCGGAAGCAACAATGAACTTACAAGCCAATACAATGTACGTGGGGGCAGCTACGACGAAAACCTGATCTATGTAAATGACTTCGAAGTCTTTCGTCCTTATCTTGTACGCAGTGGTCAGCAGGAAGGGTTAAGTTTTATTAACCCGGAAATGACTGGTAATATTAAGTTTTATAACGGGGGTTTTCAATCACGTTATGGAGATAAAATGAGCAGTGTTTTAGATATTACTTACAAAAGACCAAAGAAATTTAGCGGATCTGCCTATGTTGGCTTGCTTGAACAAGGGCTACATGTAGAAGGTATCAGCACAAATAAACGCTTTACCTATTTGCTCGGTTTTAGAAACCGCAGCAACCGCAATTTGCTTAGCAGTCAGGCTACCAAAGGCAATTACATTCCTACTAGTAGCGATATACAGGGCTTGCTTACATGGCAACCATCAGATAAATGGTTTTTGGAATTGCTGACCAATGTATCACAAAGTAAATTCACTTTGTTCCCTGAAGAAAGCAAACTTACTTCCTCCGTCTTTTCACCGCTATACACCCAAAATATAGGGGTTGATATAGCGTTTGAGGGTCAGGAAAAAGATGGCTATTCAACTAAAATGGCGGGGTTTTCTGCTACATTTCAGCCCACAAAAAGCTTTAAGCTAAAAGGCATGATAAGCAGGTTTGAAAATGATGAAAAAGAAAACATAGATATTACCGGAGCTTACATTTTTGGGGAAAGGGATTTTGATAAATCACAAGCCACTTATGGGTTGATAGTAAACCCGTTGGGTGCCGGTATTTATCAAAATTTTACAAGAAATACACTCAATATTAAAGTTTATAACGCTTCGCTAAAAGGCACAATAGACAAAGGAAAGCACTATGTACAGTTTGGTACTAGCATAGAAAAACAGCAAATTAATGACAAGCTGAACGAGTGGGAATACAATGATTCCGCAGGGTATTCACTCCCCTACTCCCCTAATCTATTACAACTTAATAAAGTTCTGAAAAATACTACAGCATTAGATGTTTCACGCTACAGCGGATTTTTGCAGGATAATATCCAATTCCGGGATTCTTCAGATTTTACGTTGCAGATTGGCGCAAGATATAATTACAATACACTCAACAAAGAGTTTCTGATTTCTCCACGTTTTGGTTTTTCGTTTAAGCCTAAAAGCTGGGAAAAGAATATCATCTTCCGTGCCTCTGCAGGTATCTATAACCAACCACCATTCTATCGGGAACTGCGCAGATATGATGGCACTGTAAACACCAATCTGAAAGCTCAAAAAAGCTGGCAAGTCAGCGGTGGTTTTGACTACAGCTTATTAGTATTAAACAGGCCGGCTCGACTTACTGCAGAGTTGTACTACAAGAACATGAAAGATGTAGTACCATATGATATTGACAATGTAAGACTCAGATATTTTGGCGAAAACATGGCTAAAGCCTACGCTGCCGGTGCTGAAGTAAGATTGTTTGCCCAATTGGTAAAAGATGCTGAAAGCTGGGTAAGCATTGGTTTTATGAAAACCCGTGAAGACCTGGATGGTGATCAGTACACTAAATATACGCTTGACAGAAACAACCTGCCCATCGACAGTTCAATTGTAAAACTTGGCTACCTTCGCCGACCTACTGACCGTATGATAACATTTGGTATGTTCTTTCAGGACTATTTAAGTACCAATAAAGACTTTCGTGTTTACCTGAATACACTTTACGGCAGCAACCTGCCCTACAACATACCCGGAAGTGTAAAGTATAGAAATGCATTAGTCATAGACCCCTATATTCGTGTAGATCTTGGTTTTAGCGCATTGCTACTCGACAGCGAAAAAAGCAACCGCCGCAGCCACAGCCCTTTCCGCAACTTTGAAAATATCTGGCTCAACCTGGAAGTGTTCAACATCATAGACCGCGACAATACCATCAGCTACCTGCTGATCAAAGATTTTCAGAACAATACCTTTACTCTGCCCAACAGACTTACGCCTCGTTTGCTGAATTTGAAGTTGATTGTGAGGTGGTAGGGTTAATGTGAAAATGGCTCAATTTGAAAATTGCTCAATATTTATGAATTTTAATACTAAATAGTAATTTAAAAAGTTTGGTTAGATCTTATACCTAAAAGAAAATAATAACAGCATTACAATGGAAAACCAAAATGCAATAAAAATATTTGAAGACAAAAAAGTAAGAACACTTTGGGATGCTGATAAAGAAAAATGGTATTTGTCAATTATTGATGTGATCGCTGTTTTAACTGAAAGCATTGATCCAAATGCTTATTGGAGAAAACTAAAACAACGCCTAAAAGCCGAAGGAAATGAAACCGTGACTAATTGTCACGGTTTGAAAATGTTAGCCGTGGATGGTAAAATGCGAACAACAGATGTTGCCGATACTGAACAACTTTTTCGGTTGATTCAATCTATTCCATCTCCCAAAGCAGAGCCTTTTAAACTTTGGTTAGCTCAAATTGCTGCTGAAAGATTAGACGAAATGCAAGACCCTGAACTCACTATTGACAGGGCTTTGGAACAATATCTCAAATTGGGTTATTCTGAAAATTGGATCAATCAACGATTGAAAAGTATTGAAATACGCAAAGAACTTACGGATGAATGGAAAAAAAGAGGATTGAAAGAAGGTGTACAATTTGCTACACTGACAGACATTATTACAAAAGCCTGGGCCGATAAAACAACAAAAGAATACAAAGTTTTGAAGGGGTTGAAAAAAGAAAACCTTAGAGATAATATGACTAATACCGAACTGATTTTGAACATGCTTGCTGAAGCATCTACAAAAGATATTTCTGCTGCTACCAATCCTAAAGATTTTGAAGCAAGTAAGAAAGTAGCTAAACAAGGTGGCAATGTTGCCAAAGTAGCCATGAAAGAATTGGAAGCACGTACAGGAAAGAAAGTAGTTACTTCAATGAATGCAAAAAAAAGCCTGAATGGGTAATTGAATAATCAATTAATAGCCTTGAATGTTAGAAATTTATTTGGATCCGGAAAATTGAGATCCATTAAATAGTATTCTCTTCATTCACATAACACTTTAGCCTTTACACTTTACACTTAACACTCCCCCACGTTCATAACTTTTGCGCCCCGCATAACTTATTCCCATTCGTGTATATCTTTTATTACTGCATTTACCTTTAATCAAATTTATTTATGAAACTATATTTATTTGCAGTAATAGCTTGTTGCCTAAGTTTGGGTAGCAACGCACAGGATTGTACAGGAGCCTTAATACAGGGCTACCATAAGGACACAACAGTTACAGTGGATGAAGCTAAGAGAGTTGTTCTTACTTCGTTTGCAGCTATTAACAGTTGCCGTGCAAAATTGAAACTACGTAGCGGCAGTGTATATTTTTACACTGCAGACGGAGATGTTGTATTAGCCGAAAACTTCTCCTCTACCTTAGACGATGCTACTAAACTAAGATTGATAGGCAGACTAAAACCCGGTATGAAAATGATGCTGAACGATATGCATTATGGCGATGAAAATATAGCAGCACCTGGATTATCTCTTACTTTGGTGAAAGGAGCTACATACAGTTTTTCATCTAAGTAAATAATAAACTTAATTATAAAGTGGAAGTATTTTTAAAAATACTTCCACTTTTTTTATACTTATTATTTTTCAAACCTCCACACAAAACATTAATCATTAATACTTAATCAATCTCATAAATCCCTAATTTGCATCAAAACTGACCTGTGAATTTAAAAAGGTTTCTTTTCCCTATGTTTCTTGTATTGCTGGTAATCGTTACCGGAACAGCAGGTTTTATGTTGTTGGAAGATTTTAGCTTTCTTGATGCCCTATACATGACCATAATTACAGTTAGTACAATTGGGTATGGTGAAACACGTACTTTAGACGATAGCGGTCGCATTTTCAATATGTTCTTAATTGCAGGTAGTTTAACAAGTACAGCCTTTGCAATTACTATGATTACGAGGTATGTAATAGATGGCGAAATCAATTTGTATTTTAAAAACCGACGAATTATGAGTGAAATAAACAAACTTGAAAACCATGTAATTGTATGCGGCTATGGGCGCAATGGAAAACAGGCTACTGAAACCCTGAAGCAACATAAGGTTCATTTTGTTATTATTGAAATGGATGAAAAACGTATAGCAGAAAATGAATTTGATGCAAAAAAAATACTTTACATAAAAGGAGATGCCACACTTGATGAAACGCTAATACGGGCCGGTATCAATAAAGCAAAAGCATTGATTACTGCCTTACCCGAAGATGCTGATAATGTTTTTATTGTACTAACAGCCTGTTCTTTAAATGATAAAATAAGAATAATAAGCCGTGCTAGCAATGCGGGTTCAGTAGCCAAACTTAAAAAAGCCGGTGCAGATAATGTTATACTTCCTGATAAAATAGGCGGTACACATATGGCAACGTTGGTTACCAAGCCCGATGTAATAGAGTTCATTGATTATCTATCGGGTGAAGAAGGTGAGTCTATTCATTTGGAAGCTGTTTCTTATGAGTCAATGCCACAGGATCTAAAGGGTAAATCATTGGCAGAAATTATGTTGTGGCGCAAAACCGGGGTTAATTGTCTGGGTATCAAAAATGAGGAAGGTAAATTTGTTATCAACCCTGATGAAACAACTATAATAGAAAAGGGTATGAAAGTTATTGTACTGGGAACCAAAGAACAAATTGAAGAAATGAAGGGGAATGTTGCCGGTAAAAAAATATGAAATAAGCATTAAATACATAACATGGCAGGCAATTATATAAAACCGGTGGAAATAAGATGGAGCGACCTGGACCCTAATTTTCATGTAAGGCATTCAGTATATTATGATATGGGGGCTTATGTGCGTATGAGTTTTTTAACTGAATATGGGCTTACCCCAAAAGTACTGAGTGAACACCACATAGGACCTATATTATTCAGAGAAGAATGCTTGTTTAAACGTGAGATTAATTTTGGAGATTCAGTAACTATTAATCTTTTTATGAAACAATGTTCCCCCACTTTTAGCAGGTGGACCATGCAGCATGAAATTCTTATCAACAAAGAAACTACAGCTGCTATTATTAAAGTAGATGGTGCATGGATAGATACCAATCGTAAAAAGTTAACCATACCGGAAAAACTGGTAAGCACAACATTTGACCAATTACCAAAAAGTACCGATTTTAAATGGTTGTAAGCATAAAAAAAGAGGCTAAATTAAATATTCGCCTCTTTTCATGCAAGTTAGTTAAGCAGGTAGTATTACACTAAAGCCAAATCCAAAACCTGCTGCATATTTTTTACATAATGAAAATTCAATCCCTTAATAAACTCTCCATCAATTTCAGAGATATCTTTTTCGTTTTGGGCACATAAAATAATCTCTTTAATTCCTGAACGTTTGGCAGCCAAAACTTTTTCTTTAATCCCGCCTACAGGTAGCACTTGTCCGCGTAGGGTAATTTCACCTGTCATTGCAAGAAAGGGCTTTACCTTTCTACCGGAGAATGCGCTTGCTAATGAAATAAACATAGTAATACCGGCACTAGGCCCATCTTTTGGTACAGCGCCTTCAGGTACGTGTATGTGTATATTTTTCTTCTGAAACAATTCGGAATCAATGTTGAATTTTTTGGCATTGGCCTGCAAGTAACTAAGTGCTGTAGATGCACTTTCCTTCATTACGTTTCCCAGATTACCGGTAAGCTTTAATTCCGCTTTACCGTCTCCTAAAATTGTCTCAATGAAAAGAATGTCGCCACCAACGTAAGTCCATGCAAGACCTACTGCAACACCCGGCATGTTGATGCTTTTATAAATCTCATTATTGTATTTTGGAAATCCAAGAATTAATTCAACATCCTGCAACGTAAGAATTGGCTTAATCTTTCCGTTCATTGCCATTTCTTTGGCAGTGTAGCGCATTATTGAGGCCAATTGTCTGTCTAATTCCCTAACACCACTTTCACGGGTATAGGTTTCAATTACTTTTTCAAGCACCTTATCCCCTATTTTAAAGCAACCGTTCTTTAGCCCATGTGCTTCAAATTGTTTTGGTATCAGGTGTCGTTTTGCAATCTCAACTTTTTCCTCAATAGCATAGCCACTAAGGTCAATAATCTCAAGCCTGTCTCTAAGTGCAGGTTGTATCTGATTAATGTTGTTGGCTGTAGCAATAAACAATACTTTGCTTAGATCATATTCTAATTCAAGATAGTTATCATAGAATGTATGATTTTGTTCCGGATCAAGAATTTCGAGCAATGCACTGCTTGGGTCTCCACGATGGTCACTTCCTACTTTATCAATTTCATCTAATATTATTACAGGATTACTGCTTTTTACCTTCCTTATACTTTGAATTATTCTACCCGGCATTGCACCAATATAAGTCTTACGGTGACCACGCAGCTCACTTTCGTCATGCAACCCACCAAGGCTTAATCGAACATATTTGCGGCTGATAGCGTTGGCTATACTTCGCCCTAATGAAGTTTTACCAATTCCCGGAGGGCCAATAAAACAGAGAATAGGGCTTTTCATATCGCCTTTCAACTTTAAAACAGCTAGATACTCCAAAATTCTTTCTTTAATTCTTTTCATACCATAATGGTCATGATCAAGCACTTCTTTTGCTTTTTTAAGATCATAACTGTCCTCGGTATATTCCTCCCACGGCAAATCCAGCAATAGGTCTATATGATTATATACTACAGAAAAATCAGGCGTACTGGGATGCATTCTTTCTAGCTTTGCAATGCTTGACTTAAAAAGTACTTTCGCTGCTTCGGGCCACTTTTTAGTTTCCGCTTTTTTCTTCATTTCTGCTAATTCGCGGTCATTTAAGTCCCCTCCTAACTCTTCTTTAATGCTCTTTAATTGTTGTTGAAGAAAGTATTCCCTTTGCTGTTTGTCCAGCTCTGTTCGTGTTTTGTTGGTAACCTTATTTTTTAGTTCTGCAAACTGAAGTTCCTTTTGCAAAATCTGCATCAATTCTTCGGCACGTAATTTTATATCATTGATCTCCAGCAATCTTTGTTTCTCATTAAGATCGCTATTGAGATTGCTGCTGACAAAATTGATAAGAAATGATGGATTTTCAATATTACGTAATATTATTGATGCTTCTGTAGGCATATTTGGCGACATAGAAATTATCTGCCCGGCCAGGTCTTTTATATTGCTCACGTAAGCAGAGAAATCATCATCTTGTGGTATGATATCATCATCCATTAATGTAACATTAGCCTTAAAGTAAGGGTCTTCTGTGGTTATCCTATCTAAATTAAAACGCTTTTTGCCCTGTATAATAATGGTGGTACCACCATCAGGCATCTTAATCAGTTTTATAATTTTTGCTACCGTACCTATGCTGCACAAATCCTTTACTTCAGGATCTTCTATAGTGATATCTGTTTGAGCAAGAACTCCTATAAGTTTATTTGTTTTGTATGAGTCATTTACTGCTTTAATACTTTTATCTCTCCCAACAGTAATAGGTAATACAACGCCAGGAAATAAAACAGTATTTCTAAGTGGTAATACCGGCAAATCATTTGGAACCTCGGTAATCTTATCTGCTTCATTCTCATTTTCATTTATTGGAATAATGGGAATAAAATCATTATCTTCTTCTGATCCTAAAAAATTATTATTTTGAAACATAGTACAAATTTGGTAAGACAATATGTCACCTGTTTTAGTTATTTCTAGCTTAAAGTGTGAAAGGATTATAGGTCAACTATAATGCCATTTAGATAAAGAGCAGGGTAAAAATAACAAACTGACATATAAAAGCAATGTCAAACGACAATGCTACTCATTTTTTTAGATTTCTTAGAATTTTAATCCAAATCCCAATTGAATTTGCTGGCTTTTCCAGCTATCAGAATTTTGTACATCATTTATGCTGTTGAGGCCAATAATATAGCGGCCAATAACTCTTATCCTTTTAATATTTACAGTTACACCACCAATCATACTGAACTCACCGCTTTTTATAGCCTCTTTACCATTAGCCCACAGAGATTCATTTTTGTTAAGTAATATACCATATTGTGGGCCTACATTAATGCTTAATAATTTATTTAAATTATATCTAAATAAAATTGGAATAGTCAAATAGTTCAACTTAATATCACTCGTATTTTGTTGCCAGCCATTAAATACAGAATCTATACCGGAAGCTTTTTTAGTATTCACCTGATTGAAAAGCACTTCGGGTTGAATACCAAAATCGTTACTAAGTGATATTTCTGCAAATGCACCCGCATTATAACCTAATTGATATTCTTCAGTAAAAGCTTTACCGGTTATTTTAGTAAGATTTGATCCTACTTTAATTCCAATTGCTACATTTTGTGCATTTATATTCATATAACAAGCTAATATAAAAATTGACAATATTATTTTTTTCATTTTCTGTGAGATTTTTGATAAATAAAATAATGAATTATGAATTGTAAAGTTATGTTTATACAAATAAAAAAAGGCGTAGTTATCTGAAACTACGCCTTACAAAATGTGAAAGTTATATTTTTATTCTATTACCAATTTTTGAGTTGATGAAATATCATCTCCTATAATTGTGATATAATAAACACCTGAGGGATATACAGGAAGGTTTATTTTAGAATATTCACCATTGATATTAAAAGTTCCAACTTTTTCGCCCTTTGTACTATAAATTATAGCCTGTAAAGATTTTCTATTGCCTGGTATAGTTATAGCAATCTTATCTTTTGCAGGATTAGGGGTAATCAAAATATTTGAATTTACATTTTCGAATGTAAGTGACCGTATTTCTGAATAGGAGTATTTTCCATCATTATCTACCTGACGTATTCTATAGTAATTAATTCCCCTAGCAGGTAAAGCATCATTAAGGGCGTAATTCTTAACGGAATTACTATTACCTGCAGCTTTTAAAGTACCAATACTTTCAAAGCTTGTACCATTTAGGCTCCTCTCTACAATGAACTGAGCTGTATTACGTTCTTGCAAAGTTGTCCATTTTAGCAAAGCTACCCTACCCTCTTTTTGTGCAGTAAAGCTTCCCCAAGTGAGTGGAAACAGATTGGTAATTAATGTTGTTGTATCTGAATTATTTACCAATTGATTATTAGCATTGAACAATTTTCCAACATTAAATACACCTGCTTCGTTAGTCATTGTAATATCATCTACATACCAACCATCTCCACCTACTCCTGCATCAGAAGAGAATACGAAACGCACTTTAACTGACCGGCCTTTGAATGAAGACAGATTGATTTTTGTAACAATGAACTGATTACTCATACCTACAAATCCAGACCTGCTATCTTCACCTAACTGACTATTGTAACCATTCTGATACATAAACGCTCCTGCATCAAACCATGTAATGCCACCATTAGTTGACAACTCAACATATCCACCATCGTAAAATGCTTCTGTATTATAATAATGGCTAAAGGATAAAGTTGATATGCCTGCAACGGGAAAAGTGCCCGATGATGTGAGTGTTTGTAATGAAGTTGTGCTTGGATCATTTGCTTTAAAACTATAAGGGCCGCTGCTTGTTTGTGCATTACTAATAGACCATGCACCAGAACCTGTTGCTGTGGCTGAGAATAATGCTGTAGGTAAAGTAGTTGCGGTAACAGTTTCAGACAATACTGTATTTGGTGGTGTATATGTACCGCCTTTTATTCTTACAGTAAAATTGAAGGTTTGGCTCATACCTTCAGTCATTGAGGGTACATTAAATGTAACAGTGCGCAAAGCTGCATCATAAGTACCTCCGCTAACATAGTCTACAAGATTAGTATCTATTGTGTCTACAATTTTATAATTACTAATTGGAGCACATTTACATGAAACCTTAAGTGAATAGGTTATTTCCTGATTTTGATCGGCAATAGTCTTATCAACAGTCTTTTTCAAAATTGCATCAGGCACTGTAAAGTCTGAGGTCTGATCTGTATGTAAATTAGAGCTTCCTTGCCTAGCTTTTACACCCAAACCTCTGTTTGCAAAAGCCTTCCAGATTATACAGCTATAAAGACCATTGTAAAGTAAAGTATCTGCTTTAAGTATTCCATCTCTACCATCAACAAAACCTGGTCTGCAGGCTTGTAATTTCATACCTTCTGTTACTAATTTTAAAGCTATGCTATTACCCCCCGTTCCAGAAGCATTATATAGGTCTGGATTAATACCATTTTTTTGAATTAAGGCCCAGGTCATGTCCCATAAAATTGTGGCCCATATTTCTCCAATGTTATGTGTCTGCCCATTGGTCTGTGAGGCCAACATACCATAAGTCCATGGGTTAATAGTCATATTAGTTGTATAAGGACGTATTCTTATTCCTGGACTTGTAATGTTGTCATCAAAAACGTAGGCACCCATAGGTCTTAATTTAGAACCATCAGTAATCTGAGCAGTTTGCCAGTTTGTAGTGGTCATTAAGGCATAATAATCACTCCATCCTTCACCCATTTGTTCTTTATTGGTTAAGCAGGAGGAAATTGAAGGCCCACCTGTTAGGCGATTAGAAATTCCATGTGCATATTCATGTCCAATAATTCCATTGTCAAGGTCACCATCAAGTTGTACTGTTGGTTTTAGTGATACACTTAAAGCTTCACCTCCCTGTGCAGCAGTTTGCATCGCCAATCCATCAGCTTGTGTTACCATAACTGCAGGTATAGTTATGGAGTTATCAGAACCAGTCATTGCAAAAGGGGCTCCGGTGGTATTTTTAACAACGATGACCCCAACTGCACCAGCTAATTGAGCATTTTTTATTTTTACCGCATAAGTACAGGTTGTGTTTTGATCAATTAACGCAATTTTACCTGCCAAAGGGGTACCAGACAATGCGGTACAGGCTGTATTATTTCCTACCGTTCCATATAGGGCAACAGCTCCTGTTACAGGCCCCACATTCACTAATTTATTTGCTGTACTTAAACTTGATTCTGATGATGATTTAAAGCCAATAAGAGATGAAGGTGAGTTTACCTTGCACATTCTAATAGGGCGAGCATTGAATAAATACATTTGCATACGAGGGTTACTTCCCTCTTCAGGAGTTGCGAAGTTTGCATTATTTGTTCCGCTTCCATCCTGAGCATCAGCATTTACATAATCATTTCCCAGACCACCCCTACCCTGATTATCCTTTTGAAAATTACCCGAAACTTCATCAAATCCATATTGATAAATCAAATCATGCATGATATTATTCCAATAAAATAATTGTGTAATTGCAAAACTTTGATTTGTCGTATTTGTAGGATTTGTTGCATCATTAAAAGGTACATTAAAAGTCAATGAAGGTAATGGAGTAGATGAATTGGCAGATATTCCACCGCTATTGGTAGCTAATCTGTCTTCTTTTGCCCAAACGTTGTTACCTCTTGTATAATTATAGTCAGTAGTGCCATCACTATGCCAACCCAAAGCTGTTATAGGATTTCCTGCACCTGCATTATTGAATGGATCCGTAACAGTAATAGGAGTACCGCCCGGATGTTCTGGACTCTCAGCAGGATATGCTACTACTAAATACGTACCTGCAACAGATGAAGTCGAGGTAACACCTCTGTTATCGGGTAATTCAACTTTAGGAGCTTTATCGTTTATTTCTTCATTAGTAAAATGTGATTTTTCATTTTGATTTTCGTTTTTATCCCACTTATCGTAAACTGTAAGGTTGTCTTTGTTTATAACATTACCTGTTTTTGAATCAACATTTATTAACCAATAATCAGAAGTATTTACAGGTAAAAACTTGATCTGCCAACATAAATAGATTTTACCATCCTCTGCTTCTACCCACAATAATTTAGCCGTAATATTTTCTTTAGAAACTCCATAAGAGGGAAATTCATATTTTAAAAACGTAGAGTTGCCTATAGGTGCAATATTTCCAGAAATCAATTTATCTACATGATTTGCCGCAGCATTTACGGCTATCGAAGCAGTTATATCAGGTTGACCTGAAGGTATATTGGCTTTATATGCCAATTTAGTGATAAAAGGGCCGGCAACAGACAATACCTTTCCATTTCTAAATGCCAAAGATTTAACAGCATTATATACAGGAACCCCTTTATAGGACTGCTGAACATATACAAGATTGGCATTGGCTGTATTATCAAAATAAGCATCTGAAATAATGATGTTTTTTAGGTCATCTTTTGTAAAACCGATTGCAGGGGCATTTGCTGCAACAAGATCTAATGCCTGAGTTTTGCCAAAGCTATTACTTTGAGCAAAACCACCTGGACCAATAAATCCCAAAAGCAAAACAATAATTGAGTACAGTGTAAATTTTCTCATGATGTAGGTATAGTTATATAATTAAGCTGTGAAAATAACAAAAAAAACAAAATGAATTTTTGATAATTATTAATTATTACAAACAACTTTTAAATATAATTATATAATTTTTCAATAAATGAATTGTTCAATAATTATTGTCTAATTATTGAAGCTGTTATTTGATATAACATTAAACCTAATAAAATATTCAATCATAAAAATTATGCTTTTATTTTTCTTGAATTAATAACATTTTCATAAAGCCACATTACTTAAACTTAATATTTCCCATAAAGTGGATAACCTGTTAATTAAGTATTTACAAAATGTAGTGGATTGAACAAATCCTTTCCGATATTTGAAGTAACAAGTTTCTTTTTGAATTTGAAACTATATTATATGAAATGGAATGTTCAGTTGACAACAAATGACCTTTCAGCCTTCGAATTTACCTCTGAAGATGGTAAAAAACTTCTTAGTAAATACAATCGTAAGCAGGGCAGTTTTAGAATGAAATTGAACGAAAACTATGGCGTTTTTTTAGCTGAAACAACTCAATTAAGCCATAGAAAGTTTGTTATTTCTAATGTTTATGGAAGCGAGATAGGAGTTGTGACAAAAAACCTATGGCACGAAAACACCGGCAATATTCTTCTCACTCAATCTGGCAAGAAGCTACATTATAAAATTGATACCTTTTCTTCATTTATGGAAATAAATAGTGAGGGTTCAACTCAATTTTGCGATTTTAAAAACATACCACATCCGGGAAGAGAACTGCATTATATGCCAATATTAATTGCCCTTGCATGGTTGTATAGCGTACCTGCAAAGCAAAAATTGGAAAGTGTGGTTTAACTCTTAAGAGATTATTTTCAAACACCTTTCTGACTAAAATAGACTATCTCTTTTTTGAAATCCAGATGTGGCAATTGCTTTTGTAAAGCCATTACTTTTTGATATGAATTTTGTAGAAAAGAAAGATGCGCATCAGTATCAGGGTGAAAAGGCTTATGATTAAATGCGTTTACTATTTTGCGAATTTCTTCCATTTGAGTAATTGTCTGTTCATCTATATAACTTTTTTCAAAGTGATTGAAAACAAATTCTGTAGCGGAATAATTTGGATGCACTAAATCAATATCGAAAAAACGATAATCTCTTAGAATATCTATTACCAACTCGTAAGCGGGAAAATAATGCACATGGTCATTGGCTTCTGTAATTTGATGAACAGCTTCAATTAACCGGGCTTTACTACGGTTATTCTCTACAACTCCATCCCTAATGTGCCTTACTGGACTTATAGTAAAAATGACTTGAAGATACGGATTGAAGGCCCGTAAATTTTTTATGGTTTCAGTTAAGGCATTATGGGTTTCTTCTATTGTTAACAGATGTTTGGTAAATATTTGACCGGAAGCACGATGACAATTTGCAACAGATTGATTGTTTTCATGCAATAGGTAAGAAAAAGAAGAACCAAGCGTAATGATTAAGCAAGTAGCTTTAGCTAAATGATTATGGGCAGCCTTTTGTGATTCGTTTATGTTCGCTAAAACTTCTAATTTATTTATTCCTGAAAAATGAGAATGATGGTTCCAGCTTTGCCACAACTCATTAAGAAAAAAGAGATCTTCCTTATTGTAGCTTTTTAATTCTATGTATGAGTTAAGACTTTTAGTAACACTTATGGGGTCAAATAATATTCCGTTGGGGTTTTGTAAAACAGGAAATTTTAGATCCGACAATCGTTTACCAATATGTTCAGTAAAACAAGAACCAATCAGAAAGAATTTATCACCATAATTTATTTTTTGTCTTGGAGATTTTATGTCGATATCCAACATTAGTTTCATAGAAGAGTGGGATTTTATTTAAAAAAACTACACCTTTTGGGTTGAGTCTAAAAATATTTCATCAGCAAATTGCAGTGCTTTTTGCAAATGATACTCCTTTATCACAGTTTGCATTCCAACCTCTCTAAAATAATTAATCATTAACTCGCTGTTCATATTTCCAACCAACTCATCTCCAGCCATTGGGCAACCTCCTATCCCTTTTAAAGCCCCTTCAAAACGTAGACAACCTGCATCAATTGCAGCCTGTAATTTCAATTTCCAATTAGCAGCGGTGGAATGTAAGTGTGCGCTAAATTCTGTTTTAGGATAAACTGGTATTAATGCATTAAATGCAAATCTTATCTGTTCTGGCGTAGCAATTCCTACGGTATCAGCCAATGAAATTATTCCAACTTCTCTTTTGACCATTTCATCTGCCCAATGAAGCAGAATTTCCTCATTGTATGCATCGCCGTATGGATTACCAAAACCCATGCTTAAGTAAACCACTAATTTTTTATTGTACTTTATACATAAATCTTGTATTTCTTCTACTCTTTTTATACTTTCTAAAATAGAACTATTGGTATTTCGCTGTTGAAAAGTTTCAGAAATAGAAAAAGGGAAACCCAGAAAATCAATATTTTCATAAGAAACTGCCTCGGTTGCACCCCGGGTATTGGCAACAATAACTAATAATTTTGTTTTAGTAACAGAAGTAAGTTGAGAAAGAACCTCTTTTGTATCTGCCATTTGTGGCATTGTTTTATGAGATACAAAACTGCCACAGTCTATTGTGTCAAACCCAATCTGAAGAAGACGGTTGATATATTCTACTTTATTTTCGGTAGATATAATTTTTTTAAAACCCTGCATAGCATCGCGGGAACATTCTACAAGTTTTATTCTTTTGTTCAACATAATATAGCAAAGTTAAAGAGCTTTTATTACCATTGAACCTATTGCTATATATAATCAACTTAAAAACTTATTAGAATATAAAAATAATTAATAAGGGGTGAAAGGCTCAATTGAAAAACAATGGGTACAAATGTGCGACGCCACAAAAGCAAATACATTGGTTAAATGCTTGTAATCATAAAAAAACCATTTTACAATTAAGTAAAATGGCTTAAGATGTTATACAAAAGATAGTATGTTAGTATTCGTCTTCATTAAACATAAAGTCTTCCTGACTAGGGTAATCAGGCCAAATGTCTTCAATGCTCTCGTATACTTCACCTTCATCTTCTAATTCCTGTAGGTTTTCTACCACTTCTATAGGTGCACCTGAACGGATAGAATAATCTATCAACTCATCTTTGGTAGCCGGCCATGGGGCTTCTTCAAGGTAACTGGCTAATTCAAGGGTCCAAAACATGTGTGCTTGTTTTTAAATTTTTGCAAATGTAGTCGTATAAACGATATAACCAAATCAGGTTTTTATTAAATGATTCACAACTAAAAGTTTACCAAAATCATTCCTGCTTAATTGTATCCTGTATGTTTGTAATAATTTGATAACGCAAAGTCAAGAGTAGTTGCATGCTTACCGCTAAAAATATAACTAAAAATTACGGATCGCTTCAGGTATTAAAAGGAGTTGACTTATTTATTAATAAAGGCGAGATTGTAAGCATTGTAGGTTCATCAGGTGCCGGTAAAAGTACTTTATTACACATATTGGGTACACTTGATAGGCCTGATAATGGCGAAGTTTATTTGGCAAATCAAAGAATGGATACTTTAAAAGGCAAAGCATTAGCAAAATTCAGAAACATTAATATTGGATTTGTTTTTCAATTTCATCATCTGCTTCCTGAATTTTCAGCTCTTGAAAATGTATGCATACCGGGTTGGATTGCCGGTAAAAAGAAAAAAGAAATTGAAGTAAGGGCAAAACATCTGCTCAAAACATTGCAACTGGATAATAGGATGGAAAATAAACCACAACAACTAAGTGGAGGAGAACAACAACGGGTTGCTGTAGCAAGAGCACTCATTAATAATCCTCAAATAATATTTGCAGACGAACCTACGGGAAATCTTGACAGTAATAATGCAGGACAAATGCATGAATTGTTTGTTAGGCTTAGAAATGAATTTAATCAAACATTTTTAATTGTTACGCATAATGAGGAATTAGCGGCAGTAAGTGATAGAACTATCCATATGAAAGATGGCAAAATCGTATAATGGATTATTGAAATAACAATTTGGATGATAACCTTATTTTTATTTTCTTATTTAATAATATTTATATGCGACAATATCTAATATTGTTTCTCATTACTACATAAAAATTTCACTATTTCTCGTTATGCTGTAATATTGCACCCGTTCAACGAATAGTAATTAATTATTTAAGAACAAAAATGCTAACCATTTTGCTGAACAAAAAAGGTTTATACACTATAAGCTTACATTATTATAAATAAGGAAGAATGAGTAAGAATTTATTAATAGTTGAATCACCTGCCAAGGCCAAAACAATAGAAAAGATATTGGGGTCCGAGTTTGAAGTTAAAAGTTGCTATGGCCATATACGTGACCTGGAAAAGGATGATATGGGTATAGATTTAAATAATAATTACCAACCCCGGTACAAAGTACCTGATGAAAAGAAAAAAGTTGTAAATGAACTAAAACAACTTTCAAAAAAAGCTAAGGAAGTTTGGCTGGCATCGGATGAGGACCGCGAAGGGGAAAGCATAAGCTGGCATTTAGCAGAGGAATTGGGTCTTAATCCGGCTACAACTAAACGAATTGTATTTCATGAAATTACTGCACCGGCAATAAAAAAAGCAGTTCAAAATCCAAGGCTCATAAATATGAACCTTGTAAATGCACAACAGGCACGCCGTGTATTAGATCGCTTAGTAGGGTTTGAACTTAGCCCGGTATTGTGGAAAAAAATTGGCATGCAGGGGGGACTTAGTGCAGGCCGTGTACAAAGCGTAGCAGTTAGATTGATTGTAGAAAGAGAAAGAGAAATTAACCATTTTGCTGTTGAAAGCAGTTACAAAGTTGAAGCGTATTTAATAGCCAATGATATTGCCGGTAAGCCTGTTACTTTTAAAGCAGAAGGACCTGCAAAAATTGCACAACAGGATGATGCACAAAAATTTCTGGAGTCATGCTTGGGTGCAAAATATACAGTTGCTGATGTAAGTGTTAAACCTGCAAAACGGACACCCGCGGCTCCCTTTACAACTTCTACTTTGCAACAGGAAGCTAGCCGAAAGTTGGGTTACGGCGTAAGCAAAACCATGTTGCTTGCACAAAAATTATACGAAAGCGGTAAAATCACTTATATGCGTACGGACAGCATAAATTTAAGTGAAACAGCCATGCATGACATTCAAAAAGAAATAAACAACAGCTACGGCGAAAAATACCTGCAACCAAGGGTGTATAAAAATAAAAATGCTAGTGCACAAGAGGCACACGAAGCAATACGCCCTACCTATATGGAAAACCATACAGTACCTGATGAGGAAGGCAGGCGTTTGTATGAACTGATATGGAAAAGAACCATTGCTTCGCAAATGAGCGATGCGGCTTTTGAAAAAACAACTGCTAAAATCAACATTTCTACCAACCGTGATCAACTGACCGCCAGTGGAGAAGTTATGAAGTTTGATGGTTTTTTAAAAGTTTACAACGAAGGACGTGATGAGGAAGAAAATGAGGAGGACAAAGAAGATATTTTACCCCCACTTTCAGCATCACAATTATTGGATTTTAAAGAAATGAGGGCTACACAAAAGTACAGCCGTCCTGCACCACGATATACTGAAGCATCGTTAGTAAAAAAAATGGAGGAATTGGGCATTGGCAGGCCTAGTACCTACGCTCCTACTATTACCACTATTATTAAGCGAAACTATGTAGAGAAACGTGATAAAGAAGGGGTAAAGAGAAACTCAAATGTCATTATCCTAAAAAGAGATAACACCCTGGAAAAATCAGTAGTTACAGAAAACACGGGTGCCGAAAAAAGCAAACTTTTCCCCACCGATCTGGGTATGGTAGTAACTGATTTTTTGAAGCTCCATTTTCAGAAGGTGATGGACTACAGTTTTACAGCAAAAATAGAAGAAGAGTTTGACGAAATAGCTGAAGGTAGATTGGTTTGGAATAACATGATTGATGGATTCTACAAACCATTTCATAGTAATATAGAAGTAACTCTTGAAACTGCCGAACGGGCAAAGGGAGAACGTGAATTAGGTATAGATGCCGCAACAGGCAAAAAAGTTATTGCCAGGATGGGCAGGTTTGGGCCAATGGTTCAAATAGGTGATAGTGGCAATGAAGAAGATAAGCCAAAGTTTGCAAAGTTAAAATCAAGCCAAAGCATAGAGACCATCACTATGGACGAGGCGATGGAATTATTTAAACTTCCAATTACATTGGGCGAATATGAAGGAAAAGAGGTGGCGGTAAACCTGGGCAGGTTTGGCCCGTATGTTCGCTGGGGCGAAGATTTTGTTTCACTTCCTAAAGGCGAAGATGCATTTAGTGTTGATATGGAAAGGGCAATTGCTATAATTGGTGAAAAGCAAACTGCTGATGCACCTATTGCTATGTATCAGGACAAGCCGGTAACAAAAGGCAAAGGTAGATTTGGCCCATTCATTAAATGGAACGATTTGTACATAAACATTCCACGGGCATATAATTTTGATACCCTTACCCAAAATGATTGCGAAGAGCTAATAGAAAAGAAACAGGAAAAAGAGGCCAACCGATATATTCAGCAATGGACAGGTGATAAAATTTCTATTGAAAATGGTCGTTGGGGTCCGTTTATCCGATTTGGTAAAAAGATGTTGAAAGTTGTTGGTCAAGGCGCAACTGGTAAATATACACCTGAAGAACTTGCCGTCATTTCTCTTGATGAAGTTAAAAAAATGATTGAAACACAAGAACCTGATGCATTTGCTAAAAAAGCCTCAGCACCCAAAAAAGCAGCAGCAAAAAAGGCTCCTGCTAAGAAGAAAAGCTGAAAAAATTTTATATTACATGATAGCCCTGTTAAAATATTAACAGGGTTTTTTTTAGTTATATCTGAAATCATTTTAAAGATTTTAATAGTAAGAGTAATCTTACATTGGTATGATTTTTCAAGTAATAAAACCAATGAAAAAAAAATTATTGTTGTCAATTGGTATTGTTATTATGCTTATTGCCGGGTCACTATTTTATTTCAGTGCTACCAAACTCAAGGATTTTGAACCAACAATAAAAGAAAAGTTACAATCATTGGTAACCAAGGCATCTGATAGTCTTTACAGGCTTGATTTTGACACGTTAGAAGCTGATATAATACAATCTAAAGTTATTATTAAAAAACTCCGGATTGTACCCGACTCTATAATACTCTACAATCTTAAAAAAAATAAAGCGCCTATTCCGGATTTGTTCAAGATTGAACTAAATGAATTAGTTATTGATGGTGTGGATATAAAAGATTTTATTTCTTCAAAAAAAGTTGACTTGAATTTTATTTCCATAAAACAACCCAAATTAGAGGTATTTCATGTCAAAAAACCGGATACTTTTTCTCATGAAAGTCTTAAAACACTTTATCAAAACATTTCTGATCAAATGAACCGTATAAGTGTAAATAAATTTTCAGTAGTTGATATGACTGCCATACATCATAATATGCAAGGCGACAGTACAGTAAGCCATACTGTCTTTAACAAGGTAAATGTGAGCCTTGAAAATATTTTAATAGATTCTATAACTCAATATGACAAAAGCAGGTTTATGTATGCAAAAGAAGCAAATATTTCTCTTACTGATCAGGAGTTTAGAACAACTGATAGCTTATACAAAATAAAATTTGGCAACATTTCTATAAATGCTGCTCAAAAAACTGCGGATTTAAAAAACATAATATTTGAACCTAGATATAAGACAGAGGCTTTTATTAAAAAACTCCCTTTTGTAAAAGAAAGATATGATGCAACATTCTCCAGCTTACATTTATCTGATATAAATTGGTGGAGCATAATCGCATCTGAATCATTTATAGTTAGTAAGGGAACACTAAGCAAAGGACGACTGAATATATTTTTGGATAGAAGTCTGCCTCCATTTCCAACATCTAAAGTTGGTAATTATCCTCACCAACTTTTAATGAAATTAAAAATCCCGATTGATGTAAAAAAACTAGAAATTACTAAACTGGACATTAGTTATAAAGAATATAACCCAAATTCGGAAAAGGCCGGAGAAATTACTTTTAAAAATCTTGAAGCAACAATAACCAATATAACCAATAAGCCGGCAAGTATAAAATTAAATCCTTACCTGAAAATTATAGCCAAAGGCTCTCTTCTTGGGGTAACAACAGCAAAAGTAACATTCATATTAAATTTGGATAAATATAAGAAGGGAAATTTTTTGGCTGATCTAAGTTTAGATCAAATGGATGGAAGAGTGCTTAATCCGGTAGCTGAACCACTAGGTCTTTTTAGCATAGAAAAAGGAAATATACTAGGAATCAAAGCACAGATAAAAGGAGACAATAATTTAGGAAGTGGTACTGTAACATTTTTATACGAAAACCTGAAAATCAATACACTTAAAAAGAGTGCAGAAAATCAACTAATTAAAAAACGTTTGATAAATTTTCTGGTTAATACATTTTTAGTAAAAAATGATAATACAGGTATTGGTAAAAAAACAAAACCGGAGATTGTTACATACAAACGTAATATAAAACTGTCTTTCTTCAATGTCATCTTTAAAACGATCCTTATTGGCATTATGAAAACTGTAGGGTTAGGCATTGCTGTTAGCAAACTGAAATAAAAAATAATCAGGGTGAGTATCAAAATTTGTTTAAATACTAAGAGGAGACACAATAAATTTCAAATAAAATATCGATACTCCAACTTGTATTTTCAACAATTATTAGCATTAACATGGTCACTGGTTAATAAACTTTTTTACAGGTCATAATAATTAACACTGATTGAATAACTTCTTGCTTGCGATTTCAAAAAAAAATACGTAGTTTGATAAAGAATTGTAATCTTAAATTTAAAGCACCGTCTTACAAACCATCCTATGCAGGAAACCCGTGAAATATCGGCCCTTTTCTCACTTATTGACGATCCTGATCAGGAAGTCTTCTCTACAGTTAGTAGCCGCATAGTTGACTTAGGACGCTGCATAATACCCAACCTTGAAGATCTTTGGGAAAACACCCCTAGCGAAGAAGTTCAGGAAAGAATTGAGATGTTGATCCATAAATTGCATTACAATGATCTTACTAAAGATTTTACTGATTGGATAAACAATCCTTACCATGACCTGCTTTTCGGATCGCTTTTAGTTGCTAAATTTCAATATCCTGAATTAATAACAGCACCGGTATTGCAGGAATTAGAAAGAATCAGAAGAAATGTATGGCTTGAGTTAAATAGTTTTCTTACAGCCATGGAACAGGCTAATGTAATAAGTAGCATTGTTTACAATTATTACAATCTAAAAGGTGTTGAATTGGGTTATAATAATCCTGATGATTTTTTCATTCATAAAGTTATCGAGAGCAAAAAAGGTAATGCAATCAGTAACGGAATATTGTATCTTTTACTTTGTGAAATGTTAGATATTAATGTGAAAGCGATAAACATTCCAAAACAGTTTATACTTGCCCATTTTCACGATAATTATGATCAACTGACCGAGAAAGATCCACAAAGCAAGATTCATTTTTATATAGATGCTTTAAGCGGACAAATATTTACGCACAAAGACATGGAGGCTTATTTTAAGCGTATTTCGGTCCCAATAACACCTTTCTATTTTAAACCGTTAACGCACAAGAGAATAATACAAATTCAATTAGAGGAATTAGCTAAATGTTTTAAAAATAATAAGTACCACTACAAATATCTTGAATTGATGAATCTCAGCAATTTGTTAGACTAATTTTTTTTGCAATAACTGTATTTTTAAACCCATGAAATCTTTTATTCCCTCATCATTTCCTGAATGGCTTCTATTATATCTTCTACATTGGGTTTACTAAAGTAATCACCATCACTTCCGTAGGCCGGCCTATGGGCTTTTGCTGTTAGCGTTCTTGCCGCTACATCTAAGTAACGATAACCGTTTTGCTCCTCAATAACTTTGTTATACATAAATGCGGCAGCACCACCGGGTACATCTTCATCTATAAAAATAATACGGCTTGTTTTCTTTAGCGATTCAACAATTTTATGATCAATGTCAAATGGGAGCAAGGTTTGCACGTCTATCACTTCGCAACTAACGCCAAGCATTTGCAACATATCTGTAGCCTCCTTTGTAATACGCAGCATAGAACCGTATGAAACAATAGTTACATCCTCTCCTTCAATTAGTATTTCAGGCTTACCAAAAGGGACTGTAAAGTCCAATAAATTTTCAGGAAGGTTTTCCTTTAGTCTATATCCATTCAAACATTCAATGACCAACCCAGGGTCGTTGCTTCTCAACAAAGTATTGTACATACCCGCCGCCTGCACCATATTTCTGGGTACGCAAACATGTATGCCACGTAAGGAGTTAATAATCATACCCATAGGTGAACCACTGTGCCATACCCCTTCAAGACGGTGACCACGGGTTCTTATAATGACGGGGCAGCTTTGCTGACCTTTAGTTCTGTAATGCGTTGTAGCTACATCATCGCTCAAAGGCTGTAATCCATAAAGGAGATAATCAAGATATTGTATTTCGGCTATAGGTCTTAGCCCACGCAAAGCCATACCTATACCCTGCCCCATTATGGTTAACTCTCTAATGCCTGTATCAAAAATTCTGTTCTTACCATGCTTTTCCTGTAAGCCTGAAAACCCCTGGTTTACATCTCCAATTTTTCCTAAATCTTCGCCAAAGGCAAATACTTTTGAATTGCATTGAAATAACTGATCAAAATAATGGTTAAGTACTTCGTAACCATTTAAAGGTTGCAATTCACTGTCATACTTTGCTTTCACTTCTGCTACTTTCATTGCAGATTTCTCCCCTTCGTTAAAAAGACAAGAGTTGTATAATTCTATGTTTTCTGATTGTAAATTTTTCCAGTATTCCTTTATTTCATTTGCCGAAGGCACTAATTGCGCAACTAGCCTAAGTGCTTTTGCTACATCTCGCCTTGCAGGTTCACGTACATTTTGTAATTCAGAAATATATTGGTTAACCTTTACGGTTATTTCACTATTGCTGCTTTGCACATTTTTCAATAAGGTCAACGCCTTATCAACCTGAATTTTTACCGGGGAAATATAATTTTCCCATGCTGCATTTTTGCTAACTCTTACAAAATCCTTAGCCTTTTCATCAATTTCTAATAGTTCTTCCTCGGCAGCAATTCCATTGGCAATTATCCATTCCCGAAATTTCTTAAGACAGTCCCATTCTTTTTCCCACTGCAACCTGTCTTGTCCCTTATATCTTTCATGGCTACCGCTGGTACTGTGTCCTTGTGGTTGTGTTATTTCTTCAACATGAAAAAGTGCTGGTGTATGAGTTAAACGCATTTCGGTCAGAGCTGTTTCAAAGACCTCACACATATTGGCATAATCCCATCCTTTAACTTTATAAATATTGATACCGTTAGAAATGGTAGTTTTTTGAAAGCCACTTAATGCCTCACTAATTGACGCTTTTGTAGTCTGATATTTTTTAGGAACAGAAATGCCATAACCATCATCCCAAACAAAAACCGCGAGTGGAACCTGTAATACGCCTGCTGCATTCATAGTTTCCCAAAAATGCCCTTCGCTGGTGCTGGCATCGCCAATGGTACAAAAACAAATCTCATTTCCGTTGTTAGTCAAGTTTTCAAACCCGGTTGAATCACCAAGGCTTCTAAACGCCTTAGAAGCCATAGCCAGACCCAAAGCCCTTGGCATTTGTCCTGCAGTTGGTGCTATATCACTGGAAACATTTTTTTTATTAACAAGATCTAACCATTTGCCTTTCCCATCTACAAAAGGAGTAGAAAAGTGGGCATTCATTTGTCTTCCGCCACTAAAGGGCTCTTGTGTTACATCTGGATTGGCATATAATTGCGCAAAAAATTGTTCTACAGTTGCAAGTCCTGCAGAAAACATAAAAGTCTGATCTCTGTAGTAGCCTGAACGAAAATCGCCTGGTTTGAAAAATTTAGCCATTGCAATTTGTGCCAACTCTTTTCCGTCACCAAAAATGCCAAATTTGGCCTTTCCGGTCAGCACTTCTTTTCTACCCAATAAACTAGTTTCGCGGCTTTCTATTGCAATCCTGTAATCTTTTAAAACTTCCTGCCTGAAACTGTCGTAGGAAATGGCTTTTTCATTTACTTCTACATTAGAGTGCTGATTTTCCATAATCAAATGTAAGGTTAAACGTGTAGCGTTGATTCTAAAAACTCCATATTTGTTAAATTAATTAGTTTTATTAGGCCTCTTTATAATTTAAAACAATTATAGCCGTTATTTTGAATTCCGGAAATATTACTAATGAAATCTTAAAAAATATCTTATTAAAAATTCAGGCATAATATTTTCCTTTAAAAAGATATAATTTTACAAACATAAAATGAGTTTTCTTATGAAAAAAATATCGCTCTTATTCTCATGTATGTTTGTTGTATTTTTATTGAACGCACAGACACCTGAAACAAAGTCTTCAGATAAAGGAAACGAACAAACTGAAACAAAAACAGACATTACACAAGTTCTAATGTTTAATGAAGAGAATCACGATTTCGGCCAAATTCCAAACGGCAAGCCTGTAGAGTTTGATGTAGTAATAAAAAACATTAGCAAAGACTCTGTTAAATTAGATAACGTAAAAGTAGGTTGCGGTTGCACAACTCCTAAATACGAACAAGGTAAATCATATGGACCGGGTGAAGTATTTAAAATTACACTTGGATTTAATGGCTATGCAAATGGTCCGTTTGAAAAATATGCAGACATCAATTTTAGTAATGGTTTATCTAAGCATGTTAAGTTTCATGGTGTAGGATACAAAGTACCTGACACTGCAGCCCCTACAAATGGTGCAGTTGAAAAACTAAAGGGTGCAGGCAAATAATTCGTAAGTTTATTATCTAACAATTTTTATAAAAGGCTCAATTCAATAACACTATACAATTAAAAAAATCATGAAAAAAGTATTATTCTTATCACTGGCAGTACTTTGTTTAAACTCTGTTTATGCTGGACCTAAAAAGAAGAAAAAAGTAAAAGCTACAACAGAATTGAAAGCAGCACCTGTACCAGTTTCTGCGGGAAACGCCATTCAGGTTGATGAGCAGGCTGGAGAAAAAGTAGAAACGAAAGTTGCTCCTTTGACATTTAAAGAGTCAAAACATAGTTTCGGTAAAATAAAGCAAGGTACACCGGTTACTTTTGCATTTAGTTTCAAGAATACTACTGCTGCACCTGTTATAATAGAAAGTGCTACTGCACAGTGTGGTTGTACAACACCAAAATATCCTACTGCACCTGTAGCTAAAGGGGCTTCTGACAAAATAGAAGTGACTTACAATGCAGCATCTGTAGGTTCTTTTACTAAACAGGTAACAGTTCGTGTAGCCAAAAATGCTGACCCAATCATCCTTACTATTGAAGGAGAAGTTTTGGCAAATGCAACACCCGAAGCAGCAGAAAAGAAGGATTAAGTAAAATCTATTTTATAAACAAAGCCATCCTTTTGGATGGCTTTGTTGTTTTGCAAGAATAAATTACCCTGTTAGCTTTACTTTTATTTTAATTAAAATTTCATGAAATACTTATTGACTATTATTACTGCTTTCGTTTGCATGAATTATGTTATTGGACAATCCGTAAATTCGAAGCATATTGAAATAAAACAACCTGCAAATGCTATAAAAAATGAATCAAATTCTTTTGCAACTACTCCCTTAGAGTTTAAGGAAAAGAAACATGATTTTGGTAAAATAAAGAAAGGCACACCGGTTACTTATGAGTTTGATTTCACAAACATTAGCGGCAAGCCGGTGCTTATAGAAAGTGTTACAGCCCAATGCGGTTGCACTACCCCGGTTTATCCAAAATCAGGCATAGCAAAAGGTGTTTCCAACAAAATTACCATTACTTATAATGCAGCTAATCAGGGTTCATTTATGAAACAGGTTACAGTAAAGTTGTTGAATTATACTACCCCCATCTACCTTGTTGTATCAGGAGAAGTAATGCAAAGTGCACCACAAAAGGAAGACTAAAAAATAAGCTGAATTGTTTTAGTTGCTATTATTTGGGTAGAATATTTCACCCGCTATCTTTGCTATATGTTAACCATCAGTAACCGTGGCCGGCAAATGCCCGCCTCTCCTATCAGAAAATTAGTTCCATACGCCGAAGCAGCTAAAAAAAGAGGAACTGTTGTATATCACCTTAACATAGGGCAACCTGATATAGAGACACCTAAAATGGTGTTGGATGCGGTTCGTAACAGCGACTTTAAAGTATTGGAATACAGCCACAGCGCCGGCAACGAAAGCTACCGTAAAAAATTAGTGGAATATTATGCCTCGGTGGGTATTAATGTGAATCATAACCAAATCATTGTAACGACCGGTGGTAGCGAAGCAATTCTATTTGGCTTCATGGCTTGTTTAGATGAAGGTGACGAAGTTATTATTCCCGAACCATTTTATGCAAACTACAATGGGTTTGCAGTAGAAGCAGGTGTGAATGTAGTTCCCATTACTTCTCATATTGAAAATGGATTTTCTCTTCCGCCAATAGAAGATTTTGAAAAAGTAATTACTTCAAAAACAAAAGCCATTGTTATCTGCAATCCTAATAACCCAACCGGCTATTCTTACAGTGCAGGGGAAATGGAACAGTTAAAAACGCTGGTTCAAAAACATAATCTTTATCTTTTTTCTGACGAAGCTTACCGCGAATTTACTTACGAAGAAAAACAAGTAAGTGCCATGCACCTGACTGGTGTGGATGACAATGTGGTCATCATGGACACTATTAGCAAAAGATATAGTGCATGTGGTGGCAGAATTGGCGCTTTCGTAACCAAAAACAAAGCTGTTTTGGATGCGGTTATGAAATTTGCACAGGCAAGATTGAGTCCTCCAAGTTTTGCACAGATAGCAGGAGAAGCTGCAGTGGACCTACCTTCTGATTACTTTGATACCACAAAACAGGAATACAAAAGCCGCCGCGACCTGATCGTAAAAAGATTAAATGCAATGGATGGTGTATTTTGTCCTAACCCGGGTGGTGCATTTTATGCTATGGCCAAACTACCGATAGACGATAGCGACAAGTTTTGCCAATGGTTATTGGAAAGTTTTGATCACAATGGCTCCACAGTAATGCTAGCACCTGCTACAGGTTTTTATGGAACTGCCGGGCTTGGCAAACATGAAGTAAGGTTGGCTTATGTGCTTAATTTAACCTCTATTGATGCGGCAATGGATTGTTTAGAAGCGGCATTGAAGGTGTATCCGGGGAGGGTGTAGCGATTATTTCACACAACGGCTACAACGAATATAACGTAACAAAGTAGATGTTTTTTTCATTGTATAAAGTTACCATTAAAAATAAAAAAATCCCAATTGCAAATAAAAACGCTCATACAAATTCTTGACAACCTCGCTCCTGCTTCTTATCAGGAAAGTTATGACAATGCTGGGTTGCTTACAGGTGACTCCAATGCTGAATGTACAGGTGTATTGTGCACATTGGATGCTACAGAAGATGTAATAAATGAAGCTATAAAAAAAGGCTGCAATCTTGTGGTTGCCCACCACCCTATTATTTTTAGTGGTTTAAAAAAAATTACTGGTAAAAATTATGTTGAGCGTACAATAATTAAAGCTATAAAAAACGACATCGCCATTTATGCCATTCATACCAACCTGGACAATTTACTTTCGGGGGTGAATAAAATGATGGCGGATAAATTAGGATTGGTGAATAGAAAAGTTTTGCAGCACAGACAAAGCACGTTGATGAAACTGGCAGTTTTTGTACCTGTTACTGATGCTGAAAAACTACGAAACGCACTGTTTGAGGCAGGTGGCGGCACAATTGGTAAATACAGCGAATGTAGCTTTAGCTCAAAAGGAACAGGAACTTTTAGGCCCGGCGAAGGAACTGACCCACATGTAGGAGATATAGGTAAACGGGAAATTTTAGAAGAAGAGAAGATTGAAATTATTTTCCCGGTTTATTTGATGGATAAAATGGTGGAAGCAATGTTGAATGCTCATCCTTATGAAGAAGTAGCTTATGATTTATTGCAATTGAGCAACAATTTTCAGGAAGTTGGTAGCGGATTGGTTGGCGAATTGGAAAATGAGATGAATGAGTTTGAATTTCTTCAATTATTAAAAAAACAATTTGGCTTGTCGGTAATTAGGCATACACCACTTTTACATAAAAAAGTAAAAAAAGTTGCGTTATGTGGAGGTGCCGGAAGTTTTTTAATAAAGAATGCTTTGTCTACCGGTGCTGACTTTTACATAACGGGAGATGTAAAATATCATGAGTTTTTTGATGCAGAAAACAGGATGGTAATTGCAGATATTGGGCACTTTGAAAGTGAACAGTTTACTATTGACCTTTTATATGATATTTTACATTCAAAATTCCCTACCTTTGCCGTCCTTAAAAGTAAGGTAAAGACAAACCCTGTCAATTACTTTAGTTAATTAATTTATTGATTAACTGGTTTATTGAGGGCCTAACGTAGGTTACAACATTGAAAATAGCTAAATAGTAGCAGTGAAGATGAACGGTTTGTGACACAAGGATGTTCAATCAGGGTTATAAAGCTGGTTTTACAAAAACGTTTTAAAAAGAAACTATACACATAATATGGCGGCTGTAAAAGACTATTCAGTAGAAGAAAAATTAACCGCACTGGTTAAATTGCAAAAAGTTGATAGCAAACTGGATGAAATTGGTATTCTAAAGGGTGAATTACCTATGGAAGTTAGTGACCTGGAAGATGAAATTCAGGGCCTTCATGCAAGACAACTACGTGTAGAAGAAGAAATTAATGGTATTTCTGATTTTATCAACAAAAAGAAAGAAGCTATTGTAGAAGCAGAATCTTTGTTGAAAAAGTACGAAAAACAAAGTGAAAATGTAAAAAACAACCGGGAGTTTGAAGCTATCAACAAAGAGATAGAAATGCAACAACTGGAAGTTAAACTTGCAGAAAAGCACATAAAAGATGCTAATGAAGAAATAGCTGAAAAAATTAAGCTATTGGATGCTGCAAAAAAGCAGATAGCGGGCAAAGAAGGAATTCTGACCAATAAAAAAGGAGAACTTCAAAAAATTATTACTGATACAGAAAAAGAGGAAAATATACTGAAAGAACATAGCGAAAAAGCAAGAACCGCTTTGGATGCCCGTCTTTTGTTCTCTTATGATCGTATTCGCAACAACTACCGCAACGGATTGAGCGTAGTGCCTGTAATGAGAGATTCTTGCGGTGGATGCTTTAATGCAATTCCCCCTCAAAAACAAAGCGAAATAAAACAACACAAAAAAATTATAGTTTGTGAAAACTGTGGAAGAATTCTTGTAGACGAGGATTTGAGTAGCAATGTTACCACAAAATAAAATTGAAATCTATCACAAAAAAAGCTGTCAATTATTGACAGCTTTTTTTTTATTTCTAATTGGCTTCTGTATAAAAACTGCCGTTGTTTCGTATAGTAGTATCTAATTTAAAGTTTAGAACCTAACATTCCATGTAACAGATGGTAGTATGGGAAATAAAGAAACCTGTTTTGCTTCTACTTTAAGGTCGCCGGAGTTTATACTACCTGTCTGATCAAAATAAATGAAGAATGGATTCATTCGACTATAAATATTGTATATACTGAATACCCAACTATCGGTATATTTTTTCTTGCGTTTGTGCTGTGGGGTTAACGTTGCAGAAATATCTAGTCTGTGATAAGGTGCTAAACGATAGGCATTAATTCTGCTGTTTTCCTGGGTAAGAATACCATTGATAAAATAAAATCTTTCAGGAATAGTTGTAGAGTTGCCGGTTCCATAAACAAATACAGATGACAACTTCCACTTTTTATTTAACTCATAAGTTCCAACAACTGACATGTCATGTCTGCGATCAAATTTAGATGGGTATTTATTTCCCTCGTTAAGGTAGGGAAACTTGCGCCATGTCCAGCTAAGTGTATAACCTACCCAACCGGTAAAGCGGCCACGAACCTTGTTAACGAACAACTCTGCCCCATAACTCCACCCTTTTCCAAAAGTAAATTCTTCTTCAGGATCTTTTAAAGATGGCGTATATCCTTCTTTATACTCAATTTGGTTTTGCATTATTTTGTAATAGACCTCCAGCGAAGTTTCAAACATATTATTGTTGAAATTGCGGAAATAACCTGCTGCATATTGCCATCCTATTTGTGGCTTAACTCTGTAAGTACTGGGTACCCATAAATCAGTTGGCAACGTACTACCGGCATTACTTACCAGATGAATAAATTGCAGATTGCGGGTGATTGCAGCCTTAATAGAAGCATCTTCATTAAGAGTATACCTGAATGTAACCCTGGGCTCAAAGCCGCCGTAAAACTTTACAGTTTGCCCACTTTTATAAACAGTGCTGTCTATTTTGTTGCCATTGTTATCAGTGGTATAGGTAGTAAAGGGCCCAACCTGTTGAAAGCCACCATAACGTAATCCTGCATTTATTTTTAGCTTTTCTGTTACATCCCAATCATCCTGTATGTAAAGTGCATATTCATGCGCATATTTTCGGTTAGCATTATTGGGTGCAAATACTGTAGTGTCCTGTTGCGCTGTAAGAATATTTGGTAAAAATCTATGGTAGGTATATTGTGCGCCAAACTTGATTTTATGCTTGGGAAGGGGATAAAAATCAAAATCTGTTTTAAAATTCAGGTCTTTGATGCCCGATGAAAGCTTGATAGCAAAATCATTTTGCGCAGCAGAAAATGCAAACTTATAATCATTATATACCAGAGAGGTATTACTAAATAATTTACGGTTAAAAATATGATTCCATCTAAAGGTTACAGTAGAATTTCCCCATGGAATATTTACTTTAAAAGATCTTTTAGAATTATTAAAATCAAATACATCGCGACCAAGATAACCACTTAGGTAAATGCGATCTTTATCTGAAAGAATGTAATTGATTTTAGCGTTAAAGTCATAAAAATAATAGCCTGAACCATAAAATTCACTTGTCTTTTTTATAGCAGGTTTTACAAGTGCATCTATATAGGTACGTCTTGCAGAAACAATATAAGTCATCTTGTTTTTTACAATGGGCCCCTGAATAGAAAACCTGGATGCTATGAGCCCAATACCTGCATCAATCTGGGTTTTATTCATATTTCCATCCTTCATACTTATATCAACAACAGAGGAAAGACGGCCACCATATTGAGCCGGCATTCCACCTTTTATAAGTGAAACATTTTTTATGGCATCAGAATTAAAAACAGAGAAAAATCCAAATAAATGGCCTGTGTTGTAAACAACAGCATCGTCTAATATTATCAGGTTTTGGTCAGGACCACCACCCCTAACGTAGAATCCTGAATTACCTTCTCCACTGTTTCGCACACCGGGTAACAATTGTAATGTTTTTAAAATATCTGTTTCCCCAAAAATAACAGGCAGGTTTTTAACAGCATCCATGCTTAAATCTATTTTACCCATTTGAGCCGTTTTTACATTATTATCCCTACGTCTGCCGCTTACTGTTACTGTTTCCATAACAGCCCCACGAGGTATAAGGTAAATATCATTTCTAATATTACTGTCAAGACTGATCGTTAATAATTTGGGATTATAACCAATAAAAGAGCAAGATAAATTGTAAGTACCCTTTGGCATAGTAAGGGAGAAATAACCATATTGATTTGTAGTAACTCCTTTTCCTAAAGCAGGTATATTTAAATTAGCGCCAATTAAAGTTTCGCCAGAAAGGGAATCTTTAATGTAACCGTTAATAGTAAATTTTTTCTGTGCAGCACATGTTAGTGTTAATATAAATGCACCTATAAAAATTATCAAATACTTCATTGCGAATGTTTAAAACAGCCGCGAAGGTATTTTGTTTAATTACTTTAATTTGAAAAGGGTCTATATTGTTTGCAAAATATTCAACATGGTTGGTGAAAATGAATAATTCAGTAAAATACAAATTATTGTATCTCAAAAATATTGTTCCGATTCGTTTATAACCATTTATTAATTGTAGGAGATTAAAGCTGACTTTAATATTTCTATTATTTCCACAAATTAAACAACGTATACTCTAAGGCTACCTGATATGTATTTAAAGCCATTCTGTTCATATTTCCCGCAATCTGAAATCTGTAACCTAAATTTATTTTTGAATTGCTATTAAAATAAGCTGTAATGCCGGCGCAAGGTCCAGATTGTAATTTTTATTTTGAATGCTTTTTGCCACTAGCAATTCTGCATAAGCATTTACATTTAGCTGTTTATAGCTTGTATATTTTTTAGGTAAAAGAAGATAACCTGCCGAAAAACTGTAATTGAGAAAATGATACGTTGGATTATTAAGAAACAATTTGTCCGCATTTACATTGAATAATTTAGAATAGGCCCACGTAGTTGAAATGGCAAGTTTGCTAAGCAGTTGTGTAGCAATAATTCCGAATTGATAACCACTATTGTCACCTTCCAGATTAGTTTCCTCATAAGTGTAAGGGCTTTTGGAAAATGAAACATCTGCAAAAGCTGCCATCCTGATATGTTTATGAACATCATCTTTACTATAAAATCTGTATTTTACATATAACCGGCCACTTTCAGGCTGAAGGTTTTTAGTGTAATAATCTGATACTGTTCCACTCAGATGTACCATTAGATACTTATTGATTCCTATCATTGCTTCGGGCATATAACGCTGACGAAAATCTGAAGTTCCTGGAAACCTACCCGTCAATTTTAAGCTGATAGATTTTGATGGCATATTAGAAGCGGGTTCGCTAAAGACATACAACTCCTGACAATAAGATATCATTACAAACAACGAAAGCAAGATGGTAGTAACTATCTTTTTCATAGCTGCAAAAGCTATAATAATTTTTTCAGGAGTTTTTCCAACTTACCTTCTGATGGTTCTATCGCAACTACATTCCCTTTTCTATCAATTAAAAATGTAGATGGTATGTAGCGGATGCCCCATGTTTGGGTAAGTTCATTGCCATGTGCAGCCTCTTTATCAATCACCTGTAGCCAGGTTATATTGTCCTGATTGATGGCATTTTTCCATGCTCGTTCATTGTCATCAATTGATACACCATATACCTCAAGTCCTTTGTCTTTGTACTTAGCATAGACAGACCGCATGTGTTTGTTCGCCTCCCTACAAGGCCTGCACCACGATGCCCAAAAATCTATGATTACAACTTTGCCAATGAGAGAAGACAATTTCACCATTTCGCCATTGGTATTTGGTAATTTAATATCCGGAGCTTTGCTACCAACCGGTGGTTGGGCTACAATTGCAGTTGAAAATATTATTAATAAAAAAAGAAAGATGAAATTTTTCACGTAAAGATTTTTTAAAGGAATAATTTATAAATATGCATTACTGATTTATATCATTGACTCTGCGGAAAAAGCAAATATTGCGAATTTGAAAACATGCAGTACTCTTAAAACTCCTAAACCGTAACATGGTAAATTCTATCTCCTATTTTACCACCTTTATTACAACAGGCTTTCATAGTACCGGTTTTTACGCATTCCATTGTAGTGGTTGAGGCATATTTTTTGTATACCTTATTCTGCACAAATTTTTTATCTACAATTTGAAAAATTTGATCCCCGCTAAGGGTTTGCTCTTTTACAGATAAGAAGTGGAGTGCCTTTCCATTAAGTATGATATGGGCATCGTTTTGAACTTTTACATTGTCAAAATTGGCTTTCACTTCCATCTTCACAACAAAAAAACCAGCATTTTCTACTACTTTTCTAATAGCATCAAAATCTACAGACTCGCTACCATTAAAGCTCAATGTGTAAGTTGATTCTTCAATATTGGATGAAATATGATTTGCAATTGCCATTTTTTCTAATGCTTTGTAAATAGCTTTAGAACACATACTACAAGTTAGGCCACTTGCCTGCAAAGTAATTTCTTTCACTTGTGCATTACCTTGAAGAAAAATCAGTGTTGTTAGTATAAAGAGTAGCTTTTTCATAACTATAAATTTTTAAAAAATTACTGCCGGATTACATTATAGCAACCCGGCAGATTTTGTGTGTGTCTTTCACGGGACTAATTAGTTTCATTATTTTTTACGGGTCTAATTAGGTTAATTCTTTTTCACGGGTCTAATTAGGTTCAGTGCTTTTTTGTGGAGCACTTTCTTTACGGTCATATTGACAACAACCGGGCAAATTATCATAATCAGCTGTTACAGCAGTTTCATTTTGCGTATCATAACCTGCTTTTGCAACGGCTTTTTCTATTTTCTGCATAGTTGCTTTTGTGGGATTATATGAAACAGACAATATTTTGCTTTCTTCATCCCACTTAGCAGTTGTAGCACCTGCTTTTTTTGCTGCCTTTTCTATTTTAGATTGGCACATTTCACAATTTCCCCAAACCTTTACGGTTTCGCTTTTTACAGATTTTGAATCCTGTGCTGTAACAGTAAATGATGCTGCAATAAATAGCAACATAAAAAATGATTGAATCTTTTTCATTTTTGTAGATTTTTTTAAATTAATAAAATAGTTAACCAATTGAAGTCGTAAGTCGATAATGATGGCTTAAATAAAATGGATTGCTCAATTATTCATTTTAAAGAATTTGAAAAATGAATTACATGAGTTTGTTAATGGGAATATCAGATTCTGAAAACCTGATTTTGTAAATAAATTTTTGAAGATAACTTAAGGGGCGGCCCATTTGTAAATGAACTGGGTATATCAGAAGAATAAGTCTTTGAGATATCTATCAACGAAACTGGGTTAGAAATAACTGCCGCAGGAATATTAAATGAAAAATTAGCGACTGTCTCTTTATGAACATTGTTTAGTTTGACAACTTTAAGTTCAGAATGGCAACAAGTGCCTTTCTCGGCTTTCATACCACATTTGCACAAATCACCTTTCAAATTCTGAACACTAACAGAAGACAACTTGCCCATACAATAATGCACATTCAACACTACCCCGCTACTAGCGGTTAAGTATATGATAGCCAATATGAGTGCAAACAATTTCTTCATTACAATGTAAAATTAAATGAAAAATTTCAATACGATTTCATAAAATCATGTTGAAATATCTTAGTTAATAAACGTCCACCAAATGCCTAATCGTATCCACAGGCCCTGTTGAGGGTAATGACGGGCAGCAAAATTGTTTTCGTTAAAACCTAAACTACCTGTATTTCTGCTCAATGTATTCAGATTTTCGAAACGTAGAAAAGCATAAAAACGCTTAATTCGAAAATTGAAATAAGCATTTATTTCTGGTCGGTTTTTAACAGTATAATCATTTTGA
This sequence comes from Segetibacter sp., assembly GCA_043736115.1. Taxonomy (GTDB): domain Bacteria; phylum Bacteroidota; class Bacteroidia; order Chitinophagales; family Chitinophagaceae; genus Segetibacter. The sequence goes on along the minus strand of JAYTDC010000171.1, from coordinate 8,645 downwards.
TTAAAAAACTGACCCACGAAAGGTGAATAATCATCTGCTTTGTAACGACTGTAATATCTGACTTCAACACCAAGTGCATACAACATATTTCTGGCGTAAACACCTTCTAAAGAAACTCTGTTGCTTGTAAAAATAAGTGGGACATTTACGGGTGGTGATCCGGTTTTTTGTTGCAGATGTATTTCAGAATAAAAGTTCAGCGCTTTGGTAAGTCTAAACTTTTTCTTACCGGCAATATGTAGCAAATTAAATAATGGAGCATACTGAGCAGCATGAAAAAAACTGTCGAAATAACTGAAATTACTTACCAAATAATAATCAGCAGATAAAGAAAAACCCTTTGCATCATTAGTATAAGCACCATAGATTCGGGATGAGTTTTCTTTCCGTAAATTGTCGGGGCGTATAACCGTATAAGCATTTTGGTTGCCAAAAATATAAGATGGCGTTCGGTTTACATTTTGAAAGCCTACCTGCAAAAACCCTAACTTTCTGCTGATAATGCGTTTCATTTCTATCTGCATATTGTAATCGCCACTGTTAAATCCATTTACATACAAACTTCCTGTGGCTTCTATATCCCACTGCTGATTGCGTGTCCTGTTGCGATATTCGCCAGATAAAAAGATGTTGTAAAATTGTCTTGATGTTGTTGCCGTATCTACAAAAGTACCCTTGATCAACTGATGTGTTATTCCAGCTTTAATAAACTGGTTAAGGTTATTTTTTTCAGGAAATGAAATAAAGCTTACATCATTTTGCAGATTGTTCCAATTATCACGATAGAGAATACTTGGAAGTGCAGTATCCACATTAAAATAACTTTGGTATGCACCTACTTTTCCGGCTCCTATAAAATTATCCCTAAACTCAAATTGTTGTGTAGTAGATGTTAGTGTATGTTGTAACCTGAAACGTGGATAAAAAAGTTGAGCATAAGTACTATCGTTGATTTTCAAAGAATCTCTTTGTCCAAAATCGTACTGCTGCCTAAGTAAAAATGTTTTATCGCCATAAATATTGCCTGTAGTAATTTTTGAATTAAATGGATTACGTGTAGCATTTCCATCGCCTGATAATCTTGTTGGTATCACAAAACGATTTGTAAACCGATAATCACTTAGTAAGGTATCACGTTGAATTCCTCCATTTTCAGAAGCCCCTATTTTGTTGACCATATAAATTCCATAAATGGAATATCGCTTGTTGCGGCTTTGATAATTGCCGTTGAGCCGGTAACTATTATGGTTGGTATTTTGATTCTGATATTCACCAGGTGAGTTTATCAGCCTGTACTGAAGCGCCATGTTAAAGTTGGGCTTAATGTTTTGGGTGTGAATCAGATTTATAACCTGCTCGCCTTTGCCACCAATCATATAGCCCAATTCTGTAAAAGGCCTTGTGGTTTGAAAAAAACGGGTATCAGCAATCCTGAATTTATAAATATCAAAAGCATGAAATCCAGGGTCAAAGCCCGGGGTAAGGATAGGAGAAAAAAGCAATGATTTGGCAGGAGCACCAAAATTTCCCAATGTTATAAAATGAGCAGGCAAAGGATATCTTGTAGAAAAGTCAGCAACAGATGAGTCTAAAAACCGAATGCGTGTACTGTCAAAATATTTAAAGTAAATGGTGATAGAGTCATCAGTATTATCCCTGTGCTTTAAGGAATCTGTACCACCACTCTGTCCGGGTCTGTTGGGCATAACCCTCCCCTGCCTGTCAGTTTGTATTGGTGCTTGTTCAGAAGTTATGGTACCCGGCCTTGTATTTCTCGATTGAGCATTCAATTGCTGATTATGCCACCCTGCAAAGAGCGTGACCATTATTAAACATTTCAGCAAAAGATATTTATTCATTTATTTATCAAACACAAGTGACCCGCAAAGTAAATGTAATGAGGTGAAAGAAAATGATAAAGTAGGGTAAGTTTTCGGCAATTAGATGTTAGATGTTAGATATTAGATGTTAGATGTTGGGTGTTAGGTGTTTGGTGTTAGGTGTTGGATGTTAGGTGTTGGATGTTAGGTGTTGGGTGTTAGTGTTGGATGTTAGGTGTTAGGTGTTAGGTGTTAAGTGTTAAGTGTGGAATAAACTGTAAACTATTTATGGGTAAACCGGATTGGGGCCTCTTGCAGGAGAGGCTGATGGGATGAAAATGACCCCTAATTAGGAGCATCGGCTGTCTTGTAATTATGCAACTTTCTTTTCGTACAAATGCTGCTGAAACTCAATAAACAGTCTGCTGATGTTTGCTACGTCTCCCAAAATATCTTTGGCATCTTCCAACGATTGATATTTGTTTGTCAGCAAGATTGGTAGTTTCTCCTGGTCAAGTTCTTCTACGCCTGTTTCTATGTATTTGCTTAACACAAACTCAATAAACTCCTTTTGGTTGTTGTTGAGCAAAGCAAAGATGGTGGCTTGTGATGTGGCAACCCGTTCTTCTCTTGTCATGGATTGATAGTTGCCGTTGAATATATATTCCAACACATCAAAGAGGTCACTTTTTTCCATGTTTACTAATTGCTGCACGATTAACAAGTCAGCCTTTGGAAAACCTGCTTCTTCTAATTTTTGTAACAACACTTTTCTTGTCAGTGGATTGCTCCAAAGTGTTCTCAACTCGTCTTCGCTTTTAAAAATGTTGGGTAATACCCCAAATAAATTATTCAAAAATTCTTCTGCCGATATAGGTCTGCCATCTGCACTCCAAAATGAAGTGGACATCATGGATTGTATTTCACGTTCTTTCCCATCCCGCAATTTTATTTTTATTTTTTGACGCTTATTGCAATTGCAAATTAATTCACCACAAATTTCGCAGGGCTTTTTCGGTGGCTTTTCACAAACGCAAGGACTTTGACCGCAAACTCTGCAAGGTGGTTTTGTGGGTTTAGGTTCTCCTTCTGGTTCTGGGACTAATGGTTCACCATCCCATTCAGGATCTGAAAAGTGGTGGTAAGCATCTACAAAATCGTAGATGGTAAAGAATTCTTTTCCATCAAACAACCGTGTGCCTCGACCTACAATTTGCTTAAACTCTATCATTGAGTTTACTGGTCGCATCAAAACAATATTTCGGATGTTTCTTGCATCAACACCCGTTGACAATTTTTGCGAAGTGGTTAAAATGGTGGGAATTGTTTTTTCATTGTCCTGAAACTCTCTTAAAAACTGTTCGCCTATTTCTCCATCGTTTGCAGTTACACGAACACAATAATTCGGGTCGGTGCTCTTCTTGTATTGGTTTACCAAATCTCTTACCAATGCAGCGTGGGGCTGATTTGCACAAAAGATTATTGCTTTTTCTTTTTGGTTGGCTTCATCTAAATAGATGTTTACCCGCTTTGCTTCTCTTGCTACAATTTCAATAGTGCGATTAAAATCTTTTTCTTCATAAAGCTTACCCTCTTCAATTTCGCCTTCTACAATGGTATCATCTGAAGTGTAGCGATAATCATCTAACGTTGTCTTAATACGCTTTACTTTGAATGGTGTTAAGAAACCATCATTGATACCTTCTTTGAGTGAATAGATATATACTGGCTCGCCAAAATATTTGTAAGTATCAACATTGTCTTTGCGTTTGGGTGTGGCGGTCAAACCCAACTGAACCGCTGGCGAAAAATATTCTAAAATTCCTCTCCAGTTTCCTTCATCATTCGCTCCACCTCGGTGGCACTCGTCGATTATGATGAAATCAAAATAGTCTGCCGGGTATTGTCCAAAATTGAATTGCTCTTTTTTATATTCCGCAATTGGTTCTGCTGCTAAAGAAATCGGCTCTGATTTTTCTATCTTCTTTACCACTTTAGCATTTGTCATAAATGTTTGAAAGATGGTAAAGAAGATGCTACCGTTTGTGGGCACTCGTCCGCCTTTGCGTATTTCTTTCGGGTTTATCCGAACCAAAGCATCTTCGGGAAATGCCGAAAAAGCGTTGTAGGCCTGGTCGGCTAATATATTTCTATCGGCTAAAAATAAAATGCGTGGTCTGCGCCTGCCGTCACGTTTTAAATTCCAACGGGTTTGAAATAATTTCCACGTAATTTGAAAAGCTATAAATGTTTTTCCTGTGCCTGTTGCAAGGGTTAATAAAATGCGTTGCTCATTATTGGCAATGGCTTCTAAAGTATTGTTTACTGCAATTTCCTGATAATATCTTGCTCCTTTTGTGCCACCAATATCTTCAAACGGAATGGCAGAAAATTTTTCTCTCCACTCGTTTTGAACGGCAAATGTTTTATTCCAAAGTTGTTCGGGTGTTAAGTAATCTGTAACCAAACCTTCTGCACCTGTTTTCATACAGATGCTGTAAATCTCTTTTCCGTTGGTGCTGTAGGTAGTTTCTAATTGTAGTTTCTCGGCATATTGCTTGGCTTGTGCCACACCTTCGCCTACGGGTAAATCATCGCTTTTGGCTTCTATTACTGCCAGTTTAATTCCCTTGTACACCAACACATAATCGGCAGTGAGTTTTTTTGCTCTTACACCACCTGTTTGAATTTTACCTGCGGTAATGTTGTATTCACGAAGGACTTTAGAACCTTCCACAACGCCCCAACCACAAGCCTTTAACGTTGGGTCTATGAGTTCTGCTCTTGTTTCTGCTTCGTTCATTGGTTGTTAAATTTATCGTCTTTCCAATTTCGGGGGTTATTGATAATATATTCCGAAATCGTTTGATAGGATTGTTCATTTCGGATAATGTGTTCATGGTAATTGCGTTGCCATAATTTCCCCAAACGTATATTTTTTGAATTGCAAATGTCAATACATGCATTTGTCACCAATGATTTGTATGCACCGACAATATCGCCAACGGTTGCGTTTTTTGTAGGGGCAGGGTTTACCCCTGCCCCAATGTTGTTGTCGTCATCATGTGGTAGGGGCAACCCTTGCGGTTGCCCTGTAATCGTTTCCGGTTGCCGGAAATCGTTTTGTCCGTTTATATTTTGGGCGGGGGTAAACCCTGCCCCTACGGTTTTGTCGGTGGCGTTATTTTGGGCGGGGGTGAACCCTGCCCCTACGGTTTTGTCGGTGGCGTTATTTTGGGCGGGGGTAAACCCCGCCCCTACATCGTTTTGTCCGTTTATATTTTGGGCGGGGGTAAACCCCGCCCCTACATCTTTCAATGCAATTATACCGTGAATATGGTTGGGCATTATTTGGAATACGTCCAAATCAAAATTCGGAAATCGTTCAGGCAATTTTGCCCATTCTTTATAGGCAATTGATCCAAATTCATTCAATATCATTTCATCGTTTTCAATTTTGCCAAAACGGAGTTCCCGGTTTTCACAACATATCGTTATAAAATACAAACCCTCCTGCGAATAATCGTATCCTTGCAACCGAATAGACCTGCGGTGATGTATGTTTGGATTGTAATTATTCATTGTGCAATTCATTTTCGTTTTCGTGGGGGCTGGGCTTGCCCCTGTCCAAATTATCCTGTCCCGATTATCCTGCCCATTCGTCTCCGCTGTTATCTGTTGTCATTGTCATTTTGGGCAACCGCAAGGGTTGCCCCTACGTTTAATTCTCCCCTAAACCCCTTCTGCAAAACACTCTTTTTCAACTCTTCTAAATCATTAATTTTTTGCTGATAAATGGCTTCTAATTTTTTGGTTTCGGCTGATAAGGCATCGAGTTTTTGAACGATGGTTTGTTGTTCTTTTAAGGATTTTGGGAAACTTATTTCAATCAACTTTAAATTTTTGAGAATAATTCTTCTAATTGCAACACCAGTTTTCATTCCTATGGCTGTTTCAAGAAACTGCGGATTTTTCAAAATGTATTTTAATAAAGAAGAGGTAATTATTTTCGCCTTAGGTCTAATAATTGCTAATGAAGAAAGAACAACAAAGTCTTTCTCAAAATCTACTAAGGAAACCTTACCTACAGTTCCATCTTTTGAAAATAGAAGGTCGCCATAATTGGGCTTGCACCCATTTTTTAAAAGTGCTTGATAATCTTGGTTGCAAATGAATTTGCAATTATCAAAGTCAATAATATCTTCATCAATGTCTCTAACTGTAATGTAAGGATATTCATCTTCACCAGATGATTTTGGTGAGAAATGGCTACCATCTGTAATTTGCTCGCACACTTCCATTAATTCCTTGCTTTCCCAACCTTCTCCTTTATTTTCAAAAATCCCTTGCAAATAACTTTCAAAAAGTTCTTTGGCGTTTTTGAGGTTTTGTTCAGCATTGGCTTTTGCCTTGGCTATGGCGGCAAAGGCTTCATCTAATATGGCTACAATGCGTTGTTGCTCGGGAAGGGACTTTGGGAATTCTAAAATAACATCTTTTAATGATGAATTAGAAATAACTGGCTGTGCTGCTTGTCTTGCATATTCACGCAAGTTTTTAAAGTTTAATAGATAATTTAGGAATGAATGGTCAAAATCATATTTGAAATCAACTATTTTAAAAGCATTATCAGTAAGCCATATTTTTTCGTTCATATGTCTTACGTTGCCACACAATGCACCAACTCTTCCTATAATAACATTACTGCCCGAAAGATTAAAGTCATTATGCAAACCTGCAATTCCATTTCCTCCGAAGACAGGAAACATTCCATCTTCACTCATATTTTTACTTGTTAAACCATCTCCACTTTTTAGTTTAAAACAGTCTTCAAGTCTTTTTATTTCCCAACCTTGTTTCATATAAGTTCCAAAATTGAGTTTAAAATATCCGCACTTTCTTCATCCAATGCTTTCATTTCTTCTAAAATTTCTTGCGGTTGCCGTAAGGCAACCACTTCTTTTTTGTTTGGATTTTTGGCAGAGAGGTCAAAAGTTTTTTGGTCAATGTCTTTTACAGCAATACTCCAAGAATTTTCGCTTCCAGATTTTGTTTTTTGCAGTTCTACAAAGTCGGCCAAATCTTTTTCGTTTAGTGGATTTCCCTTTCCTAAATTTCTGTCTAAGTTCAATTGGTAAAACCAAACTTTTTTAGTTGAAGAACCTTTTTCAAAAAACAACACAACCGTTTTTACACCTGCACCAGTAAATGTTCCAGCTGGCATATCCAATACAGTATGTAGGTTGCAGTTTTCAAGAATAAGTTTACGTAAACTTATAGAAGCATTATCTGTGTTACTCAAAAAAGTGTTTTTAATTACTACACCTGCTTTGCCACCTGCTTTCATAATTTTAATAAAGTGCTGCAAAAACAAACTGGCGGTTTCGCCAGTTTTTATTGGGAAGTTTTGCTGCACTTCTGCTCTTTCTTTTCCACCAAATGGCGGGTTAGCCAATACGATATCGTAACGGTCTTTCTCCTGTATGTCGGCAAGATTTTCTGCAAGGGTGTTGGTATGCACAATGTTTGGTGCTTCCACTCCGTGCAAAATCATATTCATGGTGCCAATGATGTAAGCCAATGATTTTTTCTCTTTTCCGTAAAAAGTTATCTTCTGTAAGGTGGTTACATCGGCAGTAGTTAGTTTTTTGCTGTGCTTTAAATATTCAAACGCTTCCACCAAGAAACCCGCTGAACCTACTGCACCGTCATAAATCTTTTGTCCTATTTCAGGGGCTACCACTTTTACAATGGTTTTTATCAAAGGTCGTGGCGTATAATATTCTCCTCCGTTACGCCCTGCGTTGCCCATATTCTTAATCTTGTCCTCATACAAGTGACTCATTTCGTGCTTTTCAGCGTGGGTCCTAAAACGTAGCTCGTCAATGCGGTTTATTACTTCTCGTAAATTGTAGCCGCTTTGTATGCGGTTTTTCAGTTCACTAAAAATTTCTCCAATTTTATATTCAATGGTGTCGGCACTTTCGGCATCTGCTTTAAATTTTTTGAGGTAGGGGAAAAGTTTTAAGTCAACAAAATCTTTTAGGTCGTCACCTGTCAATGCTCTGTGGTGGTCGAGTTTGCCTTCTTTATCTTTTGGTGCTGCCCATTTACTCCATTGGTATTCAGCTTCAATGATTGGCGTATACGTCTTGCCTGTTAATTCTGCTGCTGTGGCTTTGTCCGTCTCCAGGTCATCCAAATATTTTAGGAACAAAACCCAAGAAGTCTGCTCTACATAATCCAGTTCACTGCCACAACCGGCATCTTTATGCAGTATGTCGTCTATATTTTTAAAGGTCTGTTCAAACATATATATTTCTTCGGTTTATTATTATTTTTGATTGGTGGGTGTTTGGCAGATTTTTCAAGGTTGCTAATCATACATTTTTCATGCTTCTTTTGTAGCTAGCTTGATCCATGCTTATAAGCATTACGGCTTGATTTCGCAATTCCACTTATTCATGTTCATCAATCAAATTGTGAAAAAAATTTAAAGTTATTTTAATTTTGGTCGATAACAAAAGATAGATAAGAAAAATTGTAATTATCTACAACTTATTGAATGACAAAGCATCGCAAACAATTAAATATTTTACTTGACATTCAAAAGTTACCCACAGTTTGAACAAAATAAAAAATTACATTAAGTAACTTCATGTCAAGAAGAAAAGCATCCCGTAACTATATGATAAATGTCACATAACTAATGTGTTAAATAAATAAGCAATCTAAGGAAAACCCTTAGAAATTTACAAGTTAAGCCTTCAAGCAAGATGTTTATGCACAAAGTTATCCACAGAAACTGTGGGTAACTAAAATTAC
>JAYTDC010000170.1:0-19808 GCA_043736115.1 Segetibacter sp. | reverse complement strand
TATAAATATTTTTATAAAAACTACGGAAAAAAAGAACACAGATTTTGGAAAAGTTTTTTATACCGAAATACAAGGAAACAGGCAACTTAAATATCAATTTTTAAAAGAAAATTTTTTGGGTTCTTTAAAATGGAATTTACTACCTCCTAACCAACCCAATTACTTCTTTGTAAAAAAAGATTTTCAAGGAAAAGAAAAATATGAGAGCTTTCTTAAACTAGATAAACTATTTATTGAGTTTAGTGGTGGGGTTCAAACAAAAAGAGACAAGCTTTTTTTAGATGATTGTAAGGAGGATTTAAATAATAGAATTAATAAGCTTTTATCACAAAAATATGAACCTTCTTTTATAAGTGAGTTTAACATTAATAATTCATCTAGTTATTTCCTACTTGATAAAATAAAAAGAATAAAATTTAATCCTGAATATATTAGGCGCATAAACTACTTTCCTTTTGAAACACCATACATATATTATGACAAGGACTTAATTGGTCGGCCATTTTATAAAACAATGCAGCACTTTTTAAGTGGGCAGAATTATGGAATAGTAGTTCCTCGACAAAATAAAGAAAATGGATGTGGCTTTATAACGGATAAGATTATCGGGCAAAAATTGTTTAGTGCCTATGATATTAATTATGTCTTCCCTTTATACCTCTATTCCGACAAAAACCAACAACTCACCACAACCGACCATCCCAACAGAGTTCCCAATCTCAATAGGGAGATAGTGGATAAGATAGGCGAAGGACTGGATATGAGTTTTGTAGCAGAAAAAGACCTCACCCCGGCCCTCTCCAAAGGAGAGGGAGGAGCGAAAACCTTTTCCCCGTTGGATATCCTCGACTACATCTACGCCGTTCTCCACAGCCCCGCCTACCGGGAGAAATACAAAGAGTTTTTGAAGATAGATTTTCCACGGGTGCCTTATCCAACCAATGCTGACACGTTTAATAAACTGGTGGCTTTGGGCGGACAGTTGCGGCAGCTACACCTGCTGGAAAGTGCAGTGGTTAATATGCCAATCACCCAATACCCGGTAGATGGCAGCAACATGGTGGGGAAGATCAAAGCCTCCCCTAGCCTCCCGACTTCTCGGGATGGACTCTCCAAAGGAGGGGAATATGTGGATGTCTTCATCAACTACGATAAATCTGTTCCCCCTTCGGGGGTCAGGGGGCTTCAATACTTCGCCAATGTGCCACAGGTGGCCTGGGAGTTTTATATAGGTGGCTACCAACCCGCCCAAAAATGGCTCAAAGACCGCAAAGGACGGGTGTTGGAGTTTGAGGATATATTGCATTATCAAAAGATCATAGTGGCGTTGGCGGAGACGGCAAGGATTATGGGGGAGGTGGATGAGGTTTTAGAGCTATGAACTATGAGCTATGAACTATGAGGTGTGAAGTTTTAAGTAAGAATTATTAAGTGTTTCATCATTGATTAATCTTTGTATTTTGCCAACATCAAACAACATAAAAAATGAGCTACAACTTATCATTTCAGGAAAGGGCGAAGTTTTGCATGGAGAAGCTATCTACGCAGTTGCCCATTACCTTGCAGCAAGCCAAACAACAAACCCTTTGGCTACAACAGATCAGTACATCAAAACAGAATAAACAAAGGGGTTAGTTAAAAATATTGATGCTTTCACGAGAATCAAGGGGAAAAGAATGAAATTTCCAGTTCATTATTGTTAAGCTTGATTTAAATGAAAAGTTTAATAAACTAATCTAAAATAACATTTCTAATTTTATTTTAAGATACACAAACCTCTTAGATAAATATTAATCTTAAACTACTGCGTATGAAAACAAACATTTTACTTCTAGCTACTATGCTGCTTGTAATTGCATCTTGTAAAAAAGAAAATGTTGGGCCTGTTTCCGGTGGAGAAAACTTGACAAAAGTTACCTTTACTATACCTGCTACAAATATAATAAGTACGGGACATTACATTTATAATAATCAGGGGCAGTTAACTTCCATAATTGGCACAAATGACGCTCTTGGTAATACTGATACCACCTGGAGTTTATTTACTTATGATGCCGCAGGGCATTTATCCTCATTTCTTGTAACTAATAATACTACCGGCAATCAGTATCAATTTGATTTTACTTCTGATGCTAAGGGACGGTTATTAACCTTTACAGCTATTGCAATGCAGCCAAATATGTTTGTAAATGATTGTAAGTTTGTGTATGATATTCAAGGAAGAATAATTTCAGATTCATTGTTTACAAAAAGTGGAGATTTGTCTGGCTATTCGGTGCTGGAATATGATAATAATGGTAACATAGCAGCCTTTCAGGATTTTGTAGTTGTAGGGTCAACTGTTTCTACACAGGGTAAATTTACTTATCAATATGATAATAAAAGAAGTCCTTATGATAAAATAGGAAAACTATTATTCCAAATTGCACCAAATGCCAATAGTTATTTCTACCTCACTAAAAACAATACAACAGTTGCAATGCTTAATGGCGTACCATTTACTCCGGGGGGGCATTATGTGTATGATTATTATAACAACAACCTTTTGCATGTTCAAAAGGTAAACGTGAGCAATTCGGCAATACAGGAGTTTTTCTACGACTAATTAAAACCGTGACAGGGGATTCCTCACCTGCCATTAAGAGCAAAACATTGGGCTGCTGTTGGTGAAAAACACCAACAGCAGCATAAAAAGGAAAGCTTTTGAAAACTATGTAATAGAGCGGTTTAATAAAGCATATTTTAAATTGAAAAAATGGCGAAACGATAAAATTCATAAAGGCATATTTGCAGCGTCAAGCAAGCACACTGATTTGAAATGAGAGTGTCTGCCAGAGCATATCTTCTTTGCCACAAAATGCAAATGGAGAGCTTCGTTTTTTCAACAACAGGTAGAATTGGCTAAAGATTATCAGCTAATAAATTATTGACAATTTGCAACTGATAAAAATATGGCTGTATTTATAACTATTGGTGGCTATCCGTCAGCACCTGATGATGTGTACATAGTACTGCTTGAAAAGCTTTGAGCCATTAGCTAAGTTTGTATGAGCTATAATATTTTCGCCGCAAATCTTCGAGTAACTTTTATTTTAAAAGTGCAACTATGAAACTAAAGTAAATGTTTACATTTATAGGACCGTGGTAGAAATGCTTATATTTACCCCATGAATAAAACAGGGCCAATCATTATCATAGAAGACGACATAGATGACCAAGAGTTTTTAAAGGATATTTATACTGAACTCAACTACGGTAATGAACTAATATTTTTTGGAGATAGCGTAAAAGCTTTAGAGTATTTAACCAAAACAGATATTGAACCTTTTTTGGTCCTCTCAGATATTAATATGCCAAAGCTAAGCGGAATGGAGTTGCGGGAAAAAGTTCACAATAACGAAGATTTAAGATTAAAATCCATCCCCTATCTTTTCTTTTCTACAAGTGCCGAACAAAAATATGTGATTGATGCTTATTCAAGATCAATTCAGGGGTTTTTTATTAAGCCAAACAATTATAAAAAGCTCAAAGAAGTCCTTGTAAAAATTATTGAGTATTGGCTAGAATGTGAATCTCCTAACTATATCAAAAATGTACAACAATAGTTCTTTGTTCTTGAACGCCTGATAACCAACCCGAAAAAATTATAGCTGTTGGTGAAGATCACCAATTGCGTCACCAAAACCAGCTTTATTTATAATTTAATCTTTACAGGCCAAGGCAGTAATGTTCGATTTATACTGTTATCTGTTCACTATTTTAAAGTTTAACCTTAAATCCACCATTCAATACAAATCCGTCAACAGGTGCATAAATGTCACGAAAAACAGGATTAGTAATGGTCCCGGTATATATCTTGTCAAACCTGGTCTGACGTGTGTCTCCAAAGTTTTCAAAGTTGGCAAATATTGAAAAGTGCTTCCAAAGTTTTTCAATCATGAAACCTGCAAGCCAATATGACTTTCCGGTTGAACCGTCATTTAGTTTTTGTGGCGAATAATAATAGGCTTCCAAACCTATTTTTAAGTTGTCTTCTATTTCATAAACCAACACATTGTTTAACCGATGTTTTGCAACAAGCGGAAATTCCGTTGTGGCAGTATAATGTTGTTTTACATCTGCAAAGGTGTACCCAATAAAAAGTTTGAAGTTTTGATATGTGAGCTTGCAATTTGTTTCTATTCCTTTTGTGTCAATGAAGCCTGTTGGTTGTAAATATTCATAGTAGGCATTAGTGAGCGGAGTCAGCAACAATGGATCATTGATTCGGGTATAGAAAAAAAGCTGGTTAATGCTCAATGAAACTTTGTTGCTGAAAAATGTTGTACGGTAGTTAATGTCAAAATTACCTCCGTAAGATTTTTCTGCTGCCCGTTTATTTTTATCAATGGGCAATACATTTTTAAATTGAATTCTTTCTGCATCTTCTGTAAATACGTTGGGTGTTTTATAGCCCAATCCCCCACCAATCCGTGATGTAAGGTGATTGTTTATTTTGAAAAATGCAGAAAGTCTTGGTAAAAGAAAAAACCCATAATCATTGTGATAGTCGCCACGTAAGCCTGTTTCAAGCGCAATAGTCTCTGAAACATTAAAGGTGTTCTGTACAAAGACACCAATGGTATGCTGATTGTAGTTGACTGGAACTATAGTGTCGTGTATGTGTTGTGTAAACTTATCAGTAAGCACATTTACTCCGCTGATCCATTCTGATTTTTCCTTTTTGAAATTAAAATTTACTTCGCTGTAAGATGAAAGTTGTACTCCTGAAAATAAGTAATCAGGAATTTGGATGGAGCGGTTGTAATAACTCACACTGTTTTTAAAGCTAAGTTTTGCCTGGTCATTTATTGAATGTTCAATGGAAAGTTGAGTGCTGTAACGATTGGTTTTATTTTTTTCAAAGTATGCATGAGTGCTGTCGGCATTGCCTGCTATGTATTGGAGGTCGCCACCAATGCGGTTTTCGTAAGTTGCATTGATACCAAAATTTGCAGTCGTGTTTTTGGAAAAGTATAAAAACAGTTTTGGGTTAAGGGTGTAACGGTCAAATTTTGGAATTGCCGTTAAGCCAATCTTTGCAGGGTCGTAAGGTGTACCATGGTTGTAAGATGCAAAGATCGTTGTTCCAACTTTGCTGAACTGTTGCGAATAAAAACCACTCGCATCCAGTCCAGCTGCAGAAGTTCCATTGACAAGAAAATTCAATTCCCTTTCCGCTTTGGGAGTTTTGGAAATAAGATTGACCAAACCTGCAATTGCTCCTCCCCCATAAAGCGTAGATGAGCTGCCTTTGATTACTTCTACCTGTTTCAGGTCTAGCGGCACAATTTGCAGTAAACCCAATCCACCCGAAAAACCAGAATACAAAGGCAACCCGTCACGAATGATTTGTGTATATTTTCCGTCAAGTCCTTGTATCCGTATGCTTGAATTGTAACTGGTAGCTGATGTCTGTTGTGTTTGTATGCCTGTACTTTCATTCAGCATCATTCTTATATCCCCTGGTTTCATGTTGCCTTTTTCTTCCAGTTCCTCTCCTGATATTGTTTCCACCCTTGTAGGAATATTGGCAATGGAACGACTACTTCTTGTTGATGTAACCACCACTTCATCTTCTTCGTTCTCTGCTTCTGTCAATTCAATTTCTATCGTGCTGTCATTGACAAGCGGAAATTGAAAGACCATCAATTTTTCTTCGAAACCAACATACGAAAACAATAGTTCAAAATTTCCAACAGGGATGTTACTTATTGCAACCAATCCATTACTGTCAGCAATTGCAGATTTATTTAAAACTTTGATACTTGCTGTTGCATTTTGCAACGGACCTTTCTCTACATTTTTAATAACTGCTTTAAATGTATGTTGTGCATACAAGTTGAGTGTAAACAGCATAGCTGTGCAATAAATAAAAATAGATTTCATCATGATAAATGAAACAAAATAACAAATAAATTTTGTAGTTATAATTCTCTAAGCAATAATAAAGCACAATGCCTGCCCATTTTTTACGGGTAGGCATTGTGATTTATTATTATTTTTTGATCACTCCCCTGCTAAAGGCGGGCAAGGAGCAATTGTTTTGCTATTCATTAGTTGTTGCATTATGGCTTTAAGTTCGGCCATGTCTTTTTTTAACTGTTCATTTATTTTCTCCTGGTCGGTGGCTTTGGCTTCAATTGTTCATTGTTCACTGTTCATTTTTTTAATATAAACTCTGCATAGCTAAGCGCATAGATGCCATTGTTATTTTTAGGTGTATCCACCCCTCTTAAATTTTAGTTAGTTACTTCCAACTAATTACCGGAACTTGTTCCTGATGCAATTTTTCATTAAATAGTTTAATCTCATTTTCCATTACGTTGCTCAACAACTTCAATTGTACATCGGTTTGTGAAGACAAATCTGCAAATGATTCTTTAGCTTGTTGTGATGGGGGATTGTAACCACTGTTTACATAATCAAACAAGCCACTTATTTTATCGTTTAACCTGATGGGGTAATTCAATACATCCTGTCCGCTTTTTGCTTTGGTCTGGTAAAGCGTTTCTTCAATTCGGGTAATTTTTTTATTAATGCTGTCACCCATTATTTTTATTGAAGCATATTTAAAAGTATCTGCCCTATTTACCACATCGTAAATTTGTTGCCTGATACCGCGTATCTGTTTAATTGCTTTTTGTATATCGCTAAACTTATCTTTAATAGTTATTAAGAACCCAACCTGCTCATCGTACTGTGCTTCTGTAATATTGTAATTAGGGTCGGCCAGTATTGTAAATGGAACATCTGTTGAATCATTTGCTAATACAAAACGAGCAATATACTTACCGGGTGCTGCTTTAGGCCCCTTATGTTACCACTCCATAGAATCATGCCTTCTATTTTATCAACAGGAGGGTACTCCATATTCCAAACAAATTGATTCATGCCTGTAATAATCTCTATTTTATTTTTTTCATCCGAAGTCTTTGTACGGTATGTTCTTATGATCTTCTTTTGTTTGTCGAAAATGGTAATGGATAGATTAGGGGAGTCAATTACATTTTTAAGCCAGTAATTAAACATAACCCCATTAGGTGGGTTAAATCCTGCATTTTTGGCTTGCTTATTTTGCGATCCTTCCATACGCCATGTATTGTTGGCCTTGTAAACAAATAGGTTCTTATTTATTGTATTATCATTCATTTGTTGAACGGTTGTCAGGTCATCTAAAATCCAAAATGAGCGCCCCTGTGTTGCAACTATTAAATCGTTGTTTTTAATAGTCATATCTGTAATTGATACTTGTGGTAAATTCAATTGAAACCTTGTCCAGTTATTGCCGTTATTGTTACTGATGTACAAACCATATTCGGTACCGGCGTACAGTATTCCCTCCTTATTAGGATCTGCACGTAAGCAACGGGTAAAATGTAAAGGGTCAATTCCGGCAACTTTGCTATTCCATGTAGCCCCATAATCATCTGTATAGAAAATATAGGGTTTGTAATTATTACTTTTATAACAGGTGCCCACTAACCATGCATTACCTTTTTTAAAAGGGGAAATCTCCACACAATTCCACATGATGTTTTCAGGGACATTTTTTGGCGTAACATTTTGCCAGTCTGCACCATTATTTTTTGTCAGATAAACAAGACCATCATCACTTCCTGTCCACAACAGTCCTTTTTCAATTGCGGATTCTGCGGCGGTAAAAATGGTGCAATAGTATTCTACCCCTGTATTGTCTTTAGTAATAGCACCACCACTGGGTGCTTGTTTATTTTTATTATTGGTTGTCAGGTCAGGGCTTATTTGTTGCCAGCTTTGTCCTTCATTTTCGGTTACAAACAAATGGTTGCCCGCAGCATACAAACGCTTAGGATTGTGTGGCGAAAAAAATATGGGAAAATTCCACTGAAAGCGAAATTTCTGCACATCGGCACCGGCACCTATCGGACTTTCGGGCCATACGCTTATTGCTCTTCTTTCACTGGTTTTATGATCTAAACGGGACAAGTAACCTCCATAGTTACCACCATACACAATTTCTGGATTTAATGGATCTGCTACCACATATCCGCTTTCAAAACCTGCTGTAGGCTCCCAATCCTGTTCTGTAATAGCGTTGCCATAAGTCCGGCTTTTTATTCGCACAGAAGTATTGTCCTGTTGAGCACCCAATACCCTGTAAGGAAAACTATTATCGGTGCTTACCCTGTAAAATTGTGCAGTTGGTTGGTTTAAATAGGTACTCCAATTAGATCCTCCATCAAAACTGATTTGAGCGCCCCCGTCATCGGCTACTATCATTCTTTGCGGGTCTTCATTGTCTATCCATAAGTCATGATGATCGCCATGTGGTGTAGGCAGGCTTTGAAATGTTTTACCGCCGTCTTTGCTACGCATAAACTCTACATTGGGGCAATACACGGTAGTTTCATTTTTAGGGTCTACATATACTTTACTGTAATACCATGCACGTTGTCTTATATTGTTGTCGTTGCTTACAAGGGTAAAAGTTTCTCCTGCATCATTGCTGACAAATAACCCCCCTTTTTCATTTTCAATAAGGGTATAAATTTTATCAGTATTTGAAGGGGCAACTGCGACACCAACTATACCCCATGTGCCCTTTGGCAAACCTTTCTTTAATGATAAGTTGACCCATGTTGTTCCTCCATCTACGCTTTTATACAAACCACTACCATCCCCGCCACTTTCGAAACTATATGGCGTTCGTTTTACACGCCACATACCTGCATATAAAACCTGCGGGTTGCCGGGTTCCATAGTAAGATCGCTACAGCCGGTCTGCTCATTTACAAACAAAACTTTTTGCCAGCTTTTGCCACCATCTGTTGTTTTAAAAACTCCTCGTTCAGTATTGCTGCCAAATAAATGCCCTATGGCCGCAACCCAAACAATGTCCGGATTTTTAGGATGAATAACTATTCTTATAATATGCCGGGTTTCCTTCAAGCCCAGATTTGTCCAGCTTCTACCGGCATCGTCGCTGCGCCATATACCGTTTATGCCTTCGCTTACATTTCCCCGCAAAGTACCTTCTCCTTCACCAGCATATAAGATGGTAGGGTCAGAAGGTGCAACACTTATAGCTCCTATACTTCCGCCAAAATATTTGTCAGAAATATTTTTCCAGTTGCTTCCACCATCTAATGTTTTCCAAATACCTCCACCGGTAGAACCCATATAAAAAGTGTTTTTACTTTTTGGGCAACCGGATACAGCAGCACTACGACCACCTCTGAAGGGTCCAATTAGCCTGAACTTTGTTGTGGACAATAGTGCAGAATCAGCATAAACACTTCCACTAAGGGTAGAAGCAGTTTTGTTTTTTTGTGCGGTTGCAATTACATAAAGAAAAATGAATAGTAGTGCCAGTAATGGTTTTTTATAAATGTACATGATTGATTTTTTTTGAAAAGTACAATTAACTTTTGAAAAATTGTGCTACAATGAATGATAGAATTACCAATTCATTTTAATATTCAATTTTTAAATAGCCTGACAAATAGCTAATCTTTGATTTAATATTTTAGGCTCGAAAAAACAAAGCGACAATGAGTAATCATTGTCGCTTTGTAAGGTAAAAAAAGTACCTACATTTATTTACTGGTTGTACAAGGTGTTTTTTGCGCAAGCAATTGCATGATAACAGCTTTAATCTCTGCTACTTCTTTTTTTAATTGTTCATTGTTCGTTGTTAATTGTTCATTTTTTATTGACAATTCTTTTACTGCATTTATAAGCATATAGGTCATGGCACTATTGTCCACCTGCAAATAATTCTTGTTATCGTTTGAACGGGTTATTTCACTTACCATGTAGGGTGCTACTTCTTGTAGTTGCTGTGCTATAACACCTACGTAAGCTGGTTTTGTATCAAATCCTGAAGCTGCATTGTAGTGATAGGTTACAGGTTTTATTTTTAATAAAGCAGAAAGCCCATCTGTATAATCCTGCACGTTATTCTTAAGTCTTGCATCTGAAAATGTACCCCATGAACCACCACCGGGCTTATCAGCGCCACCATTTACTGATAATAGTGCAGTAGGGCTTCCTGTACCTATACCAACTTTACCCGTTGAATCAATACGCATTCTTTCGGAGAAACCATTTGTAAATGAAGCAAAGCGTAACGGGTCACCACTGTTCCAACCAATAAATGGATTAGGGTCGGTTTTTCTTCCACCGAACATTAATATCTTATGGCTTAAATCTGAATTTCCAACTGCAAAAACGTTGCTGCTGTCTACACCTAAACCAACAACGTTTAGTTCTTTGTACACCTTTACTATACCTGTGTTGGTGTTTGCAATATCATTACCAGTAGTTTGCCATGGGCTTGAATTGCCGGGAGTAGCCCAAGATGCCAAACCATTGGCATCTGATGTTAGAATTTTACCTGCACCTTGTGTACCGTCAGTTATTTTTAATGTGCCTAGAAGATCCAGTTTTGCTGAAGGGGAAGCGGTGCCTATTCCTACATTTCCATCGTTGGTATTAAAAATATTGAGACCCGAAATATTCCAGGGTGAACTGCCGGGTGTTGTCCAGTTTGCTAGCCCATTTGCATCGCTAGTGAGTACTTTACCTATTCCCGGAGAACCACCTGTAATTTTAATTTGACCTGATACTTCCAATTTTGTAGTTGGAGTAATAGTTCCTACCCCAATATTGCCGGTTGACTTTTGAACAAACAATTGATTGGTGTTAAAGGTGATGTCTCCCGTATTGCCAATTTTTAATCTTTCTGCCCGTGTGGCACTATTACTGCCGGTCACAAAAGAAATACGGGCCGGAACACTTCCTGCAGCCGGTGTGCCATCCACATAAAAATCAATAGCAGCTGGATTTTGAAAAGTGGTGCCATCGTAACCGGAAGCCAGAAATGACATCAGAAAATCATTGCTCGCAACTGCAAGGGGAGCTGCTAATGTACCCTTACTTCTTTTACCAATAAATACAGGTCTTGCATTAGATGCAGTTGAAGCCATAGATAAAATGAAGTCAGCATTACCAATAGCTTGCTCGCCAAAGCCTGTGAAAAGTGGTGCGCCTGCACTTACCCAACTTGCTGCAGGGGTACTGCCTGCCCCTTTTACAGAAAGTATATTTACAGGTGTAGCTGTCCCAATACCAATCTTACCATTGGCATCTATTACCAATCGGCTAACATTATTGGTAGTCAGGTTTAGTGGGATAGCATTGGTAGTTCCAAGAATGGAAGTTGCAGTTGCGTTGTTGTTACCAGTTAGGTTCCATTGGGCTTTTGTTGTGTAACTTAGGCTGAACAAAATGCAGAGCAAGGAAATTGTAAAAAAATGGTGTTTGAAAATTGTAGACTTGTTTTTTTTCATGGCTAAAAGGTTTTAATGTTTGTATAAATGTAAATAAAAAAAGGCAGGTTGTCAGTCTGCCTTAATAAATTTAATGGGAGTTAAAAAGGTTATTTAATCATCTGCATTTGTTTAGTATCAGTTTTCTTTCCATCTACAATCAATGAATAGAAATAGGTTCCTTGAGATAATGTACCTGCACGAAGCGTAATGTTTCCTTCTTCTTTTTGAGTTAACGGAATTGCTTTAATAATTGTACCCTTTACATCTGTAATCATAAGTTGTGCTGACTTGGATGAAGCTGGTATTTTGAACCTTATTACCGTATTCTCATTAAAAGGATTAGGTATATTCTGTTCCAACATTGCACGCTCTACTGATTGTAATGTTTCAGTTTGGTTGACTATTTTAGATTGTACAATTGTGCAACATTCCTGTTGTGATTTATCCAATGCATTTAGCTTTTGTAAAATGGCATCTATCTGTGCCTGTTGTTTTTGTAATAGCTCTGTCTGATTGCTAATAAGCTGCTGCTGCTTGTCAACTTTTTGCTCAAGTGCTTTTGCGGTTTCATCTTTGGCTGTAATTTGTAGCTGTAGTTCCTGTATTGCTTTTATAGCTATAACACCAAACGATTGATAAGTCATCATCTTAAAAGGTTCTCCTGTTACGCGGTCCTTTTTATCAAAAACAAGATCAGGGAAGTATGGTTCTACATCCTGCGCCATGAAGCCTATTGCCTTGCGATCGCCGTCTTTACTGTCTGTGTAGTTGTATATGTAAGGGATCAGTTTATTTATATTGGGCAGCACAGGTTGTAATGGTTGAATGTTCTTTTTAAGATTTCGGTCAGAAAGAGCAGTATAAACACCAGTTACCCTGTCTATATTAGATCGTAACGAACCATTGCTGTAAAAGTTCAAAGAACTATCAATGCTGCTGACATAAAAACCCCATTTCAAATTTACACTACTAGGATGACGCAACGACATTTGATCGCCATTACTGAAGCCTGTAACCTGCAGGCGGCCTTCGGTCACATTGTTGACGTCTGTTACATAAGTGCCAATGCCTACATTGTGCCTGTACATACTTAGTGAAGGCGTATCATTAACTGCTGTATTTTGCGGAGGTGCTGTTACATAAAATGCTAGACCTTGCGATTGTGTGGTTGGGGTAGTAAGGGTATTTTCTGTGTATGCAGATATGGCTACATTATTTCCACTTGCAGAAGTAATTCCATCAGGTAACATGTAATTGTTTTCAAAAACGATAGAGGTTTTTTGCCTGAATTCCCAGCCTGCCTTTAGTTTTCTGTTTACGCCGGTCAGCACTAAAGCAGTAATATTATCCTTAAAATTTAAAAGTGCCGAATCGACCATTTTTAAGATTTTGACTTTGGGCTGCCAATTAATGGAACTGCCCGTATAGTTATCTAGCATTTCTACACCTTTGGTTTTATCTCTAAGTTGAATGCCCAACAGGCCGCCATTTTGAAACGGATTATCATTTAAATTATCAGTAAGCCGCACCCATGTTGCGGCATTGGTGCTATAATAGTAATACCCTCTTGCCATATCATTTCTTGCGCCGGGCTGTGTTGTGTTATATACTATCAACCCGTTAGCTGGATTTGCAATGCTTGTTACATCTTTCAAACTATCAATAGAAATCTCTGGAAACAAAACGCCTTTGTTGGTGCTGTTCAAATGAAGCAAGGCACTGGCATTTGGCAAGCTGATACCAATGCCCACACTGCCTGTGTTATTATTGGAAATATCATTTCCTGAAATGTTCCAAGGATTTTGTAATGAAGTCCAACTGGCAAATCCATTCACATCTGATGTCAGGAATTTACCGGCCCCCTGTGTGCCGTCTGATATCTTTACATTTCCGGCAATATCTAATGATGCATTTGGCAAAGCAGTACCTATTCCTACTTTTCCATTGTTGGCTACCAGTATGTTGTTGAAACTTGGACCAATTGTCCATGCCCATTGGTCACCAAATGTATGGCCACCTGTTGCTGCAAAAGAGGCGGTAACACCATTGGCTAAAACGATTGTAGTAGTAATAGCTGTTGGCGCAGAAAATGTTGTACCACCATCATTACTTATCTCTATAAGATTAGGGTCGGGGCCAGCATTGTTAATCCGTATAACATAGCTATTAGTACCTGAACCAGTATAACCTGAATTGTTTACAATTAAGTCGTTTAAACCGCTACCTGAAAAATTTACTCCTACAAAATTAAATGGCTGACTCACATGCAATATGCCCTGGGGATTGCTTTCTCCTATACCAATACTACTACCTGTATTTATGAGGGCAGAAGAAGATTCAAGATTAGAGCCATTGTAACGTAAAGTTTGATTGTTGCTACCCGACGGCAATGTAGCAGGTGCAGCCCATACTGCTAATCCATTTGCGTCGGAAGTCAGCACCTTACCTAACCCTTGTGTGCCATCAGCAATTTTTACATTACCAAGTACATCAAGTTTTGCAGAAGGAGTTATAGTTCCAATACCTATGTTGCCGGTTAATTTTTGTACAAATAGTTGATTGTTGTTTATGGTAATGTCTCCTGTATTGCCAATCTTTAATCTTTCTGCACGGGTAAAACTATTGCTGCCCGTAACAAATGAAATGCGTGCCGGCACATTGCCAGCAGATGGTGTGCCATCTACAAAAAAATCTATAGATGCAGGATTTTGAAAAGTACTTCCATCATAACCTGATGTAAGAAATGACATCAGAAAATCATTGTTAGCAACTGATGATGGTGCAGCCAAAGTTCCCTTGCTTCTTCTACCTATGAAAACGGGTCTGGCATTAGAAGCTGTTGATGCCATAGAAAGGATATAATCTGCATTACCAACAGTCTGTTCCCCAAAACCTGTAAAAAGTGGCGCACCACTACTTACCCAACTTGCAGCAGGGGTGCTACCGGAACCTTTTACTGAAAAAATATTGGGCATAGTTGAAGTGCCAATGCCTACACGTCCATTTGTATCAATTAGTAATCTTGTTGTATTCTTAGTAACAATACTAAGTCGAATAGAATTTGTAGTTCCGAGTACCGAAGTATTTGTTGCATTATTGTTGCCCGTTAGTTGCCATTGGGCATTTAGGTGGGTATGTGTTATCAATACAAAAAATGCAAAGAGCAAAGTTAACTTTTTCATTACAAGTAGGTTTAGTGTACTCCTAAACTACGGAATTATTTAGAAAAAGCAAACAATAATTATAATATTATCTAACCCCGATTTGAACAATCAGAAATATTCCATTTGTAAGAAAAAGAAAAAAATTAATTATTTATTTTAAAACTAAGATTCTTCTAAAGGAATATAAATATGGAAAGTTGCACCTTCACCTTCTGTACTTGTAGCTTTAATTAATCCATTGTGGTTTTCAACAATTTTTTTAACTATAGCAAGACCAATACCCGTACCATTGTATTCATTTTTACCGTGCAATCGCTGAAATAATTCAAATATTCGATTGCTATATTGTTCATCAAACCCGATACCATTGTCAGCAACCGTTATCTGACAATATTTTTTTCCTGTTGGTAAGCCAAATTGCAAGTTTGTTTTGCTATTTACAATTTGAGCGTTAATAATAATATGGGGTATGCTTTCAGGTTTTGAAAATTTTAAAGAGTTGCAGATCAGGTTTTGAAATAGCTGACGAAATTGATAGGGTATTACTTTTAATGAGTAAAGCTGCTTTATCTCAATTTTTGCATCTTTATTTTGAATCTCATCTTTAAGGTCGTTAGTTACCTCTGAAATGATTTTATTTAAGTCTATTAATTCAAATTCAACTTCCTTATGATTGGTTCTTGAATAAGATAAAATATCATCTATCAACTGTTGCATACGTTTAGAGGCGTTTTGTATCCTGTTAAAATAATTTTTCCCACTGTCGGTAAGGTTGAGAATTTCTTTAGCAAGTATAAATGAACTGTAGGTCTGAATTTTTCTTAAAGGCTCCTGTAAGTCATGACTTGCTATATATGCAAACGATTCCAATTCTTCATTTTGTTTCTTTAATTGCAACGCATCCATTTTTATTTTGTCATCTGCCTCTTTTATTGCAGTAAGATCACGGGTTACCTTAGAAAAACCAATTATATTTTTTTGCTCATCATGCAATGCAGTTATTACAATACTTCCCCAAAAGCGGCTGCCATCTTTTCTTACACGCCAGCATTCATGTTTTGCAGTGCCGTTAGTTCTTGCTTCTTCTAATAATTTTTCTGGCAGATGGTTCTGTAAAGCATCATTGGTATAGAAAACCTCAAAGCTTTTACCAATGATTTCTTCAGCTTTATATCCTTTTATTTTTTCAGCACCCTTATTCCAGTTTTCGATAATGCCTTCATTGCTTAAATAAAGTATAGCATAATCCTGTACTTCGCCTACCATCAGGTGATAACGTTCTTCACTTTTCTTTAGGTCCTCGTTTAAAAGTATAAGTTGCGCTGTCCTGCTTTTTACTTCCATTTCCAATTCGCCTGCAAACTTTTTTTGCTGTTCTATATCTATAGTTACACCTACCCAGTTTTTTATAAGGCCTTTTTCATCTTTTAATGCAGAAGAGCGGCACATGTGCCACCTATATTGTCCTTCCTTATTTAATATTCTGAATTCCATTTCAAAATCATCCCCCGTTGTAATAGAGTGTGTCCACAACTTTGTCAGTTCTTCAATATCATCAGGATGCATAACTTGTCCCCAGCCCCAATCTTTTAAATCTTCGAAACTCATGCCGGTATAATTCAACCAGCTTTGATTGTAATAAATAAAGTTGCCTTGTGAATCAGAACGTGATACTTTTTCGGGCATTAAATCTGAAAGTTGTCTGAAATTTTCTTCACTTGCTTTAAGTTTTTCTTCTGCAATTTTTGACACCGTAATGTCTATACTTATGCCTGTAAGTGTTACAGCGTCGCCTGCATCATTAAAATGGTATTGCCCTACTGATTTAACCCACCGCAGTTCACCATCATTAGCACGGTGAATTCGGTAATCCACTTCATATTTTCTTTTCTCTATTCTTGCTGCGGCCACCTCTGCAAAACATCTTTCTTTATCTTCGGAATAAATTACTTTATGCCAGTCTTCATATCCAAGATCTGTTTCATTTTCATCATACCCCCACATCCGCTTATGCAATGCTGACCATTCAAGTTTTTCCGAACTGAGATAAAGCAGCCAGGTGCCTACTCCTGCAGATTTTGTAGAAAGATCAAGATGGGAAGTTATTTTTTGAAGTTGTTGTTCTCTTACTTTTCTTTCAGTTACATCCATATTGGTACCTATAACCCATTCTGCATTGCCTTCAGCATTTGTTCTAACTGTTTCTACTGCTTCTATATAGCAGAACTTACCGTCATTTGCACGAATAATTTTAAAAGAGCGCCTGCTGTTTTTTTTATTTTTTACGGTATCCTGCAATATTTTCTCCTGCTCCTGAAGATCATCAGGAGCCACGGCTTTGCTCCATACATCATAAGGTATATATCCATCAGAGGTGGGGGTAAGGCCATAAATTCGAAACATTTGCTTATCCCAACGAATCTGATTTGTTACTAAATTCCATTCCCATATACCTACTCCAGATGTTCCCATTGCCAAGTGCAAACGCTCTTCCGATTCTTTTAATTTTTTTAACCCCAAAACTTTATCTGTGGTTTCAACACATGTAACAAATACACCAGCAGGTTCCCCCGATTCATCATTCACAGCGCAGTAACTAAAAGTCCAGTAAACATCCTCCATTTTAACATTCCTAAAAATTGGTAACAATTGATCTTCGCTCCAGTTTGCTTCACCACCTGTAAGTACGTTATCAATAATAGGTTTAATGTCAGACCATATTTCTTTCCAAAAATCTTCGGCCCTACCGCCTAATATTGCCGGATGTTTACCATTGTTACCGAGACTGGGGCGATAGGCATCATTATAAAAGCATACTAATTCTGATCCCCAAAAAAGGAACATGGGGAATTTTGAATTTAGTATAATGCTTAGTGTTGTACGTAGGCTTTGTGGCCAGTATTCTGGCATACCAACCGGCGTTAAACTCCAGTCTTTGTTGCGAATTAAATTCGCCATTTCGCCTCTTTGATTTATAAAATTTAAGGGGTGAATGATTTGTTTGTTCGTCATTTTATTTATTACTAAAAAAATAAGACCAACTAAGTTGGATACTTATGTTAAGGATTCAAAATAATTAATCTAACTCTAAAAATAATGAATTTTTGAAATGGAGTACAAAATTTGTAAATGATATGTAGATCAAAGTAGTACTATAATACATTTTTCACAGACATATAAAAATGGTAATTTGCAAATTCCGCATCTGTTTCAAAGGAAAATAAAAATGCTATGACCATTGCTGAATTTGATCATCTTGAAAAAGAAAAAAAGATAGAGTTGCTAACCAAATGTTGTGGGTCTGCTAATTGGGTAAGTAAAATGATAGCAGCAACTATAGCCGAAGATTTAGTAAACCTTGAAGATTTAGCAGAAGAGAAATGGTATCAATGTACAGAAGAGGATTGGTTGGAAGCCTTTCGGCATCATCCTAAAATTGGGAATATGCAATCGCTAAAGGAGAAGTATAGCGATACCAAAGAATGGGCAAGTAATGAACAATCAGGTGTAGGTAATGCCAACGAGCAAACGCTATTGGAGTTGGCAAATGCAAATGAAGTATACGAACAAAAATTTGGATTTATTTTTATAGTTTGCGCTACAGGAAAATCAGCTTCGCAAATGTTAGATATTCTAAATAGCAGGCTTCCTAACGACATAGAAACAGAAAAAAAAATAGCAGCAGAAGAGCAGTTGAAAATTACTCAATTACGATTAGAAAAACTTTTTTTATGAGTCAGATTACCACACACATTTTAGATATTACCAAAGGCAAACCTGTTGCAGGAGTTAGAATTTCTTTATATCAGGGAGCTAATGATGACTGGACAGAACTAACCTGGGGAACTACAGATGCAGATGGCAGAATTAAAGACTTATTGAAAAAAAATGACCCATTGCAAATGGGTATTTATAAACTTAGGTTTGAAACAAAAGATTATTTTGATAAAGATCAGATTCCAACATTTTATCCTTTTATAGAAATTGCTTTTGACATAACTACCACACAGCATTATCACATTCCATTATTACTTAGTCCTTTTGGTTATTCTACTTACAGAGGATCTTAATAAATTTTCTATTTTCATTTTTTCAAAGCAATAGTTTGGGATTGTCATAAACCAAAAATAAAATTTTTAACACCATATGAAATTATCAATACAGGAATTAGCAAAGCAACAATTATTAGATAGTTTAGGCAAAGCCAACTTGAAATTTCAGCAAACATATCCCGGAGACAAGCCTGACAGGCAAGCTGTGCATACTGTATATGGTGGTGCTAATTTGTTTAAAAGTGATACCTGTAAAAAAATGGGTGAAACTGCTCTTAATAGTCTAAAATCATATGCACCCAATTTTGTTACTCTTGCAAAGGTTTTACACTTGCACGGCCATGAACATTTGCCACATACCATAAAAGACATAGAGCTACTGACAAAAAAGCTAGATGCTATGACTGCGGCTGAACGTAAAACAGAAGCAGCATGGCTTTCCTATTCGGTGTATAATAAAATGGTGACTAAACTTCAGAGAGAAGCAGTTGAAGATTTCAGAATTGATTTTGAAGATGGATTTGGTAACAGACCTAATGATGAAGAGGATGCAACAGCGGTGCATGCTGCAGGTGAGTTAGCTATAGGTATGAAGAACAAAACCATTTCTCCTTTTATTGGTATTCGCATAAAACCATTTACAGAAGATTTAAAAGGAAGAGGAGTCCGTACGTTAGATTTATTTCTCACTGCATTGTTAGAAAAAACAGAAGGCCATCTTCCTGATAATTTTGTGGTTATGCTACCTAAAGTTACCATACCGGAGCAAATGGCTACAATGGTTAGGTTGTTTGAAATTTTAGAGAAAGAAAATAGTCTTGCACCCGGTACCCTCAAAATGGAAACAATGGTGGAGGCAACACAGATAGTAATGGATGAAGAAGGCCGAAACCCTATGATGAGAATCATAAAAGCGGGTGAGGGTAGGTGTATTGCAGCGCATTTTGGTACTTATGATTATACTGCATCGGCGGGTATTACTGCTAAATACCAAACTATGGCGCATCCTGTTTGTGATTTTGCACACCACATGACCAAAGTAGCACTTGGTGGCACGGGTATATTTCTAAGCGATGGTGCTACTAACGTAATGCCTATTGGGCCACACCGGGGAGATAACCTGACATTTGAGCAATTGGCCGAAAACAGAGAATCTGTACACAACGGTTGGCGAATTGGGTTTAAGCATACTACACACTCTCTGGTAAATGGAATGTATCAGGGCTGGGATTTAAATC
>JAYTDC010000169.1:0-3150 GCA_043736115.1 Segetibacter sp. | reverse complement strand
ATGTGTCTGCTCCTATTTTTATGTAGGAACTCTTTGATAGAAGTACCTGGTCTCGTCAATAATTCTCTAACGTTAAAGAAAAAACCCTTTTCAAAATGTAATAAATGCAGAAGTTCATGAGAAATATAGTGCTTATCTATTCTTTTCAACTTTGCAGATTGTCCGCAATTAGAGCAAAAATGTCCATTAATTTGATTGTTGCAATTTTCGCAATTTGTCATATTGTCGTTAAAATGGTGATTTATGATGTCTTTTTTAATAGCCGCCAACGAACAGGGCTTTGTGCAGGCAGGGCATTGTTGTTTGTCCAGCCCGGAACAGAAGCCCAATAAAGAAATAAAAGTACAAGATAACAACTAAAAGCCCAACAGAATTCCCCCGATGCATCGGGGCAGGCTGTCCTGCCCAAACCAATGTACAGCGATGGAAACAGCCGAAGTTTAAAACCCGAAAAAGCGGGACAGGCTGTCATGCCCTGCTTGCACAAAACTAATGTAAGCTGCAGCCCTTTGTCCACCGATGCTTTTATTCTATCTTTAAGTAAACCTGAAATTCCGTCCCCTTGTATAACTGGCTTTTCACTAAAACCTTTCCACCCAAATTACTAACAATTTCTTTTACTAAATATAATCCAATTCCTGAACCTTCAATGGCGTTTTCTAATCTGTAATACTTTGAAAATATTGCTTCCAATTTACTTTCGTCTATACCTATACCATTATCTTTTACTGATATGACAATAAAATCACCTTCGGTGTTGGTTTTAACTACAATTATAGGTTGTCGTTCCGTAGACTTAAATTTTATAGCATTGTTAATCAGGTTATATATAATTGTTCTTAATTTCCTTCGGGAAAAGGTAATTTCGGAGATATTAATTTCACTTGTGATTATTGCATTTGCGGCAATAATATTATCATTGAGCGTAAGCCGGACATCTTCAAATATATGTTCAAAATTCAACAGTTCTTCCTGGGCTTTGTATTTATGTTCTTCTTTTCTTACTTCAGTTAATTCCTTAATGAGGGTATGCATTTTCGTTAATGCACCGTCAACAATTTTTAAAAGTGATTGAAATTCATTTTCATCATTTGGAGTTATATTTTTAAATAACTCTATTGCCAATACTAAATTGGCAAGCGGGTTTTTTATGTCATGAGAGATAGTATCTAGTAAAATTTCATGGTCAGCCACTAGTTTTTCTTGTTCTTTTAAATCATTTATCCGCATGGTTATTTCAACGAAAGTTATAATTACACCATCTGTTGTGTTTTTTTTCATTATCACATAGGGTATAATATTCATTTGGTACCAACGTAAGTCGGTAGTTTGAATTTCCTTTTCGAGGATTTTTTTGCTTTCAATAACCTGCTGGATATTGTCTAAAATAGACGGGAAACGGAAGTTATCTTTTATATCAGCTATAGGTTTGCCAATATCACTGGCAGACAGGCTAAACTGCTTCATAGCAGGAGGCGTAAATTTCTGTAATTTCAATTCACCATCCACAAATAATTGTGGGATTATCGTGTTTCCAAAATAATTTTCCAATTCATCATTGTGTTCTATAAGGTCTTTTATTTGTTGATTTTTATCAGGCATTTCTTTAATACTTTGAGTAAAATTTGAATATCGTTCGGTGTTAAATAGGTTTGCAGTTTACGGGCAGGGCTTGCTGCATGGCTGGAATTCATTGCTCGTCAGCCCGGAACTGCTGCCTATTAAAGATTTAAAAGTACAGGTTAACAAGCAAAAGCTCAACATTGTTTGTCCAGCCCAGATGAAGCACAACAGCGATAAAATGACCATTGCTCCAACGGCCCGCCACACCTTGCAGCAAACCCCAAGTTGTACGCTGTATATTCGAAGTTAATTTTAAAACAGTTACTTGTCCAAATTATCAAAAGTCTTAATTACAAATCCGATTATACTTGGATCCCGTGTTAAAAATGTTGATTCCTGTGCTTTTTTTCCCAATGAATTTAAAGAGAAGGCTAAGGCAGAGTTATCAGAAAGCCAAAAGGCTGATGAAAGCGGAAAACTAATAGTATCAATTATAGTGTTATGCCCAATTTTTAAATCTTCAATAAAACGTAAATGATGCTTATTCATAGTTTCAAAAAAATCGTTACAAGTTTTGGGCATTGTATCTTTAAATGTTTCAATAAAATTGCCCATCTTATCCCCTCTGCATGTAAAATCCAAAGAACCTTTTTTAAAATTGTTTGTATCTTTTTTACAACTATGCGCTAAAAATTCAGTTTTAAAATACTCTGGACTATTAAGGCTATCTTCTTTTAAATTAAATTGAAATATGAATTGTTGTTTTCTCGTTTTGTAGTCATAAAATATCAATTTCACATTAATACTGTTTGCCTTATCCAAAATTTTTGTTCTGTATTCAACGGCTTTTTGGGAATTGGAATAAATTCCATAAATGGGGTAGTCAGATATAATCGTAAGGCTCTGTTGCGAGGGTAAAATTATCTTATCAATGATTCCGCCGATATTTTCTGGAAAGTCAGCCATATATCGAGTTGGCAAAGTTTCCAGAGTTTTTTTTGCGTCATGAAATTGAATATAAGCGAAAGCTACTGCTGCTATTGCAAATAAGTCAATTAATTTCAAAGAAAAAAAGCGTCTCCAATTAATTTTTGAAGTCTTTTTTTGCAATTGTTGTCGGGTTTGGGGAAGCATAATTAATAGTTTTCAATTGTTAAAGTGATTATATTTTACATAAACGACTTTGCCTTAAAAATTATAACTAGCAAATTAATTGTGGTTTATGATAATGCTTTTATATTAAAAGTTTCCTATTAGCTTAAGAAATAAAATTCAGTTGCTATAAAATGTGCTATAACCGCTAAAGATTGCCCGCTTGCCGTTTTTGGGGTATTTCATGTTCCTTCAGCATGAACTTTCAGCACAACAGCGGACAGATGTAAATGTATAAAACAAAAGCTGAACAAAGATCTTCAAGCCCGAATAAAAGCACAATTATGAGATGATGCTGATTGCTCCAACTTCCTGCCCCACTTTTGGCAAACGGCTTGTTGAACTAAACCTTCGGTAGCCTTGCGAGTACAAAAAGGCGTACATTTACAATTCCAAATCCAAAAGCGTTTTTGCCCAAATCTACTGAAAATCAAT
>JAYTDC010000168.1:0-33789 GCA_043736115.1 Segetibacter sp. | reverse complement strand
AATAAAAACAGCAAAATAAATTGGCAGTTCACAAATAAGGAAGCACGGATTAAATTGAAAAAATTGTATCCGTCATTATACGATTAACATAACACTAGTGATGCTGGCCGCTCAAAAAAAAGTGACCCTATATGACAAGCAGGGAGAACAGCATTACGATATCATTTCAGCATTCATAAAAAGTATGCGGGGTAGCGATCCCAATGCTGCCGTTTATTGGCTTGCAAGAATGATAGAAGGCGGCGAAGATGTAAAATTTATAGCCCGTCGCATGGTCATCTTTTCAAGCGAGGACATTGGCAATGCTAACCCCAATGCACTTTTGATGGCTATTGCAACTTTTGATGCGGTCAACAAAATCGGTTATCCTGAAAGCAGGATTATTCTTTCTCAATGTGCTACTTACCTTGCGTCTTCGGCAAAAAGCAATGCAAGCTATGCAGCTATTGGTTTAGCACAGGCAGCAGTCAGTCAACACGGTGATTTGCCGGTACCGCTGCACATTCGTAATGCACCTACAAAGCTGATGAAAAGTCTTGACTACGGCAAAGGCTACAAATATGCACACTCATTTGAAGGAAATTTTGCAAATCAGGAATACCTGCCGGATAAGATTGCAGGTACAAAATTTTACGATCCACAAAACAATGCACGGGAAAATGAACTTAGAAAATTTTTGAAAGATAAATGGGGAGATAAGTATGGGTATTGAGATTGATATAGGAGCTTTCACAATCAAAATCGGACTCATATTTTCTCCAAATCACTTCTATATAAAATCTCCGGTTGTTCTCTGCGGTAAAAATTACCAACATCTTATTCAGCCAATAAACCCAACCCCATTCTAATCCTTTCAATGGTACTCTTCGTTCCAATCAAAGCGGCAATGTCAAATACCCCCGGACCAAATTTTCCTCCTACCAACATAATTCTAAATGGCAGTTGTAGTTCACCCACTTTTATTGACTTTTCTTCAGCAGTTTGCTTAAAAAGCGATTCTATATTTGTAACACTCCATTCTTCACCTTCGAGCAACATTAATTTTTCGCAAAGTATATCAAAGAACATGGCTTTCTCTGCATTCCATTTTGGTTTTATAGAGGCATCATCTATTGTTTGAGGCGATTGGAAAAAGAAACCTGCCTGTTGATAAAAATCAGTTAAAAGTGTGCATCGGTCTTTTACCAATTCTAATATTTGAATGAATTTCTCATCGTCTGTAATAGAGATTCCCTTTGCTTCGAAATCTAATTTTACTGTTGATGACCAACTACTAACAGGTAATTTTTTTATCCACTCGTGGTTAAACCATTTTGCTTTTTCATAATTAAATTTAGCACCATTTTTATGCACATGATCCATGGAAAAATGGGCTATCAATTCTTCCAGAGAATAGAGTTCCTGTTCTGTGCCATCATTCCAACCCAATACTGCCAACATGTTTAGAAATGCTTCTGGAAGAAATCCCAATTCTCTGAAACCTGTGGTTGATTCACTATTGCGTGGGTCTTCCCAATTCATTGCAAAAACAGGAAATCCTAACCTATCTCCATCGCGTTTACTTAGTTTGCCATTGCCATCGGGTTTTAATATCAGCGGAAGGTGAGCATATAAAGGCATTTCTGCCTCCCAACCCAAATATTTCCACAACAATAAATGTACAGGTGCACTTGGCAGCCACTCCTCACCTCTAAAGGCATGTGTTATCTTCATAAGGTAATCATCTACCACTACTGCTAAATGATAAGTTGGCATACCATCAGCCTTTAGCAAAACCTTATCATCAGATAAAGAACTGTTGAAACTTACCTCACCGCGGATCATATCGGTAAATGTCAGGGTTTCATTCTCGGGCATTTTTATCCTAATAACATGTGGTTCGTTAGCTTGTAAAAGTTTAGCAACTGCATCTGCAGAAAGTGTAAGTGAATTACGCATTTGCATACGTGTAGCTAAATTGTATTGCGGTGTTGGATTGGTTTCTGATTGTAGCTTTTGCCGCATAGTTTTAAGGTCATCCGGAGTATCGAATGCATAATAGGCGTGGCCTTGCTGTACCAATTGTTCTGCATATTGTCTGTATATTGGCTTTCTTTCACTTTGGCGGTAAGGCCCATAAGCACCCCCATGTATCGGGCTTTCATCAGGTATAAGTCCACACCATTGGAGGCACTCCTGTATATAATCTTCTGCACCTTCTACAAAACGGGTTTGGTCAGTATCTTCTATTCGCAAAATGAAATCACCATTATTTTTCTTTGCAAAAAGATAATTGTATAAAACTGTTCTCACTCCACCTAAATGTAAACCACCGGTAGGCGACGGCGCAAAACGAACCCTGACTTTCTTATCCATAATAGATGCAAAGATAAAGAACCCGAACCGATGAAATAGTCATTTAGTCATTGGTCATTTAGTCATAAAGCAAAAATATTTACCCCAAAACATGGTTCTTTCACCAATCAATGTAATTTACTTAATCGATTTATTCTTTTGTCCCGACAGAAGTTCTTTTTGCAGCTTTTGTTGCTGCTTGCCCCGTCAATTTTGCGGGGTCGCACACTTTTACTTTTGGGTAATGCTATTCAGCTTTTTCCACCCTTTATTAACCAATACCATTGATTTGTAATTAAGCAAATGACGAAAATCATTATCGAATGAGCATATTAGCCCATTGTTATATTGTGCCGTTACCGCAAAATCATCTGCCGGTCAGCATCTAGTCTAACCAAAATAAACAACAGCAACGTAAATGTTAGCAATGAGGAACCCCCATAACTAATGAGTGGAAGAGGAATGCCAATAACAGGCGCAAGGCCAATTGTCATACAAATATTGATAGTAATGTGGAAGAAAAAAATACTGGCTACGCCGTAAGCATATACACGGCTGAATGTACTGCGTTGCCTTTCGGCGATCATTACAATTCTGAATAACAATATTGCATACAATCCTAAAAAAATAAGGCTGCCTAAAAATCCAAAACCCTCGCCAATGGTACAAAATATAAAATCGGTGCGTTGTTCAGGTACAAAATCGTATCGGGTTTGGGTACCTTTCAAATAACCTTTTCCTAATAAACCACCGGAGCCAATTGCTATCTTAGATTGTATCACATTGTATTCACTTTGGTTGTGACTTTTACTTTTGGATTTGGATTTTTGTTTTTCTAATTCAGCTCTTTCTTCAAGATTTTGGGGTATATAGGGTTTACCCACCAAACTATATATTCTATCTCGTTGGTAAGGTTTCATAACATGATTGATCAAATATGGCATAGCTATAGAGGAGATAATACTTGCCAATGCCCATACTGCTAAAATCAACCATAACAACAATCTGTTTCTTTTAAACAAACCTCTTGTAAAAAAAATAACCATTGCTGCTAATACAGCATATACAATGAATAATGTTTGAGGAGAAAATATAAGTGATAAAATTAAAATTACAGCCAAAGTAAAACCAACAATTAAAATAAATGGTGGCAAACCCTCCCTGTACATGACAAGGAAAAAAGAAAAGTAAACTAATGCTAGTCCTGTTTCATTTTGAGCTAATGTAATAATTGCAGGAAGTAATGAAATGCCAGCACCAATAAGTTGCGAGTTTGTTTTACTGAAATCAGTTTCTTGCCTGCTTATATATTTAGCCAATGCAAGACAGGTAAATACTTTACATAACTCTGATGGCTGTAGTCTAAAGCCTCCTAAAACCAACCACGATCTTGAACCTTTTACCTCTGAACCAACAAATAAAGCTGCAACGCAAAGCATTATTCCAAACACATAAAGAATGTTGGCCGTGGCAGTAAAAAACTTACTGTCAGTAAGTAATATAAATGTTCCCAGTATAGCACATACGCCTGCCCACAATACCTGCTTACCATAATCTTTATTTTGGCTAAAAATAGGTTGCCAAATATTATCGCCCTCTTTATATTCGTTGGCAAAAATCATGAGTAATCCAATAGAAACGAGTAGAGTGTATAATATCACTATGCTCCAATCTATACCCTTTGATATTGTATTGTTACTCATTATTGGTAGTATCTTTCTCTGGTTTGGTTTCCTGTGGTAAAATCATTGGTGTTTTTTCCAGGTTAGTTTCTCCACTGCTATCGTTACGATCAGGTTCTGCTTCAGGATCAAAGGTTGTCTTTTTAGGCACTACCACAGGTTGCTCTATTACAGAATCTACATTTACTTCTTTTACACCCAATTTTGCGTTTTTAATAGAATCTCTTAAATAATACCAATGCTTTATAGCTGCGGGTATAAGATCTGTTTTAGATACTTTTTCAGATTTTGCCTGACTTCGTGGTGAGAGTGAATCATTAAGATACTTCTCTAACATGAGCGTTGCAATGGGGCCTGCCCAGGTAGCACCATATCCTGCATTCTCTACTACTACAGACACTGCAATTCTGGGATTATCTTTTGGTGCAAAACAGGTAAAAATGGAGTGGTTTTTACCATGAGGGTTTTGAGCAGTTCCGGTTTTGGCACAATACTCAACACCTGGTACGTGCAGAAAATCTGCAGTTCCATAAACTGTAACATCATGCATACCTTCTATTACTGCCTGATAGGATGAGTCCGGTATGTTAGTAACATTATGACGAACCCTGTATTTGGAAAGATAAACCGAATCACCTGCATTTTCATCCTGAATACTATCTACCAGGTGAGGAGTATAGTAATAACCCTTGTTGGCTATTATACTCATCATATTGGCCAATTGCAACGGGGTAGCTGTCATTCTATCCTGACCAATTCCTAATGTAACTACATTACAACTATTCCACCTTTTGCTGCCACCAAAATCTTTGTTATATCTGCTTGTATCAGGAACACTTGCATAATCTTCGCTTGGTAAATCTATCCCGGTTTTTACTCCTAAACCAAATGAGTTCATGTAAGCCTTCCACCGTAAATAACCTTTTATAGTATTATTATCTTTAGGGTTATCTATTGCCATTCTGAAAATATGCAGGAAATAAGAATTGCATGAGTTCGCTAATGCTATACGTAAATTAGCGGCATGGCCACTACCTGAGTGTGTACATCTTACTTTTATACCACGACAAGCGTAATATGCCCCATAACAACCATAACCAAAGGATGGCGTCATTAATCCTTCGTTAAGTGCTATTAAGGCACCAAGAGGCTTAAAGGTTGAGCCGGGAGGATACTGACCTTTAATGGCTCTGTTATACAATGGCCTGGCTGTATCAAGTGCAAGTTTTGCCCAGTTTTTTCTAAATTCAGATCCTGCCAAATCACCGGGAAAATAGGACGGCCCGCTTGCCATAGCTAATATGCCCCCTGTTTTAGGATTTATGGCTACAACGGCGCCTATTTTATGCATCAGCAATTTTTCGGCTAGTTTTTGAAGTTCTATATCTACACTTATATGCAGACTACGACCTGCTTGTGCTGCAGTATCAAAAATTCCTTTTTCGTAACTACCCTGTATTCTGTTTTTATTGTCTTTGACTAAATAGTTGATACCCCGTTGCCCCATAAGTACAGGCTCATAAAATTTCTCCAGCCCACTGCGACCAACCAAGTCGCCCATTTGATAGAAATAGCCTGACTTACGAATAATAGCTGTATCAACCTCGCCAACATATCCGAGTATGTGCGCAGCAGCTTTGTAGGGGTATGTCCTTACAGGTCTGTCAAGCAAATCAAAACCTGAAAACTTATACATATTTTCAGTCAGTTGGGCTTGAAGTTGAGTAGTAATAAAAGGTTCAAAAAGACTTGGCCTGTAACGTCCGTTTTTAATAATAGCCGTAACAATTCTTTTGTTAAATTCTGCTGTATCTATTTGCAACAAATGGCATAATGCAAATGTATCAGCACCTTTTACCTGCGATGGTGTTACCATTAGGTCAAAACGGCTAATGTTATCCAGAATAGAACGGCCTTTACAATCGTAGATAATACCACGGCTTGGATATGCTATTTTCTTGGTAAGTGCATTATCTTCTGCTAGCTTAGAATATTTATTGGATATAACCTGAAGGTTGAAAAGCTGCCCTAATATAACAAGGAACACAACTATAAAAATACCCTGAATAAATCTTTTTCGGGATTGATTGAATACCGGCATAATGCCTATAACTGTTTAAAAAAATTACAACTGCGAAAGTAAATAAGAACTACTGATTGTATGAGATTTTGTTGAAATTATTTGAAGACCATAGTTTCTATCTGATTTTTTTGGGGAAAAACAATCCAAAAAAAACTTTTGATAGCAATAAACCGAAATCCTTCATTATATATAAATAATTAATCATTTTAATAACATAAAATTTCAACCATAAATGTGGTTAATGGATAGTAAATACAATTTATTACATATGCAATTATATATAATTTTATTTTGCAACCTTTTTTTACATAAACCAGTCTTAGAAATGATATTGAAGATTAATTTCATCATATAAATAATTTGAAATTTTTGTAAGTTCATTATTTAACTTTACAAAAAGGGCGAAGCGAAAACCCTAATAAACGAGTAGCAGTTTTTGGTATCTTAATTAATTTTTTATGATTACATTAGAAAAGCTTCTAAAAGATTTGAAAGCAGAATCTCTTAATGAGATTGTTGCAGGTGGAAAAAGCCACAAAAGCCACAAAAGCAGCAAAAGCAGCAAAAGCAGTAAAAGTAGCAAAAGCAGCAGCAGCAGCAGCGGCGGATGTGGATGTCCTCCTCCTCCCCCACCACCACCTGTTTGTGGAATCTAAATTAATTGCCAATTAATTGAAGCAAAAAAAGGGTTGGGCATTTTACCCAATCCTTTTTTAATTCTTTTTTGATCCAAAGATGAAATATAAAAAATCATTAAACATAGAGATAACACCGGCCTCTGAATGTGGATTTGATGATATTCCCCCCGAATATATTGCAGAGTATTTTGTGTTATATCATCAACTTAAACACAGGGATTACCTTATTAATCCAACTATAAAATTTTTCTTAGACAAATTTGAATCCCCCCGAACCATAACAGCAGTTATTGAGGAAGTTAAAAATGAATTGCAATCAAATGATGCAGGTATTGAAAATGTTTGTATGGATTTTTTTAATTTTTTAGTCTCCCGTAAAATTATTGTTGATGAAAATGAAGTAAAAAAAATAGTTGTTGATGAAAAAGTTTTTAATATTGGTGATCACACTAGCTGTTTTGTCATTGTAGAAATGATAGCTTCCAGAAAAGATGTTGAATTATATAGAGTAGTAACAAAAGATACAGAAGAACAGTCTGTATTGAAAGTTCTGAACAGGAAGAAAACTAAAAACGAACAAACCTTTCTCTACGAAACAGGATGGCTGGAAAGAGAATATGAATTCCTGAAAAGAATGCATCAGATACCCGAACTCTGCAATACTTATGGTTTTGAGAAAAATGACGATTTTGCCTTTATACAAATGGAGTACATTCAGGGGATATCCTTAAACAGGTTTATAAACAATAATACTGACTTATCACTTGATAATGCATTGTCTCTTATATGCAAAATACTGACCCCTTTTGCAGCCTTGCACAAAAAGGGCTTGATACACGGCGACATACATTCAGCCAATATTTTGATCACAGATGAAAGAGATGTGCGTATAATTGATTTAGGTTTCTCAAGTGTAGCTGAAGTAGAAAAAGATGAATTGCTAAAATCGGGCGGAGTTACCTATTACATGCCTCCCGAAAGGATAAACGTCACCTCCCTGAAAAAGTATAAACGTAAGTCTGCAGATTTGTGTTCAGATGTTTATCAGATAGGAGTATTGCTTTACCTGACTGTTTATAATAAGCTACCTTTTAGCGGTTTTATTTGGGAAGAGCTTGCAGGAAATATACAAAAAGGAAATACAGAGTTCGCCACAATATCCTATTCAGATTATAAAGTGCCTGAAAATCTAATTAGCATAATGAAAAAATGTTTGCAAACAAACCCAAAAAAAAGATATGAGGATGCAGGCAATTTATTTGAAGATTTTAATTTCCATTTTAGTCAAAATCCAGTCCTGAAGTTAAGTTAGTAACAATGTCAAAAATTATAGAACAACAACTAAAGCATAATGATTGCGGCATAAGTGCCGCAAAAATTATCTATAACATTCACAACATTGCTGTTAACCGAAACTTTATTACTGATAATATTTTTCTAAATGAGCAGGGGTCAAGTATTCATGATCTTAAAGATTTTTTTGATGGCCAGCAATTTGTCACTTCATTTAATCTGTTGGATATAAACAGCCTCAAAACAAACCCTGAAATAATTGAAGATAAGCTACCCTGTATCTTACCAATAAAAAGCAAACAAGGTCAGCATTATGTAGTTATAAAAAGTATCTACAAAAAGAAATTTCAAATAGTAGATCCTGCTGTAGGGCAAATATACAATTGGTCACTTTCCGAATTAATGAACCTCGCTTATACAGCCACAGCTAATTATGACTATATAACCAATAGCCAATTATTTGATCAGGTTATTATGCAGGAACTTGGCGAGTATGGTATTAATACTGAAGAAATTGAAGGAAAAGACAAGGCTGAAGTCATTAATAAACTGACATACTTTTCTTACATAAAAGAAAATTTTGGATTTAAAGATACTGAAGGTGAAAAGGCTTTTTTACTGGATATTTTACTAAATCAGGAGGTGAATACTCTGCCCAAACAATTCCGAAGCATAAGGCTGAGCAATGGAAAATTAAAAATTAAAGCTCCTGTAGTAGTTACCATAAAAAAAGGGGAAGAAGTTAAAATACCTATAATCACTACGGATGAAATAAAACCGTTAAATCCTTATAAGCGGTTGGTTAAAGAAATGAAGGCTTACCATAAATTATGGGGCATCTTTATTATGTCAGCTGTATTTGCCGCTTTTATAGGTCAGCTTACCATCTTTAGCAGTCAGATTTTAATAGACGACATTTTACCAAGTTATAATTTAAACCTCCTGATATTATTTGCAATCGGGCTGGGTATTTTCAGAATTTTTGTACTTATACTATCGTTGTATAAATCATTTATTGCCATTCATCTGGCCAATATTTTTGACAACTTCTTTCTGTCGTCATTTACCGAAAAGCTGAACAATTTTTCAATCAGGTATATTCATTCTTTCAGCAAGGGCGACCTCACAGAGCGGGTTAAAGACAGCCTTAAACTAAAATCTTTCTTTATCAACTTTTTTACCAGCATACTTATTGATGGTTTTATAGCTCTTTATTCTTTGATCATACTATTAATCATAAGTTGGAAAATAACAATGATTGTTGTGGCAATATTGATAATATTTATTTTCTGGTTTAAATTAGTTACACCCTATATAAAGGAGAATGAAAAGCGTCGGTTTCTTGAAAAGTCAAACATGTTTTCTACCATCTTTGAAAACATTGATGGACTTCAGGTTATTAAGTCCTTTAGTCTTGAAGGAACTTTTATGCAACGCCTTGCCCCCAAGATTAAAAGCATATTGAACATTCAGAAAAAAATGAAGTACGTAAGTCTTATCAATTCTGGTGTTATAGACTTTATCATTACCATTGCAAGTATTTTAATTATGGTTTTTCTTTCACAAAAATCTATTCTTGAAAAGACTATAACCATGGGACAGATTATAACTTTTATTGCTCTTTCCCGTCAGGTATTTTCTTCTGTTAGTAGCATATTAAACGAAAATCTGGATTTACAGGAAAACAGTATTATTCTGGAACGTTATTTTGATTTTGGAAATGATTTACACAATATTTCAACTACAGGAATTCATAAAAAAATAAAATCATTTAGCCTTAATAAAGTTGAGTTTAGAAAT
Organism: Segetibacter sp.; assembly: GCA_043736115.1. Classification (GTDB taxonomy): domain Bacteria; phylum Bacteroidota; class Bacteroidia; order Chitinophagales; family Chitinophagaceae; genus Segetibacter. The sequence continues at coordinate 23,959 of JAYTDC010000168.1, read as the reverse complement.
GTTTCCTTTCACTACATACCCCAAAGACCCGTATTTACCAATCTTAATTTTGAAATTTTAAAAGGTGAAAAAATTCAATTGGAAGGCAGCAACGGTGCAGGAAAAAGTACTTTCTGTAAAGTGTTGTCATTGCTTTATGCACCCGATGGTGGAGAGATATTGATCAATAATGAAAAATATGGTTTTTACAACAATGCTATGTTGAGAAAAAGTATCCTTTTGGTTAGCAACGAAGATCTTCTATTTAATGATACCTTGGGTTTCAATATTTCATTTGATTACAACACCAACCTTTCCAAAATATTGGCATTAGCTAAAGAGATTGGCTTTTACGATTTTATTGCGGAAAGGCCGGAGGGTCTCGATTATATTATAAACGAAGGCGGAAGAAACCTCTCTACCGGCCAACGAAAAAAAATATTAATGATGAGGGCCTTATTATCAGATGCAGAAATTATCATTTTGGATGAAACCCTTTCAGGCATTGATAAAGCATCTAAAGAAAAGATAGAAGAATATATCAATACACAAACAGAACGGTCGTTCATAATTATATCACATGAACCCCTTAATAACCTTAAGTTTTCAAAAACATTAATAATGCAAAATGGAATTGTTGAACAACTACAGCACCAGGGAATATAATTTTACACTTTGGTTTTTCAGAATAATATTACTTATGACAGGCACTATGATAGTGCTGTTATTTGTGTTGCAGATAAATGAAACAGTTACGATAAACAATGGAGAGATCGTAGCTACAAACCCTCAATCAGATTACAAAGCCCCCTATGAAGCGCAAATAATAAAAGTGATTGCTAAAGAAGGGCAAACTGTAAAAGAGGGCGATACACTAATGCTTATGAAAAGCCTTGACTATCAGGAACAATATGCAAAGACTAAAACAGAAATAGAATATCTGCAGAAAAAAATACAATCTGTAAACAGCCTTGGAAATACGTTGCAAAAAAAGAAAAGTACCATAGATCAGGCAAGTGATATTACCAGTCAAAAATATCAATTGGATATTAACAGACTTGTTGCAGATATGAAAGCAATGGATGATCAATATGGAATCCAAAAAGAAAAATTTTCTTCTACTACTGAAAAAATGACCGGCGATTCTATTCTTTACAAAAAAGACATGTTAAGCAGGTATGAATACAACGCCACAAAAGATGCTCACCTGACTGTAAAAGAAAATCTGAACCTTATGGCCAATCAGAGAGAAAAACAACTTTCTGAAAAAAACCTCGCTTATAATAATTTTACCAAAGAGCAAAACTCATTATTGCAGACCAAAGTTCAACTTGAAGAAAATGCACAGGCACTTGTACAGGCAAATATTGATTTTCAAAACCAATTATTACAGGCAAGAGAGGCATTAAAAAAAATAGAAACAGAATTAAGTAAAGAAGCACTTATAGCTACTACTTCGGGCATTGTAAATTACATTTTCAATACAAAACAATCTAGCAATGTAATTGCTAAAAGTGAATTACTAATAAGCATTGTACCTAATAGTATCTCCTATTATGCTAAATTAACTATTCCTGAAAAAGAAATGCCCTATGTGAGAATTGGATTACCCACCCGTTTAAAGCTTGATGCATACCAAACATTTCAAAATGGTGTAATGATGGGTAAGGTTACCTATTTAGCTGAACGAAAAGAAAATCAAAATTTTTATGCACTTGTAGAATTAAATAACGCTGCGGCGCTTCCACTAAAATCAGGATATAATGTATACGGCGAAATAGTAATAGACCGGTTACCCTTATACCGCTATTTTATAAAAAAGATTTTCAAAAAATTTGATAAGGTTTAGCTTTCAAACTATGATTGGCATTACTCATCATAAAATTTTTACCAGTTCTATTCTATTAACCATCCTTTTTTTAATGGGAGATATTGCATTTGCGCAGGATACCCCTGTATATAAGCAACATGAAATCATAGAAATAAAGGGGGGATTGAAAATAGAAATATTAAAATGTAATAACCAAAAAGGGATTGACATTTGCGATGTCATTATTTATAAACAAAAACGCCAGTTAGGGAAACGAAAAGCCATACCCTCCAAATTCATTAATCAATTAAGACTTACACAAACATTGGATTCAATCAATGAATCATCGGAAGTTTTGGTTACTAGAAAATTTATAGACAGTTTATTTTTGGCTAAAGACACAACTACAAAAATTCTTCGTACAGTCAGCGTTCCAATATCAAATATTAGAAAACCCGGGAAAGATAGTATTGCAAAAGCAGTACAAACCATTACAACAAATCAGTCTGTAATTACTAATCAACAAAATACAGCAGTTTTAAAAAAAGATTCACTCATAAAAAAAATTCCACCACAAACAGTTATTCATCCAACCCATAATCAATCCGTTGTAACACTTACAGGCTATTCATTAGATCAATGTTTTAAAATAGGATTATCTCAAAACATAAAATTAAAGCAAGCAAAGAATACAATTCATTTAGCTACCCTGGATAACAAAACTGCACGTGCTAGCTTGCTTCCCTCCATAAGTTATGATCTTGGTCATTATTTTTCATTTGGAAAAAATATTGATCCAGTGACCAATAATTTTTCATATGAAACCTTTAGTGGCGGTTACACCTCATTGAATTTGCAACTACAGTTGTTTGCAGGGTTTAAAAAATTAAATGCTATAAAACATAGTTCATTTTTAATTTCTGCCGCTGAATACAATGAAAAAAAGTTTGAATTAGAATTGCTCACAAACATCACCTTAACCTATGCCAAAATATTACTTACCAATGATGAACTTACCTTTAAAAGAAAAAGCCTTTTAAATACAAATAAAGAATTAGATATAATAGCTGAAAAAATAAAAGTTGGCAGACTAACCCGTTATGAAAAATACACTTTTGAAGGTCTATTAAATACCCAAACATCAGAACTTGTAGGTTTGCAAAACGATTCAATAACTGCTTTGCTAACCCTCAAACAACTCCTAAATATACCTTATAATCAAAATATTTCTTTAAATCCTGTTGATACGGGTTTACTTAATGATATTCAACTGTCAAATTTTACTTTAGATGATGTTGGTGATAAAATTATAAATAATCACCCATTTGTAAAGCTTGCCCAAATGAACGAACAAGCTGCAATTATAAACGAGAAAATAGCAAAAAGTGCATCACTTCCTTATTTGGCCATTAGTGGCAATATGGTCTCCAATTACAATGCTAACCAAAGAGAAAACAACGAAAAGATATCGTTGTCACGACAATTAAATAATAACCTTGGACAGAATATTAATATTAGCCTCAGAATTCCTGTTTTTTCTCAATTGCAAAACGCTAACAGGATTAAGAAAGAAACTATAAATATCAAAAATGCACAGATGGAAGTGGAAAATGCAAAAAATACAATCCTTACAAATTCAGTGCAACTTGTCAATGATTTTAACACGGCCAAACAAAAACACACCGCTACAGCTTCTGCCTTAGGCCAAAACAAATTATCGTACGAATTATACTACGAAAAATACAAGTTGGGCCAAATCAGTTCTGTTGAATTATTAACTGCACAAGAAATATTAAACACAGCCACATCAAAATATCTTCAGGCCCGGCTTCAATTATTTTTTCAATATAAAATGTTAGAATTACTACAGAAAAATTAGTATTCTTTGTGTACTACATTTTAGTGAATAAAATATAATTTTAAGTAAATGTATTTAATGAACTTTTATAGACATTAGTTAAAAACATTTTTTGTAAATCCATCAAATTATATTAATTATTTTCACAATAAAAAAAGTTGCATGTAATTATGAAAATAAGCTGAAAAAATTTTAATAATTTAAGTTTATTTTAATGTAACAACTAATTTTTAAAATATCATAATATTATTAACTTAAATTTTTAATAAAAACATTTTCAATTAATTACAACTTTTTATTTGATTTTTAAAATTATTGTGTTTTAAAAATAAATGGAGCGATTAACAAACAAATATCTACTTTTACACCGTAATTATAACTCCAGTATTTAATGAAATAATCATTAGAATTTTTCAAAGTATTCTACCAATCCAAATAATATTTATCGAAGGCCAATAGTCTAATGTTGTTCTTTAGTCTCTTATTTATTATCATAAAATTAAAAACATGAAAAAATTTACTAAGCTATTATTTTTATTGTGGCTTGCCCTTGTCTTTGTACAAGTAAATGCTCAAACGGTGTTAAGTACCGAAACATTTCCGAACAGTTTCAACACCGGATTCACTAAGCCAATTAACTCAACTTTTATAGGATCAACCGGTACTTGGTCTGCATACTCCAATACTTCCTATGGTACTGTTGCAGTTAATAGTGAATATTTTAAGTCCAGTCCGTATGCATTAAAGTTAGTCAACTACATCTCTACGGGTTGTCCAACAGTAACATATGCTATTGCAACTTCACCCACAACAAATTGCACAACAAGTTGCTACAGCTCTTTGGTATTATGTTTCAACCTCTATACAGCATGCGTAGTTTCTACAAACAACAGTTTTAAATTTTATGTAGAAGTAACTAAAGACAATGGTGCAACCTGGACCACTTTACTTGGACAAACCGCTGCACAACTTTATGCCAGTTATGGTCAGGGTACATGGAACAGTATCTCTTTAACCCTACCCTCTACTTTTAATAATTCTTCATTTAAATACAGATTAGTTGGTGCACAGAATGCAAACTGCAGTAGCAATAACTTTTTATTTATTGATGATATACAAATCAGAGCAACAAATTGCCCAACACTTACATTAGGTAACCTTGTTTGGTTAGATGCAAATGGTAATAATGTAAAAGACGCAACAGAACCAGGTGTACCAAATGCAACAGTTAAATTATATGCAGATGCCAATAACGATAACCTTGCCGATGGTGCTGCTTTAGCTACAACAACTACTAACGCAAGTGGTAACTATACATTTATTGGTTTAACTGCCGGAAATTATATAGTTGGAGTAATTATTCCAGCCAGTTACACAAGAGGTCCTGCTGCAACTGCTGATCCTGACGATAATGTAGATAATGACAACAATGCGGTAAATCAAATAGGCGTAAGCACTGCAGGTGGAGAAATGAGATCTAAGGCTATTACATTAGCTGTTGGTACTGAGCCAACAACTGACGGAGATGACAATAACGGAAATCTAACTCTGGATTTAGCCCTTTGTCCTGCTCCCAACATACTTTCTCTAGGCAATCTTGTATGGCTTGACCTAAACGGAAACAATACTAAAGATGCAACAGAACCCGCAATACCAAATGCAACTGTAAAGTTGTATGCAGATGCTAACAATGATAATGTAGCAGACGGTGCTGCAATTGCTACTACAACTACTAATGGAAGTGGTAATTATGTTTTCGGTGGTTTAAATAGTGGAAATTATATAGTGGGTGTAATAATCCCATCAGGTTATACCAAGGGCCCTGCTACAACTGTGGATCCGGATAATAATATGGATAATGACAATAACGGTGTAAATCTTATTGGTACTAATGGTGCTGGAGGAGAAGTAAGATCATTGGCTATAACACTTTCTCCATTTACAGAACCAACAACTGATGGTGACGATAACAATGGTAATCAAACCTTAGACATTGCACTTTGTCCGGCTCCGAATTTACTAAAACTAGGCAATCTTGTTTGGCTTGATATAAATGCTAATAACATTAAAGATACTAACGAACCCGTTGTTCCTAATGCAACTGTGAAATTGTATGCTGATGCAAACAATGATAACGTAGCTGATGGTGCCGCCACTGCAACAACAACTACCAATGCAAGTGGAAACTATTCTTTTAGTGGATTAAACGGTGGCAACTACATTGTTGGTGTTACCATTCCAACGGGCTATCAGGCAAGGGTTAATACTGGTAATGATCCTGATAATGATACCGACAATGATAATAACGGTGTTACTTTGGTTGGAGCAAATCAACCTGGTAGCGAAATAAGATCATTATCCATTACTCTACAAGCCTTTACAGAGCCAACTACTGATGGCGACGACAGCAATGGCAACCAAACTTTAGATATCGGATTATGTCCCGCACCAAACAATCTGGCACTAGGAAATTTAGTTTGGTTAGATATCAATGGTAACAATTTAAAAGATGCTACTGAACCCGGCGTTCCCGGTGCAACTGTATATTTATATGCAGATGCAAATAATGATAATGTGGCCGATGGTGCAGCAGTTGCAACTACAACAACTAATGCAAGTGGAATTTATTCATTTACAGGACTTGCCGCAGGTAACTATATAGTAGGTGTTATTATACCAGCCAATTATACAAGAGGTCCTAATACCACTGTTGATCCTGATACAGATATTGATAATGACAATAATGGTGTAACCCTTATTGGAGCCAATCAGGCAGGTAGCGAAGTAAGATCACTCTCTATTACATTATCTCCATTTACAGAACCAACTACTGATGGTGATGATAATAACGGTAATCAATCTTTGGATATAGCTCTTTGTCCTGCTCCTAACATTTTAACATTGGGTAACCTGGTATTTTTAGATATCAATGGTAACAATGTAAAAGATGCAACAGATCCCGTTATACCAAATGCTACGGTTTATTTATATGCTGATGCTAATAACGATAACATAGCAGATGGTGCAGCAATAGCTACAACCACAACAAATGCAAGCGGCCTGTATTCATTTACCGGACTTAACGCTGGTAATTATATAGTAGGTGTAATAATACCTGAAAATTACCAGGCAAGATTAAATGGCACTATTGATCCTGATAATGACATTGACAATGACAACAATGCTGTAACATTAGTTGGAGCAAATATTCCGGGTAATGAAGTAAGATCTAATTCAATTACACTTTCTCAATTTACAGAGCCTACTACAGATGGCGATAATAGCAATACAAACTCCACATTAGATATTGCAATGTGTCCGGCACCCACCGGTCTTAACCTGGGTAATTTTGTTTGGAACGACTTTGATGGCGATGGTAAAAAAGATCCTAACGAACCAGGTATAGGAAATGTAACTATAAGTTTATACAAAGACGATAATAATGATAATATTCCTGATAAAGGAACTCCAATTGCTACTTCAGTTACAAGTACAACAGGTTTTTATTCCTTTACAAATCTTGCACCCGGTAGATATATAACTTCATTGCCAATTTTACCCGGCTACACAATTAGTCCAAACTCATCTACACAGGCTACAAGTCCATTCCCTGATAATAATGTTGATAATGACAATAACGCTGTCAGAACCGTTGGCGGTATACAATTCACCAATTCTATCACCCTAACTTTTGGTGAAGAGCCGACTACTGATGGTGATGGTTCTAATGGTAACTTAACTCATGACATGGCACTTTGTGGAAATGCTTATGTGGGTGATTTTGTATGGAATGATCTAAACGGAAACGGTATTCAAGACCTTGGTGAGCCGGGTATCAATGGTCAGACTGTAACTATCTTATTTCCTGATGGTGTAACTACAGCAACAACTACTACACTGACATTTAATGGCAGGGATGGTTACTACGACTTTAAAAATCTAGGACCAGGCACACACGTTATAACCTTTACAACACCAACAGGCTTGACTCCAAGCCCTTCAAATCAGGGATCAGATGATACCAAAGACAGCGATCCTGTAAATGGTTCTGTATCTGTAAACGTGGTAGCTGATATCAGCAATTTTACCATAGATGCAGGATTTAAAACTCCATCTATTTTGGGTTTAGGTAATTTGGTATTTATTGATTTAAATGGTAATGGAGTTAGAGATGCATCAGAACCAGGTATTCCTGGAGCTACAGTAAATCTATATAGAGATACTAACGGAGACAATGCTCCCGACGGTGGTGCAATTGCTACAACAACAACCGTAAGTGATGGTACATATAATTTCAGCGGATTATCTGCTGATGCATATATTGTAGGTGTTGTATTGCCTTCGGGTTATTATTTCATTGCCGGCAATCCGTTGCCAAACAATGATATAGATAATGACAACAATGCTATTAGACAAGTTGGTACAGAGGTGCGTACAAACTTCATCATTCTTTCTCCAGGTACCGAACCAACTACAGATGGTGATGACAACAATACCAACTCTTCCCTTGATATTGCAATGTTGATTAATTGTCCTACTCCTAAGAGTAGTATAAAAGGATCGTCGCCTGCAACCGAGGTTATTGTAAATGACCTAAATGTATATCCTAATCCTGCTATTAATAATTACTCACTAAAGATTAATTCAGTGAAACAAGGGGTAGCATCAATATGGATTACAGATCAAAATGGCAGAACTGTTTCAAACAGAATAATTTCTGTTGTTGCAGGTACCAATGTGATTCAAATGAATGTAGATAGTAAAATGGGTTCCGGCGTTTACACTATCCAATCTATTTTAGATGGCAAAGTGATGAGCAAAAGGCTTGTGATTGCTAGATAATCAACCGGTTTTATTATTTGTAAATAAATAAGAACTGCTCCCCATAAAGGAGCAGTTCTTATTTATTTTATAACCAATCCTGTTAATTGTAAATGCAATTTGGTGTTATACAATTACGAATACCTATTGGGCGAGATGTTATAACTTCTAAGGAATAGTGTAATTTCGCATAGATTGCTTTTTTATGAGAAATATTAAAATAATAGAAGTCCCGTCAGAAATAGGTGCAGGCACACGGGGGGCCAGCCTTGGTATAGATGCTATAAAAATAGCAGCCCTTGATTTTATGAGCAATTTTTTTGTTCATTTTCCTTCTGAAAAAATACCTGCAGAAAATAACCTTCTTTTTGAACCTATAGCATCACCTTACGCTAAGCGGATTAAAGGGATTCATAGCATGTACGAAAAGGTAAGTAAAGCTGTTCAGGAATCTATAAAAAGCCACTTTTTCCCATTAATTTTAAGTGGCGACCATAGTATGGCAGGTGCAACAATTGCAGGCATTAAAATGGCTAAACCTGATAGTAAATTAGGTGTTATATGGATAGATGCACATGCCGACCTGCACACCCCTTATACAACACCTTCGGGCAATATGCACGGCATGCCTTTGGCAACGGCATTGGGCGAAGACAATATGGAAAATGCAGTACATCAATTAGATGATGAAACTGAAAAGTATTGGAATAAACTAAAAAACCTTGGCAAAATAAATCCAAAAGTACTTGGGGAAGATATAGTCTTTATCAGCCTTCGGGATTTTGAAAGAGAGGAAAAAGCAATCATTGAAAAATATGGTATAAAAGTAATTGGAACAAGCGAAATAAGACGCAAAGGTCCTGAAAACGTTGTACGGTCTGTTCTTCGCTACCTAAGCGATTGCACAGACCTTTATGTAAGTTTTGATGTGGATTGTCTGGACTCCACCATAAGTAAAGGTACGGGAACACCTGTTAGCAACGGTCTCCGCGAAAGAGAAGCTGAAGACCTCGTAAGTAAGTTTATGCAAAATCGAAAAATATGCTGTTTTGAAATAACCGAAGTAAACCCTACGTTAGATAAAGAGAACCTAATGGCAGAAATTGCCTTCAACATACTACAACGCTGTGCAAATGTGTTGATGATGAATTGATAATTATTTTTTTAAAACGTAAAAGAAGCAAGGAAAATTATTCTTTGAGTGGGAGATTTAATGAAAATGAAAGGACTTATGCCGTTACCAAAAGCCATTCTTGCCTCAAGTGACACTTTGCTCACTTTACCCCCAATACCCAACAACAACCCTTGTTCATATTTTCTCAGGTCCTCAATAGCTTCTCCTTCAGTTACTGTATTGGAACTATAAAAAGTAGTTTGCCTTACTGATTTATTTTGAGATTTAATTGCCATACCATTGGAGATTCCGGCATTTGCAAAAAAAGAAAATTTCCCAAAAGGAATCTTATAACGCAACATTGTATTGAGCTGCAGGTAGTTGAATGCGAATGAGGTATATATTGAAGAGTTGTCATTTACACTAAAATAATCTTCAACGTAATTATAATCGGTTTTATACGAAGTATAGAGTAATTCGTTGTATAAAGTCAATCGCTTCATACCTGGAAAATATAAATTAAAAAAAATACCTGCATTTAGATTTTGGGAGGAAGGATACTTAGATTCTATCAGATGCTGATAATTATCTGTAATTCCGTTGAATTCTAAAGAGGTGACAGATACGCCCAAAATTGCACCAAATTCAAATACAAATTTTTCCCTTAGGGATTTCATTTCAACCGGTAGGCTTTTGCATTCATAATAGGACTTAAACAAACGCTCCAAATCACTAGTGGCATATGTCGTTGTACTGATTAATTTAGTAATTGAATTACAATCTGATAAATATTCATTCAGTTGATCTTGAAATTCATTATTGCGTGCAACTATAATATTTCCGTTTTCCAATTCTTTTAAATATAATTTATAGGTAAGCCATTCAATGCGGTTGTTTTTCTTAATAAAAAATGAAACACGACCATCATTATCACGATAGGAGTATAAAGATTTTGGACTCTTGAAAATCTCTCGGATAAACGTTGTGTCGGTTTGCATTTTCAACTCCTGATTGTTGTTCAATTCATTTATGTCGAATGGGCTTTTATCTACATTTACAATTGCAGCCTCATAAACTTCTCCCTGCACACCAAAGCCTTTAATTTGTAGAGGGCTATACCTGGTTGGTTTATCCTTATCTGAGCGGAAAAAATAAATTCGATTGGGATTTTTTTGAAAAAATGTATATTCAATAAACCCTTTTACGGTATCACCTGAATTGACAATAATATACCCTGGCTTTAAATTTTTTTGTGCGAACAAATTCAATTGACAAATTAAAAAAGTAAAAATGAAATAGAACTTGCTGCACATATATATTTTAATACAAAAGTAATATATGTTTGTCCAATATGATAACTTCAAGATTGAATTTCTATAATGTATATTGGTTCAAAACATCCTTATGCATACTGCTAACAAACAGGTTTATTTGCTCCATGCTCTTTAATTCGTCCACTTTCATTAGGAACATTTTACGGCTTGTTTCAGCCTTGCTTGGGTAGTGCCGGTTTTAAGAAATGATATTGTATATTCTCCCTATGATTGTTTGTAAAACTATAGTGTCTTTAACAAACTCTATAGTTGAAACTATATATAATTCATCTAAACTAATATTTCCATATCTTCAACTTATTGCTTACACAAACATTTCTTGGGTGGCGGAAGATTCTATAGTTTGATTTGGTTTGTAACTTGTGATTATATCCCTTTTGTTGGAGGGAAAAAAATTTTATTTATACGTTTTTTGATATTCCCATAACCTATAAAATCACTCCATGTATCCATTTGGTTTAAGCTATAACACATCCCGGTAAATAGTGCTTTTTGACAATAAAAATAAACCATAAAAAAATATATGGGTATTTATTTTATTTAAAATTTTAAAATTATTTAAAAATGATTTATTTTTTTTACTATGAAACCTATACTTTGCCCTAAGTTTATATAATTATATTTCTAGATTAGAAGATTAAAATTTGCAAAAAGAATAAATTTGTTTTGTTATTTCACTAAAAAATCCGACTTTTGCCGTCCGAAAAAAAAGTAGTTATGGCAAGAGTATGTCAGGTAACAGGAAAAAGACCTATAACAGGAAATACTGTATCTCACTCAAATATAAAAACAAAACGCAGGTTTTTACCAAACCTTCAAACTAAGCGTTTCTTTTTTGTAGAAGAGGATCGTTGGATTACCTTAAAAGTATCTAGCGAAGCTATCCGTACCATTAATAAAAATGGTCTGGGTTCAGTAGTTAAAGAAATGAGAGCAAACGGTGTTAAAATCTAATAATACGATTTAAATTTTATACAATGGCAAAGAAAGGTAACAGAGTTCAGGTAATTATGGAGTGTACCGAGCACAAAACAAGTGGCTTACCGGGTACAAGCCGCTACATTACCAAAAAGAACAAAAAGAACACACCTGAACGTTTGGAGTTGAAGAAATTTAACCCAATCATGAAAAAAGTAACTGTACACAAAGAAATTAAATAAATTAGCCAATGTGCTGATTAGCCAATGTGCTAATTAGTGTAAAACATTAGTAAGTTATCATACCAGCAAATTAAAAAAAATGGCAAAAGCAGCTAAAACCGCGATTAAGACAAAAGACCAAAAAGCAGCAGCAGACGCAAAAAACTGGAGCAAAGTTATTAAGGCTGTTCGCAGTCCCAAAACAGGTGCTTACACTTTTAAAGAAGCTATTGTACACAAAGATAAAGTGAAAGACTTTTTATCTGCGTAAGCTTTTGTGCTTTTTTGTTCTAAATAAGTAAAGCTATCCTGTATAAGGATGGCTTTTTGTATTTTACATCTTCATTTCAGATAATAAACTAACTATTATGGGGTTTTTCGGAAAACTGTTTGGTACCAAAGAAAAAGAAAGCCTTGGTCAGGGGTTGCAAAAAACTAAAGAAAACTTTTTTACCAAAATAACTAAAGCCATAGCGGGTAAAAACACTGTAGATGAAGAAGTCTTAGACAATCTTGAAGAAGCACTTATTGGTGCCGATGTAGGCCTTGATACCACAATAGAAATAATTAAACGGGTTGAGGAAAGAGTTGCAAAGGACAAATATGTAAATACATCTGATTTAAACCGAATTCTTCAGGAAGAAATAAGATCAGTTTTGGTTGATTCGCCTGAAAATAGTTATAAAGACTTTTCTACTCCTTCGGGGAAAAAACCATATGTAATATTAGTAGTAGGTGTAAATGGTGTGGGTAAAACCACCACAATTGGAAAACTTGCATACAACTTTACCAAAGCAGGGAAAAATGTTTTACTGGGTGCAGGTGATACCTTTAGGGCTGCAGCTGTTGACCAACTTACTATATGGAGCGAAAGAACAGGTGTACCAATTGTAAAACAAGCAATGGGAAGTGATCCAAGTGCAGTTGCATTTGATACAGTACAAAGCGGTGTTGCCCGTGGAAGCGATGTAATTATTATTGATACTGCCGGCAGGTTGCACAACAAGTCATACCTAATGGATGAATTGGGAAAAATTAAAAGAGTAATTCAAAAAGTAATTCCTGATGCGCCACACGAAGTGTTATTGGTGTTGGACGGTTCTACCGGTCAGAATGCATTGGAACAGGCCAAACAATTTACTGCTGCAACAGATGTAACAGCAATTGCCGTTACCAAATTAGATGGCACAGCAAAAGGGGGGGTAGTTTTAGCAATTGCCAGTCAGTTTAAAATACCTGTTAAGTTTATTGGTGTTGGCGAAAAAATGGAAGACTTATTGGTATTTGATAAAGACGAATTTGTAGATAGTTTGTTCAAGCTGGAAGCTTAAAAAATTTACCCCAAATATTTTTGCCATTTACGTTATACTATACGATACAAAAACCAGAAGCAATTTTTTCCCCCTTACACTCACAAAAGCTGTAGGACAATTGCGATGTGGAATTTTGACCCAAAAAGAAAGGTGGGAAAAAATTACTGGCAATAAGGTTTACATGCTTACCCAAGCATATTTGCAACCACTTTACGAAAATATTCCTCCGGGTGAATTTTTGGTTATAGATGCAACTGTTCTACCGACTACTGAACTGGTTAAGCAGTTTTTACAATTAGAAATTGGAGAAAGTTTACACGACGAATTTGGGCTTATTGCAATAAAAATTAACTCTGGAATTCAAAGTGAAATTGAAACTATTCTCAACAATTCAAAACAAAACGGGCAGTTAACAGGTGGGGTGAAAAGAATACAATTTCTACAAGATATTTTTCTTCAAAATGAAATCATGACAAGGTTTGATTATGAAGTAATAACTAAAGATCGGATTTCTAATATTATACCTGAAAATGTACAAACTGTTTCTTCCTCCAACATATTTATAGAGGAAGGTGCCACACTTAGTCATTGTATAATAAATGCAGAAAATGGCCCGGTTTATATTGGTAAAAACGCCACGATTATGGAAGGCTGTCGTATCCGCGGCCCATTTTCTATTGGTGAAGGTGCAGTATTGAAAATGGGTGCAAAGGTTTATGCTACAACTACAATAGGCCCGTATTGTATGGCAGGAGGCGAAATAAAAAACAGTATTTTATCAGCTTACAGCAACAAAGCCCACGATGGATATCTTGGCGATAGTGTAATAGGTGAATGGTGTAATCTTGGGGCAGGCACAACTAATAGCAATGTGAAAAATACCGCAGGCGAAGTGAAACTGTATAATTATGCCTCAACAAAATATTTGCCTGCAGGTATAAAATGTGGTGTTATAATGGGAGATTATAGCCGTGCCGCCATAAATTCTTCTATTAATACAGGAACAGTTATAGGCATAAGTTGCAACGTTTTTGGAAATGGTCTCACACCCAAATTTATACCTGATTTTTCATGGGGGTTTAATGAATGGAAAGCCTATGATTTCGGCAAAGCAATACAGGACATCAACAATTGGCAACGGATGAAAAATACCTCATTATCCAATGTCCAAATAGAAGTACTTCAACACTTGTATGAGCAAATGGTCTCTAATAGAATTGTTTAATAGAATCCTCTAAAAAATAATTGCTCTTTGTCTCATCAATTTCTTTGTTTCTTTGTGCGAAACTTTAAAATATGAGAAAACAAATAGCGGCCGCCAACTGGAAAATGAATCTCACACTTCAGGAAGGTGAAACTCTTTTAGAAAATATAATTAATCAGGAACTTTCTCTTAACCAGGAAAGAATAACTGTTTTCGGAATTCCTGCACCTTATCTGCAAATGGCTGCAAAAAAAGTAGCCGGAAAAGAAAATATTTTTATAGCGGCTCAAAATGTTTATTCAAAAAAAGGTGGTGCATATACTGGGGAGAATTCTGTTACTATGCTAAAATGCCTGAACATCAATTGGTGTATAATTGGACATAGTGAAAGACGTGAATACTTTCTGGAATCAAATGATTTTCTTGCAGATAAAGTAAAGCTTTGCCTTAGCGAAGGTATAACCCCAATCTTCTGTTGTGGAGAGGCTTTGCCTGTTAGAGAAAAAGGCGAACAAAATGATTTTGTAAGCAAGCAGTTGGAAGAAAGCCTGTTTGGCCTTTCTGCTGTGGATATTCAAAAAGTAGTAATAGCCTATGAACCAATATGGGCAATAGGGACAGGCAAAACTGCAACAAGCGATCAGGCACAGGAAATGCATTTGCATATCAGAAATGAAATTGTAAAAAAGTATGGTGAAGAAGTAGCGCAAAACATTTCAATACTATACGGTGGAAGTGTCAAGGCAAATAATGCAAAAGATATATTTGGGAAACCTGATGTAGATGGTGGGCTTGTTGGTGGTGCATCATTAGTAGCAGATGAGTTTGTTACAATTATTGAGTCGTTGAAATAGAAGTAGAAGTAAATTCTAAAATCATAAAATTGCCGCAGTATTGTTGACCATTAAATCATCAATGCTGCGGTTTTCTTTTATTCAAAAATATTATGTTTTCAAAAATTGAAACCTCTCAACTAAAGCAGGAATTCTGGACAGCTTTTGGTTTGTATATGAAGCCTGTACCATTTGCCGAAGGCGAAAAAAACAACTGGGTAAATTATAAAACCGGGGTCAAAGATATTTTGTTCAGAATGCAGGCCAACACTAAGCAGGCTATAATTTCAATCGAAATTTGTCATAAGGAGAAAGATTTGCAACAACTATATTTTGAGCAATTTGTGGCCCTAAAAATCTTACTCCACAATACCCTTGGGGAAGAATGGGTTTGGAGCAAAAATATTATTGATGAAGCAGGACATAATATTTCAAGCATTTCAAAGGAACTTGAAAATGTGAATATTCTGAACAAGTCTGATTGGCCAGCTATCATTTCTTTTTTTAAACAACGGATAATAGCTTTAGATGAATTTTGGAGTATGGCAAAAATAACTTTTGAAGAGTTATAATAATCTTTAGAAAAGTTATTTTCAGCTCATCATTATTCATAAAATTCAAAACCTATACCCACGCAAAAAATCTTCGATTACAATTCTTTTTTTTCCTTCCAACTGAACCTCTTTAGCACAAACAAAACCATTTGTACAGGCAAATTTTAAAAATGTCTTTCCATCGGTTTCATAGTCACCCGGAGTGAGAGTGTGTTGAGCCATTTCTTTTTCGCTTTTATATATTTTCAGCATTTTACCTTGCAAGTTTGTAATAGCACCGGGATAAGGCGATAGGCCCCGAATCAAGTTGTGCACTTCATCAACAGATTTATTCCAATTGATAATGCAGGTCTCTGTAAATATTTTTGGTGCATGTTTGAGTTCAATATTTGCACCACTATCATCCTGATTTTTTTCCTGAACCATTCCCTTCTGCAACCCTTCAACTGTTTTTATCAGCAATTGTGCACCTATTTCTTTCATGCGGTCATGCACCTCGCCTGCTGTTTCATTTTCACCAATTGAGAATTTTTCCTGTAACAAAATATTACCTGTATCTATTGCATGTTGCAACTTAAAAGTGGTAACCCCTGTTTCCTTTTCGCCATTAATAACAGCCCAATTAATTGGTGCCGCACCACGATACTGTGGCAACAATGAACCATGTACATTGATTGTTCCCAACCTTGGCATATTCCAAACTACTTCGGGCAACATTCTAAAAGCTACCACTATCTGCAAATCTGCCTGTAATGATTGTAGTTCCTTAATAAATTCTGGATTTTTTAATTTTTCCGGCTGCAAAATTCTCAAACCATATTCTGCAGCATATTGCTTTACTGCACTTTCTGTCAATTTCATTCCTCTGCCGGCAGGTTTGTCGGGTGCTGTAATTACACCAACAATATTATAACCCTTTTCCACAAGTGCTTTTAACGAAGCAACCGCAAATTCGGGTGTACCCATAAAGACGATGCGGAGGTCGTTTCTCGTCATTTCGTTTTTCGCTTCTCTATTTTCGATATTCGGTTGCTCGTTTCCCATTTTTGATAGTTGTAATCGTTTGACGTTATATCGCTTCTGGTTATTTCGTTTCTGGTTTCTTGTTATTTAGTTTATCACTATTTCGTTTCTCGATAATCCGTTTCTGGTTTATTACAGTGATATATTTCTTATGTTCTGTCTTACTACTTGCTACTTACTACTTGCTACATACTACTTACTACTCCTCATACAACAAATATTTTTTTCTTACTTTCTTAAACGCATTCAGTTTGGGTTGCCAGCTTGCCCGTATTTCAGTTTCTGATTTTCCGTCTTTTATTTGCTGCATCAAGGTAGCATTGCCGGCAAGTTTATTAAAAAATATTTCATTTGCCGGAGGCAAATTTTTCTTGGGCAGCAGAAAAAATTTTTCTTTTTCAGGAAAAAGCTGAAAAGCTTGTAGTAAATATTGAAGTTGTAATCTGGGATTATCTTTTTCTACACCGGGCAGCTCAGAAACATTCCAACCATAGCAGTTTTGATTCATAAGTTTTGGGTTGGCAGCACCTGCATTTGCCGAAGGCGTAAAAGCAAACATTTTTTTGGGCAATGATGGGTGTCCGAATATTCTAAACGGTTTGTTTGTTCCCCTGCCTTCGCTGATAACAGTACCTTCAAAAAAACAGATGGAGGGATACCAAAGCACTGCACTTTCATCGGGCAAATTGGGTGAGGGTTTTTCGGGCAAAATATAACGGTCGCTATGTTTATAGTTTCTGCACTTAATCACTTTTACATTTAATCCACCGTTTGTAATTTCTTTTTCATTTAATTTTTCTTCGGTCATCCTCAACATCATAAGCGTCATAATTTCTTTATGCAACAGCCCCTCACCAACTATATATCTTGCATACTCCCCTATAGTCATACCGTAAACAACAGGTACCGGTTGCATGCCTACAAAACTTCTGAATGTAGTATCCAACACAGGACCATCAATATAAAATCCATTTGGATTTGGCCTGTCCAAAATTATTAGTGGCTTATTATTTTCTACTGCACTTTCTATTAGTAATTGCAGAGAAGAAATGTAGGTATAAAAACGAACGCCTACATCCTGAATATCAAAAAGGAGAATGTCAACATTGCTAAGATCTTCTTTAGATGGTTTTATCTTTTTGCCGTAAAGGGAAATTACGTTTATGCCTGTTGCTACATCTTTGTAATTATCTACCTTGTCACCGGCACCGGCAGTTCCTCTGAATCCATGTTCGGGGCCGAATATTTTTACAATATTCACCCCCATCTTTCGCAGGGTATCTACTAAATGTGTTTTACCAATGGTAGAAGTATTATTAGCAAAAATGGCCACCCTTTTACCCAAAAGTTCAGGAACATACTCCTTGATTTGATATGCACCGGGCAAAATTGGTTTGCGGATAATAGATTTTTTAACATTCCCCCCCTGCCCGAATACAATGCTTATCGAAAAGACAAAGCAGAATAATATAGCCGATAGTTTATTCATTTTTATGGTTGTAATAATAGTAAATTTTAAAATTTATTCAATCTTATGTAAACAAAGTATTTTAGCGGCGTTTTTGAAACATTTACATGGTTGTTTTGGCACAAAAATAACATGCCTTAAGTTGGCAATCGGGTTGTTTTTGTAAAAATGCGAAGCGTTTTTGTTTTAATTAAACCAAACTATAAATAATAAACTTTAAAACGCAGCATATGCAACAAGTAAAAAGTGGTGATACAGTAAGAGTCCACTATCATGGTAAATTAACAGACGGCACAACATTCGACAGCAGCGAAGGCCGCGAACCATTGGAATTTGAAGTAGGCAGTGGCATGGTAATAGCCGGTTTTGATACAGGTGTTACCGGTATGGTGATTGGAGAAAAAAGAACAATACAAATTCCTGTAGAAGAAGCTTATGGCGAAAAACAGGAAGATATGTTTATGGAGTTTCCTATGGATCGTTTTCCTGCAGATATGAAGCCTGAAGTGGGTATGCAACTGAATATGAGTGGGCAAGATGGTCAGAGTTTTCCTGTAATCATCAGAGAAGTATTGGAAGACAAAGTTGTGTTAGATGCTAACCACCCTTTGGCAGGTGAACCTCTAACGTTTGATTTGGAGTTGGTAGAAATAGTTGGTGGCAGTAGCCCGTTGATTATTATGCCTTAAGAGGTTTTATTTCTCACGGAAAGAACGGAAAGTTTTGAAAATACAGCTGCGGCGGGATTAATTCCTGCCGCTTTTTTTATTTGCAGTACCCATGGTGAATTTTCCTGGCATTTAAGAACCTTTTATATCCCAAACCCCATCCCATAACCAACCCTTTTAGATTGGTTACTTTTAAGCCAATAGCCCAGCCAAAATCCACAAAGTGTCCATGCTATCAATAAATCAATCAGTTCGCCCCACAACACCGACCAAGGTGTTTGCAACCATATATGATTGTTGTACCACACAAAGAGAAAGGCAAATAAACCCCATGCTATGCTTTTAAATAAAATAGTAGAAAAATTACCGGGATTTTTCCCCAAAATATAAATGAGCAACATAACACAAATCAAAGCAATCACAAAACTTCTCGCCACCGAAAGACCCATTCTGATATTATACCGCGGATGATAAGTAACAATAGCCCAAGGCTTTCCATTCATACTTTTTTCGAACCTTGCCTTTTCTGATTTAGAAGCTACTGGGTCTACCCGGGGAACTATATACCGTCCTTCATCTTTAAATATTTGAGAAAGCGTTTTGATTGCTTCTTCCTGACCTGGCACCTGCTTCATACCCATATTGTGGTGCAACATAACCATGTGCGACATAGCTTGCCAACCAAATACAAGTATAGCACCTATGAAAGCTCCAAAAAGCCTTTTTTGCATATGGCAGTTTTTTTTTGAAGCTACAATTTAAGAAAAAACGGGATTAATAGGTACAACAGGCTTTGCATCGGTAATATATCGTTTCTCAAACACTACATAAAAAACAACCGTTGCTACTAATAACAATGCGCTGCAAACTATAGAACCTTCAAAACCAAATTCGCCGCCTGTTATATAAACCGGACCAAAAAGTGTTTGTGAAAAAATACCGGGTAACTTAAAACCACTAACATCAAAACCTAATACAGCACCCTGCATAAAGTTCCAGGTAAAATGCAATACAACACTATACCATAAATTTCTGGTGTAAACGTAATTTATACCCAAAAGCAGTCCGGCAAGAAATACATTTACAACAGCAATAACAGTAATATCAGGATTGCCAACATGAACAAGCGCAAATAATAAAGCTGAAATCAGCAATGCCACCCACTTGTTTACACTTAGCAAAATGTTCCTAAGCAGGTAACCACGAAACACAACTTCCTCTGTAAATGTTACCATAATCATCAGGAATAGTTGTAAAGCAAAAATTCTAAAATCAAATTTGGTTCCATTAATGGTCAAATGATTGGTGGCAATGAGTATCAGCGTACCTAAACCTAATAAAGATACTGCTGCAAAAAATCCTATACCTGCTTCATTACCGTAGTTTTTAACTCCAAAACCAAGCTCCTGAAATTGCAGGCGATCTATGAATTTCATAGAGAGCCATGTAATTAAAAAAACCAGCATAGTAGTAATGAAATAGGTAATGACAAACAAAGCAAAATTGGATAAAACACCATATCCCCACAACTTTATTAATTCTTCTAAGGGTTGGGTTAACAGTTGGGCAGCAAATATTCCTATTGCAATCAAAACAAAATAAACGATTGCCCTCACCCACCCCCATTTTATCAGCGGTGCTTTTATATTCATACTGCTAAGATCAAAAAAAAATGAATCAAAAAAACAACTTCTTTAATTCATTTGCACTAATAATGGTTAAGGGCTAACTTGCACAACAGACTTTTCAAAAATAATGATGGTATTTGAATCATTAATTTTATCATTAACAAAACCAATTTTCAATAGTATGTTTTCTAAATACAACTTTACATGTGTAGAACGCTTTATGCGGTACGTACAAATAGATACGCAAAGCAATCCGCAAAGCAATACATCACCATCTACAGAAAAACAAATAAACTTAAGCAAAGTACTTGTTGCTGAGTTACAATCTATGGGCATTGCAGATGCACATGTAGATGAGTACGGTTATGTGTATGCCACTATAGCATCTAATACAGAAAAGAATGTACCTGTGCTTTGTTTTTGCAGCCATGTAGATACAGCACCTGATTGTAGCGGCACTAACGTAAAACCCATTTTGCATGAAAATTATAATGGCAAAGACATTGCACTGCCTGATGATACCACTATAGTATTAAGTCCAAAAGAATTTACTTATCTCAAGAAACATATCGGATACGATATCATTACAGCAAGTGGCCATACCTTATTAGGTTCTGATGATAAAGCAGGTGTTGCAGAAATTATGGACTTTGCAAATTATATAATGACTCATTCTGAAGTAAAACATGGTACCATAAAACTGTTGTTTACCCCAGACGAAGAAATAGGCAAAGGCACAGCAAAACTTGATATGGCAAAACTCGGGGCACAGTTTGGCTATACGCTTGATGGTGGAGAAATGGGTACACTTGAAGATGAAACATTTAGTGCAGATGCAGCAACCATAACCATTCACGGGGTAATAGCACATCCCGGTTATGCAAAGGGTTATTTGGTGAATGCGTTGAAAATAGCAGGAGAAATATTACATGCATTACCTAAAAAAAGTTTCAGTCCGGAAACAACAAAAAAACGCGAAGGCTTTGTTCACCCTGTAAGGGTTGAAGGTTTGGCAGAAAAGGCAACCCTAGAATTTATTGTTCGCGACTTTGACCGCGAAGGCCTGAAAGATAATGGTGAGCGACTGCAAAAGATAGCCGAAAAAGTGTTGCACAAACATCCAAAAGCAAGTATGGAGTTTAAGCTGACAGAGCAATACCGCAACATGAAAGAGGTGTTGGACAAACACCCCGAAGTGGTAGAATATGCTGAAAAGGCATATAAAAAAAGTGGATTGAAAGTAAAGAAACAAAGCATAAGAGGTGGTACGGATGGCAGCCGTTTGAGCTTTATGGGTTTGCCCTGTCCAAATCTTTTTACCGGCATGCAAGGCATACATAGCAGGAAAGAATGGATAGGCGTAAAGGATATGAAAAAGGCAGTGGAAGTATTGGTTAATCTGGTGCAGGTGTGGGAGGAGAAGAGTATTTAATTGTTTATTACTTTACCACCAATTATTATATTTTGGGGATGGACATTTGATTGTTAATTTAGCATTGTTGTGTTATGCTAATCCCGATTTTTTGCATTAGCTTAAAACTAATAAAGCTGAAATTGATACTAAAGCCTTAACCCGAAATTGATTTTGGTTAATCATTATTTACCCCAAAGGGGTAGCATTCGAATAGCCGTGGGTGAAACGCACGGGAGTTGATTGTAAGAATATTATTGCAACCCTGAAAGGGTTGTACAAATTGAAAGCTTAAATTGTGCAACCCTTTCAGGGTTGATTGTAAGACCTTTGATTTATTCCGCCGGTTTCACCGACGGCTATTCAAATGAAAGCCTTTCGGCTTTTTGAAATTGAAGGCAAAGAGATTTGTAGTGTTTCGTTCAACCTTTAGATTTTTGATTGGGCTGTTTACACCTTATATTCATGATAAGTTTTTGGAAGAAGGATTAAAAAATCAATATCTTTCAACCAACAAATGACAAAAAAAAGCTGAAAAGCATTATTAAAAGTACAAGTCCTGATTCAAACGGTACTTATCGGGATGCCGACATTGTAGTCGGTAAGTCCCGATAAAAAATCGGGATTAAAATAACACAACCGAAGTTGATATTTGTACAACTGCCGGTTAAAAAATATAGCACAAAGCACAACAATTAATAAAATTAAAAATGGAAAATATGGCTTCGTATATCTGGATTGTTATACTTATAGCAATAGTTTTAAGCGGACTGGTAACGGTTTCTCAAGGTACTATTGGGGTTATAACCATGTTTGGTAAATATCGTCGCATCCTTTCGCCGGGATTGAATTTTAAAATACCGCTTTTGGAAAATATTTACAAAAGAGTAAGTATTCAGAACCGTTCGGTAGAGCTTGAATTTCAGGCGGTAACTGTTGATCAGGCCAACGTGTATTTTAAATCAATGCTTTTGTATTCGGTACAAAATGCTGATGAGGAAACGATAAAAAGAGTAGCTTTTAAATTCATCAGCGATAAAGATCTCATGCAGGCGCTCATTCGTACTGTAGAGGGTTCTATCCGTGCTTTTGTAGCCACTAAAAGACAGGCAGAAATTCTTCTGCTTCGCAGAGAAATAGTTGAGTTTGTAAAAGATCAGATTGACCATTCACTTGAAGATTGGGGCTATCACCTGCAGGATTTGCAGATCAACGATATCACTTTTGACCAGCAGATTATGGACAGTATGAGCCGTGTGGTTGCAAGTAACAACCTGAAAGCTGCTGCCGAAAATGAAGGTCAAGCCTTACTCATTACCAAAACAAAAGGCGCAGAAGCCGAGGGTAACGCAATAAAGATAGCAGCCGAAGCAGAACGTGAAGCCGCAAGGCTTCGTGGTCAGGGCGTTGCACTATTCCGGGAGGAAGTAGCCAAGGGTATGAGTCAGGCTGCCGAACAAATGAAACAAGCCAATCTTGATACTAACGTCATCCTCTTTAGCATGTGGACCGAAGCCGTTAAAAACTTTGCTGAATATGGCAAAGGCAATATGCTTTTCCTCGATGGCAGCCCATCGGGCATGGAAAAAACCATGCAACAGATTATGGGTATGGTAAAGCAGAATAAGGACAAATAGTTCATGGATGTTAGATGATAGATATTAGATATTAGAAGAGTATTGTCTAAAATCTTACATCTAATATCGTAACTATTCAGTGTTAAAAGTATCCAATCTCCATTCATTTTTTTGGTTTATTTTTTTTCATTTTTGTGATATCGTCTGCATATCGCCTTGGTTTAA
>JAYTDC010000167.1:0-22075 GCA_043736115.1 Segetibacter sp. | reverse complement strand
ATTCATTATCATTTTTCGGAGTAACTAATAATGTTTTCATAATACGAATATACAATTTATGAAGTTCGTCATTTCATTTAGTTCGATAATAATTGTTGGATAAGAAAATTCAATTCTTTTTTTGGAGATTGAGTTATTAGTTGGTCTTGTTTTTTTTGTATTAAACCGGAATAATTGCAATAAAAAAATTGCAGAAAAATTTGGCAATAATTTTATTGCAAATGCACAAACTGCTGAATAGAAATAAAAAGCTGAATGGCTGCCGGATATGGAAGGTTTAGCCCCGCCCTGTATTTTTGGCGGGGCCGAAGCGTAGCGAAGCCTGAAATAGCCGGAACTGCTGCTGAAACGGTTGAAAATGACGAAAGCCCCACAATCCTATTTACTAAACCTATCAGTTATTCTTATTTATTAATCTTCTATTGCTACTTTTGCGGCCTGAAAATCGGGGGAAGCAAAATTTCCTGGTTTTCTGATTAATTTTCAAAAGAATTTTTATAAGCAGATGATTAGCGTAAAAAATGTAACACTTGCCTACGGCAAAAGAGTATTGTTTGACGAGGTAAACCTGAATTTTGTAAAGGGTAATTGCTATGGAGTAATTGGCGCAAATGGTGCCGGCAAATCTACCTTTCTAAAAATATTGAGCGGCGAGATAGAGCCTAATAAAGGTAATGTAGAAATTGGCAAAGGTGAGCGGATGAGTTTTCTTCGTCAGAACCAATTTGAATTTGATGAGTATTCGGTACTGAATACTGTAATCATGGGCCATAAGAAAATGATGGAAGTGATGCAGGCCAAAGATGCCATATATCTGGATCCTGATGCCACCGAAGACGACTACATGAAAGCCAGTGAACTGGAAGGGGAATTTGGGGAAATGGGCGGCTATACTGCCGAAAGTGATGCGGCAAGTTTTCTGAACGACCTGGGTGTTAAAGAAGAATATCACCAAACCCTGATGAAAGAGATACCCAGCAATTTTAAAGTACGGGTGTTGCTGGCGCAGGCATTGTTTGGCAATCCTGATATTTTGTTATTAGACGAACCTACCAACGGTCTTGATATAGAAACAATTGGTTGGTTAGAGAATTTTTTGGCTGACTATGAAAACATAGTATTGGTAGTGAGTCACGACCGTCACTTTTTGGATACGGTTTGTACCCACGTGGCAGATGTGGACAGGGCAAAAATTAAAATCTTTACCGGTAACTACACCTTTTGGTACGAGAGTAGCCAATTGATGGCTCGTCAGTTGAGTGATAAGAACAAGAAGAATGAAGATAAGCGTAAAGACTTGCTTGACTTTATAGCACGGTTTAGTGCAAACGCTTCTAAGAGTAAGCAGGCTACCTCAAGAAAGAAAGCGTTGGAGAAACTGACGATTGAAGAGATAGAACCGAGCAACCGTAAGTATCCGGGCATTATTTTTCAGCAACAAAGAGAGGTGGGTAACCAAATTTTGAATGTTGAAAATTTGAGTAAATCAGTAGATGGCAGAAAGCTATTTGATAAGGTTACTTTTAGCATAAGCAAAAGCGATAAGATTGTATTTATCAGTAAAGACCCATTGGCGGTTACTACTTTTTTTGAAGTGCTTAATAACAATATAGAAGCAGAAACAGGTAAGATAGAATGGGGCACTACTGTAACCACTGCTTATTTGCCCGTAGAAAATAATCAGTTTTTTGATAATGACCTCAATCTTATGGATTGGCTGCGTCAATATGTGCCGGCGTATGTTACAGATGTTGATGAACCGTTTCTTCGTGGGTTTTTAGGTAAAATGCTTTTTACCGGCGACGAGATTATGAAGAAAACAAAAGTGCTTAGCGGTGGAGAAAAAGTACGTTGTATGATTAGCCGTATGATGTTGCAAAACCCTAATGTTATTATTCTTGACCAACCTACCAATCACCTTGATCTGGAAAGCATTCAATCCTTTAACGAAAGCGCTACTAACTTTAAAGGCATTGTATTGCTGACAAGCCATGACCATACATTTATTCAGACTGTTGCAAACAGAATTATAGAGCTGACCCCCAAAGGAATTATTGACCGGCTTTCAACGTTTGATGAATATTTGGAAGACCCACGTGTAAAGGCATTGAGAGAGGAAATGTATAATTAGGATTGTTTTGTTTCAACCTTTATTTTACAAGAAAAGAAATTGAAAATCTGATATGAAAGTAAAGTTGCAATCCTATCAGATTTTTTTATTGTTGGTATTGAAAGGATCTATGGCAGTCGCTCCTGATATCATTTGCCCCGACATTTATGTCGGGGAGATTATAAATCAGGTTTTAGGCTTTAGCCAAATCTTATCAAACGCTTTCGTTTGGCTAAAGCCGGAATTTTTTTCTGTGAATGCTCCCCCGGCATAAATGCCGGGGCAACTTTTTTGGGACAATTTGGAATTCACCCTAATGAGATAATAATTTTTCACTTCAACCACAGCTCAAAATAATCTGTCACTTTTTGGTACAGATGAGCCCTATCTTTACCGAGTACGTTATGTTCGTGGCCGGGGTAAATCATATAATCAACCTGAATGTTTTTATCTATAGCAGCCCTTACAAAACGAACAGAATGTTGCTGGACTACTACAGGGTCTTGCATACCGTGAATGACGAGTAGTTTACCTTTTAATTTGTCCACTTGTTTTGTAAGATCTGTAGCGGCGTATCCTTCAGGGTTTTCTTGTGGTGTATCCATGTAACGTTCGCCATACATGATTTCATAATAACTCCAATCTATGACCGGCCCACCGGCTACAGCAGCCTTAAAAATACCGGGATGGTTAAGCATAAAATCTATGGTCATAAAGCCACCGTAACTCCATCCAAACAAACCCAGGTTGTTTTGGTCAGTATAGGGCAGGCTTTTAAGATAATTAAGGCCGGTCATCATATCTTCCATTTGTGCCTCACCTGCATGGCGGAAAATGGCTTGTTCAAATGCTTTGCCACGGTTGTCGCTACCCCTCACGTCTATAGAGAAAACAAGGTAACCATGCTCGGCCATGTACTGAAACCAATAGTCACCTGCACCACCATTAAAGCCTGCATTGATCAATTGATTATGTGGGCCACCATACCAATAGACCACCACAGGATATTTTTTTGTACTGTCGAATCCTACAGGTTTAAAGAGGCGGCAGTACAACGGAGTGCCTTTACTGTTTGTAATGGTGAATATTTTCATATCACCCAACGCATAATCTGCCAAAGGGTTTTTGGCCTGTAATAGTAATTTGGGTTTTGTTAATAATAGTTTGTTCACCTCCAACAATTGAATCGTCCTTGGATTATTGGGTGTACTGGATATATCTAAAGCGAAGTTTCCGCTGCTGCTTATCTGTGTTGTATGAATGCCCTCATTGGATGTTATACAATTAAGCAATCCATTTTTCAGATTAAGGGAAAACAGATTTTTACAAATTGGAGATAACGCTGTTGAAACATAAAACAGTTTCTCTCCCTTATCATCAAAACCTTTTACTTCAAGTACTTCGTACTCACCTGATGTCAGTTGCTTTGCAAGTGATCCATCAATATTGTACAAGTATAAATGATTGAATCCGCTACGGTTGCTTTGCCAAATAAATTGTTTAGGGTTGTACTTTAAAAATAACATAGGAACCAAAGGCTCAACATATTTTTCATCTTTTTCTTCAAACAAAGTATTTAAAAATTCACCGGTAGAAGCATCATATTGATTCAGCTTCATATGGTTTTGTTCTCTGTTGAGCACAGCAATAAAGATAGATTTATCATCAGGGCTCCAGGCTATGTTTGTAAGATATTGCTCTGTTGGTTCACCGGTTTTTATTTGAATGTTAGCATCCTTTTCAGCATCATACACCCATAAAGTAACATGATGGCTTTTATCGCCTGCCATGGGGTATTTAACATTGTTTACTTTGGCAGGTCGTATTGACCAATCTATAATTGGGTAATCGGGTACCATTGTTTGATCCATACGGTAGTAAGCCAATTGGCGGCCATTATTGCTCCAGAATGTTCCTTTGGCAATACCAAATTCATTTTGGTGTACAGTTGATGCATATACAATATCACTGCTCCCATCTTTAGTTACTTGTTTGATTGAAGAACGCTTGTTTACAAACAGGTTATTATTATCAAGATAGGCCACTAACCCTGCATTGCTTTCCTCTACATTTGTTTTGGCGGCTGTTTGCTTATCTATAACTGAAACAGCTTTTTTGGTTAGCGGATCAAGAGATATTTTCACTCCGTTGTTTACTATTAACCAATTATTAGATTTATTAAACCTTATTTCAGGCATTGATGTAAAGGTATCTAATGAGGAACTTCTAAGTTGTTCATTCAAATTGGTTAAGGTTAAAAAAGTTTGCTCTTGCTTACTTTGAAAATTATTTTTTACCCAATACTCTCCATTTCCTTCTTTTTTTAAATATACAAAATCATCAGTTCCATATATAAATTGAAGTTGTTTTAGGTTTTCGGCCGCCAATGTAGTTCTGTTTTTAACCAATGCATCCTCAATGGTTAGCAATTTATTTTGACTGAATAGAGTACCGCAAAAAGTGATCATTAACAAGAAAAGTAAAATATTTTTCATTTGCTTTTTTTTGTAAAAATAATAGTGTGGAATTAAATATATCCCAATGATTGCAATTCTAACTTTTTATATAAAAAGAAGTATGTAAAATTGCATTACCCTATTGGAAGAAAAAATGAATAAATTTATTTTACTCACTTGTTGTATAGGCTTATTTTGTATTCATACAAATGCACAAACTAAAGTGATCGCTAACATAACTAATATCAGGAGTAATGTTGGTGTTTGCAGGGCTTGTCTTTTTAGTAATGAATTATCTTTTATGGGTAAAAGTTTACCTTCCAATTGTATTTCGGTAAACGTAAAGAATAAATTAGCCACCGCAGTTTTTTCTAATGTAACACCAGGATCCTATGCCGTTTTTGTTTTTCACGATGTGAACAATAACTTCAAAATGGACAAAAACATATTGGGAATTCCCAAGGAAGGTTATGGTGCCTCAAATAATAAACTACCTTTTGCCTCGGCTCCTCATTTTGAGGACAATAAATTCATTGTTTCCAATAACAATATTGTCTCGCTCAACATACATCTTAGGAATGTTTTTTAATCAGCTATCTATTTAATCAACGATTCTATCTTTGTTGCCAATGTTATGTCTTTTTGGGTAATACCACCTGCATCATGAGTATTAAGTGTAATTGAAACTTTGTTATAAACATTTGACCATTCAGGGTGGTGGTTCATTTTTTCTGCATACAATGCTATACTTGTCATAAAAGCAAAAGCGTCTACAAAATCCTTCATTTCAAAGGTTTTAGTAATTCCTTTTTTGTTATGTTTCCAACCATTCAAACCTAATAGAGACTTGGCTATTTGCTCAATAGAAAGTACTTTCATATAAATTATATTTTTTGCTAAAGATATACTTAATGTAGTAGGCTTGGCTATGTACTTTTTATTTAATAATAAAATGTCTGTACAATTTTTCATCCTGTAAGCATTTGTTTCTTTGAGTTTTTAATCTATATGCAATGTGATTTGTTTGGGTTTTAAAAAATAGAATTTTTGCTGAAATGAAATTGTATTTTTTACAATTGTGGTTTTGAATGCCAATGAATTTTTACAATAAAAATTTCCAAAATATAACAAACATGTCTTTGAGAAGAAAAATAAATCCTGTTTCAAAAATCAACAACGATACCGGATTTGGTACACAGGCCAATCAAATAGGTGGAAGATTTGTGAATAAAGACGGTTCATTTAATGTAAAAAAGGTGGGCTTGCCCATTTGGGAAGGTATGAGTATTTATTCATGGTTGTTGGAGCTTTCAATGATTGAATTTCTCGGTATTATTCTCTGCTTTTTCTTTTTTGAGAATTGCATTTTTACGGGATTGTATATGATAGCAGGAGCTCATCAATTACAGGGAATTACAGCAATAACTGAATGGGATAAAATAAAAGAAATTTTCTTTTTTAGTACGCAAACATTTACAACCGTTGGTTATGGAAGAATAAATCCGCAGGGTGACCTGGCAAATATTATTTCCTCACTTGAATCCCTAACGGGATTGTTGACTTTTGCTTTAATTACGGGTCTTATATATGGACGATTCACCCGACCGCAGGCCTATATAGCTTTTTCAGACAATGCCTTAATAAGCCCATACAAAGATGGTATTGCCCTTATGTTTAGGTTGGTGCCTTATAAACAGAACCATCATATTACTGATGCACGTATAGTTGTTAACGTAGCTTTTCAGGAAATTGAGAATGAAAAGACTCTTTTTAAATTTTATACTTTAAATCTGGAACGCACAAAAGTAGATGCTCTCATGATGAATTGGACAGTTGTTCATCCAATAGACAATGAAAGTCCATTGCTTCATCTTGCACTTGAGGATATGCAAACAATTGATTTAGAGTTGTATGTACAATTTACCGGTTTTGACCATGTATTTAGCAGCACAGTTATGCAACGTACTTCTTATACTTATAAAGAAATAGTTTGGGGTGCAAAGTTTCAATCCATGTACACAGAAGCACCTGACGACAGTACTACCATTGTACAATTGAACAAGCTTAATTCATACGACAAGGTTAATCTTAGTTTTACTCAACCTGCAATTCAAAAAAATGAGGTGTAGAAAATCGTTATTATTCTAATAAAAGTTTCACCTTTGGCATCTTCATGAAAATTTTTGATTGGTTTCTTTTTGTAGCATTGTGTATTATTTGGGGTAGTTCATTTATTTTAATGAAGGAGGGTATGTTAGCCCTATCACCTTATCAGGTGGCTGCTATTCGAATATTTTGTGCCGGTATCATTTTATTGCCTTTTTCTTTTTCTGCCCTTAAGAAACTACCTGCTAAAACAATTCCTGTCATAATAATTGCCGGACTATTGGGTAGTTTTTTTCCGGCCTTTTTATTTTGCATTGCAGAGACCAAAATAGACAGTTCTCTTGCTGGCATCCTGAATGCCCTGACCCCTTTGTTTACTATTGTTATTGGAATGCTGTTTTTTGAGTTAAAAGCCGGTAGACAAAAGATTATTGGTATTACAATAGGTTTTCTCGGACTATTACTTTTATTTGTAAGCAATGGGCGGGTAGATACTACAAATCTATCTTACACTTCTTTAGTTTTGCTGGCCACTTTAATGTATGGTGTAAATGTAAATCTCATAGGTAAGTATATGAAGGATGTTGGCTCGTTTAACATTGCCATTATTGCCTTCTCGTTTCTTACAATACCTTGTATTAGTATCTTATTTGTAACAGGTTATTTTGATTTAGCTTTAACAAATCCAAAGGTAATTTGGTCAACTTTTGCAAGTGCAATTTTAGGCGTTTTGGGTACTGCTTTAGCTAATATTATGTTTTATATGCTACTCAAAAGGTCAGGTGCGTTGTTTGCGTCAATGGTAACTTATGGTATCCCTTTGGTAGCAGTAATATGGGGTATATTTTATGGTGAGCATATTACTCTTTTGCAGGTAATGAGTATGATAGTGATTCTCGTTGGGGTTTATCTTGCCAATATTTCAAGAAACAAAGTATCATCTGACAGTTAATAATATCAGTTTATGCATTTCTAAGCAAATGCTATAATTTACAGCATTTACTCAATCTGATGTAAATTGCGAATGAAATTTTAAAACAATGAAGAAATTAATACCATTTTTATTCTTAGTACTTTTTGTTAGTTGTAAAAAGGAAAAGGAAAATGCTCCACTTGTGTTGAATTTTCAAAAAATTCTTGAAAAATATATGATTTGCGACAGTATAAAAACTAAGACCGGAGGGGCAACCACTGTTCAGGTTATAGGAAAAGGTAATGGTGAAGACCTAAGGTTTCATGCAGATGCCAGTTATACTATTTATAGCAATCCTCAACAAATACGTTCTTTCCAGCTAACACCGCCTGATAGAATATATTATTTTGATGATGTCCTTGACCCCAATACTTATTATTTGGTTACATCTCTGACTGACACCAAACTTGTTTTGCAAAAGAATGATGCTGTAGCCTCTGTTGTTTACACCAAATATTTTTCAGTAGAATAACTATGTACTTTTACATGAAAGATGCAGGATTTTTATATTTACCATAAATAAGTGTTAGTATAAATGGAGAAATTTCCCAATAGGGTATTCGCATAATTATTATATCCATTACTATAAATAATAAGAAGAGAAGTATCAAAATGTTGTCTCTTTTTTTAGTAAAAAATCCTATTAGAAATATTAACTCTAAAATTGTAGCTATTGCATAAAACGCAAAGCTTATAGTTGGGTGATTAATAAGCCAATAAATAAATTTTGTATAAAAAGCACTTGGGGAGGTTGCCAGAAATTCTTTATGTTGATATAGGAGAACACCACTCATTTGCTCTGAATTAAAAATTCCTAACTGAACAAATTTCCAAATAGCAGCAGACGATAAAACAAAAAGGAAGAAATACCTTAATCCGTTTATTATAAAATAAAAGCTGCTGATTGTAGGCATCATTAACAATAACGGGAATAGCAACCACGCTGTAAAACTCTCTATGCTATTTGCGGGATATAAAGTATAGCATTCCACATAAATAAAATTGATTACCAGCATTAAGCCTGCAAAAACTAAACTTGCTTTTGGTTTGGTCTGATATAATATCAAATATGCAATTGGGGAAATATAGAATGCTAAATCAAGAGAAAAGCAGCCAACAGGGTTATTTATTAGCCACTTATGAATTCCTGTATTCATAAGTATCCAGGTATTATAGTCAAAACGGGTATTAAAGATAAATGGTTGAAGTTGATAGAGGAATAATCCATTCATCCACTTATATATCATGAGTATATAAAAAAAGATGCAAAACCATCTCACAAAATGATCTCTATGTTTTTGGGTTAGTTGCATAATAGAGGCAAGCTCTTAATAGAATCTGTAGGTTGTAAAATGGAATTATTAAAATTGTAATTGTGGAGTTGTAGCTTGCAATTAATTATAGGATGTCCCACAATTTTTTCGAGGTATTTCCTATACCAAATTTCAAATGAATGGTAATTGCAATGCTGAATAAAGTGTGCTTCATGGGTAGTTAAACATACAATGCCTGTTAATCGTTTAATATCACTATTATAAAGCTGATTGCTATTTTTTATATTGATAAAATACGCAACCGGCAATAATATTTTGTCCCAGATATGAGGTGCAAAGTCTTCGCCACGCAACATTTTACCATTTACTTCTACTTCAATTATTTCGTATTCTTTTTCAATATTTATTTTATGGCTGTACATACCATAATGAAAAAAAGGAGTTGCTACCAAACCTCTCTTATAATTTACAAACAACTGGCCTATCGCAAAAAATAGCATAGCTGAAAATAACCATTTGTTGTATTTGTAAACCTGGGTTAAGAACATGATAAAGATGCTTTGCAATGATGTGCAAAGAATTATTTTTGAAGTATAGATCTGGTAAACTCATGAACAAGACTTCCCTGATAAGTAATAAGGCAGCCTTTGGTAATTTCATCTTCAGATTGAGATTTCAATCCTTTACTATCTGCCAGGTGCAATAAAAGTGTGCTGCAATTTTGAGCATATAATTCACTTGCATTTACGGCTAACAAAGATGGAAGATTAGCTTCACCAATAATAGTAACACCATGCTTAACTACCGTTGAATTATATTCACTAATCTCGCAATTTCCGCCACTTTCTGTTGCCATATCACATATAACAGAACCACGCTTCATTGATTTTACCATTTCCTCTGTAACTAAAACCGGTGCTTTTTTACCCATTACAAGTGCGGTGGTGATTACAATGTCAGCATCAGCCACATGCTTGCTTACCATTTCCATTTGCTTTTGCAGGTATTCTGCAGATATTTCTTTTGCATAACCACCTTGTGTTTGTACACCCTCTCCTTGTACTTGCAAAAAACGTCCGCCTAATGACTCTACCTGTTCCTTAGTTTCGGATCTTACATCTGTAACTTCTACAACAGCACCAAGTCGTTTGGCTGTAGCCACGGCTTGCAAACCCGCCACTCCGGCACCAAATATTAATATTCGGGCAGGAGTAATAGTACCGGCAGCAGTCATCATTAAAGGAAAAATTTTACCTAAAGCATTAGCAGCCAAAATCACAGATTTATATCCTGCCAGATTGGCTTGTGAACTAAGTGCATCCATTTTTTGTGCCCTGCTTATACGGGGTACGGCATCCATAGCAAATGCTGCAATTTTCTTTGCAGACAGCTGTGACACTGTTTCAGGCACTGTATGGGCATAGAGAAATGAAATAGTAGCAGCACCTTCTTTCAGGTAAGATATTTCATCACTAGTTGGTGCGTTTACCTTTAATAAAAAATCTGTATTAGAAAGTATGAAGTGTTTATCCTTAACTATAATAGCCCCTGCAGTTTCATATGCAGTATCAGTAAAACCAGCATTAATTCCCGCATTAGTTTCTATAGTACATTTAAAACCTGATTTAATTAATGTTTTTACAATACCGGGAGTAATAGCTACCCGGTTTTCATGTTCTCTTGTTTCTTTAACTATAGCTACTTTCAAAAAGTGGATTTTAATGATAAGTTTAAAATGAGCCTACAATTACTCTCATACATCCATTGCCGGGTGTTACTTTAATACCACTTACGTCAGATGAAGTAGTTTCTCTACCTGCAATAGAATATTTTTTACTTCTTAAAAAGGTCTCTATTTGTTGAAGAGCGGTTTTATTGTTTCCTCCAGATGTGCCCCTTAATTGAACACATTTAGCATAAATACCACTTTCATCACCCTGTTGCTCTATACGTGTTACCAATTGTTGCAATTCACCATCGCTCATGACCTTATCAGCACGTGGTTTTGATGGTTTAGGTTTTACGGGTATAGCATTATAAGAAGGTGTAGAAGGCTTTGTTGCAACAGTAGTAGACTTCGCTACAACAGGTGTAGGCTTTACTACAACAGGTGCAGGCTTCGCAACAACAGGTACAGGTTTTACAACAACTGGTACAGGTTTTACAACAACAGGTGCAGGTTTTACTATAACCGGTGCAGGTTTTACAACCGGTTGAACTGCTTTTGGTTCCGGAGTTTTTACAATTGGTTTATTTGCCGGAGCATCAATTATTTTTACCGATGGTTTCTCCGAAGGTGTTTTTGGAGTATTATCAGCCACTTTTGGAACAAGAGCATCCTCTTTGTTTTGGCTATCAAGGATACTTACATCACTTTGAGCAATAAACGAGGAATCAAACTTTGCTCCCCCCATACCGTTGTAATCTTCATTTGTAAATAACATGTACATTACGCCTGCTACACCCACAATTCCAAATACCCAAGCAAATACAACTGCCCAGGTAAATGCTCCGTTTTTATTATTTTGTTTCATAATTCACCCTTTTGGTTTTATTTGTTAATATAACTAAAAGGCCTTATTAATTTCCAGGTTTAGGGTTTTTAGAAACTAAAAGGCTTTATTATTCTTTATTCTATTATCTCCAGGTTTTTTCTCCTTTTTTCATTTTTTCAATAGTAATCTCAAAGTCTTCTTTTTCTTCTTTTCCAGCCTTCATCATGGCTTTTTCTTCCCAAATAATAGCTTGCTCTTTATTACCAGACTTATATAATAGGTTAGCATAAGTATCCATATAAACCGGATCAGTTAAAGTTTCAAGAGATTTTTTACTCCATTCTAATGCCGAAGTAATAATTTTTTTCTCATTACAATTCTCAAATACATTCCAAGCAAAGGCATTTAACTGTTCAGGCGTAGCATTTTGACCGTATTTTTGCAAATATTGTTGCACAACAACTCCAAAATTTGTCCAATCTTTTATTTTTTGATAATATGATACTTTGCCCATTAATAGTACTTCTTCTTGTAAATTTGGATATTTTTTTGTGAGAAATATACTAATCATTTTCCAATCAGGTCCCTTTGGGCCTTTTCTTTTAAAGTATGGATATATTTCTTCACGTGTAATGATTTCAACTAATTTTTTAGTTGCTGAATTATTTTCTAGCTTTTTATTTATTTTATCTTCATTATCTAGTAATACTGAAAAACCATTATCCTTACTTTTATTTGTAAATCGAAAAATGAAATCTATATTTTCTTCTGATAAAAAATTTGTTTGAGTGGATAAATAATCATTACTAGCTTTTGTCATTATTTCAGAATCATAAGCCTCTTCTGCAGCATTTGCTAATTTTTTTAAAAAGTCAGCATCCTTTTCACCTTTTCTATACCTTTCCACCATAGGATAATATTGATTTTCTTGCTCAAGCAAAAATTTTGTTTTGGCCATAAAAACATCTGCTTCCATAGATCCAACAAGGCGATGTACAAGTGTGCCGTCGTTTTTAAAATAAAGTAAAGTGGGATAGGCAACAATGCCATATTTCTTACCCATATTATGGGCTGTTTCATACCACTTCCTAACTTCTTCGTTATCTCTTACTGAGGTGTCCATTTGCATTTTTACATTTATAAAGCTGGAATTGTATAATTCGCTTACTTCTTCTTTTGTAAAAATATTTGTTGCCATATATTTACAAGGCCCACACCATGTAGCAAATGCATCTACAAAAATGTATTTATTTTCTGCCTTTGCCTTTTCAATTATTTCACCCCAGATTTTATTGTGTACAAATTCAATCCCTTTTTGAGCATTTAATGTTAAGGGAGAAAATAATATAAAAAATATCCACACTTTCATATATCAAAATTTTTTAAAAGCCAGTTTATTAAAATTTTCAAAACAAATTATTTTAATCGACTAGCATAAATGTTATATATTTTTTTAACGATAATATAAAATTATGAAATTTTAATAATTAAGTATTATTCAGACTGTTGCAAATTGTTATTTTATACTGAAATTAAATAGATTTCAGCTAAGTTGCTTCATTTTAATCATGTAATTTCTTTTTTCAACTTTTTCATCATGCAGTTTGATCTCAATTTATTTGTAAAAGAGCATTTTATTAATCTATTAAGACATCCAATATCAGATAGCTCAAAATATAAAGCTGATGCAACATTGCTTAATCAAAATGAAAACGCCTTAGGATCGCCACTAACCAAATGGTATAATCGTATTCCTGAAAGAAATAATGAAAATCTCTTAAATGCAATTGCTTTGGTAAAAAAAATATCGCCAGATTTATTTTTGTTAGTTAATGGATATCAGGAAGGAATCGATTTGTTGTTCAGGGTATTTTGTAATCCAGGCTCTGATAATGTTATTATTTGTCCACCTTGCGAAGATGGCTATAAAGTCATAGCAGAATTAAACCAGGTTGAGGTGAAAATGGCTTCGCTTTTGGATGTTTTTCAATTAGACCTTATAAACATTGAACGTATTTGCAATGTAAATAGTAAAATGATTTTTATTGGCTCTCCCAATAACCCAACAGGAAATGCAATGCAACGGGAGGATATTGAACTTATCTTGAATAATTTTAATGGGTTGGTTGTATTGGACGAAACGTATGTAAATTTTTCAAGGCAAAAATCTTTTTTATCAGAACTGCATGATTACCCAAACCTTATAATTCTCCAAAATTTTGATATAGCATGGGGACTTGCCGGGCTTCAGGTTGCAATGATGTTTAGCTCACCCAAAATAATAAGCTTTTTGAATGCAATAAAACTTTCGGTTACACCTAATTCTCCAACAACTGAACTAATGCTTAAAGCATTAAACGAAGTGGGTATGGTGAATGATATGATAAAAGAGTTGGTTCAAATGAGGGCTGCTTTGAAACGGGTGCTGGAAAAGTTCCCTTTTATTGTTACCGTTTATCCTTCTGATGCTAATTTTTTATTGATAAAAATGAACAATGCCGCAATGGTATTTGATTTTCTTTTGCAAAAAAGCATTTTGGTTAAAAATGTAAGTGATCAGTTAAATTGTGAAAATTGCCTTCGGATTACCGTAGGTACAGAAGAAGAGAATACCAAATTGATAGTAGCATTAGTGGAATATTATGACCACATCAAACAATAAAATACTTGTAGATGATAGATTATTAAGCTTTACCAAAGATTTTGTAGCCGGCCAAACCAACCACTTCTTTTAGAAAATAGGGCCAATCAGTTATGATATATAGCTTTGGTATTAAATAATCTCCTACTGAAAACGACTTGTTAATGACCGAAAAATTACACGGGAAGGCTACCACATCTAAACCGGCTTTTTTAAATACCCTAACCGCTCTTGGTATATGTACTGCAGATGTAACCAAAATATAAGGTGATCTAAACTTTAAAGAATCAATGAGACTTTTGGTGTAAAGTGCGTTTTCGAAAGTGCTTCTTGATCTTCCTTCTATCACAATATCCTCTAAGGGAATACCTAACTGTAACATTCTTTTTTTAAGAAATGCAGCTTCGTTGGGCTTTTCTTTATCAATATTTCCGGCACTGATAACAATTTTTTTAATCACCCCTGATTTATACAGAGTGCATATGGTTATAAATCTATCAGAGGCATCATTCAAGTATCCATTTCCTACTCTATCAAAACTACCTATACCGCCCAATAATATTCCTGCATCATATTTTGAACTGAGCACTACAGGGTCGGGTTGCCAGGCATTTACTAATTTGTTAAATAGAAATTCATTTCCAAAAATAAAAAAGATCAGGAAAATAGAAATTGTGAGTTTCTTTTTTATGCGGGTAGATTTGGTGAAAATCCACCAAACAAATAATACCATTAACCAATTAGCGGGTGAAATGAGTAATGCAGTAAGTTTTGAAAAGAATAAAAACATTGGTTAATTATACCCTTTTGGAATAATAATATTTAATTGCGAAGGCACAATATGCGCATTTATTTTTTGAACTTTTCCAATATACTCGCCATCTACCTGAAAATGCATTTTTCTCTGTGTTTGAATACTAACCTCATGTGCTTGTATAATCTCTGTATGATTTGGGCTTAACCCTGATGGCTTAAACCACATTTTCAACAAAGTAATAAACCCCATTTGTTTTATTATTACTACTTCAAACAGCCCATCGTAAGGGTTGCCATTGGGATTAATGACTGCACCTGTGCCATATTTGCTGGCATTGGCCAATACTACCATTAGTGCATTTCTGCGTATATTTTTTGTGCCGTACCTGATATTTACCTTCATATATCTTTGGCTTAAAAACACCTTTAAAGCAACTTTTGCATAGCCCCAATGGCCACGCATATTGCCCTCTTCAAAATATTTAACCAATCTGGCATTGAGCCCAATATCAGCAAGATGAAGGCACAAGAGGTTGTTGATAAATATCACATCAGCTTTTTTGGAATAATCTGTTTTAATTATTTGTAATGCTTCATCAAGATCTTCTGAAATATTGAGCTCCTTAGCCATACCGTTGGCAGATCCGGCAGGCAATATTCCAAGTTTTATGGTAGTGCCCAATAATTTTTTAGCAACAAGAGAAATTGTCCCATCGCCCCCCACTGCAGTTACAATCTGTGGTTCTATTTTTCTAATAATTTCTTCTATTTCATAGTCATCATTTTTACCTTTGAGATAATAAAAATGCAAATGATAGCATGTGGATTGAAAAAAATTATTTATCAAGGGTTCGTAATCTCTTCTTTCACTTCCCGATTTTGGGTTAATTACAAACAGTATATTTGGCTCGGTTGTTTCAGTCATCATTTTTGATTAACAGGCTTTTTTTATGCGGCATAAATCAGGTTTACAATTTCAGCTTAAAAAGCTTTTTTACAAAATAAAAAAAGCAATATTTCATTTATTTCGCCTTACAAATGATCCTGTAGTAAAGGTATATCATGGGTATGGCAATGAAGAAAAAATTGTTTTATTTGGTCATGTTCTTAGCAAAAGTCCAATTCCACGAAAGAAATTCAGATCAAATCTCTGGACAAATGCATTTGCTTTATTGCGCTCATTTATGTTGGTCCCTATACCTAATGCCCGGGTTAGGGTACATTGGGAAGGACATATATTTGAAGACAAAACAGCCCATGACGGTTTTTTTAGAATTGAATGTAAGTGTGCAATCACTGTACCACCTGGATTGCATCAGGTAAAGGTTGAGTATTATGAGCCCGGTATAGATATGCCGCTGATTATTGCAGAAGGCCTGGGTTGGGTTGTAATACCACATATCAGTCAATTGGCTTTTATCTCTGATATTGACGATACTTTTTTAATCTCTTACTCTTCAAGCTTTTTTAGAAAACTATATGTTTTGCTTTCTAAAAATGCGCACAGTCGTAAACCGTTTGATGGTGTAGTGCGACATTACAATTTATTGGCAAAAGCCCAAATGAAGGATGGCGCAAATTCTTTTTTTTATGTCTCTAGTAGTGAGTGGAACCTATATGATTTTATCAAAGAGTTTAGTAGAAAAAATAATTTGCCCGAAGGAGTTTACCTGTTAAGCACAATAAAACGATTCAGTCAATTATGGAATACAGGTGGCAATAATCATTCTACCAAATTTATGCGGATAGCCCGTATAATTGATTCCTATCCAAAGCAAACATTTGTTTTATTAGGCGACGACAGCCAAATGGATCCGGAGATCTATGCAAGCATTGCAGACCATTTCCCTACTAAGATTAAGGCAGTATACTTAAGAAATGTATTTGATAAAAATTACCTGAAAGTAAATGAAAGCATTAAAAAACTTCAGATTGCAGGGGTAGAAGTTTGTCATTTTGAACACAGTAAAACTGCCATTGAACACAGTCAAAAAATAGGATTAATATAAAAAGGGCAATGAAACTTTCACTGCCCTTTTATAGTTTTTCTTGTCATGGATTTTTAAAACTATCCTTCCGATAACCTACCCTAAAAAATTCAATTCCCCTATAATGTTCTAATTAATTAATTAAATAAACATGCCATCTAACATCACTTCCCAATAGGTTTGTAATTCTTCTACTATTTCTTCATTTCAATATCATTTAACTTTAATTAAATTATGGAAAAAACGTTGGTTATAAACAACTTGGGAAACAATCGTGCTTATGAGGAGGTTTGGGCTATACAAGAGGGGTTACTATCACAAAAAGTAAAACAAAAAACTGATACACAGCAAGAACACAATATTGGTGAACAAAATCCACAGGTTTTCCCTGACCAACTCATTTTAGTGGAACATAATCCGGTGTATACTTTGGGCAAAAGCGGAAATATTAGTCATGTTCTAATATCTGAAGAGGAACGCAAAGAGAAAGGCATTGAGTTTTTTAAAATAAACAGGGGAGGAGATATTACCTTTCACGGACCCGGCCAATTAGTTGGTTACCCCATACTAGACCTTGAGCATTTTAAAACAGATTTGGGTTGGTATCTGCGTAGTTTGGAAGAGGTTATTATTCTGACAATTGAAGAGTATGGCGTTGTGGGAGGTAGAAGCAAGGGCGAAACCGGTGTTTGGATAGATGCTGATATACCCGGTAGCGAACGAAAAATTTGTGCTATGGGCATCAAATGCAGCAGATGGGTAACCATGCATGGCTTTGCACTTAATGTAAATACCAATCTTGATTATTTTAATTACATAGTACCTTGTGGTATTTATAACAAACAGGTTACCTCACTAGAGAAAGAGTTAGGGTATAGGGTTGACATGAATGAAGTAACCCATAAACTGCTGAAAAATTTCGAAAAGGTTTTTGAAGTTAAAATTGTGAATAGCTCTGAAAAAGGGGTTAACTAAAAATCTTTAGGTAAATAAAACTTATTTTTCTCCTTCAGTTTTCCATCATCGTACAGTTCAAAATTGAACCAACCTGCATGAATGAAAGTTGCCTTATCTAAAATGAGCGGGGATTCCCTCACGTGAGCAATTTCAAATAACGGGTTACCATTTTCTTCAAAAAACTTAACCTGATATTTTTTCTCTTCAACTTTTGGAAGATAAATGTTGATGTAGCCATCAGTGTTTACAAAAATATACCTTGATGCACGCCATATTTCTTTTTGAATATATGGGCTCAATGAAACAAGTGAATCATTGATAGCAAAAAGGGTATCTTTTGTTTGTTTTAAAATGCTGTCACGAAAGTTTTTGAATAGATATGCAGGGAGCTGCTTGTATAAAACATTTTTAATATTTACACTTACCAAACGCTGATCGGTAGGATCTATGTTTGTTAGGGCATTAGATTTAATATCCCTTGAAGCAGCTACATCTCCTGAAGTTGATGCTGTACCTGTATAGACTCCGGCTCTTTTTGATTTTGTAAAATAATAATCGCCACCTGCCATTACATAAAATAAACGGTAAAAAACCCTGCCTGATGGTTTTACATTGTCTGTATACCCATTTTGCGACATATTGGGTGATTCAGGAGAAAAGACTGTTGCAAAATATCTTAAGCTGTCGTATGATCGCTGTATGTTAAGTTGTATAAGATTTGGATAAGGGTTGGTCCAACTGATAACTACCTTATCATTTCTCTCTGTAATAGAAAAGTCGGGTAAGGATTCTTGCCCAAATGCTGACAAAGCTATAAATGCCACAAAGAAGAAACCCAGAATTTTTTTCAACGTATACTATCAATTATGGCCGCAAAGATAATGGGTGAGCATTTATTAAAATGCTAAGACTTTTTTAATCAAATAGTTTCCATTTAAATACATTGAATAAAAGAAATGCAGTATGTATTCCTGACATAAAATATAAATAATCTAAATAAAATCAAAGGCTTTCATCTCTCTCCTTATCAGCATCAGCTTTAGAAATTTCGGGATCAAATCCTTCTTTTATTTTTTGCATTAAGGTAGATACCGGTCCTTCCATTTTTTTAGGTGGGTCAGGTGTATGTAAGGTTTCGGGTTCGGGCTGCACAGAACTTTCCTTATTTTCCTGATTATCTGATTTTTGTTCAATTTCCTGATTTGACATAATCTGTAGTTTTATGTAATAAGCTATTCAAAAACGTTGCCACCGGAAATTTGAGTGATTTAGAGTAAATAGAAAATTAGACTGAACCATTGTCGAATTTGGTTTCGGATTAGAATTTTAGTTTCGCTTCTATACTTTTATTTCCCTGCAGTCCTCCGCTATGAATCATCAATATTTTTGACCCTTTCGGGAAAAAATTCTTTTCAACCAGGTCTTTTATGGCGTAAAATGTTTTGCCGGTATATACAATGTCCAACGGCAATTCATGTTTTTCAAAAACCTCATTCATAAAATCAATTAATACCTGCGGATGTTTACCAAAACCACCAAAATGGTAATCATGAATAATTTGAAAATTTGGTAAATCTATGTCAGCTTTCAACAATTGTTTGACTTCCTCCTCTAAATTATCATTTCCCTTCATAGAACTAATGCCAATGATTTTTTGGTTGAGGTTTGCACCAAGCATAAGTCCCGCCAACATGGTACCTGTACCAACTCCGGCTATAATATGGGTATAGGGTGTAAGGTCGTAAAGCTTCCCGATTTCGGATGCACCCTTTGCCCCCAAAGCACCATAACCCCCTTCGGGAATAAAAAACACTTCCCGTTTATAGTTACCCGTTCCTTGTTCTTCATTGTTCACTGTTCTCTGTTCACTATTAATTGTTCTCTGTTCCCTCTTCATTACCCCATATTCCTCCCTGCTTACAAACCGCAAATCCATGCCGTACTCCATTGCTGAAATTAACGTTTGGGACAGATTTTTGGGTTTTTCACCACGTATTATTCCGGTACATTTTATACCAGCCTGTTGACAACAAAATGCTGCTGCCACAATATGGTTTGACCATGCCCCTCCAAAAGTGACTACCTCCTGATTATTCTTTTTAGCTTCCTCAAGATAATATTTTAGCTTGAACCACTTGTTGCCGCTTACTACAGGATGAATTTTGTCTAAACGCAATACATCAAGAAAAAGATCCTGATATACTAACCAGTCGGCGGCTATCGTTTGTATGTTTGCTAATTGGTAGTTCAACATTTCAATTTAGTAATTTCAGGAAATTTGTTGGCAAAAGAAACAGTATCTGTTAGCTTCGCAAAGTTTTAAAAATATTTTATGCAACCTACCTTAGTTATTTTAGCTGCCGGCATGGCAAGTCGATACGGCAGTATGAAACAGATACAATCGTTTGGTCCCAGTGGCGAAACTATTATGGATTACTCAATCTATGACGCCATTCGTGCCGGTTTTGGAAAAGTTGTCTTTATTATTCGTGAAGAATTTGCAGACAACTTCAAAAG
Source organism: Segetibacter sp. (assembly GCA_043736115.1). Classification (GTDB taxonomy): domain Bacteria; phylum Bacteroidota; class Bacteroidia; order Chitinophagales; family Chitinophagaceae; genus Segetibacter. The sequence goes on along the minus strand of JAYTDC010000167.1, from coordinate 1,802 downwards.
TATTTTTGAGCCAAAATTGAAAGGAAAGATAGCGACAGATTATGTATATCAAAACCTTAACTCACATTTAGGGGGCATAGAAGTACCTGCTGACAGAACAAAACCGTGGGGTACTGCCCATGCCGTATTGTGTTGTAAAGATGCGGTGAAAGAACCTTTTGCAGTTATTAATGCAGACGATTTTTATGGCAGCGATTCATTTAAAAAAGCATTCAAATTCCTTACAGAAGATTGTAATGCAACCACACAATGCATAATCGGTTATGAACTAAAAAGAACGTTGAGCGAAAACGGTAGCGTAAGCCGCGGTGTATGCCAGGCTGATGATAATGGTAATCTTGTTTCTATTAATGAAAGAACAAAAATATACCGCAACGAAGCCGGTAAAATAACCTACGAAGACGAAACCGGCCTGCACGAAGTAAGCGAAGACAGCCCTGTAAGTATGAACTTTTGGGGATTTTCTCCTGAAATATTTGGCGTTACCGAGCAGTTGTTTCAGGAATTTTTGAAGGAAAGCAAAGACAATCCAAAATCCGAATTTTTTATTCCTATTGTAGCGGATAAATATACGAGGTCGGGCATGGGAGTAATAAAAGTAATTCCAACTGCTTCACAATGGTTTGGCGTTACCTACAAAGAAGATGCACCCTCTGTACAGCACAGTATTGACCAATTGGTTTCATCAGGCCAGTATCCTGATAATCTGTGGAATTAGGTTTTTTTAAGTGTTAAGTGTGAAGTGTTAGGTTTTCGTTTTTGTCCTGCTGGGGTCTTCTTTTTGTCCTGCTGGGGTCTTCTTTCTTAGCCTTGTGTGTTAGCTAAGAGACCCTGGCTCGGGTAACTGCTATCAAGAAAGTTCTTCAAAATGAATTTTTGTCCTGCTGGGGTCTTCTTTCTTAGCCTTGTGTGTTAGCTAAGAGACCACGGCTCGGGTAACTGCTATCAAGAAAGTTCTTCAAAATGAATTGGTACAAATCCATCTAATTTGTTTTTTACATAGAATCTGGCGCTACTGTACTCATAATCTTCCCAATGCTCCACTAACTTCCATTTACCTCTAACAGCATTTAGATGTATGTAATTTATTTTTTGTACCAAAAAATCCCTGTGATAAATTGGTTTAGCATCAAAACTATCTTCAAAAACTTTGTGTTTTTGCCCTTTTTTTACATCACGTTCCGTAAGCCCTTCTTTTAAGCGTAATAATGTTTGTGAATCATTTGTAGCTTCAAGTCTTTTAATGATTTCATAAGCCATAAACCGTTTGCCATTGCCAACAATTTTATTAAGGTCAAAGTGTTCTGTTGGAAAGAACAAGATGCAATGCACATGATTGGGCATAATAGTATAAGCAGTTGTTTTTATGCTATACTTTTCTTTAATGATGTCAAACCAATTATAAACCAGATCATAGCTATTTGTCGTCTTAAAAAGGGGCAGCCATTGGTGGCAGGTGAAGGTTAAGTAATAAAGTGCTGCTTTATTGCTATGGGTTGTACGGGTGGACATAATGCAAAAGTAAATTATGCCGTTGACCAATTAAAGGCCTTAATTTAGCTATCAATTGCAATTTTTGTAAATAGCGCAGGCTCCCTTGCAGGAGACCCCAGCTAGCGTAAGTGTACCTGTTGCTTGTTGAAGTTTGAGCGAAGCGTAACTTCAATAAAACATGAAAAGCAGGATTGCATCCGGTAAACTAAGGAGTGATTGAATAACAGTTAAGTTCTTTAAATTAGCATCAAAAATACAATTGCAGCCAATAAAAGGAATTTGGAAAAACTAATATACAGCATTACAAA
>JAYTDC010000166.1:0-17993 GCA_043736115.1 Segetibacter sp. | reverse complement strand
TATCGTTTTGAAGGTGCTTCTAATCCTGATGATGAATCAGTGTTGTATGCCATTTCTTCAACTAGGTTTGGCGTAAAAGGACTTTTGGTAAATGGTTATGGTATTTCTGCAGATGAAATTTCTGATGCTATGATAAAAAAGTTGAGTACTCATCACAGTTGAAGTGGATAATGAAATTTGTTATCTTTTATTATGAATTTTTTTTGTCTTTCTAATACTCACGTCTCTCAACTATATTTGTTTTACGAATTGTCTCTGCTATTTATAATAAACCATACCTAATGCAGCAAGCAATTTCAACTTCATCTTCTTTAGTTTCCACAAAAATTCCACGAATAAAGGTGTGTGGTATGACAGACCTTAACCAAATGCACCAATTGGACGAAATGGGTGTGCAATTTGCAGGAATGGTTTTTTATCATAAATCTCCGCGATTTATTTTGCGGCATTTACAGGGTATTGAGATTAAAAAAGCAAAGCTTAAAGTTTTTAAAGTAGGTGTGTTTGTAAATGCCTCACACGATGAAGTATTAAATCATGTGGACAATTATGGATTGGATATGGTTCAACTACATGGAGACGAAACTCCGTTTTACTGCTCTAAATTGTCCGATTATATTTCTGTAATAAAAGCATTCAGAATAATAGAGAATGACCATATAGAGTGGAAAATAAAAGATTATTATGATGGTACCGATATGTTTTTGTTTGATACAGAAGGAGTAGGTAGTATTTCTTCTGACCGAAAGTTTAATTCCTCAAAATTAAAAGGTTTAAATATGGCTAAACCTTTTTTACTTAGTGGGGGTATAGAAACCGGCGAAGAAGCAGTTATCAGGCAGTTTATGAAAGAAAGCGTAGCAAAAGATCTTTTTGCCATAGATATCAATAGTAAATTTGAGTTAGCACCCGGTATAAAGGATATGGAAAAGGTTAAGAAATTTGTAGAGGGTCTTAGGCAGTAAGCCGAATCTAAAAAAATAAAACAGTAGTCATTTTTATTTTATGTATTTTCAAAAATTAATACTGCTGTTTATTAAAGTAAAATTATCTTTTTTGCAATTGGATAATTTCGTAAACGTTTAATTATGAAACTGAACCGCTTGTAATGAGAAACCGATTAAATTTGCAAAACTCAAAAAGTACCTAATGATTGATATTAAAGTTCCTGCCGTTGGCGAATCTATAACAGAAGTTACACTAATAAAATGGTTAAAAAAAGACGGCGAATATGTAGAAAGAGACGCTGTAATTGCGGAACTGGAAAGCGAGAAAGCCACCTTTGAGGTTAATGCAGAACAATCAGGAATTTTAAAAACAAAAGCTACTGAAGGCGATACTATTAATATTGGTGATATAATGGCAAGTATTGATGAAACTGCCTCAAAACCTGCCGGTGTACAAACAGCCGTGGCTGCACCGGCCAAACCGGTTGAGGAACTGCCTGCACCAGTCGCAGCAACTACAGCCACAGCAGCCGGCAAAGGCGTAATAGATGTAAAAGTGCCTACGGTTGGAGAATCTATAACAGAAGTTACTTTGCTAAAATGGTTAAAAAAAGATGGGGAACTTGTTCGCAGAGATGATGTTGTTGCAGAACTGGAAAGCGAAAAGGCCACTTTTGAACTTAATGCAGAAGAATCAGGAAAATTAAATACCAAAGCCAAAGAAGGCGATACAGTAAAAATAGGAGATGTAATAGCTGCTATTGATAGCGATGTAGCAGTTGCAGCAATTGCAAGTGTTAAGTCTGCAGAATCAAAAACTGCTGCACCTTCTTCACAAGCCACTGTGGCTTCAATACCAAATGATGTAAAAGCTACACCTGTTGCCGCAGCAATTATAGCTGATAAGCATGTTGACCCTAAAAGTATTCATGCAAGTGGGTATCAGGGCAAAATTATGAAAGATGATGTGTTGCAGGCACTGACTAACCCAGGTAAAAAAGCTGTAGCAGGACAGGAGTTGTTTAGCAGAAATGAGCGTAGAGAAAAAATGAGCAATCTGCGCAAAACAGTTAGCCGTCGTTTAGTGGAAGCCAAGAATACAACTGCTATGCTTACCACTTTCAACGAAGTGGATATGAGCCGCATTATGGCACTGCGGACGCAGTTCAAAGACAAGTTTAAAGAAGCCCATGGAACCAATCTTGGGTTTATGAGTTTCTTTACCAAAGCTGTATGTTATGCCTTGCAGGAGTGGCCTGCAGTAAATGCTTACATTGATGCAGACAACATTATTTACCACGATTATTGCGATATATCTATTGCAGTTTCTGCCCCTAAAGGATTGGTGGTACCCGTTATCAGAAATGCAGAAAGTCTTAGCATGGCTGAAATAGAAAAGAAAGTAGTAGAACTTGCCGGTAAAGCCCGTGACAGTAAATTGTCTATGGAGGAAATGCAGGGAGGAACTTTTACAATTACAAACGGTGGAGTATTTGGATCGATGATGTCCACACCCATCATAAACATTCCCCAAAGCGCTATCTTAGGAATGCATAAGATTCAGGACAGACCAATGGCAATAAGCGGTCAGGTTGTAATAAAACCTATGATGTATCTTGCCCTTAGCTACGACCATAGAATAATAGATGGCCGTGAGAGTGTAAGTTTTTTGGTAAGGGTAAAAGAATTATTAGAAACTCCAGAACTATTATTATTTGGCAAAGATCCGGTGAAGACATTGCTTGAGCTTTAGTGAATTCTAATAATTCTTCTAACTTATTATAATCCCTTTTGTTGTTATTAATACTTCAAGGGGTTTTTTTTTGACTAGATTTTTAACTAGTCGATGGCACTATTTATTTTACTCCAGGCTAATTGCTTTATAGCACCCTGTACAAGCCAATTTAGTATCAACGACAGTACGGCAAAAATATATACCACAACCGTTATTTTATATATAAAGAAATGAAAAACTGCTATTGTTGAGGGAATGATAAATGTCAAAATACCTCTAAAGAAATTACCTGTTTTTGAGTTGGTTCCTTGTTGGGTTGAGAACGGTAATTCCTTCATGGTCAGGTAAGTAATAAGAGAACAGATAAACAATTCATTGAACAAGGCCAAAAGCAAATTTGGTAATATTGATGGCCCTATTAATATTATTCCGGTTACAAAGCTTAGTACAACCAATGGTAAATAAAATTTTGAAACTATTGCCTTAAAAGCACCGTTAATGATTAGTCCAGGCGCAGCTATTGGAGAGCTGTAATATATCCATGCAGCCTTGTATTTATCAGAAAACGGAAGTTGCGCTATTGCTATAATTAATATAAAACTACTGAAGTAAACAGCCCCAATAATAATTACCATGGGCAGCATAATTTCATGCTCTGCAATAGAATCATAACGACCGGGTTGTATAAATATAACAACCAACATTACGATCAAATAACCTATAGAAGGGTAAACCTTCATTTTGAAATCACGGCTGCGACCCGTAATTTTCCAACATAGCAGAAAAGCCATTTTTTCAGCACCGGGTTTGCATATTAGTGTAGCAAGTTTATTAACAAAATCGGAACCTGTAGATTTCATTTTAATAGATGAAGCATTTGGTTCAGCAGCTTCTGAATTGCTGTTGTTGATAAGCGACAATTTTTGGTTAAATGAAGGTGCAAAATATTTTATAACTACATACATACTTGCTACAGGTGTTATTACAGCCAGGACAATGGAAAAAACTCCTCCTGTACTAAAGCTATTTTCAATAATAGCTTGCCATGCCCTTGCGAACCAATAAGAGGGTGCTATCCATACCCATTTGCCCAAAGTAGCGAAGTCTAAATTTTCTAATTCCATTTTGTTCACCAATCTTGGTACAATCTGATAGCTGCCATATAATGCAATAGCAAATACAATCTGAAAAGTAGCAATTATGTTTTGGAATTTTTGAGGAGTAGTAACCTTGAGTATGAGGATGTACAAAGAATTAATAAGAAATAACGTAAACAAAGTAGCCATTATAATGAAAAAGAAAAATAATAGTAAACCTATTACTCCGGTATTAATAGCCATGTATATAATCCCGGCAAGACTCATTGGAAAGACCAGCTTGCACAGGTGTATTAAAATGTGCAGTAACCTTGATAATAAAACTGTGCGGTCATTTACAGGTTTAGGAAGTATTATGTAATTGTCCCTTATATCAATTAGTACTGAAGTGAAATCAGAAATAAGAGATGACGCCAAAACAAAAATGTACATTGAAAAATATATAGAGAGCTGAACTACATAATTATTACCAATAGAAAATACCATAAGGAACAATGAACCAAGCAAAGCAGATATGAACATAGTAAATAAGGTGGCACTATTAGAAACTTTAGTTTTTGTACGCTTCATCTGTTGCATACTGTTTGGACGCCTATCGTCCATAATCAGTTTGGTTTTTAATAGAGCACTAAGCTGTTTTTCGTTTACACCAAGGCCCTTATAAAATCTGATTGGTAAAAGTACAACCCACAGAAAAAATTTATTAATAACATTATTCATGTTGAGCAGGATAATTAGACTTTTTTATGGAATCCTTTTCTGACTTTTCAAATGCATTTCTTATTTCATCGGCTGCATTAGTATGGCTATCTTTTGCAGTAAGGCCTGCAAATATTTTCTCAAGGCTTTTATCGCCCAGTTGTTGTTGTAATTCGTGAAAGCTGCCATTGGCTACTACAACACCATCATTTATTAATACAATGCGGTCACTCACTTTTTCTACCACATCCATCATATGACTGCAGTAGAATATTGTCTTACCATCTGCCGCAAGTTTGCTGATCAATTCTTTAATGATGATAACGCTGTTGGCATCTAATCCGCTTAGCGGTTCATCCAGAATAATTATATCAGGATTATGTAGCAGCCCTGAAATAATTAATACTTTCTGTCTCATGCCTTTGCTAAATGTATCCATTCGTTGATCCATATTGTTGCCCAAGCCAAGGGCAATCATCATTTTACGAATTCGCTCATTTGCCACATTTTGCTGAATGCTGTATAACTCTGCCATAAGGCCAAGGAATTCCTTTGGTGTAAGTACATCATACAGTTCTGCCAGTTCGGGTACATAACCCGTAAATCCTTTTACAATTAAAGGCTCATTTTTTATGTCAAAACCTTTAATTATAACTTCTCCTTCAAAGTCACTGATCAATCCACATAAAATTTTTACTGTAGTACTTTTACCTGCACCGTTTGGCCCAATATAGCCTATAACCTGTCCGGGGTAAATATCAAGGTCTATACCTTTCAATACTTCTTTTTTTCCATAGTTTTTTCTAAGATTTCTGATGCTAATAATGGGTTGCATAAATTATTAAGGATAATTAAAAATGAAAGTAAATGTAGCAGAAAAGTGTTGTCTGAATTGAATGATTCTTTTACTCCAAAAAATAATAATCCATTTTTTCAATATAAATAATACATATAACGCAATAACAAGTTCTTTATCTACATCATTCTTTTGATAAGAGTTTATTCATAAATTTATTTCTTTCAGTAATGCTTTAACTATTTGTAAATTGCATGATAAGAAAACTGCACTTCGCAGCTGTAATTCATTAAAACAAAAGTCATGAAAAAACTATTAACTCTAACAGTCGCTATTATTATGGCGATAGGATCTTTTGCACAGCCACCGGCTGCTCCACCTGCAAGTGGTAAAATGGGAATTGCCAAAGCTAAACAGGTAAACAAACCTGCCGCATATGCCTGTCCCATGTGTTGCAACATAGGTAAAGAAGGTGGCAAATGCGATCATTGTCAAATGGACAAAGTACAATTAGGATCATACTATTGTATGCATTGTAAGAAAGGCACCGGTAGCAAACCCGGGAAGTGCGAAAGTTGTAATATGGCAACTACGCAGATTACCCGTAGATATTGCGCCACTCATAAAATGAAACATGATAAAATGAAGCATGATGATAAAAAATCGGAAGAAGATCACGAAAAAATGAATCATGAACATGAAAAAACAAAGGGTGATAAATAAATAAAAATTTATAAAAATCCCGGTTTTTTAAAACCGGGATTTTTATTTTATTGAAGTTTTATTGAAGTTTTAATGATTGTTTTTCTATGATTAATGAATCAAATTTTTATACGTGGAATAAATAATCGAACTTTAAATTGTACAGCTTAAATAAGCTTGGTAAATGTAAAAATATTCGTAGGTGATTATAACTTATTGCAATGCAAAAACCACTTAAATTGAAATTAAGTATTTTTAGAAAGGCATTTAATTATGACATCAATATAATCAGGGTATTGTATGTTTTACTTACAGTAGGGTTCATTGGTTTAGCATTTTGGATTTCAAAAAATAAATATACCGAAACGGCCGAAATAGTTAAAAAGACGTTTTATAACCGGGATAGTATAATTCAGCAATCAATTCTTGCAGATACCAGTAAATATATTGCTGTTCAAAAATTGAAAGTTCAGTATTTTGCAATTGCTGAAATAAAGAAATCTTATTTATTTATGGCACAGCGTTTCAATTCTTATGGCTATGCTTTTACTATTTTCTTTGCCTTATCCTCTATCTTATCAGGTATATTGGGCTTTTTACTCATAAAAAAAGGGTGGGATGCTACAGATAGCTTTTATTTAAAATCTACCTTTCTTATCATCTTTTTCTGCACTACACTTTTTGGTATATTACCCAGTGTGTTTAATACAAAAGAAAATGCAAAAAATAATTTGAACAAGTACAATTACTTTAGTGGACTGCAATTAGACATTTATGATCTTATAAAAGATAATAAAGGTTATATTAAAAGAAATACTGCATCATCATTAGATAGTTTAAACCTTACTATTTCTTCTATTAACAGTAGTATCAAAAACAATCAGGATTTATATTTTGATACCTTTATAGATAAAGTACCTAGTGATGTAAAGCCTTTGAAATAGGCTCTGTTACTTTATTTTACCCTTAATCTCATTCAGCTTCATTAAAGCTTCTACCGGCGTTAACCGGTTTATATCAATTTCATTCAGCATTCTCCTTATCTCGTCAAAAGTTTCGCTGTGTGCATCAAAAATGCTCAACTGCATTTTAGGGATAGATAGTTGCTTAACATTGGTGGCCATATTATTAGCCTTCGGCAAAATATTGTTTTCATTTTCTTCTACATGTTTGCTTTCCAGTTGATGCAATACTTCGTTTGCCCTGTCAATAAGTGATGGCGGCATACCGGCCATTTTGGCCACATGAATACCAAAGCTGTGAGTACTGCCTCCGGGTGCCAATTTGCGCAAGAAAATAATTTTGTTGTTAATCTCTTTGTTGGTTACGTGGTAGTTTTTCACCCTTGGCAGTTTATTCTCCAACTCATTAAGTTCGTGATAATGGGTGGCAAACAAAGTCTTGGGTGCATGAGGCGATGAATGCAGATACTCAACTATACTCCAGGCTATACTTATACCATCATACGTACTTGTGCCCCGACCAATTTCATCCAATAAAATCAGGCTTCGTGGTGTTAGGTTGTTAATGATACTGGCTGTTTCGTTCATCTCTACCATAAATGTGCTTTCGCCGCCGCTTAGGTTATCGCTTGCACCAACACGGGTAAATATTTTGTCGGTTAAAGGAATGTTAGCTGCACCTGCAGGTACAAAACTTCCTGTGTGCGCCATTAGTGTTATTAATGCAGTCTGCCGCAACAACGCACTCTTACCACTCATGTTGGGACCGGTTAAAATAATCACCTGTTGACCTGACGGGTCAAGCATAATATCATTGGCTACATAGGTTTCACCGGGTGGTAAATTTCTTTCTATTACCGGGTGGCGACTGTCTTTTATATCAAACTCAAGGCCGTTGTGCAATACGGGTTTTTTGTAGTTGTACTGCAAAGCATTTTGAGCAAAACATCCCAAACAATCCATGATAGCAAGCACACTTCCGTTCACCTGCATAGGTGCTATATAATCTTGTAATTCCATGAGTAGCTTGTCGTACAGTTCCTGTTCTATTGCTGCTATTTTGTCTTCGGCACCGATTATTTTTTCTTCGTAGATTTTTAGTTCCGGGGTAATGTATCGTTCGCAATTGGCAAGGGTTTGCTTTCTAATCCATGTTTGCGGCACCTTGTTTTTATGAATGTTGGTGACTTCAAGATAATAGCCAAAAACATTGTTGAACGAAACCTTTAGCGAGGAAATACCTGTGCCTTCTGCTTCTTTTTGTTGCAGTTGTACCAGATATTCTTTGCCGGTACCGGCAATGCCCCTAAGTTCATCTAACTCTGCATGTACGCCGGGTTTTATCACACTGCCTTTACTCACTAACACTGGTGGATTCTCAACAATTTCTTTTAGGATTTTGTCTAAAATATAATGACATGGGTTGAGTGCATCTGATAATCTTTTCAGGTAATCGTTGCTGGCTACAATGCCATCGTTACGAATAGCTTCCACCTGTTGCAGGCCTTTGGCTATTTGCAAAACCTCACGGGGATTAATTTTCTTAAGTGGGATTTTGCTCACCAACCTTTCTATGTCACCTGCCTGTTTTATATGTTGGGTCAGTTTTATTCTAAGCTCTACATCTTTTATCAGAAACTCCACCAAATCAAGTCGTTCATTTATTTTGCCAATATCTTTCAATGGCATAATTAGCCAACGTTTCAGCAGCCTTGCACCCATTGGACTTACAGTATTGTCAAGGACCTTGAGAAGTGTATTTCCATTTTCTGCACCACTGCCCAACAGCTCCAGATTGCGGATAGTGAACCGGTCCATCCAAAGGAAATCATCTTTGTCTAAACGCTGAATAGAAGTAATGTGCTGTAGGTTGGGATGCTCGGTATCTTTCAGGTAATGGAAAACAGCACCCGCGGCTACTATAGCCAGTGGCAAATCTTCCACACCAAATCCTTTGAGAGAATGTGTTTGAAAATGTTTGAGCAAACTTTCAGTAGCATAAACCGTATCAAAAATCCAGCTATCAAGCGTGTAAGTATAAAACTTGCTGCCAAAGGTTTCTTTAAAATGTTTTTGATATTGTCTTTGGAAAATAATTTCAGCAGGCTTTAGACTTTGCAGCAACTTGTCAATGTATTCTGTATTGCCTTCGCTTACAAACATTTCTCCGGTAGAAATGTCCAGGAAAGCAATACCGGCCTGTTGTTGGTCGGTAAAATGTATTGCAGCCAAAAAGTTGTTGCTGTTATGTTCCAGTAATTTGTCGCCGGTGGCAATGCCGGGTGTAACCAATTCGGTCACGCCACGCTTCACAATACCCTTTGCCATTTTAGGATCTTCCAATTGGTCGCAGATGGCAACACGATAGCCTGCCTTTACCAGCTTGTGCAGATAAGTATCCAAAGCATGGTAGGGAAAGCCAGCCAGTTCATTGTCCGCAATCCCATTGTTTCTTTTGGTCAATGTAATGCCCAACACACGGCTGGTGATGATGGCATCCTCTCCAAAAGTTTCATAAAAATCACCCACCCTAAACAACAAAATGGCATCAGGGTATTTTTGCTTGATGGCCTTGTGCTGTTGCATCAACGGAGTTTCGGACGTCACTTTGCTCATTGGGGCAAAAGTAGGGAAAGGGATTTATTGTTTGGGAGGACTGTTGTAGTTTAATCATAACCGTAATGAACTTATGCTTTAAGCATCTTTTCTGTGCATTATTAGCTGTATTGCTACAATTTTGATAGTTTCTTCGATGAAACTGCGCTATTTTATTTTTTTACAATTGATTATTGGCCTAAATTTAATTCTGTTTATACTGCTAAACTATCATTTGGGTTTAATAAAAAAGGTAGTGGAGAAAACCGGAAAAAAGTAATTACAATTTAAAACCAAAACAAATGCACTACATTTATTTCAAACACATCAAAACAGACGAAGACAAAAAGAGGGTGAAAAACCACCCTAAAATGACAAAGAAAGAACTGAAGAAAATCCTGGATGGTAATAAGGAAATCAAAATTATAACAGAGGATATCCAGGAAAAGTCAAAGAAAGTTGCTTTAGAAAACAGGAAATTAATTTTTAAAGAAATTTCAAAAACGCTGACCCAGAAACAGCACTACTTATCCGGTTTTATTACAAAAGATCCTTTGGCACAAAAAAAGCTCCCAATTGAATTTAAAGATGGAAACCAAACATTTCTGCTTAACAGTTTAGAAACAACAGCTACTGATCTTTTTTACATAAAAAGGATCAGGGAAAATAAAATCAACAACATCAAGCTCTACAATGATTTGTATAAGCGAATCAAAGCTATTCTTAAAAAAAATCCGGGAAATGATGATGGCAAATTTTTAAAATTCCCAAAGACCATTACCATTGAAACCAAAGCGATCCCAAAATGGTTACAAGACCTGGCAATTTTTGGGTTTAAGTTGCTATATCCGGTTACTCTCATTTCTACAACTTACGACCCTACCAATCCCGGCCCCGAAGAAGGTGAAGGGGACAAAACAGATCAGTTTGTTGACGAGGATTGCGCTGTTTCTAACCCTGCAAAAAACCCTAAGGGTTTTTTGCAAAATATAGATTGGCCTTTGAAAACCCATTTGACTAGTGTAAAAAACCAAGGTAAAAGAAATACCTGCACAGCATTTGGCATCTGTGGAGCAATAGAAACTAAAATTTCTGAAAAGTATGGACAGAAAGTTAATCTTAGTGAACAGGATTTGTATAAAAAACAAAAAATAGACTGGAATCCAAATGTTTTCGAAGGTGACTTTGAAGATGGTAATGCTGCCACGTTTGGCTTGCTGTATCAAGCTATCAGGGGCCATATATTTTCTCCTGAATCTGCATGGCAATACAACCCATCATTGTCAAGGGAACCTTCTCCTCCGACTGGAGAGGCATTCACTCATTCATGTGATAATTACACTGGCATTTGTTCGGACACAAGCCATCAAGCTGTTAAAAGATGTTATACGATGGATGTTACTGATACTATCAAAGTTGTAAAAAATATCTGTGCGCCTTTCTCAACAGCCGGGTTTGGTTTGTTGCTCAACACCTTCAACCTGGTGGAGTGGGTATGCAACAAAGTTGAAGAATGGACAGAGGAAATAGTAGGCCAAATAGAAGTTTGTGTGCATGAACCAGATATTGTAAACACAAGAGGATTCAGGCTAACTGACATTAGTATTGTATGGGATCCAATTTGGGACAATGATATTACGTTGGCTAAGCTGCAATTGAATGACCGCAAACCATTGATAGCTGCCTTCAATGTGCCTCTAAGTTTCAAAAAAGAAAATCATTCTGCAACAGATGGAAAAGGTTTTATTGTTTTTGATGCCAATGAAGAACCACCTGAAAATTTGGGGCAACACACAGTAGCACTTGTGGGTTACGTGGACAATGATATGATACCAGCCAACTTATCGGTAACACCTGGAGATGGCGGCGGTTATTTTATCATAAAGAATTCGCATGGCAAGTGTTGGGGCGATATGGGTTATGGCTACTTACCTTATAGCTGGGTGCTGAAGTGGGGTGTTGGTATGCTTTCTGTAAATAATGTGGAACAGGTTTTATGAAAAATAGTGTTGAAAAAGGTGAAAAGAAATTTTATAACAAAGGAGAACTCATAAGAGTTGAATATTACGATCAGACTGAACAATTAAATATTTATGATATCAGGTATGAATACAAATAAAACCGGTGGTAAATGATTGTTCCCAAATTCTAGTAATAAGCCATTTACTGATTCCCATATGTCGTTTCCTCGTAAGTCATTTCCACAGGATTACCTTTTTTTCTTTTTATTGTAATTAACCGGTTAAAACCTGTTATAGGACTTTGCAAATTATATCCAAACTCCTGAACAATCAAGGGTATAGTTTCGCTGTGCGATACAATCAAAATATTTTTGCCCCATTTGTTTTTAAGACTTGCTACAAAACCGGGAATAGTATCCTTACGGTAAATAGTGAGAGGAAGATTAAAACGTGTAGCGGTGGGTTGTGCTGTTTGCCGTGTACGGTTACTGTCAGTAGTCAATACTTCATTAATTTTTTTATCAGCAAGTATTTGCGAAAGTGTTTGTGCCCTTGCTTCGCCTGCCGGTAGCAATACGGGATTGGTACCTGTTGTTACTCTTTCTCCATGTCTTACAAGATATATTGTTGTCTCACATGAAAAAAGAAAAATGAGAAAAATGCATCCAAGAAAAAGCTTTACGCATAAATTATAGAATCTCATGTGCAGTTATTTTTTAAAAATTAAAAATAAAACATATTATTCATTTAAAAACGAATAATGTCTATGAATCAAATAACTATTTATTAGTGGGATGCTAAAATATTTCAATAGAAATTTTCACATCATTATGGCATTTGATAATTCAATTCTTGACAATTAAAAATGGCTTTTAAAATTTAATGTGTAAAAATTACATGATTTGGAATTCTTTAGCTATTTTTATTTTTGAAGAAGAAACGATTTTGCTTTTCCATGCAGTTGCTCCTTCTGATTGTTTTGTCACTTTAAAATCAATTTTTATTAATTATGAAACGAAAGCTACTCACAAGGTATGTGGTGTTGGTGTTCTTTTTGTTTGCATCATGGCAATATTCTGCAAAGGCGCAGAGTACAGACCCCAAGTTTAATGTAATGATGCAAGGGTTTTGGTGGAATTCTTACACTGACCCCACCGTAAGTTCAGAGGGTGGCCTTTATAATTTTCTTAAGGCACGTTCCGGACAGTTGAAAGCATCAGGTATTGATTTAATCTGGACTCCACCTCCAAGCGATGGAAGCGGTATGGCTTATTTTCCGCAGCAGCTTAATCTAATTGGCAATGCACATGGTTCAGAGGCACAATTACGTTCTTATCTATCTGCAATAAAAGCCAAAGGTATGCATGGCATGGCCGATGTAATAGCCAACCATAGAAATGGTACTACCGCATGGGCTGACTTTACAAACCCTGCATGGGGTTGCGATGTTATTACTGATGATGATGAAGTGAAAGGTGTGGCAGGGCAAATACAGCCCTGTAGTAATCAGTTAGATGAGGGGGAAGGCTTCAGCGGTGTTAGAGATATGAACCATAAAAGCCTGACCGTGCAAAATGGTTATAAGTCTTATATGGCCAGTTTGAAAAATCTTGGGTTTGATAGCTGGAGATGGGATTTTACCAAAGGGTTTCCTGCAAAATATGTAGGTACTTACAACGCATCTTCTACTCCTTACTTTAGTGTAGGAGAATATTTTGATGCTAACATAGGTTTACTGACCAATTGGGTAAATGCATCAGGTTCTACCTTAACAGGTAACACCAACAGATCTGCTACTTTTGACTTTTCCTTGTTTTATATCTTAGACCGAGCATTAAAAGGTGCCTGGAGTGAACTAAATAATGGTGGTGCTATGCCTGGCCTGGCCGGCACTTTTGGATTTGCCGATTATGCTGTCACGTTTACTGAAAATCATGATGCTGCCAATATCAGCGGAAATGATAACATCATGAAAGCTAATGCTTATATTCTTACCCATGCCGGTATTCCTATGGTTTTTATGAGACATTGGTTAAACAATAAGCAAAAAATAAATGAACTGATTGCTGTTCGTAAACAAAACGGTATAAATGCATGGAGTACTGTGAGTGTTTCAGCTTCTACATCATTTTATGCAGCTTATATTGATGGTAAGGTTGCTGTAAAAATTGGTGCAGGATCATGGACACCTGCAGGTACAGGTTGGATACTAAATACATTTGGTACAGACTACTCTGTTTGGTCAAAAATAAATATTACAACACCTGCAATATTTGCTGAACCTTATGTTTCTATCAGTATGATTGGTCCTGCACTTAGCGGTTGGTCAACAGATGTACCAATGACTACTACAGACGGTATAACCTACAGGATTTATAACCAGAATTTTACTGCAGGCCCTGTAAAATTCAGAGCTGCTAATTCCTGGGCAGTAAACTGGGGAGATAGTAGTTTCCCATCAGGCGTTGGTACGCAGGATGGTAAAGATGTACCTGTAACAGCAGGCAAGTACAATGTCACCTTCAATGTACAAACAGGTGCATTTTCATTTGGTAGTCCTACTCCTCCGCCGGCTAACAATTTTACTAAATTATATCTGCAGGGAACTTCAACCAGTAATCAGAAGGTTCAGATGAATAGTGCAGATGGGTTCACTTATACACTGGTAAATTATCCGTTTTCTACAGGAGGAGTTAAGGTAGTAGACTCGGCAGGAACAGGTACCTGGGGAGATACTACTTTCCCCTATGGAAATGCTATACCCGGCGGGCCTTCTATACCATTATCTTCCGGCAATTATTCTGTGAAATACAACAAGGTTAGCAATTATTATGAGTTTCAGAGCGCCGATACTTCTGTAAGTATTGTAGGCACTGCTGTAGGTGGCTGGACAAATGATAAACCCATGAAGTCATTGGATCTTGGTGTAAATTACTCCCTTGATTATAAGTTGGATACCGGACGTGTAAAATTCAGAAAAGATAAGGCATGGGCAGTGAATTGGGGCTCAACAACTTTTCCCTCTGGAGTAGGTACACAAAATGGTCCTGACATTCCAATTCCTGATTCAGGATTCTACAGAATATCTTTCAACAGAACAAGTGGAAATTATAATTTCAAATTGTTAACACCTGCCATAACTTCATTTAACCCTGCAAGTGCTTTGAAAGACGCAACAGTAACAATTAAAGGTAAAAATCTATCTGATGCACTTTCAGTAAGTTTCGGAACCGAAGCGGCAGCATCATTCATATCACTAAATGATTCAACGGTTACAGCTGTAGTAGGTCCGGGTGCTACAGGAAAAATAAAAGTGGTTACACCTTTTGGAACTGCATTGTCATTAACAAATTTTACTTACCTTGGTCCTACGGTTTACGAATTTACTGGAAGTGGTAACTGGAGTACGGTTGCAAACTGGAAAAACAATCTTGTACCCCCAACTACATTAACTAATGGTGAAGTAGTAATCATAAACCCAACTATTAACTTGGAGTGTGTGGTAAATGTTATTCAAACTATATCTGCTGGCACAAGTGTAACGGTGAAGCAGGGCAAAAAAATAAGAGTAATAAATAAATTCAATTTACTAACCAATGGTAAATTTGAAGTGTTGTAATTTCTTTCTGTTACTTAATAAAAACAATAATCAAAAACTAAAAATTAAAATAAGAATTATGAAAAAGTTTTTAACACTGGGTTTAATACTATGCTTTACTAGCATAGCATCAATCAGCTTTGGTCAGTTTTACAGTCAACAAAATATTACTGTCAAAATTTCTGGTAGTACACCTGCAACAACCTGGGCCAATGCAGGTGCCCCTTTGTTTACAGGATATGGAGAGCAAACGACCGGAAATGCAGATTACATACTTTCTATGGCTTCAACACTTGCCAATGCAAGGCCTGTGTTTATAGGACGTAGGGGAAGAGGTACGCTGGCTGTACCTGCAGCTGTAGCTTCCAATGACTTTCTGATGTCTTTTCTTGCTTCAGGACATGATGGGGCTACTTTCCAGAATCCTGCATCCATAGACTTTTATGTAGACGGTACTCCCTCAACTGGTAACGTGCCTGCCCGTATATCATTTGTAACAGGGTCAAATAGCTCTAACCGTGCAGAGCGTTTAAAAATTGGCAATACCGGTGACATTACATTTAATGCTACTCAAATGTTTTTACAAAGGTCAACTGGTCGCCTGGGGTTAGGCACTATTACGCCGGGTGGTCAACTGGAATTATCATTAGACCAAGGCCGTAAGCCATCAACAAGCACATGGACAATAACATCTGATGCCCGTTTGAAAAATATAGATGGTGCTTATGCAAAAGGTCTTGCTGATATCATAAAGCTAAACCCAATTGCCTATCACTACAAAAATGTTGGAAACCGTAAATTTGAGGAAGCTATTATTAGTACACAAGCAGTAGGTTTTGCGGCACAGGATGTACAGAAAGTATTTCCTGAAGCAGTTGGTACAGATGCTGATGGTTACCTAAACCTAAATATTCACCCAATACTGATAGCATCTATAAATGCTTTTAAAGATGTTCAAAAACAATTGGACGATAAGAGTGCTGCCATTACAAAGCAACAAACAGAAATAGATAATCTTAAGTCTATAACTCAACAGCAACAAGCCCAAATAGCATTATTAATGCAGAAATTCAATGCATTAGAAGGTCAGGCAAAAACAGTGAATCAAATTGAAACTATACAAGCTATAGATAAGCCTGTATTAGAGCAAAATGCACCTAATCCGGTAA
This sequence comes from Segetibacter sp., assembly GCA_043736115.1. Lineage (GTDB taxonomy): Bacteria > Bacteroidota > Bacteroidia > Chitinophagales > Chitinophagaceae > Segetibacter. Next base: position 1,732 of record JAYTDC010000166.1, on the reverse strand, counting down.
ATAATAGTACTGTTATCAAATATAGATTACCAAAAGAGGTAAAAAATGCACAAATGATAATTACTGACGCCAGAGGTTCAATCATCAAATCCATGACTTTAAATGCTAAAAGCAATGGACAGGTTACCTTATCTGCCGGAGCTTTAACAACAGGTACTTATTTTTATACATTATTGGTTGATGGTGTAAAAACTGACACCAAAGAAATGCAGATAGTGAAGTAAAAAATAATTAACCCCAATAATTGAAAAAAGGCTGTCTTAAACGGGCAGCCTTTTTCAATTTTCCTATTAATAAGTTTGAAATACAATAACCTTAAAAGGATCATACCGATTGGACAAACAATTTAATCCAATTCAGCTTCGCTTCATTTGACTATTTGTTTGATTCCATCAGTCTAAACCACTGTAAGATTTTTAAAATATTGGCATATTTTAAAAATCACATTGGTATTATTCCTGTAATATAAATGAATTACTTACAATCTAGCTTAGATAGGGTGTCTTTATATGTACTTGTATTCACATCCTTATAAATCAAGTGTCCATCATTGTTTGGATCTAATAGTTCACCTACTTTAATCATCAATTTATTGCCTTCAGCTTTCATTACTTTAGTTTCTGTTTGGTTGTTCCCTTCAATCATGTAATTATAAAGAAGTTCAAATTCACCATGACTGTTTTTTCTTCCTGCCAAAGTACCTCTTGCACCATCTTTCTGATAAGGTATCCAATTCATTGTTCCATTAATAGTATCTCCGTATATAGTTAAACTTACAAATGTTGTATCTCTGTTGAAAGTAGAAAAATAACATTGGGTAGAACCAGATACAACAATTGTTGTATCCGCGGGTTTAAGACTGATTAATGTATCTTCTTTATCAACTTTGGTTTGATTATTTTGACAGCTTGAAGCTGTAATAAGTATGATAATACCGGTTAGATAAAATGTAATAAGTTTCATGAATGGAAATTAAAAGTTGAATGTTGAAATCAAAGGTTTGCAGTAATAAGGGTTAAACAAAACTATCTTTAAAATGGAAATCCAAATGAATGAATTGATTAAATCTTTAGCTTTCCTTCAATACTATCATCTATAGTTTTGCCTAACAATGCACCGGCTGCCATCTTTATAAATGCTACTGCATCACCATGCTTGTTATCCCAATAATAAGCTTCTAAAGTTTCAAATTTTATAATTGTTATTCTATCATCATCAACACCATCTGTAAACCAGGTTTTGAGCAGTGGACTCCACAATTCTTCAATTAATGCTTTATCCCGGGATATTGTAGCCTGTCCATAAACACTTAAAAAATCTGAATGAGCAGAACCCTGAAATAACAGTTGTACTTTATTATCTAATTGCAGGTCTGCATTTTTATGGGTATCATCTGCGCTAAAAAACCAAAAATTACCAGCTTCATCAATTTTTTGGGGTGACATAGGTCTAACGCTAAGAGGTTGGCCTGTAGTTATATTGGTGCAGAAAAAACAGCTGTCTGCTTTTTCGGCAAGTTCTTTAATTTTTTTTCCTGCATCTTTTCCCTTAAGGTCTTTATAGTTTTCTTCTTTTTGTTGTTGGTTAATGCTATTCATACTAAATTAATTAATTTGGGTAAACTATTTATTATTAAAAAAGTAACTATTCAGTGTTAAAAGTATCCAATCTCCATTCATTTTTTTGGTTTATTTTTTTTCATTTTTGTGATATCGTCTGCATATCGCCTTGG
>JAYTDC010000165.1:0-13684 GCA_043736115.1 Segetibacter sp. | reverse complement strand
ACTAAAAATTAGCTTTGAGAATCGCTTAAACGTCAACCCTTCTCCTATAGGGATCCGAATAAAAGAGGCTGCCTCCTTAGTTTTGAGACAGCCTCTTTTATAAGAATCAAAAATTAGGCTTTAACTAAATTATTTTATTTCAAATACAATTCCATTTCAACTCTTCTGTTTTGTGCCTTGCCTACAGCAGTTTTATTAGTCGCTATAGGTTTTGTTTCGCCATAACCAGTTGCTTCTAATCTTGATTGGGGTACATTTTTACTCTCCAGATAAGCTTTAACTGCATCAACTCTTGCCTGACTTAAGTTTAGGTTATTTTCATCTGTACCTACGTTGTCAGTGTGACCACTTAGTTTAAGATTATAGTCAGGATACTCATTTATAATGCTTACTATTTCATCCAGCTTAGGATAAGATTCAGGTTTAAGCGCCGATTTACCTGTTTCAAAATAAATGCCTCTTGTTGCAAAATTCAAACGTTTTTTGGCTTCTTCTTTTACAACAGGGCAACCATTGTTACTTTCAGGTCCAGGGGTATTGGGACATTTGTCCATAGCATTTGGTACACCATCACCATCATTATCAATAGGACAACCTGTAGCATCCACTTTAGTTCCAGCTTTGGTATTTGGACACTTATCAAGATAATCAGAAACCTTATCTCCATCTGTATCTAATGGACAGCCTTGACCATCTACAGGTACACCCGAAGCAGTATTAGGGCATTTATCTTTAGAATCTTCTACACCATCACCATCAGAATCAGGACAACCTTCAAATTTAGCCAATCCAGGTATTGTAGGACATTTATCTTCTGCATCTGCTATTCCATCATTATCCTTATCAGGACAACCACCTAGTGCAGCAGTACCTGCCTCTCTAGGACATTTATCCAAATAATCAGGAACGCCATCACCATCAAAATCAATTGGGCATCCCTTTGTATCTACTGCAATTCCTGCAGGAGTATTAGGACAACTATCTCTTTTGTCATATACACCATCCCTATCTGTATCAGTTGGTTTTTTTAACGAAAATACCAGACCTATACTATGTTGTAGGTACATATCATTTCCACCTTTTTTAATGCCATCCCACTCGTCATAAAATGGACGGTTGAACATGCTTGCAGCCTCAATACCTACAACTTCATTGAATCTGAAAAATATACCAGCACCACCAATTAGGCTTGGCTTAGTGGCAGATGGTAAAACAGTTTTACCTATTGCCTGCGGACCAGAATATAAAGTTGACTTTATATGAGTAATACCTACTCCACCAATTAAAAATGGTGCAAGGGCAGCGTCTTTTTTAAATAAATATCCATTGTTGAACTTATATTTCAACATTACATTAAAATTGAAAAAATCAGCATCTACACCATTTGGTTGACCTAATACAAAATCGCTTGTAGGCTTAAAATGCTGAACCCGGTTGTAACCCGCCCATTCCACTAAATTAAAAGAGGAATTTAAGCTTTGTTGAAGTGTTATAGCACCGCCTGCCTTAAAATTTTTAAAATTGTAAAGTCTGTAGTTGTTATTAGATAAATCACCAACATACTCATTTGTAGTCATGTGAAAACCTATTCCGCTACCTTGTGCTATGGAATTACTAGATAAAAATAATCCTGCAATTACCAAAATTGAAAGTGAAAGTCGTTTCATAATTTGTTTTTTTATTAATCCCTATTTTATATGCAAACATCAGACCTTCAATTATTTATATTTTTTTAAAATATAATAAAATAAGAATTATAATTTGAAAATATTTAAGGACGTGCAAGTTATAAAATAGAAATGGTATCTTTTTTAGGTATTAGTAATTTGAATCAGGTAATTATAAAAAATTTCTACTTTAGATTTTACAGAACTAAATTTTAATAATTTGTAATGTTTTTGCAAGGAGGGCGTTTTTAATATGAAAATGCATTGCCTATTTTATAATTTCAGGTATGAATAAACTTCATCACCATACTATTAGTAATGTATGGAAACCTAATTCGGATACAGGAACAAAAAATTATTATTCACATAGCAAAGACCATGAGAAAGTTGTTAAAGGTAAATCCGTAATTTTTTCATCATCTGATAAGGCATTCAGAGGCTATTTAAATAGATATAATCCTGGAGAAATGTTGTTGGCATCTCTATCATCCTGCCATATGCTTTGTTATCTTCAATTATGTGCAAATGCGGGTATAGTAGTTGTTGAATATGAAGACCTTGCTTTAGGTACTATGGAAGAAAGCGCAACTGGAGGAGGTAAATTAATAGAAATAGTGTTGCAGCCTGAAGTAAAAGTTACAGATGAAAATATAATTGAAGGGAGTAATAGTTTACATCAAAAAGCCCATGAATTATGCTTCATAGCTAATTCAGTTAATTTTTTTGTAAGATGAATAGGAGATGTTGTTGTATTTTAGGTTTTAATAAAAAGTATAAATAAGCATAATTATCAAATCCTCTCCCACTTTTTTGAGCCGTAATTATATTGCTTAATGACCCTGGCAGGATTACCAACAACTACACTATAAGGTGGAATGTCTTTTGTAACTACAGCACCGCCTGCTATTATACTATGTTTGCCAATTGTTACCCCTGCAGTAATTACAACATTAGCGCCTATCCAGCATTCATCTTCTATTATAATATCAGCAACAGATACGGGCTGTTTGCTTATAGGTACAGTCACATCTTCATATTCATGATTTAGACCACTTAACACAACATTTTGAGCAAGAATAACATTGTTGCCTATTGTAACAGGTCCAATAATAACGTTGCCCAAACCAATTCTGGAATTATTACCTATTTTAACTAAACCCACACCATTATTAACTGTTGCAAAATCTTCTATTGTACTGTAATCGCCAATACTAAAATCGTTGAAAGGCAAAACATCCATTCTGGTTCTTCTGCATATTGTAACACCTCTTCCTCGTTTGTGCAACCATGGATTTACAAACCAACTTACCCACTTTCGGGGTTTTGCCTGATGATTAGGAATCAACAACCAATGAATAAAATGCTTAATAAAATTATTTGATTTTATTGCTGAAGAAATAGTCATGGTTATTTTGGAAATAGATATTTATTAATTCTCATTTTCATGGCATTATTTAATCCACCATCTAATTGTATTCGTCTGTCGCTTGTCCATACTCTTGTACTACGTGAGTTAATGCATTTAATTTTTCCGCCTGCATTCATTATGCGCAAAGCCATCATACCGTCTTCGGTAGCATTATTCTCTAATACTCCTCCATTGCCTCTACCAGTTCGCTGTACCTCTATATTATATCCATCTACTTCTATTCCTTTGTCTCTTACAAATCCGCTACAGAAACCAAGGGCCGTGAGATAAGGCTCATGTTTTTGCTTTCTTTTAATTATAATAGAACTCAAAATTTCATAAAATGCATACTTCCATCTTGCAGATTTCGTAGAAGGTATAAAGGAATATCCTCCTGTAACACAAAACACTTTAGATTCTTCATTTTGAATCATTTCATTAGTCATATTCGCTATCCAGGAAGGTGGATATAGTGTATCGCTATCACCCGTTAATACATATTTACCCTTGGCATTAATCAATCCTTTTTTTCTTGAAAAACCTACTCCCTGCTTGGTTTCTAGTAATGACTTTACTCCTAATTTATGCAATAAAAGTCCTGTACCATCAGTTGAGTTGTTGTCAACAACAATTAATTCAACTGCATAAGGGCAAGTAGAATTGGCCAATGAAACCAGCGTATGTAATATACCCTGTTCCTCGTTCCATGCAGGTATAACAACTGTAACTATGGGATTGTTATTTTTATTAAACCGACTGAGCTTCTGTTTAAGATTTTCTAAATCTTTTGTTTCGTACTTCTCAATTGATACAGGTGTTTTTAGTATATTTTTTACCCATAATGGTATTGTTATATCACGCATTCTTACCCCTTGTATTTAATGGAATAAAAACGTAAAAACATACTTTTTATTGCTGATATTTTTCCGCAAAAAATATATATATTTAATATCTAACAACAAATAAAATTCTATATCTTTAAACGGGTTCATGCTTATTATAAATTAATAAATCATGTACCTATGTTAAAAATTCAATTATTTTAAATAGGGTTTGTTAAGATGGGTGTAGTTAAGCAATAAAAATTAAAATGTTCTATTACATTTGTATTGCATTGCTTAAGTAAATTAGATAGTAAATGATTGCATGTATTTTACAATTAAGAAACTTATTGGTTGGAAACGTTTTCGTAGTATTTGCTATAATTGGCTGCACGCAACCTCAAGCTTCAACCTCTACAAATTTTACAAATAAAACTGGAATGATAAGCAAAACAGATACAGCTACATTTGGTGCAGGGTGTTTTTGGTGTGTTGAAGCCGTTTTTCAGCAATTAGATGGTGTATTAAAAGTAACAAGCGGTTACAGTGGGGGTCATATACTTAACCCTACTTATGAGCAGGTTTGTAGTAAAACTTCGGGACATGTAGAGGTAGCACAAATAATATATGATCCACTTAAAATATCTTACGATGAATTATTGGAAGTATTTTGGAAGACACATGACCCCACTACACCAGACCAACAAGGAAATGATTATGGACCTCAATATAGAAGTGTTATATTTTATCACAATCAGGAACAGAAAAATACTGCAGACAAATATAAGGCTGAACTAAATAAATCCGGTGCATGGACCAATCCTGTTGTAACTACGGTGGAACCCCTCTCTAATTATTATTCCGCTGAAAATTATCATCAAAATTATTTCAACAACAACCCTGGACAATTGTATTGTCGTTATGTTGTACAACCTAAGGTTGAAAAATTTCGAAAAGTTTTTAAAGATAAACTTAAGAAAAAAGAATAATTACTCTTGTTACAAAACAAAAAGAGATATTAATCGCTTTTTTGAAAAAATAACTTTCGGGTAATTCCCTAATTTATTGATAATGTGGTACAATTTTTTTAATTGCTTTTGAAATTTAAAATTATGAATAATATTTTTCGCGGTTTATTAGCAGGTTATGGTGCAAAAAAATTGGGTGGTGGCTGTTTTAGTACTGTTCTTATTTTCATTGTACTATGGTATGCACTAGGTCAATGTAATTAACAAATACAGTAGTTGAAAGTTGAATGTGAACCATTCTTATAATTTAACTACCCGCTACATAATTATACATAAATTACCTTTTTAAAGGATGAAAGGAGAATAGATAATTGATTGGTTTTTCTGAAAGTAGAAATTGCTTTTTATACCGTTATTATTTATCACCGGAAGTAAGTTATAAGTTAATCAGATTATTAAAATATTTTGTTGCCTGTAATAATCTGCTTCCATACCAACTAAACATTTCTCCATCTGCAAGTATAACTTTGGTATCAGGTAGTTGTGCCTTAATTTCTACTAAATGCTCTTCCTTAAAAGGATATGGTTCCGAGCTAAGCAAAAGCAGTTCACACTTCATTTGTCTTAGTTGCTCAACTGTTATTTCGGGATAGCGGTTTTGTTTTTGAAACATATTTTGAAATCCACAACGCTGCATCATATCGCTTATAAAGGTATCACCACCTACAGTCATGTAAGGATCTCTCCAAATCATGTAAGCAGTTTTTCTGATTTTTATTGGTTGTAAATGTTGAAACAATTCGTTGATCTGTGCTACAATTGTAGAGGATTTTGTTTCTCTTCCGGTAATAATGCCGACATCGTACATCATTTGTAATGCACTATGTAGATTGAAGACATCACTTACATAAACCGGGCAGATTTTTTTTAGCTCATCAATCTGTGCTTTTACATTTTCTTCTTTATTTGCTATTATTAAGTGAGGACTAAGGCTTGTAATCAATTCTAAATTTAAATTCTTAGTACCTCCTACCCTTTTTTTGTTTCTAAACCACTCATGGGGGTGAATGCAAAATTTAGTAATACCTATTACCTCATCTTCCAAACCAAGACTATATAAATACTCTGTCTGTGATGGTACAAGTGAAATAATTCTTTTAGGAATTTTATTTAAGGAAATTTGTTGATTCGTCTGATCTGTAACGGTTATCATTACGTAAAAATAACAGTAAAGAAATAAAAAGGGTAGGAAATTCCTACCCTCATAAAATACTTATATTTTATTAGTTAACCACTATCATTTTCTTAATAATTCTATTGCTATTTAGCTGCAATTGATAATAATAAACTCCAGGCTTTAAGTTGTTGGCATTAATACTTGTGGTGTGTTTTCCTTTGAGTTGAAAACCGTTTTCAAGCAATTGAACTTTACGACCTGTAATATCAGTAAGTGACATGGTAACCAATCCATCTAAAGGTAATGCATAAATTATTTTTGTTTCACCACTTTGACTCACCGGGTTCGGAGAATTTTGTTCAAGGATAAATAGATCTGTTGCATCTGTTTCTGCATTCTTAACAACTGGTTTTAGTGATGGAGCTGTCAAAGTAAAAGCGAGAAATTCATTGGCCTCAATACTTCCGTTTGCCTGAATGGCCACAGGTAACTGTGGGTTCAAGACTCCTCCATTGTTTGTGCCATAGGCTCCAACAGATAAATAAACGGTTTGAGTGGCGCTACCAAAAGCCGTAGCAACATCAACAGTACCTTCTAAATATGTACCCGAAGCACTTGCACCCCCTGATGTTAAACCTGTCCATCCATTCCAATTGTTTGAACTTTCATTGGCAAGAAAAATATTATTACCTGCTACTTGCCCGGCTTTTGACCATGGTGCAGCAGCCATAGCACCCGGTGCTTTCGAAATAAAAATGAAAACATCCTTTCCCAGGCTTGCGGCAGATTTAGCAGCAACATAAAGTTTAGTTCCGTTAAAGTGTGCATTCAGCGTAATTCCATTTGCCGCTGCAACCTGTGTAGATACAGCATCTAGATTACCATCCATTACATAATTAATTGCAACAGGGGGCACTCCATCTGTCCATGTATTGGTTGACATATCATAATAACCGGTTTTATTTCGGGTGAGGTCAATAGTTTGACGAGTACCATCATTGAATATGAGGCTAGTTGAAGTTGTTCCTGTAAATGTATATTTATACCAATTGCCATTATATACCTGCATGGCTACACCGGGCCAGGTAAGCATAGGCATTGCTCCTGTTGGTACGGTATTCCAATAATATATTTTTGGAGCAGTCCATGAAGCAGGCTTGTTAAAATAAACAGTGAAGCTGCAATTGGTGCAGGCATTATTAATAGTGTAAGTATGTGTTTGAGTTGAAGATGGACAACCATTTGTGCCTGCGGCAAAGGCTTTTACTGTAGTAGTAGCACTGATATTAAGTACTTTAGATCCAATTGCTGAAGCAGAGGCAGTTGTAGGCATTGTTCCATCAGTTGTATAATATACTGTTGGCGTTGTTACGTTTGGGGCCGTAGCTGAAATGGTTATATTAAATGGTGCTGTAGCAGTGTAAGGGCCAACAGGACTAACTGTTAAAACCGGCGTTAACCCAGTGCAGGCATCCAGTTTATCCCATACAGCATAATTAATGCCTGACGCTTTTAAAATCCATCCACTTCCAGAAGGAGACCATGAACCCGAGCCCATTTTCATGGCTACTTTATTATCTATAATTGCCGCGTAAATATCTGTTGCAGCAATCTGAATATTAAGTAAACTGTTACAGGTGATGTTATTACTTTTCCGCACTTTTATTAAATCGTTGATGGGAGTTTTATACCCTGCCCAATCAAAATAATGATCCCAAAATATCATTGGTATTCCAGGATGTGTAAGAATATAAGCATAGCCTTGCAATACTTTTCCATTATCGGCCGGAAATGCATTGTTGTCTCTATAGGTATCGTGGTTATCAATAAATGTAACAGCCTTGCAAGGAGACCAACCCATAAGCCCAGATGATTGACCCCCAGCATTAAGTACGGTATAGTTACCGTTAACAGCTTCTGCCAGTTTATATTTTAAAGGAAAATCAAAAGCAGTAGATTTTTGAGCTGTTCCATCTATCCAATTTTGTACTAGTTGCCTGTTGCCATCCCAAAACTCACCAATACTAATATAAGGTTGTGTACCATCATTGTATCTGGCAACATAGCTGGGGTTAAACCCTTTAACAAGATCGTATCTCCATCCATCAAAACCTATAGATGTTTTTAACCAGTTCATCCATGCAGTAATGTCATTTTGAACTGTTATATTGGTATGATCCACATCTCTTGCAGCGGCGTATCCTTCGCCTGTATCAAAGGCTCCACAGGGCACACCGCCATTGTTCTTCCATTCATCATCTGCCGTAACTGCCCAACAACCCCATGTCGGGTTTGTAAAATCTCCCCAACCTGTAGTACCCACCCTGTGATTGATAACTATATCGGCCAGTACCTTCATGTTATTGGTATGCAATGTGGAGATGCAGGAAGTAAGTTGTGCCTGTGTTCCATACTTGCTGTTGACCAAATAATACTGCCTTGGCAGATATCCTTCATTGGCCGCAGCATCAGATGGAGGTGGCAGCCATATTGTGTTAATTCCTGCATTTTTCATTTCAGTAGCTTTAGAGGCTACCACGTTATACCATCCTGACGTATTGCTCCACGATGTCCAGTCAAAACCCTGAATCATAACATCCCCGTTTTGGGCATAAGAAGAAAGAAAAAAACATAGGAATAATGGTAAAATAATAAAGTTTTTCATTTTCATGGCAATTCGTTTTAAGATTAATGTGTAATAATTACACAATGAAAAATTAGCCATTATTTTTGAAAATGAAAAAAAAGTAACTGAATATTTTTTAACTGGAATAAAAAAAACGTTTTTCTTTTTTTGGGTTCTCATATTGAGTAGATAAGAAAAAGGTACTTACCCGATGTAAGGCTTAATTTAAAATCTTAAATATTACTCCTGCCATTTTGTTGATAATACTATTTGTGTTCTAAGAAAATAAATAACTATGAGCACAGTTGCTATAGCTGTAGTTAAAAAAGCAAAAGTGCCCCCAAATTTATACCAGATAAAGCCCGTAAGTGAACTTGCCAGTAATGTGCAAATACTTTGTAAACCAGCAAAAGTACCAATTGCTGTTGCAGTATCTTTTTTTTCAGAGATATTTGAAATCCATGCTTTGGAAATTCCTTCAGTAGCAGAAGCATAAATGCCGTAGAGAAAAAACAGGCCAAACAAAATATAAATGTTAGTGTTGTATGCCATACCTACATACACAATTGCAAACAATAAAAGTCCGATAATGAAAATTGATTTCAACCCAACTTTGTCTGCAAGAATTCCCACAGGAAAAGCAAATAATGCATAAACAATATTGTAAAAAATATAAACTCCAATTACCGTTGTATCATCCAGGCCTGCTTGTTTTGCTTTAAGTAAAAGGAAAACATCTGAACTATTGAACAGTGTAAATATTAATAGTCCAACCAATAACTTTCTATAAACCAATGGACTTGTTTTCCAATACCCTAAAAATGAAAAGAAAGATGTCTTAGGTTTTATGGATGTTGTTACTATCTTTTCTTCTTTTAAATAAAAGGAAGCCAAAACTGCCAACAATCCCGGAACAAAAGCTATAAAAAAGAGTGTCTTATAATCAAGCGGATGAAAATACAAATACACCAATGCCAGAGAAGGTCCTAGTACCGCCCCAACTGTATCCATAGATCGGTGAAATCCAAACACTTTTGCTTTTGTCGCAGGTGTTGCTTCATCAGATAAAATGGCATCTCTTGCACCTGTGCGAATGCCTTTACCTATTCTATCTATTGTCCTTGCGCCAAAAATCCACAATGGATAAATGAATAAGGCCATCATTGGTTTTGAAATAGCACTTAAACCATAACCAATCTGAACAAATCTAACCCGCCTTCCAGATAGGTCGGACAGCTTGCCAAAGTACCCTTTACTAAGTCCGGCTGTGGCTTCTGCTACTCCTTCTAAAATGCCAATAAACAATACAGAAAACCCGATTGATTTTAAATAAACCGGCATTATAGGATATAGCATTTCGCTTGCTGTATCTGTCAGCAAACTCACAATTGACAATATCCAAACTGAACGGGTTATGTACTTCAAAATATACTTTGTTTTATATTACCTAACACTTTACACCTAACACTTTGCACTTCACTCTTATGCCTCCTGTCCTATCCAAACGGAACCGCCAATACTATTTCTTGTGGCACCTGTTACTGTCTTTATTACAGTGTATTCTTCACGCCATCTTAGCACTCCTATTAAGCCCATAATTAATGCTTCCTTATAATTTACCAACGTTTCATTACCAACTATGACTTCAATGCTCAAAGGCAATAAAGCATGTAGTATCCGTTGCACTAAAAATGAATTGAAAGCACCACCACCCGTAATCAATAACTTTTTATTTTCTGCCGTACCATTTATAATTACTTTCTGCGCAGCATACCCAATCTGCATAGCAATATGTTCAGTATAAGTCCTCAATTTGTCTTCAAGAGAAATGTCAAATGATTCTACAATCGGGTAAATTTCATCAACACCAAAACTATTGGCAAGCGACTTAGGATATGGCTTATCATAATAGGGAATTGCATTAAGTCTTGTTAATAATGGAGTATAAAGTTTGCCTGCTGCTGCAATTTTTCCTTCAGCATCAAAAAGTTTACCTGTTTTTTCAACTAATAAATTAAGTACCCTGTTTGCAGCACAAACATCAAAAGCAATGTAACCGTTTGTAGATTTGTAAGTAAGGTTAGCAATGCCGCCAATGTTTAAACAAAAATCATAATCAGCAAATAATAATTTTTCGCCAATAGGAACTAACGGTGCGCCTTGACCGCCGAAGGCAACATCCATTGCCCGTAAATCACTCACCACATTAATTTCAGTAACAGAAGCTATTGCAGCGCCTTCACCTAATTGTGACGTCATGCCCATTTGCGGAGCATGAAAAACAGTATGACCGTGACTAGCTATTAATTGCACCTGATGGTGAAGATTATATTGCTCAATAAATTGATTAACAGATTTGCCAATATATTTTCCATATGCCGAATGGAGTATGAGATAATCGTATGCACTTAGTTGGGGTGCATTTTTTAATTGCTCTTGCCATGCGGCATTGTAAGCGGCACACTGCGCTGCTTTAATTTCAAAATTCCATTTTCCCCCCGTTTCCTCAAATTCTATAAACGCAAGGTCTAAACCATCTAAGGAAGAACCACTCATAACACCTATAACCCTATAAAGCATATAATTTCTATTTTTTCATAAATAAAGGGATAAATTAAAAAATGACGAATAATTATTTCACAAGCTCACCCATAATATTGCCCTATTATGTGAAATAAGCCGTAATTTTCCCGCCGCAATCTACAATTTGAAATCTGCAATTTATTATGGTCATTAATTTAAGCGAACATCACAGCCTTGTAAGCAATTGGGTAGGCGAATTAAGAAGCACTGAAATACAAACCGACAGAATGCGTTTCAGACGCAACCTGGAACGAATAGCAGAAGTAGCAGCTTATGAAATAAGTCAGCAACTTGAGTGGGAAGAGGTAGAAATACAAACACCGCTCGGTATTGCAATGTGTAAAAGGTTGAAAGAACAACCTGTATTGGCTACCATCTTAAGGGCTGGTTTGCCCATGCACAACGGTATGCTTAATTACTTTGACAAAGCTGACAATGCATTTGTATCTGCCTATCGCAAACACAAGCATGACGGAACTTTTGAAATAAGTCTGGAGTATATGAGTTGTCCGCCACTTGCAGGTCGTATAGTTATAATAAGCGACCCTATGCTGGCAACAGGATCTTCATTGGTTAAGACTATACAGTTTATGAAGAATGATGGCTTGCCTGCACACATTCATGTTGTTACTGCTATAGCGTGTACTGTAGGTATTGAGTATGTACAACGAGAAGAGCCGGATGTAAAAATCTGGTGTGGCGAAATAGATGATGAACTTACTGCCAAAGGTTATATTGTTCCGGGGCTTGGTGATGCTGGAGATTTAGCATACGGAAGTAAAATGCAGAATTGAGTTTTAACTAAAATATAGGCAACGTACCGTAGATAGTTTCTATCTTTAGAGAGTAAGCAAATCAGATAATGCGAAGGATTACTATTATTATTTTATTTTTTCTATTTACAGCAAATTGTTTTGCACAGGATCCACATTTTTCACAATTTTTTTCCTCACCGCTTACCCTTAACCCAGCCCTTACGGGGAAATTTGATGGCGACCTTAGAATTACAGGAGATTATCGAAATCAATGGCCTAGCATTAACAGGGCATTTATTACAACTACTGCATCTATTGACTTCCCTATTTTAAGAAATGCTATAGGCGACAATGACAGATGGGGTTTGGGTATTATGGCCTATTCTGACAAAAGCGCAAATGGTGCTTTAAATGTCAATTATCTATCACTTTCTACAGCTTATCACAAAGGGTTAGATGAAGATGGTTTTTCGCAAATTAGTTTAGGCTTTCAGGGTACTTATAGCAATATGATGCTCAATACTTCTAACCTTAAGTTTGAAGACCAATTAACTCCTTTTGGGTTTACGGGAACTACAGGTGAAGTATTTAGTGGTAACACACTGAAAAATAGTTATTATGATCTTAATGCAGGTATTCTCTATAGTAAAAGCACCAACGAAACCAACAACTTTTATGTTGGCGCCTCCTTTTATCATATCCTTCGTCCCAAGCAATCATTTACCGGTACTTATTTTTTATTAAACCAAAGGGCAACGGTACATGCGGGCGGGTTTTTCCCCGTAGGTCAAACAACAACTTTACACTTAAGTGGGTTATATAGTTCACAGGCAAAAGCACATGAAACGGTTTTGGGTGGTGCCATGCAACTTGCTGTATCAGAAGGTGATAACCCAACCAATGTATATGTTGGAAGCTGGATACGAATCAGCGATGCCATTATCCCATATATTGGTCTTGAGTTTGGCGGCTTTAGATTGGGACTTACTTATGACGTTACTACTTCGTCTTTAAAAACCGCTTCTGAATCTAAAGGAGGTATTGAACTTTCACTCAACTACACCAAAAGACCTGCGGATAGCAAGGGAGTGCCTTGTCCTAAGTTTTAATTGAAAAAGAGAGTTCACTAATTTTTTTATTGCAGTAAAAGGGTTATGAAAAGGCCATTAAAACGCTATTCGTCTTGTATACTCTGTGTTGCCCTGTCTCCTATATTCTCTTTGGTTAAAAAATAATAATATTTACCACTGAAGCGGAAATAGAAAAAGAATAGAATTATACAACATTGTAGAAAAACAAAAGACAAAAATTAATAACGCCTATTAAAGCGGTTATCATCGTCTCTGTTAAAATTTCTGGGGGGTCTTGCAGGTTGTGGTTCTGCTTCTTTTACTGACATTTTTTTGCCTTTAATTGAAGCGCCATCCAATGCTAAAATTGTTTCGGTAGCCTCTGTTTTATCAGGCATTTCTATAAATCCATAACCTTTGCTTTTACCAGTATTTCTATCAATAATAAGTTTAGCAGAAGTTATATCTCCATAAAGTTCAAACATTTCTTTAAAGTCAACTTCATCAAAATCGTTGGGCAGACCTGCTACAAAAAGGGTCATAGAATAATTGTTGGTTTATTATGTGAAGTTACGAAACGAAATAATATGTAGTTATAAATATTTTGAA